>NZ_FOWG01000026.1:0-48702 GCF_900115375.1 Variovorax sp. PDC80 | reverse complement strand
TTAAGTCTTGCGACTTGTTCCGAAGAACTTACGCAATTACCTTCAAACGCCCACGCTTATCGGCTGTAATTTTTTAACGATCACCGAAGCAACTTGTCGTTTACTTCGTCTTGCTCGCTGCGATCAGCGAAGCCTTGTAGTCTAACACGATTTTTAAAGAATCGTCAAACTTTTTTCAACCTCTTCACCTTCAAACTCCAGCAGAACAACTTCCGTCATCCGCCGCTGAAGCCGTCCAGCGAAGCCCTCGATTATGCACAGCTTTTGGGCCGAACGTCTACTTCCGAAGAAAAAAATTTCTCGGCCTCCTGTCGATCGCCCAGCCTACCTCGTCCCCCCCGCGCATTGCGCCACGGGACGAAGCACATCGTCATATGCATCGAGCGACGGAAAGACCAGCGTCTCCCGCTGCGACAGCGCCTCGGTCTCCCGGCCGAGCTGTTCGAGCATCGCGCCTCGCTCATCGTGCGTCACATAGGGCACGTGGTACGCCACGAAGGGCTTGAACACCTCATAGCCCACGTAGCCCAGCGAACCCTGCAGCAAGGGCCGCAGCATCACGTCGATCTGCCCGTGGATGCCGGATTCGCCAAACATATGACTGCGCCCGCCGAGCGAGGTGACCACCAGGGCGCGCTTGCCCGCCATGGGGGCGCGGTCGTAGATGCGCTTGCCGCCATAGAAGAGCCCGGACAGGAACACCCGATCGATCCAGCCCTTCATGATGGCCGGCACCGAGAACCAGAACACGGGGAACACCAGCACCAGCAGCTCGGCCTCCCTGACGGCCTCGACCTCCGCGAGGATGTCGGGGGCCAGGGCCCGGCGCTGCCATCCATGGCGCTGCTCTAGCGAATAGACCAGGTACTCGGGCTTCTCGCGTTCGACGAAGTCGGCCGCGCTCGCTACCGGGTTGAAGCCCATGGCATAGAGATCCGAGAGCCCGACCTGCCAACCACCGGCGGTCAGCCGCTCGGACACCCGGTCGCGCATCGCCGCGACGAAGGACTTCGGCTCGGGGTGGGCATACACGATGTGCGCCTTGCGCGGTGTCTGTGCTGTCATGGCGAGATTCATCCGGTCTGCAAGGCGCGGCGCTCGGCCACGCAGGTGTTGATCAGGTCGATTTCCTCGTCGATGCGCGCGCGCACCTCGCCGGCCGGGACCAGCAGCGCCTTGATGCGGCCATAGCCCTTCGGATCCTTGGCCGCCAGCGCGAGGGCCCTGCGCTGCAGACAGGTCGCGAGTTCATTGGCTGGTGACAGCTCGGAGACGAGCCCCCAATCGTGGGCCTGCTGACCGGTGAAAGCCTCCCCGCCCAGCAGCACGCGCCTCGCCCTGAGCGCGCCGATGGCGCGCGCAAGCAGAAGAGAGCCCCCGGCCTCGGGAGCGATGCCCAGGTCGACGAACGGCAGCTTCATGACCGCGTCGGGTGTCGCGACCACCCAGTCCGCGTGCAGCAGCATCGTCACGCCGATGCCCGCGGCCGATCCGTGCACGCCGATGAGCAGCGGCTTGCGCACGTCGGCCAATGCATGAAGGAAGCGCGGCACCGGGTCTCCCGCGCCCTGCGGCCAGTTGTCAAAGGCGCTCAAGTCGTGGCCCGCGCAGAAGTTGGGCCCGAGGCCGGATAAGGTGATCGCCCGCACGGCGTCATTGGCCTCCGCCAGCGCCAGGCTCTCGGCCAGGGCACTGAACATGGTCATCGTGAGCGCGTTGCGCTTGGACGTCCGATGGATCTGGATACGCCACACGCCGTCGTCCAGCGTCGAGAGGATGCCTTCCGCCGCGCGCACGGCGCTGCGGCTGCGTCGATCCGTCGTTTGCGATGCGCTCGTCACCAGCCGTACTCCAGGTACTTGCCATAGCCGTCGGCCATCGGGCCCGGCGGCAGCGGCTTGCCGGTGATGGCCTCGAAGAGTTCGGCCTGGCGCGCCCGCGCCGCCGCGACCGCGCGCTCTTTCACATGGCCATAGCCGCGGATCTGCTGCGGCAAGCGCGCCAGCTCCAGGCACGGCGACGCATGGCTGCCCAGGTGCGCGACCACGGCGCCGACCGCAGCGCGGTACTCCTCGACGAGCGCGCGCTCGGTGCGGCGCTCGTGCGTATAGCCGAAGAGGTCGAAAGGCGTGCCGCGCAGCACCTTCCCGTGCCGCAGCACGCGAAACGCCCGGCCCATCCAGGCGCCATAGGCGGTCTTCTGAAGCTCGCCCTTGTCGTTCTTCCTGGCGAGCAGGGGCGGCGCGAGGTGGTATTGCAGCTGGATCTCCCCGTCGAACTGGCGGCGGATCGAGTCCATGAACTCCGGATCGGAATGAAGGCGCGCGACCTCGTACTCATCCTTGTAGGCCATGAGCTTGAAAAGGTTCTGCGCCACTGCAACAACAAAACTTTGGCGGTGCGTCTCGTCGGCACACTGGCTGTCGACGAGCTGCACGAAAGCGGCGAACCGGCGCGCATACGCCGGCCCCTGGTAGGCCACCAGCCGCTCGGAAAGAAGCGCGATGGTTTCCTCGGGCGTGCGATTGGCACGCGGCAGCCACTGGATCGTGCTCGCGGGCTTCATCGCGGCGAGCACGCGCGGCGCGTCGTGCGCCCACCAGCGGCCGAGCCGGAACGCCTGCCTGTTCTTCTCGACCTGCTGCCCGTTGAGTTCGATCGCGCGTTCGAGCGCCTGCGACGACAGCGGAATCCAGCCCTTCTGCCAGGCGAAGCCGAGCATGACGAGGTTGGCGTAGATGGCATCGCCGAGCGCCCAGGTCGCCGCCTCCTGCGCCTTCAACCACTGCACATCCGCGCCGCAGGCCTTTTCCAGCGACGACTTCAGCGCCTGCGTCGGCAAGTTCCAGTCCGCGTTCTTCACGAACTCCGAGGTCGGCGCCACATCGAGATTCACCACCGCACGCGTGCGGCCCTCGCGCAGGCGACCGAGGCTGTCGGGATGCGCGCTCACGACGAGGTCGCAGCCGATCAGCACGTCCGCCTGCGCCGACGCGATCCGCGACGACAGGATCGCCGACTGCGTGGGCGCGAGCTGTACATGGCTCCACACCGCGCCACCCTTCTGCGCGAGCCCCGCCATGTCGAGCACGCTGCAACCGCGGTGACTCAGGTGAGCCGCCATGCCGATCAGGCTGCCGATGGTCACCACGCCGGTTCCACCGACACCGTTGACGAGGATGCCGCAGGTGCCGTCGAGTTCGGGCACGACCGGGTCCGGCGGCGGCTCCCAGGCGAGCACGTCGCTCCTGGACGGACTCGAGCGAAGCTTGCCGCCCTTCACCGCCACGAAGCTCGGGCAGAAGCCCTGGGCGCAGGAGAAGTCCTTGTTGCAGGACGACTGGTTGATCCTGCGCTTGCGCCCCAGCTCCGTCTCGAGCGGCTCCACCGACAGGCAGTTGCTCTTGACCGAGCAGTCGCCGCAGCCCTCGCACACCTCTGGATTGATGACGTAGCGGATGGCCGGGTCGGGATAGCTGCCGCGCTTGCGGCGCCTGCGCTTCTCGCTCGCGCAGGTCTGGTCGTAGATCAGCACCGACACGCCCTCGAAGGCCGCGAGTTCGCGCTGCACGCGGTCGAGCTCGCCGCGGTCGTGCACCGTCGTCCCGGCGGCGAAGCGCGTGCCCGCGTCGCGGTACTTCCCGATGTCGTCGCTGACGACCGCGATGCGGCGCACGCCCTCGGCGGCGACCTGCTCGGAAATGCGCGACACGGTGAGCTGGCCTTCCACCGGCTGCCCGCCCGTCATGGCCACCGCGTCGTTGAACAGGACCTTGTAGGTCACGCAGGCATCGGCCGCCACCGCTTGCCGGATCGCCAGCGACCCCGAGTGGAAGTAGGTGCCGTCGCCGAGGTTCACGAAGATGTGCTTGCGCGTCGAGAACAGGCGCTGCGCGATCCACGGCACGCCCTCGGCGCCCATGTGGGTGTAGGCCTTGGTGTCGCGGTCCATCCAGTTCGCCATGTAGTGGCAGCCGATGCCGGCCATGGCGCGCGATCCCTCGGGCACCACGGTGGAGGTGTTGTGCGGGCAGCCCGAGCAGAAGTAGGGCTTGCGCACCGCGGCCGGCGCCGCCGGTGCGCCATGTGCCAGGGCGCGCGGGTCGGCCTCGAAGGCATTCACCGGAAGGCCCAGGCGCTCCGCGATCGCGGCGGCGATCTCCGGCGGCGTGAGTTCGTAGTCGCTGCGCAGCAGGCGCTCGGCGGCGCCCACGCTCCACTCCCCGCCGATGCCCCCGCGGCTCTTGCCCGAGATGCGGATGGCCTTGCGGCCCTCGACCGCGTCCGCATAGAGCTCGTCCTTGAGCTGTTGCTCGATCAGCGGGCGCTTCTCCTCGACCACGAGCAGTTCGTCGAGGCCGCTCGCGAACTCGCGCACGATCTCCGGCTCGAGCGGCCAGACCATGCCGAGCTTGAGCACCGCGACGCCGCGTTCGGCGGCCTGCGCGTCGGTCCACCCCAACAAGCGCAGGGCTTCGCGCACGTCGTTGTAGCTCTTGCCGGCGCACACGATGCCCAGCCTCGACGAGGCCGTCTTGAGCGCGATCGTGTTGAGCCCGTTGGCGCGGCAGTAGGCGAGCGCGGCGGGCAGCTTGTGCCGCACGATGCGCGGCTCCTGCTCGGCCCAGACGTCGGGCCAGCGGATGTGCAGGTCCTGCGGCGGCGCTTCGCCCGCGTCCGGCAGCTTCACCGTCACCCGTTGCGGGTCCACGTCGGCGACCGCCGTGGTCTCCACCACGTCCGACACGCATTTCATGCCCACCCACAGGCCGCTGTGGCGGCTCATCGCCCAGCCATGCACGCCGAGGTCGAGGTACTCCTGCACGCTGCTGGGATACAGCACCGGGATGAACGCCGCCACCAGCGCCTGCTCGCTCTGGTGTCCGAAGGTCGAGGACTTGGCCGTGTGGTCGTCGGCCGCCAGCACCAGCACGCCGCCGAGCCGCGAGGTGCCGGCGCCATTGCCGTGCTTGAGCGCGTCGCCGCTGCGGTCGACGCCGGGCCCCTTGCCGTACCACAGGGCGAAGACGCCATCGACCCTGGCCTCCTCGGGAAACAGCGCGAGCTGTTGCGAACCCCAGCAGGCCGTGGCGGCCAGGTCCTCGTTGATCGCCGGCTGGAACCGGATGTCGCTCGCCTCGAGCCGGGCCTGCGCACCCCACAGCGCCTGGTCGAGCCCCGACAGCGGCGAGCCGCGGTAGCCGCTGACGAAGCCGCCCGTACGCAACCCCGCGCGGCGATCCCGCTCCCCTTGGTTGAGCAGCAGCCGGACCAGCGCCTGAGTGCCGCTCAGGTAGGCCACGCCGCTGCCGCCGTCGTACTTGTCGTCGAGGGAAACCGAGCGCAATGCGCGCTGGATCTCCGGGTCACCGTGTCCCATCGGGGTCTCCGCATCTTAATTTGAGTGTCACTCAACTATACATGCGCAACTCCGAGATTGGCAACAGGCACGCCGATGGCAGCCGCGCATGTGCGGCTTGAGCCTGACTCATTTTTTGAAAGGCGGCGCCGATGTCGGGCCGGGGCCGCCAGGCCGATCCGCTAGGCGGCGTCTTCGGCCGAGCCCGCGTCGCGCTCGAGCCGGCGCACCGCCGCGAGCACATCGGACTGGAAGCGGCGGGCAGCGCGCGCTGGCGCTGCCTCGAGCGCGAACGCCGCCATCAACATCGCGCTCAGCTGCGAGGCCGTCGATGCGATCGAGGGCTTGGTGCCCGTGGTCACGTAGTCCCACAGCACATGCTCCATCGAGCCGTACACCATGTCGCGCATCAGGCGCAGCGGCACGTCGCCGCGCACCTCGCCGAGTTCGCGCGCCTCGCTCAGCGCGGCCATGAAGGGCGATGTGTAGCGCCGCTTGAGCTCGGCGATGAGCCCGGAGAACTCGGCATCGACCATCCGCCCTTCGCCGAGGACCAGCGCGCACAACCCGATGCCGTCGCCCATCAGATGGGTCAGGTGCCGCTGGATCACGAAGCGCAGCCTGGCCTCGAAGCCGGCGATCGCCGGCACCTGTTCCTCGAGCTCGATGCTGATCTCGTCGTACCAGCGGCCCACCACGTCGATGCACAGGCGCCGCTTGCTCTCGAAGTAGGTGAACAGCGTCGCCTCCGACACGCCCGCGCGCTGGGCGATCTCCGAGGTCGTCGAGCGTTCGAAACCGCGCTCGGCGAAGACCTCGCGCGCCGCCGCCAGCAGGCTCGCCTGGGTGCGCTCGGATTTTTCGCCCCGGGGGGCGCGACGCGGCGTGGCGGCTTTGGTGACGGACATGTCTGCGAGGGTTTCGAGAGAGCTGGACTGGCCGCCATTATGGAAGTGAACCCGCGGCCGCCCTTGGCAGGCAGCCCCAGCCGACAGGACTTTCCCCAAGGCCGCAACCGCGTCACGCCCGTGCATACTCCCGCGCCGTCCAGATCTTTCTGAAAACAAAGGACCCCATGTCAGGACACGGATTTCACGTGCACGGCCCGCACGACCACGAACTCGAACATGCCGCTACCGGCGGTCACGGCCATGGCCACGGCGATGCCGCCGAAGGCGCCGGCATGAGCGTCACGGGAAAGATCGCCGTCTGCACCGCGGCCATCGCCACCATCGGCGCGATCTTCGCGTACATGGGCGGCGCCACGCAGGCCAACGCCGGCCTCTACAAGAACAACGCGGCCATCAAGAAGACCGAGGCCTCGAACCAGTGGAATTACTTCCAGTCGAAGAGCACCAAGCAGGCGCTGGCCGAGTTCGCGCGCGACACCGCCACCGATGACGGTCGTCGCCAGGGCTGGCAGGCGAAGGTCACGCGCTACGAGCAGGAGAAGGGCGAGATCCAGGCCGCGGCGAAGAAGCTCGAGGACGAATCCGTCCGCTGGGACACGGCCTCCGAGGAACAGATGCACCAGCACCACCGCTGGGCGCAGGCCACCACGGTGCTGCAGGTGTCGATCGCCCTCGCGGCCATCGCGCTGCTGACGCGCAGGAAGTGGCTCGAGCGCGCCATGTATGGCGTGGCGCTCGCCGGCATCTCGATTGGCGCGCTGGCGGCGCTGCACCTCTAGGGCGTATTCACGAGCACCAGCGCGAACAGCTCGTTGCGGTGGTGGATGCCCAGGCGATCGAAGGCCCGGTCCCTGAAGGTCTTGACCGTGCCGGCGGAAATGCCGAGGTCGTTGGCGATGCCCTCGTAGGTCCAGCCCTTGAGCATGCGCTCGCAGACCTCGCGCTCCCTGCGCGTGAGCACCGACAGCCTGGCATCGAAGGATTGCTCGCGCGCACCGGCCAGATCGAGGTGGCGCTGCACGCAGGAGGTCAGGATCGGCGCGCCCATGCCGACCCACTCGATCTCCTCGCCCGTGAAGAGCGGCAGGCTCTCGTGCCGATAGAGGTTGATCGCCAGCAGGCCATCGTCCTTGTCCTTGCAGACCACCGAGAGCCGCTCGCGCAGGCCGTGCCGCGTGTAGATGCGCTCGCGGTGCGCGGCCGGGATCTCCTTCGCATGCCAGTGCACGAGCGTGCAGCGGGCCTGGCCAATCTGCTCGCGCGCCGCGAGGAAGGTCTGGTCCTGCCGGTACAGCGAAGACCGGTACACCGCCCACGATTCCGCGGTGCCGTCGGGCGCACGGTAGCTGCCCGACGCCGGCATGCGCGGCGGCGCATGGTCGGACAGCCGGAACACCGACAGCCATGAGACCGGCAGCCAGCGGTTGAGCTGCGCCAGCGCGTCGTTGGCGAAGCCGTGGGCGCCGATGCAGGCGATCAGTCCCGCCATGGCATCGACGGCGCGTCCGTCCGCGCTGGTGGCGAGCGCGGGCATGGCGGGCGAGAGGGGGATGAGCTGCATGGACACGGCCGGTGGGATGCACGGAGCCTATCGGCGTGCCGCCTTCCGGCCGCACCGGGTTTTCCCCGTCAGGGAGCGCCCTGTCTACATCGCAGGGGACAGACGAAAACTTCCCCATCGCGACACTGGCGGCCAAAGGAATCCCCCATGACGCTCTCACGCCGCGCCCTGCTCGCCGCCTCCCTGGTGCCCACCCTCGCGCAATGGCCGCTCGCCGCCCGCGCGCAGGCCTATCCCGACCGTCCGATCCGCCTGGCCGTGGGCTATGCGCCCGGCACGGCGCCCGACGTGCTGGCGCGGCTGTTCGCGATCCGGCTGTCGGAGCTGCTCAAGCAGCAGGTGGTGGTCGACAACAAGCCCGGCGCCGGCGGGCAGATCGCGGCGCTGACGGTCGCCAAGGCCGTGCCCGACGGCTACACGCTGCTGCTCGGCGAGGTCGGCTCGATCTCGATCGCGCCGGCCGCCTTCGGCAAGCTGGGCTACGCGCCGAGCCGCGAGCTCACCGGCATCAGCGAGGTCGCGCGGGTCGACTTCCTGCTGGCCGTGCCCGCGAACTCGCCGCACAGGACGGTGGCCGACTTCGTCAAGGCGGCGCGCGCGCAGACCGGCCGGCTCAACTTCGGCACCTTCGGTGCCGGCACCTCGGGCCACTTCGGGGCCGAGCTGTTCGGCGAGGCGGCCGGCTTCCAGGTCGAGCCGGTCCACTACCGGAGCACCGGCGACGCGGTCACGGCCATCCTTTCGGGCGACGTCTCGGCCGCCTTCGTCTCCACGGCGCTCGGCAACGCCCAGATCAAGGGCGGCAAGATGCGCGCGCTCGCCACCACCGCGCCGCGGCGCTCGCCGCTGCTGCCCGAGGTGCCGACCATGGCGGAGTCGGGCTATCCGAAGATCGACATCTCCTCCTGGTTCGCGCTCATGGCGCCCCAGGGCACGCCGCCGGCCATCCTCGACCTGCTCGGCGCGGAGTCCGTGAAGGCCGTCCAGCCCGAGGACGCGCGCGCCAAGCTGGTGGAAGCCGGCTTCAGCATCGTCGGCGCGGGCCGTGCCGACACCGACCGCATGCTGCGCGAGGAAGCGGCACGCTGGGCTGCGGTCGTGAAGGCCTCCGGGTTCCGCGGCGACTGAGAACGAGGAAGCGGGCGCCGACCGCGCCCCATCAACCCATGCAACTCCACCGGATCCGCGATGCGGAGGACCTCGCGCGCATCGAAGCGCGGCCCTACGCCTCCTTCATGGCCCACGGCCACGTGTACGACGCGCTGTGCGAGGTCGCGGCAACGCACCCCACGCGCATCGCGCTGAGCTACCTGCTCGATGCCGATCCCGAAACGCCGCCGCGGCACTGGCGCTATGCCGACCTGCTCGCCGACATCCGCCGCGCGGCGAATCTCTTCGCCAGCCTCGTGCCCGGCGAGACGCCGCGCGTCGCGATGCTGCTGCCGGCCATTCCGCAGGCCTGGCTGACGCTGCTGGGCGCCGAGACCGCCGGCATCGTCTGCCCGATCAACTACCTGCTCGACGCCGCGCACATGGCCGAACTCGTGCGGGCCTCGGGCGCGAACATCCTGGTGGCGCTGGGCCCGCATCCGGAGCTCGACATCTGGTCGCGCGCCGCGACGCTGGCCGACGCTTGCCCCGCGCTGCGCCAGGTGCTCGCCGTCGGCGGCGCGCCGGGCGCGATCGACTTCGACGCGGCCCTGTCGCGGATGCCGCCGGATGCGCCGCTCGCGCTCCCGACGCGATCCGCCGACGGCCTCGCCGCCCTCTTCCACACCGGCGGCACGACCGGCGCGCCCAAGCTCGCGCAGCACACGCACCGCAACCAGCTGCACGCCGCCTGGAGCGCGGCCCAGCTGTATGCGATGCGCGAGGACGACGTGATCCTCAACGGCTTCCCGCTGTTCCATGTCGCCGGCTCCTTCGTCTATGGCCTCTCGGCGCTGCTGAGCGGCGCGCGGATCGTGCTGCCCACCCTGCTCGGGCTGCGGAACCCGACACTGGTGCGGCGCTACTGGAGCGTCGTGCGCGAGCACGAGGTGAGCCTGCTGGCCACGGTGCCGACCGTGATCGCGACGCTGCTCGGCCTCGAGGCCGAACCCGCGGACCGCGCCCGCGTCCGCGCCCTGCTCACCGGCGGCTCGCCGCTGCCCAACGAACTGGCCAGCGCCTTCGAGCGGAAGTTCGGCATCCCGGTGCGCAACATCCTCGGCATGACCGAGTGCGCGGGCGTGGTCAGCATCGAACCCTTTCTCGCGCCGCGCGTCCATGGCTCCTGCGGCATTCCACTGCCGTTCACCGAGGTCAAGGCCGTGGCGCACGATGGCCGCGACTGCGCGCCGGGCGAGAGCGGCGTGCTGCGCCTGCGCGGCCCCAACGTGGGCCCTGGCTACACGGACGCGCACCGCAACGCCGGCACCTTCGAAGACGGGTGGCTGATCACCGGCGACATCGGCCACGTCGATGCGCAGCGCCGCGTGTTCGTGACCGGGCGCGCCAAGGACCTGATCATCCGCAGCAGCCACAACATCGATCCGCAGGTGATCGAAGCAGCGCTGCTCCAGCATCCCGAGGTCGAGCTGGCCGCGGCCGTGGGCGAACCCGACGAGTACGCGGGCGAACTGCCGGTGGCCTACGTGTCGCTGCGGCCGGGATCGCGGGTCGATGCCGATGCGCTCTCGGCCTTCGCCAACGCGCGCATTCCGGAGCGGCCCGCGTTCCCCAAGCGCATCGAGATCCTCGCGGCGATCCCGCTGACCGCCGTCGGCAAGGTCTACAAGCCGCGGCTGCGGGCCCTGGCCTGCGAGCATGCATTGACGCAGCGCCTGCGCGACGCCGGCCTGTTCGATGGCGTGGCGGTCGCGGTGGAGGACAGCGCGCGCGGACTGCAGGCGCGCTTCCGCCGGCGCGGCACGGAGGATGCGATGCCCGACGCCGAGCGCCTGCACGCGCTCATGCGCGCGTTCGCGATCCCGTACGAGATCGATGATCGCGCCGGAGGCGGCGCATGAACCCGCCGGTGCGCCTCGACATCGACGGCGCCATCGCCACCATCACGCTCGATGCACCCGCCACGCACCATGCGCTGACGCCGCGCATGCTGTGCCTGCTCGCGGATGCCGTGATGCGCTTCGCGGCCGACGACGCCTTGCGCGTGGCCATCGTCACGGCGACCGGCGAGCGCGCCTTCTGCGCGGGCGGCGACCTGTCGCTCACGCTGCCGCTGATGAGCGGTGCCCGCGCGCCGCAGGACGAGTGGGACCGGCGCCTGCTGTCCGACCCGAACGTGCTCGCGGCCTCGGGCCTGCGCGACTTCGAACTCGACAAGCCCGTGATCGCCGCCATCAACGGCGTGTGCATGGCCGCGGGCTTCGAGCTGATGCTCGGCACGGACCTGCGCATCGCCGCCGCGCACGCCCGATTCGCCCTGCCCGAGGCCACGCGCGCGCTGATTCCCTTCGCGGGCTCGATGGTGCGGCTGCCGCGGCAGTTGCCGTGGCCGCTGGCCATGGAATTGATGCTGAGCGGCGACCCCATCGACGCGGCACGGGCCCGCGAGATCGGCCTGGTCAACCGTGTGGTGCCGGGCCCGGCGCTGATGGCCGAGGCACGCGCGCTGGCCGAACGCATCGCGCGCAACGGGCCGCTCGCGCTGCAGGCGATCAAGCGCACCGCGCGCGCCGCGAGCGGGCTGTCGCTCGCCGAAGGCTTCGCGCTCGAGAACCAGGCCAAGGTCACGGTGTTCGCCAGCGAGGACGCGCGCGAAGGGCCGCGTGCCTTCATGGAGAAGCGCCCGCCGGTCTATCGCGGGCGATGAGGCCGACAGAGATTTCAACGCAGATGCAGGAGACGACGAGATGAACAAGAGCTACACCTCCACGACCCATGTTTCGAAACGAAGGATCTCGCTCGCGGCCTCGGTCATCGCGCTCGCGGTGCAGGCCGGATGCGGTGGCGGCGGCGGAGGCAGCGGATTCGCCCCGGTGGCGTCGGGCCCCGCGCCCGCGCCGGCCTCTGATACGCCCGCACCACCTCCCGCACCCGCGCTCAGCGCGGCCGAGGCCTGCGCCGCCCTGAACGGGCTCAGCATCCCCGCCGCCGACATCGCGTTGCCGACCTCGGGCGCCGTGGTCTCCAGCACCACGCTCGTGGCGCCCGCGGGCAGCGGATCGACCGCGGTCGGCGAGTACTGCCGCGTCACCGGATCGATCGCGCCGGTCGACGCCAGCGCGCCCCCGATCCAGTTCGACCTGGCCCTGCCGACCGCCTGGAACCGCAAGGCTATGCAGCTCACGGGCGGCGGCTACGACGGCAGCGTGATCGCGGGCAACGGCAACGCACCCGGTGCCTCGGGCCTCGCCACGCCGCTGGCGCGCGGCTATGCCGCCTTCGGCAGCGATTCGGGTCACAGCGGCAGCGCCGCCGAGGCCAGCTTCGCGCTCAACGACGAGGCGCTCGAGAACTACTTCGGCGACCAGCTGCGCAAGACGCGCGACGTCGCGGTGAAACTGATCGCGCGGCGCTATGGCGCGGCCCCCGTGCGCACCTATGCGGCCGGCGGCTCCGGCGGCGGCCGCGAGGCGCTCTACGTCGCGGACCGCTGGCCCGCGCTCTACGACGGTGTCATCGCCTATTTCCCCGCCTGGTCGCTGACGGGCATGTTGACCAACTACGCGATCACCTCGAAGGCGCTCGCCGCGCCGGGCGCCTGGTCGAACCCGGCCAAGCAGCAGCTGCTGACCCGCTCGGTGGTCGCGGCCTGCGACGCGCTCGATGGCGCCACGGACGGCGTGATCGCCAAGGTCTCGGCCTGCGCCTTCGATCCCGCGACCCTCGCCTGCCCCGGCGGCGCCGACAGCGGCGACGGCTGCCTGTCGACGGCGCAGATCGGGGGCTTCCGTGCCTATGCCACGCCGCTGAAGCTGCCCTACCTGCTGGCCAACGGCACCGACGGCTATGCCGCGCTCAATATCTTCGATGGCGGCGTCATTCCCGCGATGGGCAGCAGCGCGCCGGCCACGCCCTCTCGCTTCGACATGGCGTTCGCGACCTACATCGGCGAGTCCTTCGTGAAGTACATGGTCTACCGCGATGCCAGCTACGACCCCTTCCTGTTCGCCGTCGACGCAAACGGCTACGTCCAGCAGCGGCTGCGCTACATCTCGTCGCGGTTGGACGTCAACCCCGACCTCGGCGCGTTCGCGAACAAGGGCGGCAAGGTGCTGATCGTGCATGGCATGGCCGATCCGCTCATTCCCGCGGGCTCGTCCGAGGAGTTCCACCGGCGCGCCGTCGCGGCGATGGGCAGCGAACGGGTCGGCGCCTTCCTCAAGTACTACGAGGTGCCCGGCTACGGGCATGGCGGCGGCGCCTACGACGTGCGCTTCGACTCGGTCGATGCGCTCGAACGCTGGGTCGAGCAGGGCGTCGCGCCCTCCAGGCTCACGGTGACGGATGCCAACGCCGGCAACAACGGCCGCACCCGTCCGCTGTGCGAGTACCCGGCCTGGCCGCGCTACGACGGGGCGGGCGACGTCGATCTCGCCAGCAGCTTCACTTGCGTGCGCTGACGTCCCCCGGCGCGCTCACGCGCGGCGCTGCGGTCCCCGCATCAGCTTCCCGGGCAGCGCCCCCGTGCGCTCCCCGTTCTCCATGATGGTCTGCCCCGCCTTCAGGGTCGCGCGATAGCCCTCGGCAGTCTGCACCAGCCGCCGTCCGCCGGCCGGCAGATCGAAGGCGACATAGGGCGGCGGAATGCGCAGCCGGTCGAAGTCGATGATGTTGATATCGGCCAGGTAGCCCGGCTGCAGCAGCCCGCGGTCCTCCAGGCCGTAGATGCGCGCGGTGTCGCGCGTCTGCCGCTGCACCATCAGCTCGAGCGGCAGCGTCGGCCCGCGACTGCGGTCGCGCGCCCAGTGCGTGAGCATGTAGGTCGGCATGCTCACGTCGCAGATGTAGCCGCAGTGCGCGCCGCCATCGGCCAGGCTCATCATCGTGCGCGGATGCTGCAGCTCGGCATGCAGCTGGCTCAGGTCGTTGTAGGCGTAGTTGAAGCTCGGGAAGTAGACGATGCCCTTGCCGTCGAGGTCCATCAGCATGTCGTAGACCACCTCCAGCGGCGTGCGTCCGTCGCGCTGCGCGATCGCGGCCACGCTGCGCTCCTGCGGCGGCTCGTAGTCGGGCTCGGCGCCCAGCGCATACATCTTGTGGAAGCTCTGCGTCAGGTAGGCCATGCGGCTGTCGTGCCGGGCCGAGCCGGTCAGCGCATCCATGTCGGTCAGTTGCGCACGCACCGCCGGGTCGCGCAGGCGCGCGAGCTTCTCGGCCCACGGCAGCGGCGCGATCTGCTGCCACAGCGGATGCGCCATGAAGGGATGGGTGGAACCGAGCCACGCCATCAGGATGCCGGCGGGCCGGCCCGCCACCGCGCCATAGAGCGGCACGTTCTGCCGGTGGGTCTCGTCGAGCGCGGCCAGCAGGCGCTTCCAGGTGTCGGGCGTCTGGTCGGTCTGCACCAGCGCGAAGGCCACCGGCAGGTTGTTCTCGCGCGCGAGCTGCGTCATCCACGGCAGCTCGGTCTCCATCTGGTAGTGGTTCGACGTCATCTGGAAGACGCCATGGCCGACCTCGCCGAGCGCGCGCGCGATGCCGAGGATCTCGTCGGGCGAGGCGAAGGTGCCCGGCGGGTACTTGCGGCCCTGGTACTTGTGGATGATGGTGCGGCTGGTCGAGAAGCCCAGCGCGCCGGCCCGCATGCCTTCGCGCACCAGCTGCACCATGGCCTGGATGTCGGCGGGCGTGGCCTCGTCGTGCGTGATGCCGCGCTCGCCCATCACGTAGGTGCGCAGCGCCGAGTGCGGAATCTGCGCGCCGACGTCGAGCGCGCGCGGCATGCGCTCGAGCGCGTCGAGGTACTCGGGAAAGCTCTCCCACTGCCAGTCGATGCCCTCGGCCAGCACGGTGCCCGGAATGTCCTCCACGCCCTCCATCACGCTGATGAGCCATTCGCGCTTGTCGCGGTGCACCGGCGCGAAGCCGACGCCGCAGTTGCCCATCACGACGCTGGTCACGCCATGGTCGGTGGAGGGACTGAGGTAGGGGTCCCAGGTCACCTGGCCGTCGTAGTGCGTGTGCACGTCGACCCAGCCCGGCGTGACGATGGCGCCGCTGGCGTCGATCTCGCGATGCGCGGCGCCCAGCTTGCCGCCGACCTCGGCGATGCGTCCGCCGGCGATGCCGATGTCGCCCGTGAAGCGCGGGCCGCCGCTGCCGTCGACCAGCGTGCCGCCGCGAATGATGGTGTCGAACATTCCGATGTCTCCTGCGCTCAGTCGAGCTTGATGTTGGCGGCCTTGATGACCTCGCCCCAGCGCTCGCTGTCGTTCTTCACGATGGCGGCGAAGGCGGGGCCGGAGGCGCCCGATGGTTCGTTGCCCTGCGTCTCGATCAGCTTGAGCATCTCGGGCGAGCGCGCGATCTTCGCGAGCAGGTCGCCGATCTTCTTCGCGACGGCCGGGTCCATGTTTCCGGGGCCGAAGATGCCCTGCCAGCCCACGATGTCCAGGCCCTTCACGCCCTGCTCGGCAATGGTCGGCATGTCGGGCAGCACCGGCACGCGCGCCGGCGTGGCCGTGCCGAGGCCGATGGCCTTGCCGGCCTTGATCAATTGCACCGCCGTGGCGGTGCCGTCGAAGTACAGCTGCACCTCGCCCGCGACCAGCGCGCGCGAGGCATCGGCCGTGCCCTTGTAGGGCACGTGCGTCATCTTCGTGCCGGTGCGCATCTGCAGCAGCTCACCGTTCAGGTGGGACGTGGAGCCCTGCGAGAACGAGGCGTAGTTGAGCTTGCCCGGGTTCGCCTTGGCATAGGCCACGAGTTCGCCGATGTTCCTGAACGGCGCATCGGGCGGCGCGATCAGCACCGTGGCCGACTTCACCATCTGCGCCAGCGGCGTGAAGTCCCTGACCGGGTCGTAGGGCAGCTTCGCGTAGAGGTGCGGGTTCTGCGTGTGCGTGATGACGATGGTGTAGAGCAGCGTGTGCCCGTCGGCCGGCGAGCGTGCCACCTCCTGCGCACCGATGAAGGTGCCGGCACCGGGCTTGTTGTCGACGATCACGGGGGCGCCGCCCAATTCGTCGGTCATCAGCTTGGCGATCACCCGGGCCGTGGCATCGGAGCCCGAGCCCGCGGGGAACGGCACGACGATGCGCACCGGCTTGCCGGGAACCGGCCATGCCGCGGGCTGTGCCAGCGCGAGCGGTGTCACCGTGCAGGTGGCGGCGAGCACGGCGGCAGCGAGCAGCGCGCGGCGAAGCGTGGGGATCGGATGCATCGGACTGTCTCCATTCGTGGGCCCGCCAGCGCGTTCCAGGCGGTTTATGCAAGCGCTTGCACGAAGCATAGGAGCAATCGAATCCACGAGACCCCGGGGTTAGCACCTAGGCCTGCATGCGCTTGCACGGGGCGGCTAACATGCGCTGTCCATCGACCTTCCATGACCGCCTCGCGCCCCTCCTCCCCTCTTCCCACGCCCGGTGCCCGCGCCGCCTCGCTGGCCGATGTCGCGGCGCTCGCGGGCGTGTCGACCGGCACCGTGTCCCGCGTGCTGAGCCGGCCGAACATGATCAGCGAGGCGACGCGGCTGCGCGTGATGGACGCGGTCGACCGGCTCGGCTATGTGGCCAACGGCACCGCGCGCGCGCTCGCGATGCGCCGCACCATGACCGTCGGCGCGATCGTGCCGCGCTTCGGCAGTTCGTCGTTCCCGGCGCTGGTGCAGGCGCTCGAGTCGACGCTGGCGGCCGGCGGCTACACGCTGCTGCTGTCCGCGCCCGAACCGCGGCCCGCCACCGACACGAGCATCCTGCGCGCCTTGCTCGAGCGCGGCGTCGATGCGGTGGCGCTGCTCGGCGCCGAGCAGCCGCAGCAGGTGCTCGCCATGCTCGGCGCGAGCCGCACGCCCTTCGTCTGCATGTGGGCGCCACCCGACGCCAGCGGCAGCAGCATCGGCTTCGACGAGAAGGCGGCGGCGGTGCTGATCGTCGAGCATCTGCGCGCGCTCGGCCATCGCAGCCTCGGCTACATCGGCGGGCGCACCGCGGACAGCGAGCGCGCCAGGCGCCGCCTGCGCGACCTGAAGCTCGCCATGGCCGAGCGCTCGCTCGTGCTGCGCGCCGAGGCCGTCATCGAGACCGACCATGGCTTTCGCGAAGGCTTCGAAGCCATGCAGGCGATCGCGCGCCGCGAGCCGCCCGTGAGCGCCATCGTCTGCGGCAGCGACTACCTCGCGGCCGGCGCGCTGGCCGCGCTCGACCAGGCCGGCATCGAGGTGCCGCGCCGGCTGTCGGTCGCGAGCTTCAACGACAACGACTTCGCGCCCTATCTGCACCCGCCGCTGACCACCGTGCACCTGCCGATCCGCGAGATCGGCGAACAGGCGGGACGGCAGCTGCTGGCGCGGCTGGGTGCGGGCACGGCAACGGCCCCCGTCGCACTGCCGGTCCGGCTGATGGAACGCGCGAGCACGGGGCCGGCGCCGCGCTGAAGGCACGGCGCCGGCACCCACCCATCTCACTCGCTCAGTGCAACGCTCCGGTACGCCGGGTCCGCGGCGATCTCCGCCTCCGTGTAGGGAACGCGCAGCCACTGCTTGGCGCTGTAGGCCCGCGTGTAGTCGGCATGGTGCGCCGAGGCCGGGTCGTCCGAGAGCGAATAGGTCAGGAAGGTGTCGGCCTCCACCTTGCCGGCCGGGAAGCGGACGATCTGCATGTAGCTGTTGGCGATGACGGAATCGCCATCCAGGCTGTAGCCGCCGCGGTCGAGCCGGTTGAAGGTGGCGGTGGTGGTGAAGACACCCGTGAGGTCGCTCATGCCGCCGAACAGCGGGATCTTGCGGCCGTTGCGCGTGACGAACAGGTAGTCGCCGCGCGGCGCGTTCACCGGATAGGGGCTGGCCTCGACGCGCAGCAGCGCGGCGCCGAAAGCCTGGCGCAATGCGTCGCTCGCGCTCGCCCGAATCTCGCGCGGCGTGTTCAGCGGGTCCTCGGTGGAGAAAGGCACGGCATAGAGATCGTTTTTCGGGATCGCGTTCTCCACCCGGCCCCAGAACTCGTCCCAGACGTGCGCGCCCCGCGCGTCGATGTTGTCGGTGTCGTCCCAGGCTCGCAGCGCGGCGCAGGCCTCGGCGGTCCGGACGGTGCCCGCGGGCGTGTCTCCCAGGTAGGGGTCGTTGTAGGCCGCCACGTCGATGTCGGGGGTTGCGCACACCAGCGCCAACACCTGCGCCTTGAAGCGCTCCGCGGTGTAGACGCGGCTGTCGAGCACCATCTGCCGCACCGTCGCGGCGGTGGCCGTCCTGCCCGCATAGCCGTCGGTGCCGCTCAGGCGTGCCTGCGCCATCAAGTGGCCGAGACGAGAGCGGGTGGTGAACCCGGTCTCGACGCCACCGAAGATGGCCGGATAGCCGGTGAGCCGCTCGTTCGGGTTGGTGAGCCAGGCGCTCGCGTTCATGTTGGCCACGTAGTCGTCGCGCAGCAGGGTGGGCATGCGCGACGGTCCGACGGCGCCCTTCTGCACCGAGTCGGGGTCGGTCTGCCAATCGCACTCGCTGCGCGATCCGTCGAAGACCGGCACGCGTTCCAATGCCACGGCCAGCAGCTGGCCCACGGCCGTGGTGCAGCGCTCGGTCTGTTGCGGCGAGACGTTCGGCACGGCCGTGATGTCGGCGTACCAGGCCTTGGCGCTGCCGCGGCCCACGGCGGTGGTGTTGACCCACGGAATCCCCGCCTCCTCGCGCTGGATGGCGATGAACTCGTCGAGCGACTTCGCCTGGTCCCAGCGCAGCCAGGTCCGGAAGGCGCGGAAGTTGTCGGCGTTGATGTCCCGGATCGCGAAGGCCGTGCGCGGGCTCCAGGCCAGCGCGGGACTCATGCCCGCGAGGTTGATGAGGGGGCCGTACTCGCTCTTGTAGAGCGTGCGGGTCTGCGCGGGGCCGCCCTTGACGTCGACGGCGATGGTGCTGGGCTTCATCTTCACCGGCTTGCCGTCGCGCAGGTAGCTGGTCGAGTCGCCCTCGGCCAGCGCGAGTTCATAGAGGCCGAAGCGCCGCGCGGCCGAGACGGTGTGGCTCCAGGCCACGTTCTGGTTGAAGCCGATCAGGATCAGCGGAACGCCGAGGAAGGAAGCGCCGCTCACATCGAGTTCGCCCGGAATGGTGAGCTGGGCCTGGTAGAAGCGGTCGGGGCCGCGCCAGTACCAGTGCGGGTTGCCGAACTGCAGCGCGCTATCGTCGCCCGTGCCCGCGGTGCCGAAGGCATACATGTTGCTGCCCACGCCATGCTTGCCTCCCACCTCGAGGGCGGGTGCCTTCGGGGGCTGCGTGCGCAGCGCGGCGAGTTGCGTGCCTTGCGCGCGGCGCAATGCGCGCGCCGATGCCTGTGCCTGCCCGGCCGTCGATGCGGGCGCGACCGCGCTTGCGATCTGCGTCACGAAATTGCCGTAGCCGGCCGTGAGGTTGGCCGCGTAGAGGCGGCGCCAGATATCCCCCGCCGCGATGGGCGCCACCCAGGCTTCGCCACGGCAGGCCGCATGCGCGCCGGCTTCGCCACCGCCCTTCAGGTCGCGCACGTAGCGGCTGTAGCCGGCCGCGAAGCCTTCGACCAGCTGCTTCAGCTTGTCGGGCTGGGCCTGCGCGAAAGCATCGATCGTCTCGCTCGAGAGCACGTGCTTGTGGAAGAAATCGGACTCGATGTTCTTCGGCCGGCCGATCGTTCCCGGATACACGAGCAGCGCATCGGCACCGAAGTTCTTCGACCGCTCGCCGCGGTAGGTGAGGAAGGCATCGGCCATGGTGCAGAGGTTGTCCTGCGCCTGCGCATAGCCATAGCCGTAGCCCACGCCGCCCCAGTCGGCCGCCTTGATGTGCGGCACGCCCATCGCGGTGCGGCGGATCTCGGCCTTGAAAGAGGGAGCGCCGGCGCTCGGAGGCGCCGGGTTGCCGGGCGCGGGCGGTGTCGTGCCGGCGAAGGAAAAGCCGTTGTTGCCACCGCCCCCGCCGCATGCGGCGAGCGTGGCTGCGATGGCCAGCAGGCCGAGCGGCCTGCTGGCGCGCCAGAGTTGTCGTTGTTGCATCGTGTCTCCTGTGAATCACTCCGCGGGGGAGTGGCGAGGAGCTTAGGGACGGCAGCCGCGCGCCCGTTGTACGCACCCGCCGTCTTGCTCAGGGTGGACCCCAGGTATGCAGCGCACCGACATCGGAGCGCACCTGCACCTGCGCGCCGTTGGCGAGAAAGGAAGGCACCAGGCCGAAGCAGCGCTGGTAGGTGCGGCTCATGTGGGCCATGTCCGTGAAGCCGCCCTTGTGGGCGATGTCCGCCAGCGGGCCGCTGCGGCCCGCGAACTGCTGGACCGTGCGCCGTACCTTGGTCCACAGCAGATAGCGCTTGATCGACAGCCCCAGCTGCTGGCGAAACAGATGCGTCAGCCGATCGGGCGAGAGGCAGGCCTCGGCCGACAGGTCGCGCAGCGGCAGCGGGCCGACATGGGTTCGCGCGCGCTCCAGCACGCGCTCGATGCGCGGGTCCAGCGGCACATGGCGCAGCGGACGGCCGGCCACGGCCTCGACCATGCGCGTGCTGAGTTCGCGCAGCTGGCTGTCGCGCAGTTCGCCCTGCAGCGCGGCCTCGAAGCGCTCGCGCAGGCGGCCGAAGCATTGGGCATCGATGACCTGGATGCCGCGATCGCCCTGCACGCCCTCGAGCATGCGCGCCACGTTGGAAGACGGCTCCATGTTGAGCGACAGCAGGCCGCAGCCGTCGACATCGAGCCGGCGCGGCACGTGCGGCGCCACGAGCGCCGCGGTGCAGCGCACGCGCGTGCCGTCCATCCCTTCGAGCGCGAAGGGCCGCCCGCTGGCCGACACCAGCAGCGTGGCCGAGGGGCGGGCCGTCAGGCCCGAGCGGATGGTCGGCGTGATGTAGAGGAAACGGTCATCCCACAGGTGGAGATAGTTCTGCGTACCCATGGCGAACGAAGCGCAACGCCGTTGCGGCTACGCGCCGTGCGCGACGGCCTGCTTCAGCAGCCTCGTGCCGAGCTCGGCCTCCGCTTCGCTCGCCTGGACGCCCTGCCGGCCATGCAGTGCGACCACGTCCATGCGCAGGCCCAGCGTCGCGCGCTCGCGTACCTGCACGATCTCGATGCCCAGCAGCAGCCCGCGGCCCGGTGCATTCCCGGCCTCGCCGCTGTCGAAGGATCGCCGCAGGGCGTGCAGGCCGCTGTCGGGCCAGGCATCGGCGCGCACCGCCACTTCGAGCCGTCGCGGAGGTGCCGCGGCGACGCCATCGCCCGCGCGAGGCAGATAGAAGAAGCCGCCGGCATGACGGCCCTCCGCGGTCTGCCCCGGTGTCAGCCACGCCGCCAGCGGCAGTTCGACGCTGAGCGCCTGCGACAGCGCATGAAGGTCGGGTGCATCGCCATCGATGCCGAGCATCACGCCGGCGCGGCCGTACCGGATCAGGTGCCGGCGGGTATTGGCCCAGAAGGCGGAATCGACGCCGCAAGACATGGAGAGCTCCCTTTTGTTCGAGGCCGCGAAGTCTAGGAACACGGGGGGCGTGCGCCAAGTCAATATTTCTTATTCCAGCTATCAGCGCCGGTTGCGGCAGCGGGCTCACAGACCACTGTGGTTGCAATCAGACCGAATCGGTACGAAAATCGCGCACCCCGGAAACGCCATGCCTTGAGCCGCCATCTCGACATCGACCTGCTGCGCACCTTCGTGGCGATTGCGCAGGCGCGCACGCTCGGCCAGGCCGCGGCCCGGATCGGCCGCACGCAGGCCGCGGTGAGCATGCAGGTCAAGAAGCTCGAGGAGACGCTGAACCAGCCGCTGCTGCATCGCACCGGCCGTGGCGTCGTGCCCACGCTGCATGGGGAGCGCCTGCTGGGCCATGCGCGCACGATCCTCCAGCACCACGATGCGGCGCTGGCCGAGATCTCGGGCGCGACGCTGTCGGGCACGCTGCGCTTCGGCTGCCCCGAGGACTACGCCGTCGCCTTCCTGCCGCAGATCCTGCGCGGCTTCGCGGACCGGCATCCCCAGGTGCGTGTCGAAGTGTTCTGCGCGCCGACCGCCCGGCTCGACGACCAGCTCAGGAAGCACACGCTCGATCTCGCGCTGGTCTCCACCATCGGCGCAGAGCGCAAGCTTCCCGTGATTCGCCACGAAACGCTGGTGTGGGTCGGCCTGCGGCAAGACCTCGCGGCGGCGTGCGAGCCGCTGCAGCTCGCGCTGTCCGACCCCGACACGCTGGACCACCGCGTGGCCTGCGAGCGGCTCGATGCCGCCGGGCGCAGCTACCGGCTGGCCTATGCCAGCGCCAGCATCTCGGGCTTGCTGGCCATCGTGCGCTCCGGCCAGGCCATCGCGGTGCTCACCCGGTCCGCCGTGCCGTCGGACCTGCAGATCCTGGAGACCGGCGACGTGCTGCCCGTGCTGCCCACGGTCGGGCTGGCGGTCGAATTCAGCCTCGAGCCCGCAACCGCCATGGCGGCGGCATTCGCCGATCACCTGCGAGCGACATTGCCGACGCTCTAGCGACCGTGCTCAGTGGCCCAGCGCATTCATCGCCGACGCGATGATGTCGTCGCGCCATTCCTTCTGCTGGCCCAGGCGAACGGCCGAGATCGCCGCGATGCCCAGGCCGGAGAACGCGAGCGTGATGCGCACGATGCGCTGCGCCTTGGCCTTGAACGGATCGGTGCCGAGCGCCTGGTAGATCAGCAGCGCGATCTCCATGAGCTGCGGCTCGGTGCTCTCCTCGGCGCCCGAGAGCCGGTTGGCGAAGGCCGACACGCCCGGCCATTCGAAGGTGAAGTCGACATATGAAGCGACGACGGTGCGGTCGCGCCGGATGCCGGGGCGCATGCCTTCGACGCTGGCCAGCAACGCCGTCACGTGGTCGCGCCCGGCCTGGAAGCCCGCCTCGTAGATCGCCTTCTTGCTCGGGTAGCGATAGAGCAGCCCCGTCTTCGAATAGCCGATCGCATCCGCGATCTGCTGCAGCGAGGTGTTCTCGAACCCATGCTTGGCGAACAGGCCGGCGGCGCAATCGACGATCCGGGCGTTCATCTGGGACTTGGTCGGCCTGAGCATGCGGGCAGTCTAGCGCAGGGTCCGACCGAAGCAGTCGATTTCCGTTCGAATCGGTACAGAACCGGCCGATGCCCCGCCGCGCTCAGCGCTGCGCGAACGACTTCACGTGATCGACCAGCGCGCGCAGCTTCCGCGGCTGGTTCCTTCGGCTTGGAAAGTACAGGAAGAAGCCCGCGAAGCTCGGCAGGAAATCGTCGAGCACCGAGACCAGCTCGCCGCGCTCGATGTAGGGCCGGAAGGTCTCCTCCATGCCGATCGTGATGCCGGTGTCCGCGAGCGCGGTGCGGATCATCAGCAGCATGTCGTTGGTCGTGATCCTCGGCGCCACCGTCAGCGCGAAGTCGCGCCCGTCCTCGCGGAACTCCCAGCGGTACGGCGCTTCCTTGGGCGAGCGCCGCCATCCGATGCAGCAGTGCGCGAGCAGTTCGCGCGGATGCGCCGGCACGCCGTGCGCGGCCAGGTAGGCCGGACTCGCCACGACCATCTGGCGCTGCGGCCCGGTCAGCGGGACCGCCACCATGTCCTGCTCGATGACCTCGCCCAGCCGCACGCCGGCATCGAAGCCCGCGGCGACGATGTCCGACTCGTCGTCGGTCACGGTCACGTCGAGCGTGACGCCGGGATGGGCCGCCGCGAACGTGCTGATCAGCGGGCCGGAGAGGAAGCGCTCGGCGATCGAGGTCACTGCGACCCGGAGCACGCCGCGCGAAGGGCCCTCGACCGCCGCCTCTTCCAGCGCCGCGCCGACCGTCGACAGCGGCTCGGCGATCTGCCGGTGCAGCGCTTCGCCCGCCTCGGTCAGGCGCACGTGGCGCGTCGAGCGCTGGACCAGCGCGATGCCCAGGCTGTCCTCGAGCCGCCGGATGCCCTGGCTGACGGCCGAACGCGTCACGCCCAGATGGTCTGCGGCGGCGCGGAAGTTCTGCTCCTTCGCGACCGCGAGGAAGAAGCGCAAGAGGTTGAAGTCGGCATCCATTGGTTAGCAATGCTAACCGGCGCAGTCAGCGATCGGGGAGTTCTCTTAACCGTCGCGCCTTCCTAAAGTCCACCCATGACTTCACGAACCACCCTTTCTCCAGCGGCTCGCAACCGCCGGAAACCCACGCGGCGCGGTCTGCTGGCCCTCGGGCTCCTGGCCTTCGGCACGGCCCTCGCCGCCCCCCAACGAGCCCAGGCTCGATCTCCAAAGGAATCGGACATGACAACCCATCCCTACCTCGGCATGTGGGTGACCGGCGACGGCCACGTGCGCCATCAGCTGCTGCCCAACGGCCGCTACGACGAGGCGCGCGGCAACCGCGAGAGCGCGTACCGCGGCCGCTACGTCATCGAAGGCAACCACATCGAGTACGTCGACGACACGGGCTTCACGGCCGATGGCGACTTCATCGACGGCGTGCTGCATCACGGCGGGATGGTGCTGCGGCGCGTCGCGCCTGCCAGCACGCGATGACCCGAACCCTCGTTTCCAACCCCAGAAAGAACCCACCATGAACGCCAAGACTTCCAAGATCGTCCTCATCACCGGCGCCAGCAGCGGCATCGGCGAAGCCACCGCCCGCCTGCTCGCGAAGAACGGCGCCACCGTGCTGCTCGGCGCCCGGCGCACCGAGCGGCTGGACCGGATCGTCGCGGACATCGTCGCCGCCGGCGGCATCGCCGAGGCGCGCGCACTCGACGTGACGCGGCGCGAGGACGTGCAGGCCTTCGCGGCCCACGCCATCGCGCGCTTCGGCCGCATCGACGTCATCGTCAACAACGCCGGCGTCATGCCCCTGTCGCCGCTCGCCTCGCTCAAGCTCGACGAGTGGGACCGAATGATCGACGTCAACATCCGCGGCGTGCTGCACGGCATTGCCGCCGTGCTGCCCACCATGCAGAAGCAGGGCGCGGGCCACGTGGTCAACGTCGCGTCGATCGGGGCGCACGCCGTCTCGCCCACGGCTGCCGTCTATTGCGCGACCAAGTACGCGGTCTGGGCCCTCTCCGAGGGCCTGCGGCAGGAGCACCAGGACATCCGCGTCACGACGATCAGCCCGGGCGTGACCGAGTCGGAGCTGGCCGACACCATCTCGGACCAGAAGGGCCGCGAAGAGATGAAGGAGTTCAGGAAGGTGGCGATCAGCGCATCGGCGATCGCGCGCGCCATCGACTTCGCGATCTCGCAGCCGGAGGACGTGGATACGAGCGAGATCGTCATCCGGCCAACCGCCAGCGCGCATTGAGCGTCGCTTCGCCTCGCGCCGGGCGCCGCTTCAGGCGTCCGGCGCGTGATCGCCGCACCCGGCCGCCCGATGGCGGCGCACCACTTCTTCCTTGATCCTGTCGAAGAGGCCGACCACGAGATCCAGCGGCAACCGATGCCGACCGGCCATCTCGTGGAGCAGCTGCTTGCGCTGCAACTGGCGCCGCGGATCGACTGCCGCCTCACCAGCCAGCGCCTTGAAGGCACCCAGCGCATCCGTCCTGGCGAACCGATGCGCGAGCAAGGCGCCCACCTGTTCATCGATGGCATCGATCTCGCCGCGAAGCCGTACCAGTTCGGCGTCCACGTCGTGCACGGCTAGTCCATCCGGATGCCCAGCGGCGCGATGTCGCGGCGCAACCGCACGATCTCCTTGCCCAGCGAGTCGCCGAACTGGGCCGGCGTCGATGCCAGCTTGAACGTGCCGGGCGTGTTGAAGGCTTTCACGAAGGTCGGGCTCTGCATCGCCTTCACCACCTCGCGCTGGATCCTGTCGGCCGTTTCCGCGGACATGCCCGGAGGACCGAACAACCCGGCCCAGGCCGGAACGTCGACACCGCGCAAGCCCTTCTCGCCGAGCGTCGGCACCTCGGGCAGTTCGTCCACGCGCCTGTCCCCGGCCAGCGCGAGCGCGCGCGCCTTGCCCTGCTGGATGATCGGCGTCGCGAAGCCCGAGCCCCAGAACAGCAGGTCGATGTGCCCCGCGATGAGGTCGTTCATCGGCGTGCTCTTGTAGGGGACGTGGATCAGCTTGATGCCGGCCGCCTTCTCGAACAGGGCGCCCACCAGATGGGTCGTGTTGCCGTTCCCGGCGGAGCCATAGCTGATCGTGCCCGGACCGGCCTTGGCGGCGGCCACCAGTTCCTCGAGCGTTCGGTACGGCGAACCGGCCGGCACCATCAGCAGGAAGCCGGCGGTCACGGTGAGCTGCGAGATCGGCGTGAAGCCCTTGAGCGAGTCGTAGGGCAGCTTCTCGTACAGCACGGCATTGGTGGCGTGGCCGCCGGTGGTCATGAGCAGTGTGGTGCCGTCCGGCACCGCCTTGTGGACGTCGGACGAGCCGATGATGCCGCTCGCGCCCGGCTTGTTCTCGACGAGGTAGCGGTTGCCGTTGACCTCGCGCAAGGCCTCGGTCAGTTGCCGCGCCAGCTGGTCGGTCGAACTGCCCGCCGCGAAGGGCACGACGACGCGCACCGTCTGCTGGGCCGTCGCCTCGGCGAACGGTGCCGCGAGCGCCAGGCAGGCGAGTGCGTTGACGAGACTGCGGCGACTCGATGCGAACGTGGACATGGGCTGGACCTTTCAGGAGTTGCGGGACGAATCGGTTGCATCGGGCGAACGGGCTCCCGCATGCTGCCGCGAGAGGAAGTGCGCGATCAGCGCGGCGAGCGCATCCGGCGCCTGCACCGCCATCGAATGCCCGACGCCCGGTACGGCCTCGAACGCCGCGTGACCGATGCGATCGGCCAGTGCCCGCATCACGGCGATCGGCACCACCTGGTCTTCTTCCCCGGCGATGCACAGTGTCGGAGCCCGGATCCTCGCGGGCGCGAGCGCGTGAACCTCGAGCGCGAGCGCGCCGCGGCGCGATCCGCTCTTCGGCTGCGCGAAGCGCCGGGCCAGGGCGGGATGCCGGGCCGCATGCGCCGGCGTGTAGAACATCGCGGCGAGCTCCAGTGCGGTGGCGGGCAGCCCCTCGCGAAGCCTGCGCAGGCGGTCCACCCCCGCGGGGTTCAGTTGCGCCAGCATTCGGTCGAGCGGCCAGGTATTGACCAGGCACAGTGCCTCGACACGCTCCGGGAAGGCGATGGCCAATGCCTGTGCGATCCGGCCGCCGAGCGAGGTGCCCATCACGGCGAAGCGCTCGAAACCCAGGCGGGCCATCAGTTCCACGCCGTCGCTTGCGAGGTCCGGAATGCCGTGCGGGCCGCCATCGCTCACGGTGTCGCCGCACTCGCGCTGGTCGTAGCTGACCACGCACAGCGGCACCGCTGTTTGCGACGACAGCGCCAGCGACAACGCCGAGAAGCTTTCGCGATTGGCCTCGGCACCGTGAACGAGCAGGATCGCGCTGCCGCTGCCCTGGATCTCGTAGGCGGTGCGCGAGGCATGCAGATCCGCGAACCGCGTCATGACGCATCCCCCGCCTCTTCGGCGAGATCGAAGGTCAGCTCGAGCTTGAGGCCGAGCGGATCGCGGATGAACAGCTGATGCAGAGTCCACCCCGGCACCGGGGCCTCCGTGTAGCCGATGCCTTCGACATCCAGCCGGCGCCGGGTCGTGGCGAGCCCGCTGGCGCGAAACGCGATGTGGTCCAGTGCAACCGCCTCCGGACTCGCGGCCCGGCCCGAGGCGTAGAGATGCACGACGGGCTGGCCCGCGGCGTACAGCCAGCAGCCCGCGAACTTCAGGTCCGGACGCGCGCCCGGCACGAGGCCCAGCGCGCGCACGTAGAAGTCGCGCAGCTCGTCCAGATCCTCGGCATCGCAGCGCAAGGTGAAGTGGTGCAGCCCATGCACGAGCGCGTTCATGCCACCCTCCGCAGCGCGGTGGCATCGCCGAGGGCGAGGACGCGCGCCAGCGCCTGCGCCAGGCTGGCCGCGGGGTCTTGCGGCACCCACGGCATGCGCCAGGCGACATGGCCGTCGGGGCGCACCAGCACCGCGCCATGGAGGCTCATGTCCAGTCCATCGCGCGGGTCCACGGCATCGAGCTGGAAGGTGCGCACCGTGACACCCAGGCGCCGGCCCACGTCCAGGGCAGCCGCAGCCCAGTCGGCGGACCGGGGGCCGTGCACGATCACGAAGTCGCGATCGAACAGGTCCAGGGTCGAGCGCTGCCGCGCGAGGTCCAGCCACAGGTGCGGGAAGCGGCCACCGGGCCGGTCCGACGGGTCGTAGCGGCCCAGCGTGAGACCGCGCGAGGCCGTGCCATCAGGCACCAGCGCGCCCTCTTCGTAGGTGAAGCCCAGGCCCAGTCCGATGCTGTGGCTGTGGTGCACCACGTCCTTGATCCAGAAATTGATGGCCTGGAGATTGCGCGCCTGGAAGGCCTCCTCCATCTTCATGAAGCGCACGGTGTTGCCATGGCTGAAGTTGGCGTTGGCCTGGCCGATCGGACGCCGCTCGGCGTCGTAGCTGTCGAGCAGGCGTTCGCCCGCCTGCTCGCGCAGCACCAGCGCGAGCTTCCAGGCGAGGTTGTGCGCATCCTGGATGCCGGTGTTCATGCCATAGCCACCGGTGGGAGGAAAGCGGTGCGCCGCGTCGCCGATCAAGAACGCGCGCCCGCGCGCATAACTGGCGGCGACCTGCTTGCTCACGCGCCAGACCGAACGGTTGATGACCTTGACGTCCAGGTTGGGGATGCCGGAGTGGGCACGCGCGAGCCGCACGACCTCGTCGTCGCTGCGCTGCGGCGGGGTCTGGTCGTGCCCCTCGCCCACCCTCGTCACCGTCAGCCAGCGGTCCGCGCCGTTGGTGTTGAGCACGCTGGCGGGCACGACGTCGGGCGCGTCCGGCATGATCCGGAACACGCCGACCTGCCGCACGCTGGGCAGGTGCGACAGATCGCCCTGCCAGTAGTCGTTGTTCATGATCGCCAGGCTCGCGGGCCCGGTCATGGCGATGTCCATCTGGCGGCGCAGGCCACTGCCTGCGCCATCGGCCGCGACCAGATAGCGCGCGGACCAGCGCGTCTCCTCGCCGGTGGCCGTGTCGCGCGTGAAGGCATGGATGCCGTCCGCGACCTCCTCGTGCCGCAGGAACTCGGTGCCGTGGCAGACGCGCCCCCAGCGCGAGCGACGCACCACCTGGAACAGCTCGTCCTCCACCACGTCCTGGGACACTGTGCATTTCCAGGCCGGCGTCTGGCCGAGGTCGATCTCGCGCGGAACGCGCCCGTACTCATGGCCGGCGATCGACGTCACGAAGGCGAAGCCGTTCGCGTCGTCGGGCAGGCCCCGGGACTTGACCGCGCGCTCGATGCCCCATTGGCGAAACAGCTCCATCGTGCGTACCCAGGCGCCGCGGGCGCGCGGATGATCGGTCAGCCCGGCATTGCGCTCCACGAGCACGAAGGGGATCTCGAAGCGGTCCATCAGCAGCGCCATGGCCAGGCCGCTCGGCCCGCCCCCGACGATGAAGACGGCCGTGGTGTTCGGTGCTGGCGCGAGGGGGATGGGTTTCATGGCTCGAATTCGCTATAACGGGTGGAACATCTGCCTGCGTTCCCGCAGGACAGATGGACTCTCTCACCGGCAGCGCATCCCGCGGTAGCGTGGGCCTGCAAACAAATAGCGAGATCGGGCCATGAATGGTGCGCCTCTGTCGTTTTCGACCCTGCTCGCCTACAGGCAGGCGCTCAACGAACTCGGCGACCGCCGCGGCGGCCATCGCGTGCTCGCCATCTCGGCCGCCAACATGCCTTCGTTCTCGGGCCGCAACGCGAAGCACGAGGGGCGCTGGCACCAGCACCATCGCGGCCAGCTGATGTGCATTGCAGACGGCCTGCTCCAGGTGCGCACCGAACGCGGTGCCTGGGCCGTGCCACCGCGGCGCGCGGCCTGGGTGCCGCCCGGCGAGCGGCATGCCGTCAACAGCAACGGCGTGACCCACACCTGGAACCTCTACCTGTCGCCCGCGGCGAGCAAGGTCCTGCCCGACAGGCCCTGCGTCATCGAGGTCAACGACCTCGTCGAAAGCATCGTGGCGCGCGCCGTCGAATGGACCTCGCAACCGGCCCTGTCCACCGCGCAGGGCCGGCTGATGGCCGTGCTGATCGATGAACTGGCCGCGGCGCCGCACGACCGCATGCAGCTGCCGATGCCGCGCGACCGCCGGCTGCAGCGGATTGCGGCGGCGATCCTCGACGACCCGGCCGATCCGCGCACGCGCGAGCAGTGGGCCGCATGGGCGGGCCTGTCCGCGCGAACGCTGAGCCGGCTGTTCCAGGAGGAGGTGCGGATCAGCTTCGCCCACTGGCGCGAGCAGGCGGTGCTGATGGCCGCGATGGAGCAACTGACCCAGGGCGCGAGCGTGGGCAGCGTCGCAGATGCGCTCGGCTATGCCACGCCCAGCAGCTTCATCGCGATGTTCCGCAGGCACTTCGGCGTGCCGCCGGCGCGCTACATCAAGGCCCAGTAGGACCCGCGTCGCCGGCCTGGCGCGATCTTCACGACAGCCGCAAGCGTCACGCCGCTGACACGCCCACGTCACCCCGTCTTCCTACGCTGCGCGCCTCCATCCTTTCGTTCAGCTTGCAATGAATTTCTCCGACGATCCGCGCGGCACGACCTCGCCGCGCGACGCCTCGCCTTCCACGCCGCATCCGGCCCCCGCTCCCGAATCCATCGCGCCGCCGCGCCGCGACCTGCTCAAGCTCGGCGCCTCGCTGCTGACCCTCGGCGGCAGCGGTGCGCTGCTCGCCGCCTGCGGTGGCGGCGGTGGCGGCTCGCCGGTGCTGGGCGCCCTGCCCGCACCCGCGCCGGCAGCGCCCGCGCCGGCACCCGCGCCAGCGGTCGCCGCGAAGATCTCGAGCTTCGCGCTGGCGGTGATGCCCGACACCCAGTTCTACGCGCGTTACGCCACTGCGGCCGAGAGCGACCAGTACGACAAGCGCTTCGGCAGCGCGCCCTTCGCCGCGCAGACGAAGTGGATCGCCGACAACGCCAAGGCGCTCAACATCCCCTTCACCATCCACCTCGGCGACGTGGTCGACCAGGTCGGCAAGCCCGACCAGTGGAAGGTGCCCGATGCGGCGATGAAGCTGCTCGAGGACGCGAAGCTGCCCTACAGCGTGCTGGCCGGCAACCACGACGTGCTGCGCGACATCGACTACGGCGTCGACCCGGTCGGCGGCACCGACGCCGACCGCGATCCGAGCAAGGAGCCCTACCTCCAGTGGTTCGGCACCGAGCGCGCGAAGAAGCAGGCCACCTTCGGCGGGCGCGACCCGAGCGGTTTCCACGAGTACCACGTGTTCGAGGCGCAGGGCCAGAAGTTCATGGTGCTGTCGCTGTCGTGGCGCATCTCCGCCGCGGGCATTGCCTGGGCGCGCCAGGTGATCGCGAAGAACCCGACCCTGCCGGTGATTCTGTCGAATCACCAGCTGCTCAACATCGATGCCGACGGCACCAGTCCGCTCGAGACCGACTACGGCAAGATGCTGTGGGAGAAGCTGATCCGCGACAACGACCAGATCTTCATGACGCTCAACGGCCACCACCACGGCGCCGCGCACCTCACGAAGACCAACGACTTCGGCCACAAGGTCGAGGAGATGGTGGTGGACTACCAGATGGCCTACCAGGGCGGCAACGGCCTGATGCGCCTCTACGAGTTCGACCTGACGAACAAGAAGATCAAGGTGCTGTCGTTCTCGCCGTGGGTGCCGCAGAAGCCGGCCGCCACGCTCAACGCCTTCGACCAGGCGGTGCTGACCACGCCCAACGAGGCCTTCGAGATCGAGATGGATTTCGCGCAGCGCTTCGCCGGCTTCAACAAGGCTTTCGGCAGCGGCAGCGCGGTCATCGAGGGTTCGCTGGTCGACAAGGCACGCGCGATGATCCTCGCCAACTACAAGGACCCCGAGACCGTCGCGCAGCGCCCCGCCGCCGACGCGGAGGACTATCCCAAGGTCGCGAACACGCTAGCGCACTGGCGCTTCTTCGGCGGCGCGCTCAACCAGCCGGTGCTGCCGGGCACGGTGGTGGCCGACGTCACGGGCAACAACCCGCTGCACCGCGATGCGCTCGACCAGGGCGGCGTGAAGGGCGCGGCCCATGGCGACGTGGTCTGGACCGACGACCGCCATCACCTGTCGGCGGCGCCGGGCTCGGTGCGCTTCCTCAACACCAACAAGAACACGCCGCGCCTGAGCTACTTCCTCACCGACGCCAGCGCGCCGATCAATGCGCAGACGCTGGAGAACGGCTACACGGTCGAGGCCTTCGTCAAGATCGACAAGAGCTGGACCAGCGGCAACCAGGCGTGGATGAACATCATGACGCGCGACGGCCGCCGCGGCGACCTCGCGGGCTATGCGGGTGGCGACGGCGAATCGCCGCCGATGCTGTTCGCGATCTCGAGCCTGCGCGAGGTGCAGTGGGAGGTGGTGCCGAGCCCCGCGGGCCGGCGCGAGCCCAAGGCGAACTGGTCTGGCGAGGTGATCGCCGACCGCTGGGTGCACATCGCCATCGTGAACGACCCGGCCTCGCACGACACCACCATGTACGTCGAGGGCGCACCGGTGCTGCGCAACGCCGCCGCGATCCCCGGCCTGGCCACGCTGTCGGCGAGCTCGCCCTGGGTGGTGGGCGGCGGCTCGTGGGACGGCGACCGCGCCGACGGCTTCTTCGGCAACATCGGCGAGGTGCGCGTGGTCGCGGCGGCCTTGACGCCGCCGCAGTGGCTCACCGCGCGGCGCTAGGGGCGCGGGACAACTTCAGGACGTGGCCGGAAACGCTTCCGGCCTGCGGTCCGCCCACGGCGCCGCGCGTTCGATCTGCCCCGCGAGCTGGTACAGCGTGTCTTCCGCGCCGAAGCGTCCCGTGAACTGCACGCCGATCGGCAGGCCTTCGGTCGACCAGTGCAGCGGCACCGACATCGCGGGGTTGCCCGCCACGTTCCAGATCGAGGTGTAGCCCGTGTGGCTGCGCGCGATGGCCTTGTAGGTCGCGAGGTCGGTGCTCTCCATGTCGACCTCGCCGAGCTTGTGCGGCGGCGTGGCGCAGACGGGTCCGAGCAGCACGTCCCACTTCTCGAACTGCTGGCCCAGCGCGCGGCTCGCGCGCTGCAGGGTCTGGATGGCGTTGAGGTAGGTCTGCGCGCTGACCTCGCGGCCGGCCTCGGCGAACAGCGCGGTCACACGCTGCAGGTCGCGGCCGCTGAAGTCGCGGCCCAGTTGCCGGTTGCGGCGCAGCAGCGAGGTGTACATGCTGGCGTGGATGATGTCGGCGCGGCACTGCAGGTACTCCTCGTCGGGGATGACGTCGTCCAGCGCGGGATCGACCCACTCGACCTGGTGGCCCAGCGATTCGCACAGCTTGGCCGCGTTCTCGACGCCGGCGCGCACCTGCGGATCGAGCGCCACGGCCTCGAAGGACTTGAGCGAGACGGCGATGCGCAGGCGCTGCGGATCGCGCTTCGTCAGCTCGAGGTACGAGGCCGCGGGTGGCGGCGCCCAGTAGGGATCGCCGGGCGCGGCGCCCTGCGAGACGTCGAGCAGCACCGCGCTGTCGCGCACCGAGCGCGTCACCACGTGGTGGATGGTCATGCCGGCCCAGCTCTCGCTGATGTGCGGGCCGAGCGGCACGCGCGCACGCGTGGGCTTGAGGCCGAACAGGCCGCAGTGCGAAGCGGGGATGCGGATCGACCCACCGCCGTCGGCCGCGTGCGCGCTCGGGATGATGCCGCCGGCCACGGCCGCGGCGGCGCCGCCGCTCGACCCGCCCGTGGTGTGCTCCAGGCTCCACGGGTTGCGGCAGGGGCCGAACATCTCGGGCTCGTTGGTGGCGCTGATGCCGAACTCCGACAGGCTGGACTTGCCGAAGATCACCAGGCCGGCGCGCACGTAGCGCTCGGCCAGGGTGCTGTCGATCGGCGAGCTGAAGTCGGCGAACAGGCGCGAGGCGCTGGTGGTCTTGGTGCCGGCGTAGAACACGCCCAGGTCCTTGAGCAGGAAGGGCACGCCGCGCAGCGGGCCGTCGGGCAGGCCCTGCGCGATGCGGTCGCGCGCGAGGTCGAAGAAGCGCGTGGTGACGGCGTTGAGCACGGTGTCGCGCGCCTCGGTGCGGGCAATGGCCTCGTCGAGCAGTTCCTCGGCCTTGAGCTCGCGGCGGCGGACCAGGTCGGCCATGGCCACGGCATCGAGCTTGTCGTATTCGGCAATCATCGGTATCGCTTTCCTTGTGTGAGTGGATTTGCAGTCAGCGGAAATGGCAGGCCACCCATTGGCCCGCCGTCTTTTGTTCGAGCACCGGCTCCTCCTCGGCGCAGCGCGCCTGCGCCATCGGGCAGCGCGTGTGGAAGCGGCAGCCCGAGGGCGGCGCGGCCGGGTTGGGCGGATCGCCCTTGAGCAGCCGGCGCTGCGTGCGCACGCGCGGGTCGGGCACGGGCACCGCCGACAGCAGGATCTCGGTGTAGGGGTGCAGCGGCGCGCTGAACAGCGTGTCGCGCCCGGCGATCTCGACGATCTTGCCGAGGTACATCACGGCCACGCGGTGGCTGATGTGGCGCACCACCGCGAGGTCGTGCGCGACGAACAGGTAGGCGATGCCGAACTCGGCCTGCAGGTCGGTCAGCAGGTTGATCACCTGTGCCTGCACCGACACGTCGAGCGCCGACACCGGCTCGTCGCAGACGATCAGCTTCGGGTTCAGCGCCAGGGCACGCGCGATGCCCAGGCGCTGGCGCTGGCCGCCCGAGAACTCGTGCGGCAGCTTCTTCATGGCCTCGGGCCGCAGGCCGACCTTCGAGAACAGCCACGCGACGCGCTCGTTGCGCTGCGCGCCGTTCGACACGCCGAAGTTGCGCAGCGGCTCCGCCACCAGCTCGCCGGCGGTCATGCGCGGATTGAGCGAGGCGTAGGGGTCCTGGAAGATGATCTGCATCTCGCGCCGCTGCTCGCGCATCGCGCCCGCGTCGAGCGAGAGCAGGTCGCGGCCGTTGAGCCGCACCATGCCCGAGGTCGGCTCGATCAGCCGCAGGATCGACTTGCCGGTGGTGGTCTTGCCGCAGCCCGACTCGCCGACCAGCGCCAGCGTCTCGCCCGCGGCCACCGAGAACGACACGCCGTCGACCGCGTAGACCTTCGAGGCCTTGCGCCGCGAGATCCACGAGCCCGGCGACTGGTAGTGCTTGCGCAGGTCGCGCACCTCGAGCAGGGGCGTGCCCGCCTCGGTTGTCGCGTTCGTGCTCATGCGCCGGCCTCCTGCAGCAAGACAGCCTGGGCCGTCGGTACTTCGGTCGTGCGCACCAGCTCCTCGACATGGAAGCAGGCCGACAGGTGCGAGGCGCCCGTGCCGTGTTCCTCGAGCGGCGGCACCTCGTTGCGGCAGCGCTCGCTGGCGAAGCCGCAGCGCGGCGCGAAGGCGCAGCCGCGCACCGCCTCGTGCGGCGAGGGCACGATGCCGGGGATCTCGGTCAGCCGCGCGCTGTGGGTGTTCATCGATGGCATGGAAGCCATCAGCGCGCGCGTGTAGGGATGCAGCGGCCGCTCGAACAGGTCGAGCACGTCGGCCTCCTCCACCTTGCGCCCCGCATACATCACGACCACGCGGTCGCAGCACTCGGCCACCACGCCGAGGTCGTGCGTGATCATCACGATGCCCATGCCGAGCTCGCGCTGCAGGCCGCGCAACAGCTCGAGGATCTGGGCCTGGATCGTCACGTCGAGCGCGGTGGTCGGTTCGTCGGCGATCAGCAGCTCGGGATGACAGGCCAGGGCCAGCGCGATCATCACGCGCTGGCGCATGCCGCCCGAGAGCTGGTGCGGGTACTCGTTGACACGGCGCTGCGGCTCGGGGATCTGCACCAGCCGCAGCATCTCGGTGGCGCGCGCCAGCGCCTCGCGGCGACCCACCTGTTGGTGCAGCATCACGGTCTCGGCGATCTGCCGGCCCACGGTCAGCACCGGGTTCAGCGAGGTCATCGGCTCCTGGAAGATCATCGAGATGCGGTTGCCGCGGATGCGGCGCATCTCGGCCTCGCTGAGCTTCAGCAGGTCGGTGCCGCGGTAGCGGATGGCACCGCCGGCAAAGCGCCCGGGCGGGGTCTGGATCAGCCGCATCACGGACAGCGCCGTCACGCTCTTGCCGCAGCCCGACTCGCCGACCACGCCGACCGTCTGGCCGGCCTCGACGCGGTAGGAGACGCCGTGGACCGAGCGCACCTCGCCGGCCAGGGTGTCGAAGTAGGTGTGCAGGCCGTCGATCTCGAGCAGCGGCGCATCGCCCGCGCGGTGCGCCGCGCCCTTGGCGGCCAGGGGGGTGTCGTTCATGGACATGTCCTCAGAGCTGGCGCGCCACGTGCGGGTCGAGCGCATCGCGCAGGCCGTCGCCCAGCAGGTTGATCGCCAGCACCGTGAGTCCGAGCAGCAGGCCCGGGAACACGATGGGATAGAACACGATCGCGATCAGGTTGCGGCCTTCCGAGATCATGTTGCCCCAGCTCGGCACCTGCGGCGGCACGCCGACGCCGAGGAAGGACAGCGCGGCCTCGGCCAGCACGGCCGATGCGGCGATGAAGGTGGCCTGCACCAGCAGCGGCGCCAGGATGTTGGGCAGCACGTGCCGCCACAGGATGGTGCGCAGCCGCGTGCCCAGCGCATGCGCGGCCTCCACGTAGAGCCGCTCGCGCAGCGACAGCGAGAGCGCGCGCACCAACCGCACCATGCGCGGCACCTCGGGCACGGTGATGGCGACGATCACCGTCGTCAGGCTGGCCTTGGTGAGCGCCATCAGCGCGATCGCCAGCAGGATGCCGGGGATCGCCATCAGGCCGTCCATCACGCGCATGATCGGTCCGTCGGTCCAGCGCACGAAGCCCGCCAGCAGGCCGAGCAGCACGCCCAGCAGCGTGGCCAGCAGCGCCACCGAGGCGCCGGTCACGAGCGAGACGCGCGCGCCCCAGACGGCGCGGCTGAAGGTGTCGCGCCCGAGCGCGTCGGTGCCGAAGTAGTGCTCGGCCGAGGGCGCCTTCATGCGCGCGATCGGGTTGATGGCCTGCGGATCGTGGGTCGCGATCCACGGCGCGCCCAGCGCGGCCGTGACCACCACCAGCAGGATCAGCACGCCGAGGATCAGCGTGTAGTGCTTGCGCAGCAGCCGCAGCGCCGGCGAGGGAGGGCGCCGCGCGGCGCCGGGGTTCAGGATGGCTTCGGTCATTCGCGGGGCCTCAATAGCGGATGCGCGGGTCGAACAGGCTGTAGCTCAGGTCGACCAGCAGGTTGATCAGCACATAGGCCGCCGCCGACAGCAGCAGCAGGCTCTGGATCACCGGGTAGTCGTGGTGCTGCACCGCGTCGACCACCAGGCTGCCGAGTCCGGGGATCGAGAACACGGTTTCGGTGACCACCACGCCGCCCAGCAGCAGCGCGATGCCCACGCCGATGGTGGTGACGATCGGGATCGCCGCGTTGCGCAGCGCATGGCCCAGCACCGGCAGCACGCCCAGGCCCTTGGCGCGCGCGGTGCGGATGTAGTCCTCGTGCAGCACCTCGAGCATCGACGCACGCGTCATGCGCGTGAGCAGCGCGGTGTAGAGCAGCCCGAGGTTCAGGCACGGCAGCACCAGGTGCCTGAGCCAGGGCAGCACGCCCTCGGCGATGCCGCGGTAGCCCTGCACCGGCAGCCACTGCAGCTTGAGCGCGAAGGTGTAGACCAGCAGGTAGCCGGTGAGGAACACCGGCATCGAGAACGCGCACACCGCGAACACCATCACCAGCCGGTCGATCCAGCTGCCGGCGCGGTAGGCCGCGAGCACGCCCAGCGGGATCGACAGCAGCACCGCCACCAGGATGGTGAAGAAGGCGATCGACAGCGTGGCGCCGATGCGCTGGCCCAGCAGTTGCGACACCGGCATCTGGTTGAACAGCGAGACGCCGAAGTCGCCGCGCACCACGTTGCCGACCCAGACCATGAACTGGTGCCACAGCGGCTGGTCCAGCCCCAGGGCGGCGCGCGTCTGCGCGATCTGCTCGGGCGTGGCGAAGTCGCCGACGATCAGGAGCACCGGGTCGCCGGGGGCGAGGTGGATCAGCAGGAACACGATCACCGACACCACCAGCATCACCGGCACCGTGGCGAGCACGCGCCGGATCACATATTCCATGCCGCGGTCCCCTTACTTCTCGACGTTCCACATGATCGGGATGCCCATGCCGAACAGCTCGGTGCCCTTCACGTCCTTGCGTGCCGCGAAGGTGGCCGGGTACTGGCCGTAGGGGATGTAGGGCGGCGCTTCATAGAAGCGGCGCTGCAGGTTGTCCACCAGCTGCTTGCGCTTGGCGGCATCGCCCTCGCGGATCCAGGCGTCGCGCAGTTCGTCGATCTTGGCGTCGCAGGGCCAGCCCGGCACCACGCTGCCCTTGCACGACGAGAGCACCCAGCCGTTGGTCAGCGGCGTGTCGACGTCGGCATTCTTCGAGGCCGTGAGGTAGAGGCTCCAGCCGCCTTGCGCCGGGCCTTCCTTCTTGTAGACGCGCGCCAGCACCGAGGACTGGTCCATCACCTGCACGTCGAGGTTCAGGCCGGCCTTCTTCAGGTACTGGATCCAGATCAGCGCGGCCATCGACTGCGTGCCGTCGGTGGGCTGCAGGAACACGATCTTCTCGCCCTTGTAGCCGGCCTCCTTGAGCAGCGCCTTGGCCTTCTCGAAGTCCTGCTTCCTGAACGTCTCGGCGCCCGCGGCGGTCTCGTTGGGCGCGCCGCACATGAACACGGCCGGGCAGTAGAAGGACTTGCCGGGCTCGGGCGTGAAGCCCATGCCCGCGAGGATTTCCTCCTGGTTCACCAGGTGCATCAGCGCCGCGCGCGCCTTCGGGTTGTTGAACGGCGGCGCCAGCGTGTTGGCCACCATGAACGGCTGCCAGATGCCGGTCTGCGCCAGCCGCACGTTGGCGTCGGTGCGCAGCGCGGCCTGGTAGTCGGGCGGCACCACGTTGACGATGTCGACCTCGCCGTTCTTCAGCGCCGAGGTGGAGGTGTTGGCATCGGGCATGTAGCGCCACTCGACGCGGTCGAGCTTCACGCGCTTGCCGCCGGCCAGGCCGTCGGCCGGCTCGCTGCGCGGCACGTAGTTGGGATTGCGCACGAACACCATGCGGTTGCCCGGGATCCATTCGTCGCGCTTGAAGATGAACGGGCCCGAGCCGATGGGTTCGGGGATCGGCGCGTCGGGGAAGGCCTTGGCCTGCTTCTCGGGCACGATGAACAGCGTCTTGGCCGCGAGGATCAGCGGCACCTGGCCCATGCCTTCCTTGAGCTGCAGCGAGAAGGTCTTGTCGTCGACCACCTTCCACTCCGCGCCCGAGTCGGCCAGCAGCAGGCCCATGGTCGCGCGCTTGGCCCAGCGCTGCAGCGTGGCCACCACGTCGGCCGATGTCACGGCGCTGCCATCGGAGAACTTCAGGCTAGGGCGCAGGGTGAAGGTCCAGGCCTTGTTGTCGGGCGACTGGGTGAAGCGCTCGAGCATCTGCGGCTTGGGCTCGCCCTTGCTGTCGCGCGAGAACAGCGTGTCGAAGGCCATGTAGCCGTAGTCGCGCGTCACGTAGGTGTTGCTGAACAGCGGGTCGACCACCTTGAGGTCGTTGTTGATCGCCATGCGCAGGGTCTTGGCCGGCGCGGGTGCGTTCTGCGCGCACACGCCAGTCGCGGCCGCGCCCATCGCGCATGCCACCGCCCAGCCGGCGAGCCGTGCGTACAGGGGAGGGGAATTCTTCATGAGCCGGGTTCCTTTCAGGGGCTTCGAGGGTTCGTGGAAAAACGCTGGAAATCTCTCGATATGAAATTTGATACACGATATATCATGTGTCAAACGAAGACAATCCGGGCATCTCCCATGCAAGAGCTGTGCGCGCTTTCTCTTTTTTGCGCCGACCTCGCGGCAGGCGCCGTGCTCGCGATGCCGGCGGCGCTCGCGCGCCGCGGCCTCAGGCCGGCGCGAGCCGCGTGTGCGAGGCGGCTTCGGCCGCCACGGTGCGCCAGTCGTAGTGCATCGGCACCGTTTCCGCGCGCCGCCAGGTGTCGCTCTGGTCGGCGTAGTGCGCATCGCGCGGATCGCCGGCCGCGCCGTGGAACACGATCCAGCGGCAGGCCTCCCACTGCCCCACGTCGAACACGTAGCGCGCCAGCGAGGCGTAGTGCGCGTGCGGGCCCAGGTGCGGCAGGTAGCCGGTGGTGAAGACGGTTTCGTTGTCGCCGCCGATCGCGCCCATGTCGCGCTGCGCCACCAAGGGCGCGGCGGGGAACACCGGCGCCAGCGGATGGCGCAGTTCGAGCCGGTGCCGCTCGCCCCAGCCCGCCACCGGCAGGCGCGCGACCTCGGCCAGGGCCTCGGTCAGCACCTCGTCCCAGCTCGCGCCGCCGAGCAGCGCGCGATCGTCGGCACGCAGCAACTGCGGCACGCACCAGCCGAGCTGGTAGTCGATCGCGAGGCCGGGCGGCACGGTGCGCTGCCGGCTCACATCGAGCGCGGCAAGTCCGCTGCGCCGCGCCACCGCGCGCGCCAGCGCCATGCGCAGCGAAACATAGGCATCGGCTTCCTGTGAATCGGCCTCGAGGCGCGCGTCCCAGGCCACGAGGCGGTCGCGCAGTGCACGCGACGGGGCATCGGCCAGCGTCAACGGTGCGAGCCGCGCACAGATTTCGCGCGCCGGCAGGCTCAGCGTGTCGCGGTGCACGGCTTCCATGCCCGCGACGTCGGCCGATTCCATCGCCGCCAGCAGTTGCCAGATGCGCTGCGCGCGGTGCGGCGGATGGCAGTCGGTGCAGAGATAGTCGTCGTGGCGCTCGACCACGCGGTTGTTGGCGGTGACGATGAGGCCCGCCGCGGGATCGATCTGGCGCGGCATGCGCTCCCAATCGATCCAGCCCTTCCAGGCATGGCGGTCGAGCCAGCCCGGCACCGGCAGCCAGCCGTTGGCGGCCGCGCGCCGCGGCACCTTGGCGCGCACATGGTGGCCGATGTGGCCCTGGGTGTCGCCGGCCACCAGGTTGTGGTCGACCAGGCCCCAGCCGCGCACGGACTCGAACAGCGCATCGACGCTGCGCGCCTCCATCATCGGGCGCATGCAGTCGAGCGAGCGGTCGGCCTCCACGTCGGCCGAGTGGCGCAGCACCAGCGCGCTGCCGCTGTTCGCATCGCCGGCCACCACCGGGCCGCGCGCGGTCACGAGGATCTCGCAGTCCACGTCGGCCTGGCCGCGCACGCGGATGCGCTCCACGCGGCGCTCGACCTCGGCCCATTGCGCATCGCCGCCGCCGGGCGCGTCGCTGCGCAGGTAGCGCCGGCCCTCGTCCGCGAAGCGCTCGAGGTAGACGTCGGCCGTGTCGACGAAGGCCACCGTCACGCACCACGCCACGTCGGGGTTGTGCGCGAAGTGCGGAAAGCCCGGCACGCCCGGCGAGGTCAGGCCGATCACGTCGAAGGCATCGCAGGCCAGGTGGCACTGCAGGTACATGTTGGGCATGTCGAGCACGCGGTGCGGATCGCCGGCCACCAGCGGCCGGCCGCTGCGCGTGCGGCTGCCGTGCACCGCCCAGTTGTTGCTGCCGCCGCCGGCCGCCTCGGTGTCGGCCTCGCCGATGAAGGCCGAGATGGCATCGGCCAGCTCGGCCATGTCGGGCGACAGGCGCCCGGCCAGCGAACCGGGCGGCAGGCAGACCAGCTCTTCGCCGCCGTCGTCCATGCGCAGGCGGTCGATGGCCTCGGCGCCGATCACCGGCAGCGCGATGGCGCGCCACAGCTTCGGATAGACCGAGTTCAGCAGCAGCCCGGTCTGGCGCAGCACCGCGATGCTGTGCCATTCCTCCCAGGGCTCGGGCGTCTCGCCGAGCAGCGCGTACTCGGGCGACAGCTCGCCCTCGGCGATGAAGGCATTCACACCCGCGGTGTAGGCCGTGAGCATGGCGCGCGCGGGGGCGCCGAGCGCGGCCAGGTCGCGGCGGCTGCACTCGGCCAGGCCGAGCCGGCGCACCAGCATGTCCATCGGCAGCGCGGCCGGGCCGATCCATTCGGCATAGCGGCCGATCGCGCGGCGGCGCAGCGCGTCCATCTGCCACAGGCGATCGCTCGCATGCACATGGCCGAGCGCGAAGAAGGCGTCGTCGGCATTGGCGGCGCGCAGATGCGGAATGCCCCAGGCATCGCGCCACAGGTCCACCGGGGCGTGCAGTCCCTTGAGCGGGCGGGTCGTGTTCATCGGGTGGTGCTCCTTGTCTCGTTCGTTCTGTGTGTGTGCGGGAGCCCGCCCCTCAATCCATGCGCAGCGCGGGCGGCGCCATCCGCAGGAAGGGACTGAGGCTTTCGTAGAGGTGGGTGAGCTGCAGCACCGACAGGTCGTCGCGCGGACGGCCGATGATCTGCATGCCCATCGGCAGGCCGCGCGCATCGAAGCCCACGGGCAGGCTGATGACCGGGCAGCCCGACAGCGTGCCGGGCGTGACCACTTCCATCCAGCGGTGGTAGCTGCTCATGGCACGGCCCGCGATCTCGCGCGGCCAGTGCTCCTCGATCGCGAAGGGGAAGACCTGCGCGGTCGGCAGCGCGAGGAAGTCGTGCCGTTCGAACAGGCCCAGCAGGCAGTCGTACCAGGCAGTGCGGTCGAGCGCGGCGCGGTAGAGGTCGTCGGCCGAGAGCTTGCGGTACTGCTCGATCTCCCATTGCAGCTCGGGCTTCTGCAGCGCGCGCGAGGCCGGCACGTCGTAGTGCGCGCCATGCTTGCCGCCGATGATGAACTGGCGCAGCACGGTGAAGGCGTGCCAGACGCGTTCCCAGTCGAAGTCGGTACGCACCGGCTCGACCTGCAGGCCCGCATCGCCGAAGCGCGCGAGCGCCGCTTCGCACAGCGCGAGGATGCCGGGCTCGAAGGGCAGATGGCCGCCGAGGTCGCCGAGCCAGCCGATGCGCGCACCGGCGAAATCTCGTTCGAGGCGGTCGTGCCAGTCGGGCACCGCGCCGTCGAGCGACAGCGGCGCGCGCGCGTCGTAGCCCGATTGCACCGACAGCAGCAGCGCGAGGTCGTCGGCGCTGCGGCCCATCGGGCCCTCGGTGGTCAGTTGCCCGGCGAAGGCATCGCCGCGCGGCCAGAACGGCACCCGCCCCTGCGAGGGCCGCAGTCCCAGCACGTTGTTGAAGGCCGCCGGGTTGCGCAGCGAGCCGCCCATGTCGGCGCCGTCGGCCACCGGCAGCATGCGCAGCGCGAGCGCCACCGCGGTGCCGCCGCTGGAGCCGCCGGCGCTGAAGCGCGGGTCCCAGGCATTGCCGGTGGCGCCGAACACCGGGTTGTAGGTGTGCGAGCCCAGGCCGAACTCGGGCACGTTGGTCTTGCCGATGAAGATGGCGCCGGCCGCGCGCATGCGCTCGACCATGATCGCGTCGGCCGCCGGCAGGTGGTCGGCGAACAGCGGCGAACCGAAGGTGGAGCGCATCCCGCGCACCGGCGCCGTGTCCTTGATCGCCTGCGGCAGGCCATGCAGCGCGCCCAGCGCGTCGCCGCGCGCCACTGCGGCATCGGCCGCGTCGGCCTCGGCCAGCACCTGCTCGCGCTCGACGCGCGAGACGATCGCGTTGAAGCGCGGGTTGAGCGCATCGACCTGCTGCAGGAAGGCGCTCACCACCTCGCGCGACGACAGCGCGCGGCGCCGGATCAGCGCGGCCAGCTCGCGCGCGGGCAGCCGGCAGAGCTCGGGCACCAGCACGGCGTCGCTCATCGCGTCTTCTCGCCCGAAGCCAATGCCTCGCGCACCGCGTCGGCGATGCCCTGCGCCGTGAGGCCGTGGCGCTCGAACAGCCAGGGCATCGACGCACCCTGCGCGAAACGGTCGCGCACGCCCAGGCGCACCAGCCGCGTGCCGGCACCGGCCTCGGCCAGCACCTCGGCCACGGCCGAGCCCAGGCCGCCGACGATCGAGTGGTTCTCCACCGTCACGATCAGGCGCCTGCGCGCGAGCTGCCGCTGGATGAAGGCCTCGTCGAAAGGCTTGAGCGTGTGCGCGTTGGCCACGCCGACCGCGATGCCCTGCGCGCGCAGCGCGCGCGCCGCCGCCTTCGCGGGCTCGACCATCAGGCCGCTCGCGACGATCAGCGCCTCGCCATCGCCGTCGTCCAGGGGCTGGATGCGGCCGAGCTCCAGCGGCTCCCAGGGCGTGCCCTCGGGCAGCGCCGCGGACGCGCGCAACAACCGCAGGTACACCGGCCCCTTGTGGTCGGCCGCGGCACGCACCGCGGCCGGCACCTGCGCCGGGCCCGAGGGCTCGATCACCGTCATGTTCGGCAGCGCGCGCATCAGCGCGATGTCGTCGATCGCCTGGTGGCTCACGCCGAGGATGGTCGACAGGCCCGGCAGGAAGCCGACGATCTTGACGTCGGTGCGCGGATAGGCGACCTGCATCGCGATCTGGTCGAAGGGCCGGCGCGTGGCGAACACGCAGAAGGTGTGGACCCAGGCCTGCAGCCCGCTGCGCGCGAGGCCGCCGGCCACGCCCACCATGTTGGCCTCGGCGATGCCAGGGTTGAGGAAGCGCTCGGGGAAGGTGTCGCGGAAGATGTCGGTCTCGGTCGACGAGGTGAGGTCGGCCGACAGCGCGACGATGTTCCGGCGTTCGCGCGCGAGTGCCAGCAGCGCCTCGCCGTAGTAGCGCGGCACCGAAGATGCACCCGCCGACTGCGCGGCCGACATCGCGGTGTGGGCACCGCCCTGCGTGAAGTCCTCGACCTCGAGCGTTCGCGCCGGCGCCTTGATGTTCGCGTTCATGCCATCTCTCCCAGTTCGCGCAGCGCCGCGTCGGCCACCTCGGCCGGCAGCTTCGCGTTGTGGCTGATCACGCCCTCGAGCAGGCTCACGCCCTTGCCGGGCACCGTGGTGGCGACGATCATGGTCGGCCGCGCGGTCTGCCCGCGCGCGGCCGCGAAGGCCGCGAGCAGCGCCTCGAGGTCGTGGCCGTCGAGCTCGATCACCTGCCAGTTGAAGGCGCGGAACTTGTCGGCGATGGGCGAGAGGCGCAGCACGCTGTCGGTGTGCCCCTCGACCTGCATCCAGTTGAGGTCGAGCACCACGCAGAGGTTGTGCAGGCCCTCGGAACCCGCGAGCATCGCGGCCTCCCAGACCTGGCCCTCCTCGAGCTCGCCGTCGCCGAGCACCACGTTCACGCGGTAGTCGATGCCGCGGATGCGCGAGGCCAGCGCCATGCCGGCGGCCACCGACATGCCCTGGCCCAGCGAGCCGAAGGTGCCTTCGACCACGGGGCCGAGCCGCTCGGAGACGTTGATCTCGAGCGCCGAACCGTCCTTCACGTAGTCGTCGAGCGAGGCCGAGGGGATCATGCCGCGCAGCGCGAGCGCCGCATGGAACAGCGCCGAGTTGTGCGCGGTCGAGAGGATGCAGCGGTCGCGCTCCTCCCAGCGTGCGTCGGCGGGGTCGATGCGCGCTTCGTGGAAGTAGAGGCTCGCGAAGATCTCGGCGGCGCCCAGGCCCTGCTGTACGTAGCCCTGGCCATGGCGGCGCACGAGCTCGATGACCTGGCGGCGCAAGGTGTGCGCCACGCGCCGGAGTTGCGGCACGGGCAGCGCGAGGCGGTCGCGGCGTTGCCAGTCGGGAGGGAATGCCGTGGGGTGCAGGGCGCTGCCGGGGTCCGTCATGTCGGGCTTTTCTTTCTGCTGGATGGGGGTGGCTGGTTGCGCAGCGCGAGCAGTTCCTCGGCGCGCGCGGGATTGGCGTCGATTTCCTTCAGCACGCGCACGAAGTCGCGCCCGCCCTCGATCAGGTCGTCCTCGATGGCCTTGCGCACCATCGCCGTGTCGCGCTGCTGCAGCCCGCGCAGCACGTTCACGTGCTGGTGCTCGGCGTCGTAGGTCGGATGGCCGTGCGGGTAGAGGAAGTTCAGCATCGGTCCGACCTGCACCCAGATGCGGTCCAGCAGCTCGGTGAGCTGCGGCATGCCCGAATGGCGGTAGATGCCGAAGTGGAAATCGAAGTTGTGCTGCAGGGCCGCGCGGTAGTCCTTGGTCTTCTCCGCACGCACCAGCAGGCGATGGCTTTCCGTCAGCTGCTTGATCGTGGCGTTGTCGAGCAAGGGCACGGCACGCTCGGCCGCCAGCGGCTCGAGCGCGAAGCGGATGTCGCGCAGCTCGAGGTACTCGGCCAGCGTGAGCTGGCGCACGCGGATGAAGTAGCCCTCCTTCATCTCGAGCGCGCGGTCGCGCACGAGCTGGATCAGGGCTTCGCGCACCGGCGTCTCGCTGGTGCCCATGGTCTTGGCCAGGTCGCGGATCTTCAGGCGCTGGCCCGGCTGGAAAGTGGCCGACATCAACTGCTCGCGCAGATGCTCGTAGATCTGGCTCGCGAGGTTGGTGCGTTCGACCACGTTGATGACGGGGGTTGCCATGGCTTCTCTCTCCTTGAGTGCGGGTGCGTGAATCGCGCGGCTATTGTGGCGTCGGCGTTTCAGGGACTCGCACGGGAGTGGCTCAGCGGTGGCCGAAGCGTTGGGCGACGGCGGCGAAGGCCGCGTCGGTGGCCTGCAGGGCCAGGTCGATGTCTTGCACGGTGTGTGCCAGCGACAGGAACATGTTGTGCTTCGGGTGCAGGTAGACGCCGCGGCGCAGCGCCTCGACCGTGAACACCGCCCCCTTGTCGAAGCCCGGGTCCTCGTCGAACAGGATCAGCGGCAGCGCGGCCGGGCCCGTCTGGCGCACCGGCACCCCATGGCTCGCGGACTGCGCAGCGATGCCGTCTCGGAAACGCTGGCCCATGGCCTGCACATGGCCCACCACGTCCTGCGCATCGGCCACTTCGATGGTCGCCAGGCCCGCGGCCATCGCCACACCACCCGACCAGAACGAACCCGTGGTGTAGATGCGCGTGGCCGCCTCGCGCAGCGCATCGACGCCGGTCACGGCCGCGAGCGCGTAGCCATTGGCGATCGACTTGCTCCAGGCGCTGAGGTCGGGCCGCACGCCCACGGTCTCCCAGCTGCCGCCTGCATGCACGCGAAAGCCCGCGCGCACCTCGTCGAGGATCAGCGCGGCACCGGCCTGGTCGCACAGCTCGCGGGCACGGCGCGCGAACGCGGGCGTGGGCAGCTCCTGGTCGATGCCCAGGTCGTGCTTGAAGGCCGCGCAGACGATGGCGGCCAAGTCCGAACCCGCCTGGGCCGCAGCCGCCTCGAGGCTCGCGATGTCGTTGTAGGTGTAGTGGATCAGGTGCGCGCGGTCCTCGGGCGTGATGCCCTGGGGGATCGGCGTGCACCAGGGATCGGCACCGTGATAGGCCTTGGTCGCGACCAGCACCTTGCGCTTGCCGGTGGCCGCGCGCGCCACCATCAGGCACACGGTGGTGGCATCGGTGCCGTTCTTCTGGAACAGCACCCAGTCGGCATGGGCGCTGCGCGCGACGAAACGTTCGGCCAGCTCGACGAAGCGCGCCGTGGGGCCGTCGAGGCAGTCGCCCAGGGCCTGCTGCTTGCGGGCCGCCTCATTGACCACCGGATGGTGATGGCCCAGCAGGTTCGGCCCCCAGCTGCACATGAAGTCGATGTATTCGTTGCCGTCGACGTCCCAGACGCGGCAACCCTGGCCGCGCTCGAAGAACTGCGGATAGCCCGCGGGCAGCGAGGCCGCATTCAGGTGCCCCGTCATGCCGCCGGGCACGACCTTGGCGGCGCGCTGCCGGAGCTGGAGATCGTGACGGTTCGACAAAGGGGAAGAGGCGGCGGAAGACACGGACGGCATGCGGGATCCTTGGCTGCTTTTTCGAAGTTTGACACATGATATATCATGTTTGATGTAGTGCAAACCCGATGGGTCGCGCTCGCGGCGCCTCCGGCACGCGGGGTTTCGCCCATGAAAAAGCCCTCGGTCCTTGGCAGGATCGAGGGCTTCTCGGCATGGGCGGCCACGGGGCAGATCGACCGCATCGGCACGCGCTGCTCCTATGATGCGGGCGCCCTCCCCTTCCCGCCCGCGCCATGCAACGCTTCACCATATCCCTCGACGACGAACTCGCGGCCCAGTTCGATGCCTTCATTGCCGCCAAGGGCTACGTCAACCGCTCGGAGGCCGTGCGCGACCTGATCCGCTCGCGCCTGGGCAGTGCCTCGCTCGACAAGCCCGCGGCGAAGCGCTCGAACTGGTGCGTGGCCAACGTCAGCTATGTCTACGACCACCACGAGCAGACCGTGACCACGCGGGTGCTCGACCTGCAGCACGACCACCACGACCTGGTGATCACCAGCCTGCACACCCACCTCGACCACGACCACTGCCTCGAGACCGTGGTGCTGCGCGGCCCCACCGCCGCGGTGCGGGCCTGCGCCGAGCAGCTGGTGGCACTGCGCGGGGTGCGCCATGGCAACGTGCACCTCGTGCCGCTCGACGCGGGCGAGTCCCATGCCCATGGCAACGCCAGGCCGCACCGCCACCTGAAGCCGCTGAACTGAGCGCCGCGCCGGCCGCGTGCGCCGATTGGCGTATGGTTTCGCGTCCTGTCGTATGAATAATCCAAAGTTGTTCATACACAAGAAGAGAGACCCATGCGCATCCTCCCGCGGCGCTCCCCGTGCCTGTTCGCCACGGCTATGCTTGCCGGCGTTCCGGCCTGGGCCCAGCCCGTCCACCTGCCGCCCATTGAAGTGAGTGGTCCGCGCGATGCGGCCATCGGCACGGCCGACAGCGCGAGCGAAGGCGCGGTGGAGAAAGCCTCGTTCCAGGCCCGCCCCAAGCTGCGCCCCGGCGACATCGTCGAGGCCGTGCCCGGCGT
>NZ_FOWG01000031.1:0-5439 GCF_900115375.1 Variovorax sp. PDC80 | reverse complement strand
AAGTTGCTTCGGTGATCGTTAAAAAATTACAGCCGATAAGCGTGGGCGTTTGAAGGTAATTGCGTAAGTTCTTCGGAACAAGTCGCAAGACTTAAAACGCTCATGAGAATAGAAGTGAAGTTCACTTCAATTCCGTTTTTGTGAGTTTTGCTTGATCGCGAGATCAGGCGCAAATCAAGATCGAACTATAGAGTTTGATCCTGGCTCAGATTGAACGCTGGCGGCATGCCTTACACATGCAAGTCGAACGGCAGCGCGGGAGCAATCCTGGCGGCGAGTGGCGAACGGGTGAGTAATACATCGGAACGTGCCCAATCGTGGGGGATAACGCAGCGAAAGCTGTGCTAATACCGCATACGATCTACGGATGAAAGCAGGGGATCGCAAGACCTTGCGCGAATGGAGCGGCCGATGGCAGATTAGGTAGTTGGTGAGGTAAAGGCTCACCAAGCCTTCGATCTGTAGCTGGTCTGAGAGGACGACCAGCCACACTGGGACTGAGACACGGCCCAGACTCCTACGGGAGGCAGCAGTGGGGAATTTTGGACAATGGGCGCAAGCCTGATCCAGCCATGCCGCGTGCAGGATGAAGGCCTTCGGGTTGTAAACTGCTTTTGTACGGAACGAAACGGCCTTTTCTAATAAAGAGGGCTAATGACGGTACCGTAAGAATAAGCACCGGCTAACTACGTGCCAGCAGCCGCGGTAATACGTAGGGTGCAAGCGTTAATCGGAATTACTGGGCGTAAAGCGTGCGCAGGCGGTTATGTAAGACAGTTGTGAAATCCCCGGGCTCAACCTGGGAACTGCATCTGTGACTGCATAGCTAGAGTACGGTAGAGGGGGATGGAATTCCGCGTGTAGCAGTGAAATGCGTAGATATGCGGAGGAACACCGATGGCGAAGGCAATCCCCTGGACCTGTACTGACGCTCATGCACGAAAGCGTGGGGAGCAAACAGGATTAGATACCCTGGTAGTCCACGCCCTAAACGATGTCAACTGGTTGTTGGGAATTCACTTTCTCAGTAACGAAGCTAACGCGTGAAGTTGACCGCCTGGGGAGTACGGCCGCAAGGTTGAAACTCAAAGGAATTGACGGGGACCCGCACAAGCGGTGGATGATGTGGTTTAATTCGATGCAACGCGAAAAACCTTACCCACCTTTGACATGTACGGAATTCGCCAGAGATGGCTTAGTGCTCGAAAGAGAACCGTAACACAGGTGCTGCATGGCTGTCGTCAGCTCGTGTCGTGAGATGTTGGGTTAAGTCCCGCAACGAGCGCAACCCTTGTCATTAGTTGCTACATTTAGTTGGGCACTCTAATGAGACTGCCGGTGACAAACCGGAGGAAGGTGGGGATGACGTCAAGTCCTCATGGCCCTTATAGGTGGGGCTACACACGTCATACAATGGCTGGTACAAAGGGTTGCCAACCCGCGAGGGGGAGCTAATCCCATAAAACCAGTCGTAGTCCGGATCGCAGTCTGCAACTCGACTGCGTGAAGTCGGAATCGCTAGTAATCGTGGATCAGAATGTCACGGTGAATACGTTCCCGGGTCTTGTACACACCGCCCGTCACACCATGGGAGCGGGTTCTGCCAGAAGTAGTTAGCTTAACCGCAAGGAGGGCGATTACCACGGCAGGGTTCGTGACTGGGGTGAAGTCGTAACAAGGTAGCCGTATCGGAAGGTGCGGCTGGATCACCTCCTTTCTGGAAACAAGCAATTTAATTTAAACGCCCACACTTATCGGTTGTTGGAAGAAGTCGGTTGTCTTCGATTTCGAAGATGATTGGCGAATGGGTCTGTAGCTCAGCTGGTTAGAGCACCGTCTTGATAAGGCGGGGGTCGTTGGTTCGAGCCCAACTAGACCCACCAAATCTTCTGATATCTCGTGTGTGAGAGTTTGGGGGATTAGCTCAGCTGGGAGAGCACCTGCTTTGCAAGCAGGGGGTCGTCGGTTCGATCCCGTCATCCTCCACCACAACCAATAATCGGTTCCATCGGAACGTTTCAACACCAAAGCGGCTTCCTGCGAAAGCATGAGGCTTCTTTGTTGTTGATCAGGATCTCTTGATCAATCGGCTGTTCTTTAAAAATTCATAGAGTTGAATCAGCGTTGCTGACGGAAAGAGCTTCATGGCTCACCGTGCCGTCAGCAACTTGAATTTTTGATTGCGTCAATATGAACTTCAATTTCGAGTCAAATCGATTTATGAAGACGGCATAACGCGCCAGGTGAAAGACCTGGCAATTCCTTGATTGACTTTGGTTTCTGTGAAGAAACGTCAAAGTTATAGGGTCAAGTGAATAAGAGCACGTGGTGGATGCCTTGGCGATGATAGGCGACGAAGGACGTGATAGCCTGCGATAAGCTTCGGGGAGCTGGCAAATTAGCTTTGATCCGGAGATTTCCGAATGGGGAAACCCACCGAAAGGTATCGCATAGTGAATACATAGCTATGCGAGGCGAACCGGGTGAACTGAAACATCTCAGTAGCTCGAGGAAAAGACATCAACCGAGATTCCGAAAGTAGTGGCGAGCGAAATCGGAAGAGCCTGCTAGTGATAGCACAAGACTTATCAGAACGGCTTGGAAAGGCCGGCCATAGTGGGTGACAGCCCCGTACGTTAAAAGACTTGTGTGGTACTGAGCTAGCGAAAAGTAGGGCGGGACACGTGTAATCCTGTCTGAATATGGGGGGACCATCCTCCAAGGCTAAATACTCATCATCGACCGATAGTGAACTAGTACCGTGAGGGAAAGGCGAAAAGAACCCCGGGAGGGGAGTGAAATAGATCCTGAAACCGCGTGCTTACAAAAAGTAGGAGCCCGCAAGGGTGACTGCGTACCTTTTGTATAATGGGTCAGCGACTTACATTCAGTGGCAAGGTTAACCGAATAGGGAAGCCGTAGAGAAATCGAGTCCGAATAGGGCGATCAGTCGCTGGGTGTAGACCCGAAACCAAGTGATCTATCCATGGCCAGGATGAAGGTGCCGTAACAGGTACTGGAGGTCCGAACCGACTAGTGTTGCAAAACTAGCGGATGAGCTGTGGATAGGGGTGAAAGGCTAAACAAACTTGGAAATAGCTGGTTCTCTCCGAAAACTATTTAGGTAGTGCCTCAAGTATTACCTTCGGGGGTAGAGCACTGTTTTGGCTAGGGGGTCATGGCGACTTACCAAACCAAGGCAAACTCCGAATACCGAAGAGTACAGCTTGGGAGACAGAGCACCGGGTGCTAACGTCCGGACTCAAGAGGGAAACAACCCAGACCGCCAGCTAAGGTCCCTAAAATTGGCTAAGTGGGAAACGAAGTGGGAAGGCTAAAACAGTCAGGATGTTGGCTTAGAAGCAGCCATCATTTAAAGAAAGCGTAATAGCTCACTGATCGAGTCGTCCTGCGCGGAAGATGTAACGGGGCTAAGCCAGTTACCGAAGCTGCGGATTTGCAATTTATTGCAAGTGGTAGGAGAGCGTTCTGTAAGCCTGTGAAGGTGCGTTGTAAAGCGTGCTGGAGGTATCAGAAGTGCGAATGCTGACATGAGTAGCGTTAAAGGGGGTGAAAAGCCCCCTCGCCGTAAGCGCAAGGTTTTCTACGCAACGTTCATCGGCGTAGAGTGAGTCGGCCCCTAAGGCGAGGCAGAGATGCGTAGCTGATGGGAAACAGGTCAATATTCCTGTACCGATATACAGTGCGATGTGGGGACGGATCTTAATAGGTCATCCGGGTGTTGGATATCCCGGTTTAGTTGGATGTAGGCGTGCATTAGGCAAATCCGGTGCACATATACCGAGGCCAACGATCGAGCGAGCTTGCTCGCGAAGTGACTGAACGAGGTTCCAGGAAAAGCCACTAAGCTTCAGCTGTATACGACCGTACCGCAAACCGACACTGGTGCGCGAGATGAGTATTCTAAGGCGCTTGAGAGAACTCAGGAGAAGGAACTCGGCAAATTGACACCGTAACTTCGGAAGAAGGTGTGCCCTATTAGTGTGAAGTGAACAACGGAGCATGAATGGGTTGCAAAAAATCGGTGGCTGCGACTGTTTATTAAAAACACAGCACTCTGCAAACACGAAAGTGGACGTATAGGGTGTGACGCCTGCCCGGTGCTGGAAGATTAAATGATGGGGTGCAAGCTCTTGATTGAAGTCCCAGTAAACGGCGGCCGTAACTATAACGGTCCTAAGGTAGCGAAATTCCTTGTCGGGTAAGTTCCGACCTGCACGAATGGCGTAACGATGGCCACACTGTCTCCTCCTGAGACTCAGCGAAGTTGAAATGTTTGTGATGATGCAATCTCCCCGCGGAAAGACGGAAAGACCCCATGAACCTTTACTGTAGCTTTGTATTGGACTTTGAACAGATCTGTGTAGGATAGGTGGGAGGCTTTGAAGCAGGGTCGCTAGATCTTGTGGAGCCAACGTTGAAATACCACCCTGGTGTGTTTGAGGTTCTAACCTAGGTCCATTATCTGGATCGGGGACAGTGCATGGTAGGCAGTTTGACTGGGGCGGTCTCCTCCCAAAGCGTAACGGAGGAGTTCGAAGGTACGCTAGTTACGGTCGGACATCGTGACGATAGTGCAATGGCATAAGCGTGCTTAACTGCGAGACTGACAAGTCGAGCAGATGCGAAAGCAGGACATAGTGATCCGGTGGTTCTGTATGGAAGGGCCATCGCTCAACGGATAAAAGGTACTCTGGGGATAACAGGCTGATACCGCCCAAGAGTTCATATCGACGGCGGTGTTTGGCACCTCGATGTCGGCTCATCTCATCCTGGGGCTGTAGCCGGTCCCAAGGGTATGGCTGTTCGCCATTTAAAGAGGTACGTGAGCTGGGTTTAAAACGTCGTGAGACAGTTTGGTCCCTATCTTCCGTGGGCGCTGCAGATTTGAGGAAGCCTGCTCCTAGTACGAGAGGACCGGAGTGGACACACCTCTGGTGTATCGGTTGTCACGCCAGTGGCATTGCCGAGTAGCTAAGTGTGGAAGAGATAACCGCTGAAAGCATCTAAGCGGGAAACTCGTTTCAAGATGAGATCTGCCGGGGCCTCGAGCCCCCTGAAGAGTCGTTCAAGACCAGGACGTTGATAGGTCAGGTGTGGAAGCGCAGTAATGCGTTAAGCTAACTGATACTAATTGCTCGTGCGGCTTGACCCTATAACTTTGATCAGAAGATCAAGGTGTTATGCCAAGTTGACGCATTCAAAATACATTCAAATAACGCCACAGCGCGTGCTGATTCAAAACTCTATGAATTCGTCTGGTTGATCACGTGATCAGCCAGACAACCCTTTATGCCTGATGACCATAGCGAGTTGGTCCCACTCCTTCCCATCCCGAACAGGACAGTGAAACGACTCAGCGCCGATGATAGTGCGGGTTCCCGTGTGAAAGTAGGTCATCGTCAGGCTCTTACAGCC
>NZ_FOWG01000038.1:0-1587 GCF_900115375.1 Variovorax sp. PDC80 | reverse complement strand
GATGACGTTGAGCAGGCCGAAGATGACGGCCAGCCCGAGGCTCAGGATGGCATAGAAGGAGCCGTTGACCAGCCCCAGGAGGAGCTGGCTCAACAGGGCGGGGAGGGAAATGGTCATAGGGGATTCAGCAGGCGCGGGCCCGAGCGGGCCCGCGGGGGTCGGTCATTTCCAGAGCGCGCACTTGCTCTCGGCCTTGGTCGTGAAGATCTGGTCGCCCGGCAGCGTCTTGAGCACCTTCAGGTAGTCCCAGGGTTTCTTCGATTCGGCCGGCGACTTCGCCTCCACCAGGTACATGTCGTGGATGAAGCTGCCGTCGGCGCGGATCTGACCCTTGCCGTAGAAGTCGTCGATCTTCATGCTCTTGAGCTGCGCCATCACCTTGTCGGCATCGGTGGTCTTGGCAGCGGCCACGGCCTTCAGATAGGTCATCGTGGCCGAGTAGTCGGCCGCCTGCACATCGGTCGGCATGCGCTTGGTCTTCTCGTAGAAGCGGTTGGCGAACTTGCGCGTGTCGTCGTTGAGGTCCCAGTACCAGCTCGTGGTGTGCAGCAGGCCCTCGGTGTTCTTCAGGCCCAGGCTGTGGATGTCGGTGAGAAACACCAGCAGGCCCGCGGTCTTCATCGTCTTGTTGATGCCGAACTCCCTGGCGGCCTTGATCGAATTGATCGTGTCGCCACCCGCGTTGGCCAAGCCGAGGATCTGCGCCTTCGAGTTCTGCGCCTGCAGCAGGAACGACGAGAAGTCGGAGGCGTTGAGCGGGTGCTTGACGCCGCCGACCACGGTGCCGCCTTTCTCCTTGATCACCGTGGTGGTGTCGGCCTCGAGCGCGGCGCCGAAGGCATAGTCGGCCGTCAGGAAGAACCAGCTCTTGCCGCCGCGGTCGACCACCGCCGCGCCCGTGCCCTTGGCCAGCGCGACCGTGTCGTAGGCGTAGTGCACGGTGTAGGGGCTGCACTGCTCGTTGGTGAGCGCGGAAGACGCGGCGCCGTTGTTGAAGTGCACGCGCTTCTTCTCGGTGGCCACCTTCGCGGTCGCGAGCGCGGTGCCGGAGTTGGTGCCGCTGAACACCATGCTCAGGCCCTGCGTGTCGATCCACTCGCGCGCCTTCGAGGCGGCGATGTCGGCCTTGTTCTGATGATCGGCCGTCAGCAGCTCGATCGGCTGGCCATTGACCTTGCCGCCGAAGTCGTCGATGGCCATCTGGATCGCCATCGCGGCGTTCTTGCCCTCGAGGTCGGCGTAGAGGCCGGACATGTCGGTGATGAAGCCGATCCTGACCTTCTCCTGCGCCTGTGCCGCGCTGGCCGCGCCGAGCGCCAGGATGCCGAGGCCGATGGCGGTGGCGATGAATGGGTTGCGTTGTTTCATGGGATTGCCTCCTTGGTGGATGAATGGGGATCGCTAAACACCGAGCAGTTCGGTGAGCACGGGCATCCGGGCTTCGAGCTCGTCGGCGCCGAATGTCAGGGCGATGCGGCCGTGCTCCATCACGTAGAAGCGATCGGCCAGCGGCGCCGCGAAGCGGAAGTTCTGCTCCACCATCACGATGGTGTAGCCCTTGGAACGCAAGGTCGTGATCATTCGCGC
>NZ_FOWG01000002.1:0-909356 GCF_900115375.1 Variovorax sp. PDC80 | reverse complement strand
GGCGAGCGCTGCCCGATCGTCGACACCTTCTGGCAGACCGAGACCGGCGGCCACGTGATCACGCCGCTGCCGGGCGCCACGCCGCTGGTGCCGGGTTCGTGCACCTTGCCGCTGCCGGGCATCATGGCCGCGATCGTGGACGAGACCGGCAAGGACCTGCCCAACGGCGCGGGCGGCATGCTGGTGATCAAGCGGCCCTGGCCCTCGATGATCCGCACCATCTGGAACGACCCCGAGCGCTTCAAGAAGAGCTATTTCCCCGAGGAGATGGGCGGCACGATCTACCTGGCGGGCGATGGCGCCGTGCAGTCCGCTGGCGGACCCTCCGGGTCCGGTGCCGACCGCGGCTACTTCCGCATCACGGGCCGCATCGACGACGTGCTCAACGTGTCGGGCCACCGGCTGGGCACGATGGAGATCGAATCGGCGCTGGTGTCCAAGACCGATCTCGTGGCCGAGGCCGCGGTGGTGGGGCGCCCGGACGACCTGACGGGCGAGGCGATCTGCGCCTTCGTGGTGCTCAAGCGTGCGCGCCCGACCGGCGAGGAGGCGAAACAGATCGCCACCGAGTTGCGCAACTGGGTGGCCAAGGAGATCGGGCCGATCGCCAAGCCCAAGGACATCCGCTTCGGCGACAACCTGCCGAAGACGCGCAGCGGCAAGATCATGCGGCGGCTGCTGCGCAGCATCGCCAAGGGCGAGGCGATCACGCAGGACACGTCCACGCTCGAGAACCCGGCGATCCTCGATCAGTTGTCGCAGACGAACTGAGCGACGCGGCATTCCTGCTGTAGGACAGGGGCGTCTGTGCCGGGCCAAGGGCCGTGCAGGCCCCTTCGCTGAGGTAAAACCGCTGGCACCACCGCGCGCCTCGAAGCGCGCGGGTTCCCAACGTGTTCGATCTTTCCGAAGGAGGCCCCCATGGGCGTGAGATCCGCTTTCCTGTTCGTCATCGTGCTGCTGATCGCGGCACTGGCCGCGCTCAACTGGGGCACGCTGTCCACGCCCACCGACGTGTGGCTGGGCTTCATGACCGTCTCGGCGCCGCTGGGCCTGATCATGCTGGGGCTCACCGTGGTGCTGGCGGCCTTCTTCCTGGTCTACGTGCTGTACCTGCACAGCTCGGTGCTGCTCGACACCAAGCGCCATACCAAGGAGATGCAGGTGCAGCGCGACCTGGCCGACAAGGCCGAGGCATCGCGCTTCACCGAACTGCGCAACTTCCTGCAGGCGCAGGAGAACCAGCACATGGCGCAGAACGCCGACCGCCAGACGGCGCTGTTGGCGCGCATCGACCAGCTCGAGGCTGCGGTGCGGCTGCGTTCGGACCAGTCCGACAACACGCTGGCCGCGCACATTGGCCAGCTCGAGGACCGGATCGAGCGCCGGCCTTCGCTGCCCGTGGACATCGAGCCACGGATCTGAGGACGCGTCTTCTTATTTCGTCGACAGGATCCAGGCAGCGAGCTTCTTCGCATCGGCTTCGCTGACCTGGTTGTTGGCCGGCATCGGCACCGGGCCCCACACGCCCGAACCGCCCTTGATGATCTTGCCGGCCAGCATGTCGGCCGCGCCCGCGTTGTCCTTGTACTTGGCCGCCACGTCCTTGAACGAGGGGCCGAGCACTTTGCGCTCGACCGCATGACAGCTCATGCAGTTCTTCGAGGTGGCCAGCGCCAGGTCGGCGAAGGCGGGGGCTGCCAGGCCGAGGGCCAGGGTCGCGAACAGCAGGGCTCTTTTCATGGGGATCGGATTCTCTGTTTATGTAAGGGCTGAGTTACATTCGACGGCTCAACGCGATGATTGTAGGGAGCGCCGACCACCGGCGTGCGACCGCATCGCGCGACACGACCCGAAGGGATTCGCGATGTGGTTTCTGGTGTTGGGCATCCTGGGCGTGGCCCTCAAATACTTCGAAGTCGGCCCGGTCGCCACCTGGAGCTGGTGGATCGTGCTGATTCCCTTCGCGCTCGCCATGGCCTGGTGGGCCTGGGCCGATGCCTCGGGCTACACCAAGCGCAAGGTGGTCGAGCGCGAGGATGCGCGTCGCCAGGCGCGCATCGACCGGCAGAAGACCAACATGGGCCTGAAGACCGGCAGCGGATCGCGCCCACGCCGCTGACTCCTCTGCGCTGACGGGCCCGCCGTGGTCCGCATGTGAAACTCTTCCGACGCGCCGCATGCATCGCGGCGCTTCACCGGGGAGGATCGAAATGACCACACGCATGCCGTCGAGCGGGCTCGCGCCCGTGCTGCGGATCGCCATGGGCTTGCTGATCGTGCTGGCCATGGGCGCGGCCGGCTGGCTGCATCGCTCGCCATGGATCGTGCTGCTGGCGACGCCGCTGTTCACCGTGCTCTATGCGCTCGGCAAATGGAATGCCTGGACCTTGGCCTGGCGGCTCGGCGGTGCGAAGCGGATCGTGCTGTCGGCGCTCGTGACGCTGCCGATCCAGGCGGTGCTCGCGGGCGTGTTCTACCTGCTCGGGCTGGGGCTGAGCATGCTGCTGGCGCCGGTCGCGACTATCGCCGCGTTCTCGACGTCGGACGTTCAATGGGCCGCGGCGCTGTTCGTCGTGGCGGTCGCCGTGAGCGCGGCGATCATCCGGCTCGAGTCGAAGGCATCGCTCGCGGCGCCCGAGCCGATGGTCGGCACGCCATCGCCTGCACCGGAAGCCGAGCTCGAACTCGACATCGACCCAACGCCGCTGAATCACGACACCTTCTTCGAGTCCCCCGGCTACTGGCGCAAGAACGCCGCGCGCGAAGCGCTCGCGCAGCGCGGCACGCCGGTCGAGAAGCCGCCGTTCGCCGCCAGCGAAGCCATGCTCACGGCCACCGAGGCGCGGTTGGGCTTTCGCCTGCCCGACACGCTGCGCCGGCTCTATGGCCGGATGAACGGCGGCTACGTGGGCTGGCTCTACGTGCCGCTCAAGCGCGATGCCGGCCCGTTCTACGATGACTGGCGCGGCGCTTTCTCGATCGACTACTCGAGCCTCGCGGCCGTGGAGAAGCTGCGCACCGTGGCCGAGCACTACGAAGACTTCACGCACGAGCCCGAGGACGTGCCGGCCGGCGCCGACAAGCTGGTGGTGCTGCAGGCCCGCTATGGCGACATGACCCTGCTCGACTACACGCGGGGACCGCAGGCGCGGGTGCTGATCGCGGACTTCGACCGCCAGCCCGGCGTGGAGCCGGTCGACATCGCCTTCGAGAACTTCGACGATTTCCTCGCGGCGCTGCGGCGCGTGCGCCCGGAGCGGGGCGTGGCGCGAACGGTCGCGCGCGATCTGGGCCCGCCGCTGGGCGAGGCACCGGAGCAATGGCGTGCCTCGATGTTCTGGGGCGAGGCTCAGCCTCATTTCTTCCATCTCAACGCGGCGCAGCGCAAGGACGGTTCCGAGCCGCAACTGACGGCCGACGATGCGCTGGTCGCGCAGACAGAGGCGCGGCTGGGCCTGTGCCTACCGGGCGCGCTCGTGGCGCTGTGGCGCGTGAAGAATGGCGGCGGCGTCTCGTGCCGCTGGGTCGACATCGCCGACGGCGAAGGCCAGCCGTACAGCGAGGCCCTGCGCTACCTGATGCCGATGGAATACCTCGCGACGCTGGCCGAGCTGTCGGACCGCATCGTGTTCCCGCCGGGCGAAACGCCGTGGAAGCAAGGCTTCGACGCGCCGCAGCGCCTCGTGGTGCTCGAGGCCGACCACGGCAGGGTGGTCATGCTCGACTATCGCGACAGCGGCGCACAGGCCCCGGCCGTGCTGGTCGTGGACGACCTGGACCGCGGTCCGCCGCGCGAACTGCTGCGTTTCGAGAGCGTCGACGCACTGTTGTCGCGCCTGCGCCCGAAGTCCATCGGCTACGAGGACGTGGCGAAACCGTGGCAGCCGCCGGCCGCCACGGCCTGAACGCCGGGCTTCAGAACTTGTCGAGCACCGCGCCCGAGCTCGCGCTCGAGGCGTTGAACGCGAACTTGGCCTGCACGCCGCGCGTGTAGCGCGGGGCCGGTGCCTTCCAGCCTTCGCGGCGCTTGGCGATCTCGGCCTCGGGCACGTTGAGCTCGAGCTTGAGCGCATGCGCATCGATGGTGATCGAGTCGCCCTCGTTCACGAAGGCGATGGTGCCGCCGGCCGCCGCTTCGGGCGCCACGTGACCCACCACCATGCCCCAGGTGCCGCCCGAGAAGCGGCCGTCGGTGATCAGGCCCACGCTCTCGCCGAGGCCCGCGCCGATCAGCGCGCCGGTGGGTGCCAGCATCTCGGGCATGCCCGGGCCGCCCTTGGGGCCGAGGTAGCGCAGCACCATCACGTCGCCGGCCACGATCTTGCCGTCGAGGATGGCCTTGAGCGCCGACTGCTCGTCGTCGAACACGCGCGCCGGGCCGGTGATGACCGGGTTCTTGAGGCCGGTGATCTTGGCGACCGCGCCTTCGGGCGACAGGTTGCCCTTGAGGATGGCCAGGTGGCCTTCGTCGTACATCGGCTTGTCGATCGGGCGGATCACGTCCTGGTCAGCGCGCGGCACGTCGGGCACGTCCTTGAGCACTTCGGCAATCGTCTGGCCGCTGATGGTGACGCAGTCGCCGTGCAGCAGGCCGGCGTTGAGCAGCACCTTCATGACCTGCGGAATGCCGCCGGCCTGGTGCAGGTCGACCGCGAGGTACTTGCCCGAGGGCTTCAGGTCGCAGATCACCGGCACCTTCTTGCGCATGCGCTCGAAGTCGTCGATGGTCCATTCCACCTCGGCCGCGTGCGCGATCGCGAGGAAGTGCAGCACCGCGTTGGTCGAGCCGCCCGTGGCCATGATCACGGCCACCGCGTTCTCGATCGCCTTCTTGGTCACGATGTCGCGCGGCTTCAGGTCCTTCTTGATCGCCTCGATCAGCACCTTGGCCGATTCCTTGGCCGAGTTGGCCTTCTCGTCGTGCGGGTTCGCCATGGTCGACGAGTAGGGCAGCGAGATGCCGAGGGCCTCGAAGGCGCTCGACATGGTGTTGGCCGTGTACATGCCGCCGCAGGAGCCGGTGCCGGGGATGGCGCGCTTCTCGATCTCGTGCAGGTCCTCGTCGCTCATGTTGCCGGCGGCGTTCTGGCCCACGGCCTCGAACACGCTGACGATGTTGAGGTCCTGGCCCTTGTAGCGGCCCGGCAGGATGGTGCCGCCGTAGACGTAGATGGCGGGCACGTTGGCGCGCAGCATGCCCATCAGGCCGCCGGGCATGTTCTTGTCGCAGCCGCCGACCACCAGCACGCCGTCCATCCACTGGCCGCCGACGCAGGTCTCGATGCAGTCGGAGATCACCTCGCGGCTCACCAGCGAGTACTTCATGCCTTCGGTGCCCATGGCCATGCCGTCGGAGATGGTCGGGGTGCCGAACACCTGCGCGTTGCCGCCGGCTTCCTCGATGCCCGCGATGGCCGCGTCGGCCAGCTTCTGCAGGCCCGAGTTGCAGGGCGTGATGGTGCTGTGGCCGTTGGCGACGCCGACCATCGGCTTCTTGAAGTCGCCTTCCTCGTAGCCCATCGCGTAGAACATCGAGCGGTTGGGCGCGCGGCTCTTGCCTTCGACGATGTTGGCGCTGCGGCGATTGATCTGGATTGGCTTGGTGTCCATGGTGGGTGTCTCTTCGATCGTGGGGAGGGAAAACCGGGGAGCGCCAAGTATCGGACTTCTGATTGATTGCTTCCAATCCATTTTGAGAGGCCGATTGATATGCTTGGCATATGAATGAAAGCCTGATCGACCTGCGGGCCTGGCGCCAGTTCGTGGCCGTGGCCGAGGAACTGCATTTCGGCCGCGCCGCGCAGCGCCTGCACATGACCCAGCCGCCGGTCACGCAGGCCATCGCCCAGCTCGAGAAGACCCTGGGCGTGGTGCTGTTCGACCGCACGCGGCGCCGGGTGGCGCTCACGCCGGCCGGCGAGGCGCTGCTGCCCGACGTGCGCGAGCTGTTGGCGCGGGCCCAGGCCCTGCCGGCGCGCGCCCGCGCGGCCGCGGCCGGGCAGGTGGGGCGGGTGCGCATCGCCTTCGTCTCGACCGTGGGCTTCGAGCAGTTGCCCGACTGGGTGCGCGAGTTCCGCGTGCTCTGTCCCGAGGTGGCGCTCGAGCTGGTCGAGGCCACGGGCGACGTGCAGCTCGAGGCCTTCGCGCGCGGCGAGATCGATGCCGGCCTGATGCTGCATTCGCCGGGCGCCGCGCCGCCGGGGCTGGCGCGGCTGGCGGTGTCGCAGGAGCCGCTGGTGCTGGCGCTGCCGCAGCGGCATGCGCTCGCGAGCGCCGAGAAGCTGCCGCTGGCCGAGGTGCTGGCCGAGCCGCTGGTGATCTTCCCGCGCCGCATCGTGCCTTCGCTGCACGACGCGGTCTTCGCGCTCTACCACGCGGCCGGGCGCGCGCCGCAACTGGCGCAGGAGGCGATCCAGATGCAGACCATCGTCAACCTGGTCTCGGGCGGCATCGGCGTGGCCTGGGTGCCCGAGAGCGTCACGCAGTTCCGCCGCGCGGGCGTGGTCTACCGTGGCGCCGACGAGTTCGCGCCCGCGGGCCGGCGCCGCGCGGTGCCGGTGCTGCCGCGTTGCGAAACCAGCCTGGTGTGGCCGGCCGAGGCCGCCAACCCGGCGCTCGAGCGCTTCATCGCGTTCGTGCAGGAGCGCCAGCCGGCGGCCGCGCGCGGCGCGAAATAGCGGCGGGAGCGGGCGGCGGTCCGTCGAGGGCCGAGGCCAGCAGCGTCTCGAGCCAGCCCGCGAAGGCCTGCATGCGCCGCGACAGGTTGCGCCGGTGCGGATACACCAGGTGCACCGGCAGCGGCTCGGCGCGTGCATCGGGCATCAGCTCGACCAGCTCGCCGGCCGCGAGCTGCGTGCGCACGTCGTACAGCGGGATCTGGATCAGCCCCAGGCCCGCGAGCGCGCAGGCGATGTAGGTCTCGGCGTTGTTGGCCGTCACCTGGCTGCGCATGCGCAGCGAGGCGGTCTCGCCGTCGCGCTGCCATTCCCAGGGCGCCGCGCGGCCGCTGGTCGGCGAGGCGTAGTTCACCGCCAGGTGCTGCGGCAGCTCGGCCGGCGTGCGCGGCGTGCCGTGCCGCGCGAGGTAGGCCGGGCTCGCGCAGTTGACCAGCGTGAAGTGCCCGAGCGGCCGCGCCACCAGGCTGCTGCTGGCCAGCGGCCCCACGCGCAGCGCGCAGTCCACGCCCTCGTGCACCAGGTCGACCGCGCGGTCGCTCGAGCCGAGCTCGAGCTCGAGCGCTGGATAGCGCGCGAAGAAGTCCGGCAGCGCGGGCGCGATCAGCAGCCGCGCGATGCGGCTGGGCACGTCGACCTTGAGCCGCCCGCCCACGCTGCCGTGCGTGGGCAGGAACTGCTGCTCGAGGTCGTCCATGTCGGCCACCAGCGCGCGGGCGCGCTCGAGCAGCACCTCGCCGTCGGGCGTGAGGCCCACGCGCCGCGTGGTGCGGTGGAGCAGCCGCGAGCCCAGCCGCGCCTCGAGCTGCTGCACCGCGGTGGAGATGGTGGCGCGCGGCAGGCCGAGGCGGTCGGCCGCGCGCGTGAAGCTGCCGGATTCGGCCACGCGCAGGAAGACCTGGAGGAGGTCGATGCGGTCCATGAGAAGGGTCCGGGTGTAGCGCGAGGCGGCCGATTGTTCGGAGATTTCCAAACAGTCTAGCCTCGAATTGCCTATTTATCGGCCGTCTGGCGATCAATACACTGCGCCTCGTGTCACACATCAATGGCTTTCAACCCAGGAGATTTCCATGTCCGCACGCACATTGAAGAACAAGGTCGCCGTCATCGCCGGCGGCGGCAAGAACCTCGGCGCGCTCGTCGCCGAACAGCTGGTCGACGGGGGCGTGCGCGGCGTCGCCATCCACTACAACAGCGACAGCTCGCGCGCCGATGCCGAGAAGACCGCCGCCGCCCTCAAGGCCAAGGGCGCCGACACCCTGCTGGTGCAGGGCGACCTCGCGGTGGTCGAGAACAACGTCAAGCTGTTCGACCAGGCCGTCAAGCAGTTCGGCCAGGTCGACATCGCGATCAACACCGCGGGCGTGGTCATCAAGAAGCCGATCCTCGACGTCACGGAAGCCGATTACGACAAGAGCTTCGACGCCAATGCCAAGGCCGCCTTCTTCTTCATCCAGCAGGCCGGCCGCACGCTGGCCGAGGGCGGCAGCATCGTCACGATCGTGAGTTCGCTGCTCGCGGCCTACACGCCGTTCTATGCGATCTACCCGGGCTCGAAGGCCGCGGTGGAGCACTACACGCGCGCCGCCTCCAAGGAGTTCGGCGACCGCGGCATCTCGGTCAACGCGATCGGCCCCGGCCCGATGGACACGCCCTTCTTCTACGGCCAGGAGAGCAAGGAGGCGGTGGACTATCACAGCAGCGCCGCCGCGCTCAGCAAGTTCTCGAAGAAGGGCCTGACCGACATCGAGGACATCGCGCCGATCGTGCGCTTCCTGGTCACCGAGGGCTGGTGGATCACCGGCCAGACCATCTTCGCCAACGGCGGCTACACCACGCGCTGACGCATCGCACCGGGCAAGCGATGCATACGCTCATCGTGATGGGCAGCGGCTTCGTGCTGCTGGCCCTTTTTCTGCTGGCCGGCCGCGTGCTGGGCGGCAGCGGCGACGCGGCCCTGAGCACGGCCGCGATGTGGTTCGTGCCGGCCTGGTTCATCGGCGCCGGCATCAACATGGCGGTGGGGGTGATCGAGGCCGGCTACAGCGTGGCCGAGGAGCTGCCGATCTTCCTGCTGGTGTTCGCCGTGCCGGCCGCGGTGGCCGGCCTGGTGTGTTGGAAATTCGGGCGCTGAGCGCCTGAGGGGGGTGGGGTGCCGGGCCGCGTGCCCGGATGCCCCCACGCCCCCGGCCGCGTCATGCGGCGCGGGCACAATCCGCGGATGCTCATGTATCCGCAGATCAATCCCATCGCCCTGCAGCTCGGGCCGATCGCCATCCACTGGTACGGCCTGACCTACCTGGCGGCCTTCGCGCTGTTCTATTTCCTCGGCACGCTGCGGCTGAAGCACGAGCCCTACCGCAGCCTCGTGGGTGCCGGGGCCTGGCAGCGCAAGGACATCGAGGACATCCTGTTCCTCGGCGTGGTCGGCGTCATCGTCGGCGGGCGGCTCGGCTACTGCCTGTTCTACCGGCCCGAGTTCTACCTGTTCAATCCGCTCGAGATCTTCAAGGTCTGGGAGGGCGGCATGAGCTTCCATGGCGGCATGCTCGGCGTGATCGCGGCCATGGTCTGGTTCGCGCGTTCGCGCGCGCGGCCGTTCTGGCAGGTGATGGACTTCGTCGCGCCCTGCGTGCCCACCGGCCTCGCGGCGGGGCGCGTGGGCAACTTCATCAACGGCGAACTCTGGGGCCGCTTCAGCAGCCCCGACCTGCCCTGGGGCATGGTGTTCCCGCAGAGCGGCTCGATGCTGCCGCGCCATCCCTCGCAGGTCTACCAGTTCCTGCTCGAGGGGCTGCTGCTGTTCGTGCTGCTGTGGCTCTACGCGCGCAAGCCGCGCAAGCAGGCCCAGGTGTCGGCCGCCTTCCTGGTCGGCTACGGCATCTTCCGTTTCATCGCCGAGTTCTTCCGCGAGCCCGACAAGATCTTTGCCCACCCGGGCAACGAGCTGGGCCTGCGCGCCCTCGACCTGAGCCAGGGCCAATGGCTCTGCGTGCCGATGATCCTGGGCGGCATCGCGCTGTGGGTCTGGGCCTCGCGCCGCGAGCAGGCCGTGCCGGTTTCGAGCAAGGCCTGACGCCGCACCGGGCGCCGGGGAGGGCGGGGCACCACCGTCCGGTCCCTCACCCGCTGCTCCCCCTGCGTGCCGCACTGCCGGCCACGCAACCTATCGTCTGACCAGGGTAAGTCCGGAGCCCCGCGTTTCGCGCGCGGCCCTTGCGCTGCTTCGCTTCCAGGCTCAGAATTACGCGTAATTACAGGAAATTACGCGTTCGAACCCGCCATGCGCCTGGTCCACAACTCCCTGCACGACGAAGTCGCCACCACGCTGCGCGAGCAGATCTTCGACGGCACCCTGGCGCCCGGCAGCTTCGTCGACGAGGTCGCGCTGTGCGAGCGGCTGTCGATCTCGCGCACGCCGCTGCGCGAGGCGCTCAAGGTGCTCACGGCCGAAGGCCTGCTGCGCCATGAGCCGCGCCGCGGCTGCTTCGTGCGCGAGGTGACCGAGCGCGACCTCGACGAGATCTTCCCGGTCATCGCGCTGCTCGAGGGCCGCTGCGCCTTCGAGGCGGCGCGCAACGCCAGCGATGCCGAGCTGCACGAGCTCGACGCCCTGCACGAGCGCTTGGTGCGCCACGCCAAGGCCAAGCGCATCAACGACTACTACGCCACCAACCACCTGATCCACGAGGCCATCATCCAGCTGGCCGACAACAAGTGGCTGGCCCAGGTGATCGGCGACCTGCGCAAGATCCTCAAGCTCGCGCGCCAGCAGCAGCTGCATGCGCCGGGGCGGCTCGAGCAGAGCCTGTCGGAGCATCTCGCGGTGTTCGCGGCGCTCAAGGCGCGCGACAGCGAAGGCGCCGACGCCGCGATGCGCACCCACATGACGCGCCAGCGCGAGGCGCTGCGCGAGGTGATGCGCAACCAGCAGAAATCGCGGGTCATGCCATGAAGCGCGCCGCCACCTCTTTCTCGTCTTTTTCTTTCTGCATGGGAGTGCATCCACGATGAGTGCGACCGAATGGTTCCAGGCGCGATTGCGCACGGGCGACAAGAACGAACGCAAGGTGCCGGTGGCCTCCGACGCGCCGGCCAAGGGCGCCGCCAAGTCCGCGCCCAAGCCCAGCGCCCGCACCACCGCCGAACGGCTCGAGGCCACCCTGCGCAAGGCCGACGAGGCACTGTCGCCGCGCGCGCTGCGCCGCGTATTGGCCGCGATGCAGTCGGTGATCGACCCGCGCGTGAGCGAGGTCGAGGGCGGCCGCCGCGCCCATGCCATCGCGGTCGAATACGCGGCAGCCACGCCCGAGGAACGGCGCGATTTCTGGGCCCTGATGAGCGAGCATTTCGCCGCCGACGCACAGAAGCTCAAGACCGCGCGCGACCAGCACCAGGCCGCCGTCGGCACGCCCGACGAGGGCCAGGCCGAGCTCAAGCTGCGCCGCGCGCTGGTGTCGCCGCGCATGCGCCTCCTGCAGCGCTTCGCGGTCGAGCCCGCGGGCATGCGCTTTCTGGTCGACCTGCGCGCCGAGCTGCTGCCCGGCCTCAAGGGCGACCGCCGCCTGCTCGCGCTCGACGCCGAGCTCGAGCAGTTGTTCTCGACCTGGTTCGACGTCGCCTTCCTCGAGCTGCGCCGCATCGACTGGAACTCGCCGGCCTCGCTGATCGAGAAGCTGATCCGCTACGAGGCGGTGCACGACATCAAGAGCTGGAACGACGTGAAGAACCGGCTCGACGACAGCGACCGCCGCTGCTACGGCTTCTTCCATCCGCGGCTGCCCAACGAGCCGCTGATCTTCGTCGAGGTGGCGCTGGTCGACCGCGTCAGCGACGGCATCACGCCGCTGCTCGACGAGGCCGCCGTGCCGGTGCCGCCGGCGCGCGCCACCACCGCGATCTTCTATTCGATCAGCAACACGCAGAACGGCCTGCGCGGCGTGAGCTTCGGCGACTCGCTGATCAAGCGCGTGGTCGAAACCCTGCAGGACGAATTGCCGCGGCTCAAGACCTTCGCCACGCTGTCGCCGATCCCGGGCTTTCGCACCTGGCTCGCGAAGAACGCGCCCGACATGGTCGCGCGCCTCGACGAGAAGCGCGCCGCCGAGATCGGCCGGCTCGTGGGCTCGCTGCCGCCCACGGCCGACCGGCTGCTGGCCGCGGTCGATGCCGCCGCGAGCCTGGACCCCAAGTCGCCGCTGCGCCATTGGCTGCTGCAGTGTGCGGCCGAATACCTGGGCCGCTCGCTGGTCGACGGCACGCCGGCCGACCCGGTCGCGCGCTTCCACCTGGGCAACGGCGCGCGCGTCGAGCGCCTCAACTGGGCCGGCGATCCGTCGCCCAAGGGACAGAAGCAGTCCTATGGCCTCATGGTGAACTACCTATACGATCTCAAGCGTCTCGACCGGCACCGCGACTGGCTCGCGCAAGGCAAGGTGGCCGTGTCGGGGGACGTCGAAAGTCTGTTTTTCAAAAAAGGCTGATCGGGCCTCAAGCCCGGCGCACACAGCGCCGGCCGTCGCATCCGCGGCGATCCACAACGACAGGAGATGAGACAGATGAACCAGAGTTTTCAGCGGCGCGACGTGTTGCGCCTGGCGGCTGCGGGCGCGGCGGTTCTTTGCGGCGGCGCCGCGACCGCGCAGAGCAACTGGCCGACCAAGCCGGTCAACATGATCGTGCCGTTCCCGGCCGGCGGCGGCACCGACGCCTTCGCGCGCCCGCTGTCGGGCCAGTTCTCCAAGCTCACGAGCCAGACCCTGGTGATCGACAACCGCGGCGGCGCGGGCGGCACGCTGGGCGCGAGCATCGCGTCCAAGGCGCCGGCCGACGGCTACACGCTGTTCATGGGCGCGGTGCACCATGCGATCGCGCCCTCGATCTATCCCAAGCTCGACTACGACATCGAGAAGGACTTCGTGCCGCTGATGCTGCTGGCCAACGTGCCGCAGGTGGTGGTGGTCAATCCCAAGCGCGTGCCCGCCACGACCATCCAGGAATTCATCGCGCTGGTGAAGCGCAGCCCCGGCAAGTTCAACTACGGCTCGGCCGGCGCGGGCACCTCGCACCACCTGGCGGGCGAGCTGTTCAAGATCCAGACCGGCACCTTCATCACCCACATCCCGTACCGCGGCGCGGGCCCGGCGCTGGCCGACCTGATCTCGGGCAACGTCGACCTGATGTTCGACGGCCTCGGCTCCTCGGCGCAGCACATCAAGAGCGGCCGCATCAAGGCGCTGATGGTCGCGGGCGCCAAGCGCAACCCGGCCTTCCCCGACGTGCCCTGCGCGGCCGAGGTGGGCCTGCCCGACTACACCGTGACCACCTGGTACGGCCTCTGGACGCCCAAGGGCACGCCGGCCGACGTGCAGGCCAAGGTGGTCGAGGACATGAAGAAATCGCTCGCGAGCGACGAGCTCAAGGCCATCTGGGCGCAGAACGGCTCCGAAATTCCGAACCTGACCATGGCCGCGTACGGCGGCTTCGTCAATTCGGAGATCAAGCGCTGGGCCGCCGTGGTCAAGGCCTCGGGCGCCAAGCTCGAATGAGCGCGGGCAGCGTCAGCCTGCGCCGCGAGGGCGCGCTCGCGTTCCTCACGCTGTCGAACCCGGCGCGCCTGAACGCGATGACGCGCGCGATGTGGCGCGAGCTGCGCGCGCTGGTGGCCGGCCTCGGCGCCGACCCGGCGCTGCGCTGCGTGATCGTGCGCGGGGAGGGCGGCGCCTTCTGCGCGGGCGGCGACATCTCCGAATACCCGTCGTTCCGCTTCGAGGCCGCGAGCCTGCGCGAATTCCACGAGAACGAGGTCTGGGCCGCGCTGCAGGCGCTGCTCGACTGCCCGCTGCCGCTGGTCGCGCAGATCGAGGGCGCCTGCATGGGCGCGGGCATCGAGATCGCGAGCTGCTGCGACATCCGCCTCGCGGGCGCGTCGTCGAAGTTCGGCGCGCCGATCGCGAAGCTCGGCTTTCCGATGGCGCCGCGCGAGGCCGCGCTGGTGCATGGCGCCATCGGCGACACGCTGGCGCGCGACATGCTGCTGGCCGCCGGCGTGCACGACGCCACGCGGCTCTACCAAGCGGGCTTCCTGCTGTCGGTGCTGCCCGATGCCGAGGTGGCCGTCGCGGCCGAAGCGCATGCGGCGCGCATCGCGCGGCTCGCGCCGCAGACCGCGCGCATGCACAAGCGCACCTTCGCCGTGCTGCACCATGCCGTCACCGGCGCCAACACCGCGCCGCCCGAGGTGGAGCCGGTCGCCGCGCTGGTCGCCACCGCCTACGACTACGCCGACTCGGCCGAGCACCGCGAAGGTATCGCCGCCTTCCTCGCCAAGCGCGCGCCCGATTTCTGACCCGCCATTCGTTTTCCGCCTCCTGTGAAGTCCGACCGATGAAGAAGACCGCCAACGCCAACCTGTTCGCCGCCCTGCGCGCGGCCTTTCCCTCCGACCTCGATGCCATCGCGGTCGAGACCGACAACGGCCTCGCGTACTCGTGGCGCGACCTCGACCGCGCGAGCGCGATGATCGCCAACCTGCTCGATGCGCTGAAGCTCGAGAAGGGCGCGCGCATCGCGGTGCAGGTCGAGAAGTCGGTCGAGGCGATGCTGCTGTACCTCGCGACCCTGCGCGCGGGCTATGTGTTCCTGCCGCTCAACACCGCCTACCAGAGCGCCGAGATCGAGTACTTCATCGGCAACGCCGAGCCCGCCGTGGTGGTCTGCACCAGCCGCAACGCGGCCTGGGTGGCGCCGCTGGCCACGGCCGCCGGCACCCGCCACGTGTTCACGCTCGACGACGACCGCAGCGGCACCCTGCTCGAGGTCGCGGCCAGCTGCAGCGACGTGCACAAGCCGGCCACGAAGTCGGCCGACGACCTGGCCGCGATCCTCTACACCAGCGGCACCACCGGCCGCAGCAAGGGCGCGATGCTCACGCACGGCAACCTGCTGTCGAATGCCGAGGTGCTCAAGGACTACTGGGGCTGGACCGAGGGCGATGTGCTGATCCACGCGCTGCCGATCTTCCACGTGCACGGCCTGTTCGTGGCGCTGCACGGCGCGCTGCTCAACGGCAGCAAGATCCTCTGGTTCTCCAAGTTCGATCCCAAGCGCATCGCCGCGAAGCTGCCCGAGGCCACCGTGTTCATGGGCGTGCCCACGCTCTACGTGCGCCTGCTGGCCGAGCCTGGCCTCACGCGCGAGGCGGTGCGCAACATGCGGCTGTTCGTCGCGGGTTCGGCGCCGCTGCTGATCGAGACCTTCGACGAGTGGCGCGAGCGCACCGGCCACACCATCCTCGAGCGCTACGGCATGAGCGAGACCATCATGCTGACCTCGAACCCCTACCGTCCCGAGCAGGGCGAGCGCCGCGGCGGCACCGTCGGCTTCGCGCTGCCGGGCGTGCAGCTGCGCGTGCGCGACGACCAGGGCCGCGACTGCACCACCGACGAGATCGGCGGCATCGAGGTCAGCGGTCCCAACGTGTTCGCGGGCTACTGGCGCATGCCCGAGAAGACCAAGGAGGAGTTCACGGCCGACGGTTTCTTCAAGACCGGCGACGTCGGCAAGATCGACGGCCGTGGCTACATCACCATCGTCGGGCGCAGCAAGGACCTGATCATCAGCGGCGGCTACAACGTCTATCCGGCCGAGATCGAGGGCTACATCAACGAGATGGCCGGCGTGGCCGAGAGCGCGGTGGTCGGCGTGCCGCACCCCGACTTCGGCGAGGTCGGCGTGGCGATCGTCATCGCCAAGCCCGGCGCCACGCTCGATGGCGACGCGATCGTGGCCGAGCTCAAGGCGAAGCTCGCGAACTTCAAGATCCCCAAGCGCTGCTTCATCGTGCCGGAGCTGCCGCGCAACACCATGGGCAAGGTGCAGAAGGCGCTGCTGCGCGGCGAGCACAAGGGCTTGTTCGCCTAGTTCTTCTAGGCTTCGGGCGCGTCCTTCGCGCGCCTGAACACGATGTCCTCCACCATCGGCTCGAAGGGCACCGCGATGCGGTCGATGCGGCCCGCGCGGTCGTAGAGAAAGCTCAGCGCGAGGTTGTCGGGGTGGAACACCGTCGGCCGGTCCGGCGTGACGAACATGTCGTAGTGCCAGTGCGTGAGCGCGCCGGCGGCGCCGCGCCAGTGCCAGGCGAGGTGGTCGCCCTCGTGCGCGATCTCGATGCAGCCGTAGGCCGGATGCTCGTAGCGGCCCGCGTATTCCTCGAGTGCATGGCTGGGCTGCGTGCCGGCGCGGCGCCGGTCCGTGCGCGCCTTCTCGTCGACCCGCTGCTGCACCAGGTCGGCGCGGCGCTTCGTGAGCAGCCGCTGGAACCAGTCGACCGGCTCGCGGCCCGCGATGCGGTCGAGCGCCGCGAAGGTGAGGATCGAGGGCACGGCGCCCGGCGCGCGGTTGGTCAGCACCGCCACGCCTGCGCGGCGCGAGGGCACCACGGTCATCAGCGTGGCCCAACCGAACCACGAGCCCGAATGCGCGAGCGTGCGGTCGCCGCGGTAGTTCTCGCAGAACAGGCCCAGGCCGTAGTGCGAATCGCCGATCTCCGCATGCTCGGAGCGCGACATCCAGGCGCGCGGCATGCCCATCTCGCGCACCGTCTTGGCCGACAGCAGCGGTGTGTCGCCCACGCGGCCTTCGTCGAGCAGGCAGCGCATCCACTTCGCGAGATCGGCGGCGCTGGCATTGAGCCCGCCGCCCGCGGCCGTCGGCACCGGCCACAGCTGCGCCGGCACGGGATCGCCCTCGACCATGGTGTGCGGGCGGGCCGCATCGGCGGCCGCCACCAGCGCGTCGATGCCGAAGCCATAGTGCGTGAAGCCCAGCGGTTTGAGCAGCCGCTCGGTGACGAAGTCCTGCCAGCCCTGTCCGCTGAGGCGCTCGATCACGATGCCCGCGACCATGTAGCCGAGGTTCGAGTACTGGAAGGCCTCGCGCAGTTCGCGGCTCGGCACCAGGTGGCGCAGCAGCGGCAGCATCTGCGCGCTCGTCAGGTCGGCCGGCATGTGCAGCCAGTCGTGGCGCGGCAGGCCGCTGAGGTGGCTCAGCAGGTCGCGCACCGTGAGCTGCGCGGTCGCCACCGCATCGTGCAGCCGGAACTCAGGGATGACCTCGCGCACCGGCCGGCTCCAGGCGAGCCGGCCCTCGTCGACCAGCAGGCCGAGTCCGGCCGCGGTGAACGACTTGGTGATCGAGCACAGCAGGAATTGCGTGTCGGCGGTCACGGGCTCGTTGCCGCGCAGGTCGCGCACGCCATAGCCCTTCAGCAGCGAGACCTCGCCATCTTCGATCACCGCGAGCGCGAGCCCCGGGATCTTCCATTCCTTCATCGAGCTTTCGACGAGGCTTTCGAATTCGCGCCACATGATCGGGGTCCTAGGGTTCGGGGCGCGAATCCTAAGGCATCCGTCATGCGGCGCTCTCAACCCATGCCGTTCATCAGTCCCGTGCGCGCATGGCAGTTGATGTATTCGTAGCGCTGTTCGTCGGCCTTGAGCACCGACACCTCGTGGTACACGCGCAGTTGCAGCTGGAAGTTCAGCGCCTGCACGTAACGCATGAAGCTGCCGAAGATCGCCACGTGGGTCGGATGCGATTCGGCCCAGCGCTCCATGTCGGCCAGCGAGCGCCAGAAGCTCAGTCCGAAGGACTTCTGCAGCGGCGCGCCGCGCGCATCGAGATGCTGCATGTAGCGGTTGCTGTAGCAGCCGATCGCCAGGCCCTGGTCGCGCAGGAAGTCCATGCCTTCGCGCAGCACCGGCTCCATCTCCTCGAGATAGAGCGTGCGCTCCTGGCCGGTGGTGTCGGTCCATTCCTGGCCCGAGCGGATCATCGCGACGTGTTCATGGCCCGCGATGCGCACGCGCCGGCCCGGCGCGGGCGCGTCGCCGATCGCCGCGCGCGTGCCCGAGGGCGACATCGCATCGGTCTGCGACAGCGGGATGCGGTCGCGCATCGATCCCCAGTAGCCATGCTCCTGCAGCTCGCCGCTCACGCCGCCCATGGCCACGCCGATGCCCTCGAGCCGGTCGGGCGTGTTGAACATGGTCTCGAAGTGCTGCACGCGCGGCGACACGATCTCGCGGAAGTAGCCCAGGCCCTCTTGCAGCCGCTCGTCCGACTGCCACCAGTCGTCGATCTCGGGCGTGGCGCTCCAGCGCGCGAAGGCCGCCGGATCGGTCCAGTAGGCGATCGCGATCATGTTGTCGTGCCCGTCGGCATCGACATAGTGCGTGAGGTCGTGGTGCAGCGGGCCGTCGGGCCGCGCGAAGTCGCGCGCGATGCGCATCAGCGCGGCGCAGGCGCGGCCCTGCTGCTCCGCGCCGAGCGACTGCACGCCGAAGTAGCCCATCACCACCTGCGTGACCGCGCGGTCGGCGCGCGCCGACCAGACGGGGTAGGGCGGTGTGTAGTCGTCCTCCACGCGGCGGGTGCGCGTGCGCGGGCACTTCAGGTGCTCGTCGATGGCGGATTCCATGGCGCGGCTCCTTCGTGCGCGCTCAGGCCTCGACCGGCTCGGCCGCGTTGCCTTCGGGCACGGGCGTGAGCTGCACCACCACGGGCTCGCGGCGCGTCTTGTTGAGCAGCAGCTGCGTGACGTCGGGCCGCGAGTAGTGGCCGCTCGGATCGGCCGCGGCCTTCGCGAGCGAGATCATCCCGAGGTCGATGTCGGCGATCACCAGGCCTTCCTCGGTTTCGGGCAGCGGCGTGCCGAGCGCGGAGCCGTCGGGTCCGTAGATGCGCGCATGGCCGCCGCCCACGCCCAGCATCTGCTGCTTGCCGGCGTCGGTGCACATCAGCTCGCTCATCGCCTTCGACACCGTGGCGCAGGGCGCGAGCACGAAGCAGCCGCCCTCGACCGCATAGACTTGGCTCGCGGCATTGTTGACCTCGGCACCCAGCGCGTTGGCCGCGCCGCGGTAGAGCGAGAAGCTGGGCCAGGCCGCGCAGTGGATCTGCTCGTTCTGCGAGTACATCGCGTACTTGCTCAGCGGCTGCAGGTGCTCCCAGCAGCACAGCGAGCCGATGTTGCCGATGGCGGTCGGCACCACGTGCAGGTCGGCGCCGTCGCCTTCGCCGAACACCGTGCGCTCCACGTGCGTGGGCTTGAGCTTGCGGCGCGTCTGCGCCACCTGGCCCTGGTCGTCGATCAGCGCCTGCGCGATGTAGAGGCTGCCCGCGGCCTTCTCGCTGAAGCCGAACGAGAGCCAGATCGAATGCTGGCGCGCGGCCGCCTGCAGGCGCTCGAACTCCACCGAGCCGATCACCAGCGAGTTGTCGTGGTAGCGCTGCACGAACTGCATGCCCCAGGCCGGCGAGTCGAGCCAGATCCACCAGGGGTAGCCGGGGATCCAGGTCTCGGGAAAGGCAATCAGCTTCACGCCCTGCGCGGCGGCCTGCGCCATCAGGGCGATGGTCTTGTCGATGGTGCCGTCGAGGTCGAGGAACACGGGCGCGGCCTGCACGGCGGCGACGCGGAGCTTGGGATGAACGGTGGTGGGCATGGCGGGGCCTTTCGGTGGAGAACGTGGATTCGCCGCGGGGCCGTGGCGCGGGTTTGCGCGGTGGCATGCGGGTTGCTTGAAGCGTAAATTCGCCGCCTGCGAACGCCTTGACCGCAACTTGCACCGTTCTTGTTCCTGTGTCGCATGCCCCGCCGTCTCCCTCCCTCGAGGTCCCACCGATGAACACGCTGCTCAGCACCGATGCCGTTGCGCGCTCGCAGCGGCTGGCCTATTGGACCGACATGATCTGCAACGTCTATGTGCAGCTCGGTTGCGATCCGGTGCGGCCCGACGAGTCCGAGGACTTCGAGGGCAGCATCCGCCAGCACACGCTGCCGGGCCTCGACGTGTCGGTGGTGCGCTCGGGCCCGCAGAAAGTGCTGCGCACCTCGGGCCACATCGCGCGCTCGGGCGACGACTACTTCCTCGTGAGCATCCAGGCCCAGGGCCGCGGCGTGGTGCGCCAGGACGGGCGCGACGCGGTGCTCGAGGCCGGCGACTTCGCGCTCTACGACAGCACGCGGCCCTACCAGCTGCTGTTCGACGACCGCTTCGAGCAGATCGTGCTCAAGCTGCCCGGCGACCGGCTGCGCAGCGAGCTGCGCGAGACGCAGGCGCTCACGGCCACCACCGTGTCGGGCCGCCAGGGCGCGGGCCACCTGCTGCTGGGCATGATCCGCACCCTGCGCGAGGACATCGAGACGCTGCAGCCGGCCTCGGCGCTCGCGGTGGCCAATGGCGTGCAGAACATCCTGGTGGCGGGGCTGCAGACCCTGCCGGCGGCCAGCGCGCCCTCGCTCAGCAGCCTCACGGCCTACCACCTCGCGCGCGTGAAGCGGCGCATCGAGGAACAGCTCGGCGATCCCGCGCTGTCGGTGGGCAGCCTCGCGGCCGAGCTCGGCGTGTCGGCCAGCCAGATCCACCGCGTCTTCAAGAGCGAGCCGCTGACGCCCGCGCAGTACATCTGGGAGCGGCGGCTCGAGGCCTGCAGCCGCGACCTGCTCGAGCCGCGTCTCGCGGGCCGGCCCGTGGCCGAGATCGCCTATGGCCGCGGCTTCAACGACGCGGCGCATTTCAGCCGCGCGTTCAAGGAGCGCTTCGGCTGCTCGCCGCGCGAGTGGCGGCAGCAGCGCGTGCAGTAGACCCTACTGCTGGACCAGCAGCACCGAGATGTCGGTCTCGGCCACCACCTTGGTCGCCACCGAACCCATCAGCGCGCGGCCGAACAGGCCATGGCCGTGCGTGCCGAGCACGATCAGCTCGGCCTGCGCGGCAGCGGCCGCCTTCAGGATCTCCTCGGCCACGTGGCCGTGGCGCGCGTCGATGCGGAAGTTCGACACGCCGTTGTCGGCGAAGTATTGCTTCACCGGGTCGACCACCTTGGCGCTTTCCTCGGCGTAGTAGTCGGCGACCGCCTCCTTGCTGAGGTGGCGCGCCACGTTGGCCGAGATGCCGGTGCAGACATGGACCACCACGAGCTCGTGGCCATCCACGAACATGTTGCGATGGGCGATCAGGTAGGCGAGGGCCTTCTGGGTGAAGGCGCTGCCGTCGGCGGCGATGAGGATTTTCATGCGTCCGTTATAGGACCCGCACCGGGCCGCCGCAACGAAGTCAACACCGTTTGCGGGTGCTTGCGGCTCAGGCCGCCTGCCGCGCGCGCCGCAGGTGGGCGCGCAGCGCGGCATCGAAGCGCTCGGGCTGGTCGATGTTCGGCAGGTGGCCCGCGTCGGGAACGATCTCCAGAGAGGCGCCGGGAATCTCGGCCTGCAGCTCGCGCATCGCATCGGGCAGGCCGCCGTCGTTGGCGCCCGCGATCAAGGTCGTGGGCATGCGGATGCCGCGCGCGGCCGCGCGGTGGTCGAGTTGCTGGATCGCGCGCGCGCAGCCGACCATGCCCTCGCGCGACGTGCCGGCCGCGGCCGCATGCAGGGCCTGCGCCTCGGCGGGATGGGCCTCGATGAAGCCGCGGCCCAGCCAGCGCTCGATGGTCGGGCCCGCGAGCGCTTCGCAGCCCTGGGCCTCGACGAGCGCGATGCGTTCGTCCCAGGGCTGCGCGAAGGCCGCGGGCGCGTCGGCGCGGCAGTCGCACAGGCACAGGCTGGCCAGGCGCTCGGGATGCCGTTCGGCCAGCGCGAAGCCGCACATGCCGCCGAGCGAGAGCCCGATGTAGTGCGCCGCGCGGATGTCGAGCGCATCGAGGACCTCGACCACGTCGCGCGCCAGGTCGCCCATGCGCCAGGGCAGTGATGGCGGTGAGGGCGCCTCCGACCGGCCATGGCCGCGCGTGTCGGGCCGCAGCACGCGCCAGCCCTCGGCGGCCAGCCACCCGGCCTGGCGGTGCCACAGCACCGACGAAGACAGGATCGCGTGCGCGAGCAGCACCACGGGGCCGTCCGCGGGGCCGTCGATATGGACCGCGACACGGCAGGCCGCGCTCGGCAGGAAGAGGTGCTGGGTGGTCGTCATGAGGGCGCCAGTCTCGGCGCTTTCCCCAGGCTCCACCACCGAGTAAAACTGAAGCCCGTTGAGAAAAACGCAACCCGCTTGCACCCATCGCGGCCTACAGTCGCCCCGCCATGTCGAGAAAACTTCCACCCCTGAACGCGATCCGCGCCTTCGAGGCCGCGGGCCGGCACGTGAGCTTCACGCGCGCCGCGGAAGAGCTGAGCGTGACCAACGGCGCCATCAGCCGCCAGGTCGCGCTGCTCGAGGAATGGCTGGGCGTGCCGCTGTTCCGGCGCACCTCCTCGCAGCTTGCGCTGACCGAGGCCGGGCGCCTCTACCTCGCGGAGTTGACGGCCACGCTCGACCGCGTGGCGGTGGCCTCGATGCAGCTGCGCGAGCAGGCGGTGCCGACGGCGCTGCGCATCAACGCGCCGCCGACCTTCACCATGCGCTGGCTGCTCTCGCGCCTGCCGGCCTTCCAGCGCAGACGGCCCGAGGTCGACCTGCGGCTCACCACCTTGCTGGCGCCGGTCAACTTCGACGAGGGCCGCTACGACATCGCGATCGCGGGCGCGCTCGAGCCGCCGCCGCATTGCGTGTCGCGGCCCTTCATGAGCGAGCTGATCCTGCCGGTGTGCCATGTCGACCTGCTCGACGGTGGCCGGCTGCGCGAGCCGCGCGACCTGGCCGCGCACACGCTCGTGAGCTTCGCCACCGAGCCCTATGCCTGGGAGGACTGGCTCGCGGCGGCCGGCGTGGCCGGGCTCAAGCCCGGCGGCGCGATCCGCTTCGAGCAGATGTACTTCGCGCTGCAGGCCGCGATCGACGGGTTGGGCCTGGCGCTGGTGCCGCTGTTCCTCGCCTTCGACGACATCATCGCGGGCCGGCTGTGCGCGCCTTTCGGCGTGCTGGCCGCCAAGCAGCGGCGCTACTTCGCGAGCACGGCCCATGCCGACCCGGTGACCGAGAGCTTCTGCGAATGGCTGGTGCGCGAGGGCAGCGACACCGAGGCCTCGATGCAGCAATGGCTGCGCTCGCAGGCCCCGTCGTCCTGAGCGCGCCGCTCAGTCCATCTGCACGCCACTGCGGCGCACCAGCTCGCCCCAGCTCTTGAACTCGCTGGCGACGTAGGCCGCGGCTTCCTCGGGGCTGGCGCTGTAGCGCGGCAGCGCGCCGATGCTGCGCATGCGCCGCTCCACCTCGGGCTTGCGCATCGCCTTGGCGATCGCGTCATGGGTCGAGGCCACCAGCGTCTTCGAGGTGCCGACCGGGTAGAGCAGCATCAGCCAGGTCGAGGCACGGAAGTCGGCGAAGCCCTGCTCGATCAGCGTGGGCACGGCCAGCGGCGCGTCGAGCCGGCTCGCGGTGGCCGCGCCGAGCGCGCGCAGCTTGCCGCCCTGCACGAAGGCCTGCACGCCGGCCGCGGTCTCGAGCGCCAGCGAGACATTGCCCGCGACCACGTCGGTCAGGCCCGGCGCGCTGCCCTTGTAGGGCACGTGCACGATGTCGATGCCCGCGCGCCGCTTGAGCTCCTCCATCGCGAGGTGCGACACCGTGCCGTTGCCCGAGGAGGCATTGGTGAGCTTGCCCGGGTTGGCCTTGGCATAGGCCACCAGCCCCTGCGCGTCGGTGAAGGGCAGCGAGGGATGGCACACCAGCACGAAGGGCAGGTCGCCGACCAGGCCCACCGCCTCGTAGTCCTTGAGCGAGTCGTAGGGCACGCTGCGGTAGAGGTGCGGGTTGGTGGCCACGGCCGACATGTGCGTGAGCATCATCACCGAGCCGTCGTTGGGCGACTTCGCGAGCTGGCCCATCGCGATGCTGCCGCCCTGGCCGGGCTTGTTGTCGACGATGTAGTTCTCGCCCGTCACGGCCTGCATCTTCTCGGCCATCAGCCGCGCCACGATGTCGGTGGCCTGGCCCGGCGGAAAGCCCACGAGGATCTTCGTGACCTTGCCGCGTGACGCGGCCGGCTGCGCGAGCGCCGGCGTGCCCATCGACGCGGCCGCGAGCGCGAGCAGCGCGCGGCGGCTCAGCATTGCCTGGTTGTCCATTGCGTTGTCTCCGATGTTTTTTAAAGGGCGAAGCTTCAGGCGAGCTTCATCTCCTTGAGCACCTCGCGCGCGTTGCGCAGGCTGTCGAGCGCCGCGGGCACGCCGCAGTAGATGGCGACCTGCAGGAACACTTCCTGCAGCTCGGTGGGCGTGATGCCGTTGTTGATCGCGCCGCGCACATGCAGCCGCAGCTCGTGCGGCCGGTTGAGCGCGCTGATCATGCCGAGGTTCAGCAGGCTGCGGCTGCGCCGGTCCAGGCCCGGGCGGTTCCAGATCTCGTCCCAGCAGTACTCGGTGGTGAGCTGCTGCATCGGCCAGCTGAAGTCGTCGGCCTCGGCGATCGACTTCTCGACATACTCGGCACCGAGCACCGCCTTGCGCGTGGCAAGCCCGCGCTGGAACTTCGCCGAGGTGTGGGTCTTGTCTGCCATGTCGTCGCTCCCTTCAGGCCACGGCCGGCTCGGCCAGCGGCGTGTTCCAGGCGTCGTAGGCATAGACCCAGTCGGAGTCCTGCGGATCGCGCAGCCAGGTGTTGGTGCGCGAGGTCAGCTGGACCTTCGAAGTGCGCGGCTTGCGCGTGGCCTCGAAGCGCTGGAAGGCCTCGGCCACGCCGTCGCGGTCGGTGCCCTGGAGGCAGCGCGAGAGCACCGCCGCATCCTCGATCGCCATCGCCGCGCCCTGCGCCATGTAGGGCGTCATCGGGTGGCAGGCATCGCCGAGCAGCGTGATGTTGCCTTCGCTCCAGCGCGGCAGCGGGTCGCGGTCGACCAGCGCCCACTTGTGGACCTCGGGGCAGGACTGCAGCACATGGCGCACCTGCGGATGGAAGTCGGCGAAGGCCTCGCGCAGCGCATGGATGTCGCCCTTGGTGGACCACGACTCGAGCCGGAAGCCGGGCTCGGGCTGGCTGGTCACGAAGTAGACCTCGCTGCGGTCGGGCTTGACGTAGTAGATGACGATGTGGCGGTCCTTGCCCCACCACTTGGTGCACTGGTCGATCTCCTGGCCGCCGAGCAGCGCCGCCGAGAAGGTGGTGCGGTAGGCGATGCGGCCCGTGAAGTTGGGCTCGGACCTGCCGAACAGCTGGTCCTTCACCAGCGAGTGCACGCCGTCGGCCGCCACCACCGCGTCGGCATGCACGGTGGCGCCGTTGGCGAAGCGCAGCTCGACGCCGCCGTCGCCCTGCGAGAAGCCCGCGAGCTTGTGGCCGCGGCGGATGAATTCGTCGGGCACCGCGCTGTGCAGCGCGGCATGCAGGTCGCCGCGGTGCGCGAGCAGGTAGGGCGCGCCGAACTTCCGCTCGGCGGTCTCGCCGAAGATCATGTCGAAGCGCACCTCGCCGGTGTAGGCGTCCTTGTTGTTCCACGAGCGCGGGTAGAAGGCCTCGGCGCGCATGCGCGCCTCGAGGCCCAGGCCGCGCAGCACCTGCATCGCGTTGCAGCCGATCTGGATGCCCGCGCCCAGGCGGGTGAATTTCTCGGCCTGTTCGTAGACCATGACGTCGATGCCGACGCGGCGCAGCGCCGCGGCCGTGGCCAGGCCCCCCATGCCGGCGCCGATGATGGCGACCGAAAGTCTCTTGCTCATGTCCGTTCCTCGTGTGGTTGGCGTGAACGGAATGGTCCGGCTTTCGGCCGGTGCGAACCATCGAGATTTGCTGGCGCTGGTTGAGAAAAACTGCGGCGCGCGCAAGCGCACGACGCGCCGGCCGGGCGCGTCGTGACATCGAGAAAAGGGAGACGGAAGAGGTCGGAAGAGAGCCGCGCAATCAGCCGCGCAGACCCTTCCAGAGCATGTAGGCCGCGAGCAGGTACAGGATGCTCGCGAACACGCGCTTGAGCTTCTTCACCGGCAGGTTGTGCGCGGCTCTGGCGCCCAGCGGCGCGGTCAGCACGCTGCACACGGCGATCACCGCGAGCGCGGGCAGCCAGATATAGCCGAAGGAGCCGGCCGGCAGGCCCTGCACCGTCTGGCCGCTGATCACGTAGCCGGCCACGTTGGCCACCGCGATCGGGAAGCCCAGCGCGGCGCTGGTGGCGACCGCGTTGTGGATCGAGATGTTGCACCAGGTCATGAAGGGCACGCTGATGAAGCCGCCGCCCGCGCCGACCAGGCCCGAGACCAGGCCGATGGCGCCACCGGCGCCGAGCTGGCCCACGGTGCCCGGCATCTGGCGCGTGGGCTTGGGCTTGCGGTCGAGGAACATCTGCGTGGCCGAGAAGCCCACGAACAGCGCGAACACGATCGCCAGCGCCGTGCCCTTGAGCAGCGCGAAGATGCCGAGGCTGCCCACGAGGCTGCCGATCACGATGCCGGGCGCGAGGCGCTTGACGATGTCCCAGCGCACCGCGCCGCGCTTGTGGTGCGCGCGCACGCTCGACACCGAGGTGAAGATGATGGTGGCCATCGAGGTCGCGATCGCCATCTTCACCGCGAGGTCGGCCGGCACGCCGCGGTGGCCCATGATGATCGTGATGAACGGCACCATCACCATGCCGCCGCCGATGCCGAGCAGGCCCGCGAGAAAACCGGTGCCGAGGCCGAGGGCGACCAGTTCGGCGATCAGGAGGGGGTCGAGCAGGCTGGTCACGTTCACGCCACGGACTTTCGGGTAAGGCAAGGGCGCCGTGCAACGATGGCAACGGGCCTCGGTTCGAGGGACAGAGGGAGGGGGGTGGGCCGCAATGCTATCTGAAACGTAGCTGCGGCCCGGCGCGCACGGTCGCGCAGCAGCCAGGATCGGATGTATCGAGGCGGATACAGCGTGGGTTCTTGGGGCGATCCCGCCATGCCGGGGACCGCCGATGTTCGATGCGCATTCAGCGCAGCGAAGAGGAATAGGTGTCTGCGAATGGGCGTCAGACTCGCATCCTGAACCGGGGTTCAGGTGGGCGAGGGCAGCAAGACTTCGGGTTCATCTGACGCGAGATGATCACACCCGTCGAGCGATATACCAAGCCCGGCTCCGTAGAGCATTGGAACAAGGACATATAAAGCCCAACGCGCACCGCAGACAGGAACGATTTTACGCCTTCGCGCTGGGGCGGCTCCCGGTTTTTTTGGTGGAATCCCTGCGGCGCGGGCAGGTTTGCATCGAAGTTCTTGCAGTGCGCGCCGATCTCTGCGAATGAGAGAAAGAAAGCGCGCTGATGCTCGGATCAGCTCAGAGCAGATGACCGTCGCCGGCCAGTGCCTGGTCGAGCTTGTGGATCAGTTGCGTGGCCTTCGGATCGACCGCGCCGTCGTCGGCGGGTGCCGCGGCCGGGGCCGTGGTCGGTTCGGCGGGCGGCGCGGCCTTCGCCGTGGCTTCCTGCGCCGCGAGATCGAAGGCCAGGTTCAGCGAGGCCAGCACCGCGATGCGATCGCGCGCCTTGACCTTGCCCGCGTCGCGTATCTTGCACATGGCCGCATCCACGCGTTCGACCGCATCGCGCAATTGCGCTTCGCCGCCATCGGGACAGCCGAGCAGATAGCTCTGGCCCATGATCTGAACTTCGATCTGCTTCATGCGGGGGAATCTTCGGAGGGAGGTACGGCCGGCAGCTGCTCGAGCAGCGCATCGAGCCGCGTGCGCGCCGCCGCGAGCCGCGACTTGAGTGCATCGCGCTCGCGCGTCAGCGCATCGACCTGTTCCTGCAGCAGCGCATTCGTGCGCTGCACCTCTTCGTGACGCAAGAGCAGGCGTTCCACGCGCTCGGCGATCTGGTCGATGGGGCTGGAGGCGGGCATGGTGCGCGATTGTAGTTTCCCGTGAAAGCGGCGGTCCTCCGGGGCACCCGCCGCGCCTGGCACGGCATTCTGCGGCCTGCGCGCCGCGCCATCAAACTTCGCTGAGCCGCACGTAGGTGGCGAGCAACGCGCTCTTGGCCGCCACGCCTAGCAGCACCGGGTTCGCCGCGCTCTCGATCACCGGCAGCCGCTCGCCCAGGTGCTCGAGGAAGCGCTGCAGCGCCTCGCCCAGGCTGGTGTCGGCGGTGATCGGCGCGATGGCCTGCGACAGCAGGTCCGCCGCGCGCACTTCGGCCGCGGCCGTGCCGAGCGCCGAGAGGGGCACCACGCCGAGGTAGCGCTGCTGCGCATCGACCACGTAGAGGTACTTCACCGGGTGCTGCAGGAACAGCCGGCTCATCGCCTCGCGATCGGCCTCGGGGCCGACCACCGTCTGCGCCGGCTGCACCAGGTCTCGGATGTGCAGCGCGCGCAGCCGCAACTGCTCGTCCTGCTGCTCGCGCCGGCGCAGCGTGATCTCGTACATCGAGCCCGCATTGGCCGAGCGCGCGACGAAATAGGCGATCACGCCGGCCAGCATCAGCGGCAGCATCACCTGGTAGTTGAGCGTCATCTCGAAGATCATGAGGATCGCCATCAGCGGCGCCTGCGTCGCGCCCGCGAGAAAGGCGCCCATGCCCACCACCGCGTAGGCCGAGGGCGCCGACACCGCATGCGGCCACAGCGCCTGCGCGGCATGGCCGAACAGCGCGCCCACCATGCAGCCGAAGAACAGCGCGGGCGTGAACACGCCGCCCACCGCGCCCGAGCCGGCCGTGGCCAGCGTGGCGACCAGCTTGGCCGCGAGCACCATCGCGATCAGGGTCCAGGTCCAGGGCGTGTGCAGCACCGCGTTGACCACGCTGTAGCCATTGCCCCAGACCTCGGGCCAGGGCACCGACACCAGCCCCATCGCGAGCCCGCCGAGCGCGAGCCGCCACGGCAGCGCGAACGGCAGCCGCGCGAACAGCGCCCGGCTGCCCTGCAGCGCGCGCAGGAAGCCCGCGGCCGCGAAGCCCAGCAGCACGCCGAGCAGCGCGAACAGCGGGATCTCGGCGCCATGCAGCTCGGGGAACACCGGCATCTGGTAGGGCGGCTGGTAGCCGGGCAGGGCGCGCATCACGATGTTGGCGACCACCGCCGCGATCAGGATCGGGCCCACGCTCTCCATCACGATCGAGCCGAGCACGATCTCGGCGACGAAGAAGGCGCCCGCGATCGGCGCGTTGTACGCGGCCGTGAGGCCGGCCGCCGCGCCGCAGGCCACCAGCAGCCGCAGCCGCTCGACCGGGAAGCGGAACACCCGGCCCAGCAGCGAGGCGGCCAATGCGGCGAGCTGCACCATCGAGCCCTCGCGGCCGATCGAGCCGCCGGTGCCGATGCTCACGAGCGAGGAGGCGCTGCGCACCAGCGTCTGCGTGACCGGGATGCGGCCGTCGCCGAGCACGATCGCTTCCATGTAGTCGGAGGTGGCGCTGCGCACCGCGACGCGCTTCGCGAGCACGAGCAGCCCGCCGGCCACCAGGCCGCCCGCGGCGGGGAAGGCGATGCGCGCCCACCACGGCAGCGCGCGCGCCATCGCGACCAGGCTGTCGCCGGGGCCGAGCACCAGGTGCTCGAAGCCGCGCAGCGTGGCGCGGAACAGTTCGGTCGCGAGCGTGCCGAGCAGGCCGGCGACGATGGACCACAGCAGCATCGACTGCCAGCCCGAGACGCCGAACAGGCGTTGCAGGGCGGAGCGCAGGCGCAGCAGCAGCGAGGAGCGCAGGGTCATGCGGGGCGGTGGTGATGGCATCCCATAGCCTGTCGATGTTAGTGCGCGGGACGCGGCGAACGTCGGGCGCACGCAACTTTCGACTTAAAGCGCGTGGCGCAGCGCCTAGAATCTCGCCCGTTGGTGCCTGCGGCGTGGTTCACGCGCCGCGGTTCAACGGGAAGCAGGAGTGAAGGGACCGGCCGCGCGCCGGCACCGAAGCCGCCTGCGCTGCCCCCGCAACGGTCAAGCAGACGGCGCCGCAAGGCGCCACCCTCTCCACACGAGCCACTGGGCGCCCTGAAACAGGCGCCTGGGAAGGCGGCGAGGGCCGGTCTGCCAGCCCGGATACCGGCCAACAAGGCGGTTCGCGCATGCCCTTCGCTTCGTCGATGCATGCACGAGCCAATGGCGCCCCGGGCGCCGGCGGGGAGGCCGGCAAGGGGCATAGACGTTCGTTCGCTCATTCCATGATTTCCTGCGTTTCCTTCTCGCGCCGTTCGCGCGCTCGCGTTTCTGCGTCCTCCTTGCGCGCGCGCCTGGCCGGCCTGCCGCTGGCCCTGGTGCCGGCCTTCGGCGGCCTGCTGCTGGCCCAGCTGCCATCGGTCGCTTCGGCACAGCAACAGCCCGGCGTGCTCGGCGAGACGGTGGTCACCGCCACCCGCACCGCGCAGCCGCTGTCGGACCTGGTGGCCGATGTCTCGGTGATCGACCGCGAGACCATCGAGCGCAGCGGATCCACCGGCGTGGCCGACGTGCTCGCGCGCCAGGCCGGTATCCAGATCGTGCGCAACGGCGGCGTGGGCAACTCGACCAGCGTCTACATCCGCGGCGCCGAGACGCGCTTCACCGCCGTCTACATCGACGGCGTGCGCGTGGACTCGCAGGCCACCGGCGGCGCGGCCTGGGAAAGCATCCCGCTGGCGCAGATCGACCGCATCGAGGTGCTGCGCGGCCCGGCCGCCGCGGTCTACGGGTCCGACGCCATCGGCGGCGTGATCCAGCTGTTCACCAAGCGCGGCGAGGAGGGCGTGTCGCCCTCGATCGGCGTGGGCTTCGGCAGCCATGGTCTTTCGCGCACCGAGGCCGCGATCAGCGGCAAGGCCAATGCCTTCGACTATTCGTTCGGCGTGGCCCACGAGGAGAGCCGCGGCTTCAACATCCAGCCGCTCGAGAAGCGCACCTTGCCCAAGGACGGCTTCACCAGCCCCGATCGCGACGGCTACAACACCACCTCGGGCAATGTGCGCCTGGGCTGGCAGATCGCGCCCGGCCAGCGCCTCGAGGCCACCGCGCTGTCGAGCGACACGCAGGCGCGCTACGACGCCGCCAAGTCCGGCAGCAAGCCGCCGGCCTACTACCTCGACGACCAGAGCCGCAACCGGCTGCGTACCGGCGGCCTGACCTGGTCGGCGCAGTGGAACGAGGTCTACAGCACGCGGCTGCAGGTGACCGATTCGCAGTCGGTCTACAGCACCATGCCCTCGTACTACCGCACCGAGACCCGGCTGCGCGGCTACCTGTTCCAGAACGAGCTGCGCTTCGGCCCGCACCTGGTGACGGCCGCGCTCGAGCGCCGCGAGGACCGGCTCGAGAACGCGCCCACCAGCAGCACCGACAAGGGCCTGGCGCGCAAGCGTTCGCAGGATGCCGTCTCGCTCGGCTACGGCTTCGTGCAGGGCCCGCATTCGCTGCAGCTCAACGTGCGCCACGACGACGACAGCGAGTTCGGCGGCAAGACCACCGGCAGCGCCGCCTACGGCTTCGCGATCACGCCGAAGCTGCGCGTGACCGCGTCGGCCGGCACGGCCTTCCGCGCCCCCACGCTCTACCAGCGCTTCAGCGAATACGGCAAGCCCGACCTGCAGCCCGAGTCGAGCCGCAACGTCGAGCTCGGCCTCAAGTACACCGACGGCCCGACCAACGCGGGCATCGTGGTCTACCGCAACCAGGTGCGCAACCTGATCGTGTTCGACTCGACCGCCAAGGGCTGCGCCTCGTCCTTCGGCTGCTACGGCAGCACCGCGCGGGCGCGCTACGAGGGCGTGACGCTCTCGGCCGGCCACCGCATCGGCGACGTCACGCTGCGCGCCTCGCTCGACTTCCAGGACCCGCGCGACCTGGCGACCGACAAGCTGCTTGCGCGCCGCGCCAAGCGCTATGCCACGCTGGGCGCCGACTGGCGCCTCGGCGGCTGGACGCTGGGCGCCGAGGTGCAGACCTCGAGCCAGCGCTACGACGACGCGGCCAACACGCGCACGCTCGGCGGCTACACGCTGCTGAACCTCGTGGCCAGCACGAAGATCGTGCGCGACGTCGACCTGGTCGCGCGCATCGACAATGCGGGCGACAAGGACTACATGCTCGCGCGCGGCTACGTCACCGGTGGCCGCAACGCGTACGTCGGATTGAAGTGGACGCCCCAGTAAGCCAACACCTGCCTGATCGCGCGGCGAGCTGCGCCGCCGTGCTCGTGGCCGCGCCCGCCTCCGGGCAGGGCAAGACCACCGTGGCCGCCGCGCTCGCGCGGCTGCATGCGCGCCAGGGCCGGCGCGTGCGCGCCTTCAAGTGCGGACCCGACTTCCTCGACCCGCACTGGCTGCGGCTCGCCACCGGCGCGCCCGTGCATTCGCTCGACCTGTGGATGACCGGCGAGGCCGACTGCCGCGCGCGGCTGCATGCGGCCGCGGCCGAGTCGGACCTGCTGATCGTCGAGGGCGTGATGGGCCTGTTCGACGGCACGCCGAGCGCGGCCGACCTGGCGCAGCGCTTCGGCCTGCCGGTGCTGGCCGTGATCGACGCCCATGCGATGGCCGGCACCTTCGGTGCGCTGGCGCATGGGCTGCAAAGCTTCAGGCCCGGGCTGCCCTGGGCCGGCGTGCTGGCCAATCGCGTGGCCGGCGAGCGCCATGCCGACATGCTGCGTGGCGCCTTGCGCGAACCTGCGGACTGGCTCGGCGCCTTGCCGCGCGACGCGGGCTTCTCGCTGCCCGAACGGCACCTGGGCCTGGTGGCGGCGCACGAACTCGGCGACGCGGCCGAGCGGCTCGATCGCGTGGCCGATGCGCTGGCTGGCACGCCGCTGGGGTCGCTGCAACTGCCGCAGGTGCGCTTCGAAGCGCCGCCGGCCGGCGAGCTCGCACCGATCGCGCCGCTGCTCGCGGGCCGCACCATCGGCATCGCGCGCGACGCGGCCTTCTCGTTCATCTACCCGGCCAACCTCGACACGCTGAACGCGCTCGGCGCCAGGCTGGCCTTCTTCTCGCCGCTGGCCGGCGAGGCGCTGCCGGACTGCGATGCGCTGTGGCTGCCCGGCGGCTATCCCGAGCTGCATGCCGCCACGCTCGCGCGGCGTTCGGACCTGCGCGACGCGCTCGCCGCCCATGCGGCCGCGGGCCGGCCGATCTGGGCCGAATGCGGCGGGATGATGGCGCTGTTCGACGAAATCGCGGTGCCCGGAGACGGAGGTGACGTCGAGGTGCATGCGCTGTGGGGCCTGCTGCCCGGGCGCGTCACGCTGCAGAAGCGGCTCGCCGGGCTCGGCCCGCAGGCGCTCGCGCTGGGCGCGCACACGCTGCGCGGCCATACCTTCCACTATTCGCGCTGCGAGACACCGCTGGTGCCGGCAGCCCATTCGCGCCGCCCGCAAGGCATGGCCGGCGGCGAGGCGCTCTACGTGCGCGGCCCCGTGCGCGCGAGCTACTTCCACGCCTGGTTCGCCTCCAGTCCCGAAGCCACCGCGCGGCTGTTCGATGCCGCGCCGCTCGAAACCGGGGCACCGGTTGCCCAGGAGCATCGCGTTGACGCCTGAACACGAATTCATCCTCGGCGGCCAGAAGAGCGGCAAGTCGCGCCGCGCCGAGCAGCGCGCCGCCGACTGGCTCGCGGCCGCGCCGAAGCAGCGCCGCGCGGTGCTGATCGCCACCGCGCAGGCCTACGACGACGAGATGCGCGAGCGCATCGTGCGCCACCAGGCCGACCGCGCCGAGCGCGTGCCCAGCCTGCGCACCATCGAGGAACCGGTCGAGCTGGCGCGCGCCATCGTGACCCAGAGCACGCCCGAATCGCTGGTGCTGGTCGACTGCCTCACGATGTGGCTCACGAACCTGCTGATGCCGCTGCGCGGCGAGGGCGCGCGGCCGGTCTCGCGCACGCCGACCGCGCACATCAACCTGCTGCTGGGCGCGCTGCGCGATGCGCGCGGTCCCGTGGTGCTGGTGGGCAACGAGATCGGCCTGGGCGTGATCCCGCTGGGCCGCGAGACGCGCGCCTTCGTCGATGCGCTGGGGCGGCTCAACCAGGACGTGGCCGGTGTCTGCCACCGCGTCACCTTGATGGCCGCGGGCCTGCCGCTGACCCTGAAGGAGCCGGGCCGATGAAAGGCTTTCTCGTCGCCGCGATGGCGGCACTGGCACTCGCCACGGGCCTGTGGTCGCCGCCCGCGAGCGCGCTCGAAGTTGTCGACGAACGCGGCGTGGCCGTCGAGCTGCCGCAGCCGCCGCAGCGCATCGTGACCCTGCTGCCCTCGCTGACCGAATCGGTCTGCGCGCTCGGTGCCTGCGCGCGGCTGGTCGGCGTCGACCGCTATTCGAATTCGCCGGCCCCGGTGCGCGGCCTGCCGCAACTCGGTGGCGGCATCGACCCCAACGTCGAGGCCGTGGTGGCGCTCAAGCCCGACGTGGTGCTGCTCGCCAAGTCCTCGCGCGTGACCGAGCGACTCGAGGCGCTGGGCCTCAAGGTGCTGGTGCTCGAACCGAAGAACCATGCCGACGTGCGCCGCGTGCTCGGCAAGCTCGACCAGGTGCTCGGCACCCACGAGGCTCCGGCGGTCTGGCGCGCCATCGATGCCGCGGTGTCGGCCGCGGCGCAGTCGCTGCCGGCCGCCGCGCGCGGCGTGCGCGTGTACTTCGAGGTCAACAGCGGCCCGTATGCGGCCGGCGAGTCCTCCTTCATCGGCGAGACGCTGACGCGGCTGGGCGCCAGGAACATCGTGCCGGCGGCGCTCGGCCCCTTTCCCAAGCTCAACCCCGAATACGTGGTGCGTGCCAATCCCGACCTGATCATGGTCAGCGTGCGCAGCGCGCAGGGCCTCGAGCAGCGCCCGGGCTGGGGCACCATGCGCGCGGTGCGCGAGGGGCGCATCTGCCGCTTCACGGCCGAGCAGTCCGACGTGCTGGTGCGCCCCGGTCCGCGCATGGACGAGGCGGCACGGCTGATGGCGCAGTGCCTGGGCGACAAGGCAGACAAGGGAGGCGCGCGCTGATGCCCGCGGGCCACCTGCGCCGCGTGGTGCTGTTCGGCCTCGCGCTGCTGATGCTCGGCGCCGCCTTGCTGTTGCTCGGCCTGGGCATCGGCAGCACCGGCTTCGAGAGCTTCCTGTCGGCGCGCCACGACCCGGTCGCGCTGCAGATCGTCTGGGACATCCGGCTGCCGCGCACCCTCGGCGCCTGGCTCGCGGGCGCGCTGCTCGGGCTGGCCGGCGCGGTGGCGCAGGGGCTGTTCCGCAATCCGCTGGCCGATCCCTTCCTGCTCGGCAGCGCCTCGGGCGCCTCGCTGGGCGTGGCGCTGGCGCTGCTGTTCTTCGGCGGCTCGGCCGCCAGTGCGCAGTGGGTGGTGCGGCTGGGCCTCACGGGCGCGGCCTTCCTCGGCTCGATGGCGGCCGTGATGCTCACGCTGCTGCTCGCGCGCGGCGTGCAACAGACCCTGCGGCTGCTGCTCGCGGGCGTGATCGTGGGCGTGGTGCTGGGCGCGATGAAGGACCTGATCACCATCGCTTCGGCCGACATCCTGCAGGCGATCCAGGGCTTCACGCTCGGCAACACCGGCCTGGTCGGCTGGAGCGCCTGCGCGGTGATGGCGCTGGCCTGCGCGCTGTGCCTGCTGCTGGCCTGGGCGCTGGCGCCGGTGCTCGACGGCCTCGCTCTCGGCGAGGCCACCGCGCGCAGCCTGGGCCTGCCGCTGGGCGCGATGCGCGCCGCGCTGGTGGTGGTGCTGGCGCTGGCCACCGGCGCCGCGGTGGCGCAGACCGGCCTGATCGCCTTCGTCGGCCTGGCCGCGCCGCACCTGGTGCGCTCTGTCGTCAAGACCACGCATGCGCGGCTGATCGTGCTGTCGGCCGCGATGGGCGGGCTGCTGCTGATGGCGGCCGACCTGCTGGCGCGCTGGCTGATCGCGCCGCAGGAGCTGCCGGTGGGCGTGCTCACCGCGGTGCTGGGCGGCAGCTACCTGCTGTGGCTGATGCACCGGCGCACCGCGAGGGGCACGGCCTCATGACGGCCGCCACCGCCCAGGCGCTCGAGGTGCGCGGCGTGAGCGCGGCGCTCGGCGGGACCGAGGTGCTGCACGGCATCGACCTCGCGATCGGCGCCGCGCGCTGGACCAGCATCGTCGGCCCCAACGGCGCCGGCAAGTCGACCCTGCTCAAGGTGCTGGCGGGCCTGCTCGCGCACGGCGGCGAGCTGCGGCTGTTCGGCGAGCCCGCGGCGAAGCTGCCGGCGCGCCAGCGCGCGCGTCGCCTCTCGTGGCTGGGCCAGGGCGTGGCGGGCGAGGGCGCGGCAGACGACCTGCTGGTCTACGACGTCGCGATGCTCGGCCGCCTGCCGCACCAGCGCTGGCTGGCCGCGCCCGACGCGGCCGACCGTGCCGCCGTGGAGCGCGCGCTGCGCGCCACCCAGGCCTGGGACTGGCGTGAGCGGCCGCTGGGCCAGCTCTCGGGCGGCGAGCGCCAGCGCGTGCTGCTGGCACGCGCGCTCGCGGTCGAGGCCGAGCTGCTGCTGATGGACGAGCCGCTCGCCAACCTCGACCCGCCGCACCAGGCCGACTGGATGCAGACCGTGCGCGCGCTGGTCGCCGCGGGCCGCACCGTGGTCAGCGTGCTGCACGAACTGCCCATGGCGCTGGCGGCCGACGAACTCGTGGTGATGGACCAGGGCCGCGTGGTGCACCACGGCGGCAGCAGCGATCCCGCGACGCATGCGGCGCTCGAGCAGGTGTTCGATCACCGGATTCGCGTGCACCGCGTGGCCGAGCAGTGGATTGCGTTGCCGCGCTGAATGCGCATTCGACAGCCTTGAAAGAGACCCTCCCATGCAGATAGAAACCCCACCCAGCGAGAAGCCCTACGAAAAGCCCGAAGGCGAACGCCGCGGCATCGTCATCGTCAACACCGGCGACGGCAAGGGCAAGAGCACCGCGGCCTTCGGGCTGGCGCTGCGCGCGCATGGCCGCGGCAAGGCCGTGAAGATCTACCAGTTCATGAAGGTGCCGAGCGCGCGTTTCGGCGAGCACCGCATGTTCGAGCAGATCGGCATCCCGATCGAGGGCCTGGGCGACGGCTTCAGCTGGAAGAGCCAGGACCTCGAGCGCTCGGCACAGCTCGCGCGCGACGGCTGGGAGAAGGCGAAGGCCGCGATCCTCTCGGGCGAGTACTTCCTCGTGGTGCTCGACGAGATCACCTACCCGCTGATCTACGGTTGGCTGCCGCTCGAGGGCGTGCTCGAGACCCTGCGCGCGCGGCCGAAACATGTGCACGTGGCGCTCACGGGCCGCCGCTGCCCGCCCGAACTCATCGAGCTCGCCGATACCGTGACCGAGATGACGCTGGTCAAGCACGCGTTCAAGGCCGGCATCCCGGCGCAGCGCGGCATCGAGGATTGAACCGGATGAGCCAGGCGTTCGCGGCCGAGGAGGCGAGGGCGGTCTACCGCGCCATCCACGAGCGGCGCGACATGCGGCATTTCGCGGGCGGCGAGGTCGCGCCCGAGTTGCTGCGCCGGCTGCTCGAGGCGGCCCACCATGCGCCCAGCGTCGGCTTCATGCAGCCCTGGCGCTTCATCCGCATCCGCGACGCGGCCCTGCGCACGCGTCTGCATGCAACGGTCGAGCGCGAACGCGTGCTGACGGCGCGCGCGCTCGGCGAGCGCGAGGACGCCTTCATGCGCCTGAAGGTCGAGGGTCTGCTCGACGCGGCCGAGCTGCTCGCGGTGACGCTGGCCGACGGCCGCGAGCACCATGTGTTCGGCCGCCGCACCCTGCCGCAGATGGACCTGGCCTCGGCCGCCTGCGCGATCCAGAACCTCTGGCTGGCCGCGCGCGCCGAGGGGCTGGGCATGGGCTGGGTCTCGCTGTTCGATCCGGCCGAGGTGGCGGCGCTGCTGGGCCTGCCGGCCGGCGCCGAGACTATCGCGCTGCTGTGCCTCGGGCCAGTGCACGGCTTCTACGAGGAGCCGATGCTGCAGCGCGAGCGCTGGGCACAGCGCGCACCGCTGTCATCGCTGGTGTTCGACGAGGCCTGGGGCCGGCCCTCGGACCTGTTCGATCCCGATCCTTCTTCGCCTGACCTGGAGTCCGCCTGATGCTGGCCTTCGATACCGTCCTGTTCGAGCTCGCGCGCCTGTTCCTCTGGCCGGTGACGCTGGGCGTGCTGCTGTCCTTCGTCTATGCCGTGTGGTGCCTCGGTGCCTTCGGCGTTGAATACCTGCAGCGGCGGCGCGACCCGTCGCGCGCGCTGGTGCTGGCGCGGCATGCGCAGGCCAGCCAGGAGCAGATGGAGCTGGCCGTGCTCAAGGAGCTCGAGGGCGTGCGGCTGTGCAGCCGCGTGGCGCCGATGCTGGGCCTGATCGCCACCATGATCCCGATGGGCCCCGCGCTGGTGGCCGTGGCCTCGGGCGAATCGCAGGGCGTGGCGCAGAGCCTCGCGCCGGCCTTCGCGAGCGTGATCGTCGCGCTGGCCTCGGCCTCGATCGCCTTCGTGGTCTACACCGTGCGCCGGCGCTGGCTGATGCGCGAACTGGTGATGCTGCTCGACGCGCGGGACCGGCTCTCATGAGCAAGCGGCAGTTCTCCATCCTGAGCAGCCTGGACGGCGACGACGACGATCCGGTGCTCTCGACCATCAACCTGATCGACGTCTTCATGGTCGTGATCGGCATGCTGATGATCGCGGTCATCAACAACCCGATGAACCCCTTCGCGCAGGACAAGGTCACGGTGATCCGCAACGAGGGCCAGCCCAACATGGAGATCGTGACGCGCGAGGGCCGCAAGATCACGCGCTTCAAGGCCAGCGGCGCGACCGGCGAGGGCGACGGCGAGCGCGCGGGCACGGCCTGGCGTCTCAAGGACGGGACCATGGTCTACGTGCCGGCCGACGCGGTGCCGGTGCAGGGCGGCAAGTGAGCCTGTTGCGGCGCTGGGTCGCGCTGTGGCTACTGGCATGGCTGGCGGCGCTGCCGGCCTGGGCGCAGCAGCAAGCAAGCGGCCCGGTCGTGGTGCTCGCGACCTCGCTGGTATCGCCCGCGCGCGTGGCGCGGCTGCAGGCCGCGGCGCAGCAGGCGGGGTTGCCGTTGCAGGTGCTGTCGGCCACGCGGGATTCGCCCGAAGCGCTGTCGGCCGCGCTCGAGGACGCGCGGCTGCTGGTGATCGATGCGCCGCACCTGAGCGTGGCGCAGGCCGCGGCGGCGCGCTTCGGCGACGCGATCGCGCGCAGCGCGGCGCCCTATGTGCTGGTCGGCGAGTTCGCGCTGGTCGCCCGAGGCCAGCTCACGGCCGCGCCGCCGCTCGCGGCCGAGCGTGGCGTCGACGCGGCCTGGGCGCAGCGGCTGCGTGCCTACTGGCGCTTCGCGGGCAGCGCGAACCTCTCGGCGTCGATGCAGGCGCTCGCCAGGGTCGGCGTGTCCGATGGGCTGCCCGAACCCGTGGCGACGCCGCTCGCGGGCTTCTATCACCCGGGGTGGCCGCGCATCGAGACCGGCATCGAGGCGGTCGAACGGTTGCCAGGCAAGAGCGGCACGGTGGCGATCGCGGTCAATGCCGCCACCGTGACCGGCGAAGACACGGCCTGGCTCGACCAGGCGATCGCCGCGCTCGCGCAGCGCGGCCTGCGTGCCTATGCCTTCTACGGTCCGCGCCAGCAGAAGGACCTCTACACGCGCATGACCCAGGCCGAGGGCGGCCGCCGCGTGGCCGACCTGATCGTGAATGCCGCGCTGGTCTTCACGCCCAACGAGCGCAAGGCCGAGCTCGAGCGCATCGGCGTGCCGGTGCTGCAGACCCTGCCATCGCTGGCCATGGATGCGGCGCAGTGGGCGCAGAGCAAGGACGGCCTGGCTCAGTCCGACATCGCGGCCTACTACAGCCCGAGCGAACTGGCCGGCATGACCGACCCGATGCTCGTGAGCGCGCGCGATGCCGCGAGCGGCAGCCTGCAGCCGCTGCCCGCACAGATCGACGCGGTCGCCGACAAGGCCGCGGCGCTGCTGCGGCTGCAGCGCACGAGCGCGGACCAGCGCCGGGTCGCGATGCTGGTCTACAACTACCCGCCGGGCGAGGCCAATTTCGGCGCCTCCTTCCTCAACGTGCCGCGCAGCGTCAGCCGCATGATCGCGGCGATGCAGGCGGCCGGCTACCGCACCGAGGCGCCCGCGCCCGAGGCGCTGATCGCGCAGGTGCAGGCCACGCTCAAGGCGTCCTACCCGGCACCGGGAACCGACGAACTGCAGCCGCTGCTCGCGCAGGGCCTGGCCGACACGCTGCCGCTCGCGCGCTACCTCGCATGGTTCCGCGCGCTGCCCGTCGAGACGCAGCAGCGCATCGAGGCCTATTGGGGCGCGCCCGAAAGCTCGACCCAACTGCGCACGGTGGACGGCGCGCCGGCCTTCGTGATTCCGCGCGTGCGCTTCGGCAACGTGGTGGTGCTGCGCCAGCCGCCGCGCTTCGAACCCGGCACGAGGGTGATGGACAAGGCGCAGCAGGTCTACCACCGCTCGGCGGTGCCGCTGGGCCATGCCTACCTCGCCACCTACCTCTGGCTGCGCACGCAGTTCGGCGCCTCGGCCGTGGTGCACGTGGGCACGCACGGCACGGTCGAATGGTCGGCCGGCAAGGAGCGCGGGCTGTCGGTGCAGGACGATCCGCTGCTGGTGCTCGGCGACCTGCCCAACGTCTATCCCTATGTGATGGACAACCTCGGCGAGGCCACCACCGCCAAGCGCCGCGGCCGAGCGACCATGGTCAGCCATTCGACGCCGATGTTCTCGCCGGCCGGCCTGCGCCCGGGCCTCGCGCAGATGCACGAGCGCATGCACGACTGGGAGACGCTCGCGCCCGGCCCGGTCAAGGCCGCGCTCGAACGGCAGCTGCTGGCCGACTTCGTGGCCCGGCACTACGACCGCGACCTGGCCTGGACACCCGCGCGCATCCGCGCCGACTTCGCGGGCTTCGTGGCGGTGCTGCATCCCTACCTGGACGAACTCGCGCAGACCGCGCAGCCGCTGGGCCTCGCGACCTTCGGCGAGGCGCCCGATGCCCGGCGCCGGCGCGCCACGCTGCTGCAGATCGTCGGCAAGCCGCTGGCGACCGCGCTCGGCGAGGACCTCGACGAGACCTTCCTGCGCGAGCCGGCCGACATGGCCGATTCGCCGCTGGGGCGCTGGGTGGCGCGGGTGCTGGACGATGCCGCCTTCGACGGTGCGACCACCGCGCCCGCGCAGGCCGAGACCCTGCGCGCGCTGGCCACGCGCGTGCGCCAGCTCGACGCGACGCTCGCGCGCAACGAGGAGATCGAGGGCCTGCTGACGGCGCTCGATGGCCGCTACCTGCGCGCGAGCTATGGCGGTGATCCGGTGCGCAATCCCGACAGCCTGCCGACCGGCCGCAACCTCTACGGCTTCGATCCCAGCCGCGTGCCCACGCGCGCGGCCTGGGACACCGGCGTGGCCGCCATGGACGCCTGGATCGCGGCCTATGCGCAGTCCCACGGCGGCAAGGCGCCCGAGAAGATCGCGTTCACGCTCTGGGCCGGCGAAGCCTCGCGCCACCAGGGCGTGCTCGAGAGCCAGGCCTTCCATGCGATGGGCGTGCGGCCGCGCTGGGACGAGGCCGGGCGCATGAACGGCATCGAGGTGCTGCCCGCCGCGGCGTTGAAGCGGCCGCGCATCGATGTGCTGGTCAGCGTGACGGGCTCGTACCGCGACCAGTTCCCGCACGTGATGCGCTGGCTCGACGAGGCGGTGCGGCAGGTGGCGGCGCTGCGCGAGCCCGCTGGCGCCAACGCGGTCGCGCGCCACAGCGAGGCGCTGGCGCGGCGGCTGCGGGCCGAAGGTGCGTCGGAGGCGGAGGCCGCGCGCTGGTCGACCGCGCGCGTGTTCTCGAACGAGCAGGGCAGCTATGGCGCCGGGCTCGAGGAGGCCGCGCTCGCGAGCGAGCTCTGGCGCTCGCAGCGTCGCGGCGGCGGCGACGCGCAGATGGCGGGCCTGTTCATCGACCGCATGGGCCATGCCTATGGCCAGGGCCTCGAGGGCGCCGCGCGGCCCGGCGCCTTCGCGGGCAATCTCGCGCAGGTCGATGCGGCGCTGATGGCGCGCAGCTCCAACCTCTATGGCGTGCTGACCAACGACGATCCGTTCCAGTACCTCGGTGGCATCGCGCAGGCGGTGCGCCATCTCACGGGCAAGGACCCGGCGCTCTATGTGCAGAACCTGCGCGACACCGGCGCGGTGCGCACCGACACCGCCGCCGGCGCGATCGCGCGCGAGATGCAGACGCGCTACCTGCATCCGCAATGGATCGCGGCGCAGCAGGCCGAGGGCTACAGCGGCGCGCTGCAGGTGCTGAAGACCGCGCAGTTCCTCTGGGGCTGGCAGGTGACCGCGCCGGCCACGGTGCGGCCCGACCAGTGGCAGTCGCTGCACGATACCTATGTGCGCGACCGCGAGCGGCTCGGCACCCGCGCCTGGCTCGAAGGCGCGAACCGCGCGGCCTTCGCGCAGACGCTGGAACGCATGCTCGATGCGGTGCGCCTGAACTACTGGTCGCCCGATGCCGCGACGCGGCGCGAGCTCGCGCAGGCCTATGCGCAGGCGGCGCAGGCCAGCGGGCTGCGCGAGCGCAACCTGGCGGTGGAGCGCTTCGCGCGCGCAGCGATGACCGCGCCGCCGAAGCCGGTCGTGGTGCCGGTGGAAGTGCAGGGCGCCACGGCCCCGGCCACGCAGGCCGAATCGCCGGCACCGAGTGACACCCGGCAAGGCGAGGCGGCCGCGACCCAACCCGTGCGCGGGCTGCGGCTCGAACCGCAGCCCGAGCCCGTGCCCGCGCCGCGCAGCGCTTCGGTGGTGCGCACGCTCTGGGCGCTGTTCGGCATGGCTGCGCTGCTCGCGCTCGGCGCGCTGACCCAGTGGCACCGGCACCGCCGGCCGCGGCCGGTCCACTGATTCGGGACAATCGAGCCATGCCGGCCATCGATTTCACCGCTCCCGTGCTGGCCATGCTGGCCGCGCTGTGGATCGCGCTCGCGGTCGACCTCTGGCTCGGCGAGCCGCCCGCGCGCTGGCATCCGGTGGTGTGGATCGGGCGCTACCTGGGCTGGGCCGGCGCGCGCATCGCGCCCCCGTTCGGCGCGGCCTCCGGCAAGGCAGGGCGCGCCTTCGTGCTCGGCGCCATCGCCTGGTGCGCGGGGGCGCTGGCCGTGCTCGCGATCGCCGTCGCGCTGCAGGCCGCGCTGCAGCAGGCGCTGCCGGCCTGGGCCTTCGCGCTGCTGCTGGGACTGGTGCTCAAGCCGCTGTTCGCCTGGCGCATGCTGCGCGACGAGGTGCTCGCGGTCGAGGCCGCGCTCGGCGAGTCGCTGGAGGCGGGCCGGATGCGGCTCGCGCGGCTCGTGAGCCGCGATGTCTCGCAGCTCGGCGAGCGCGAGGTGCGCGAGAGCGCGATCGAATCGCTGGCCGAGAACCTCAACGATTCGCTGGTGGCGCCGGTGTTCTGGTTCCTGCTGTTGGGCCTGCCGGGTGCGGCGCTCTACCGCTTCGCCAACACGGCCGATGCGATGTGGGGCTATCGCGGCGAACGCGGCGGCCGCGACTGGACCTGGGCCGGCAAATGGGCCGCGCGCGCCGACGACCTGCTGTCGTGGCTGCCCGCGCGGCTCACGGTGCTGCTGCTCGCGCTGGCGGCCGGGCGCTGGCCGCGCGGCCTCGCGCGCGAGGCGCGACGCACGCCATCGCCCAACAGCGGCTGGCCGATGGCCGCGATGGCGCTGCTGCTCGGCGTGCGGCTGGCCAAGCCCGCGGTCTATGCGCTCAACGCCGAGGGCCGGTCCGCGATGCCCGCCGACACCGCGCGTGCCGCCCGCTTCGGGCAGCGCGCCGTGCTGCTGCTGGCGCTGGCCGCCTGGCTGCCGGTCGTTCTCCTGTTCATGGCGGTGCGATGAGCGAGCTCGACTTCACCCCGACCCACGGCGGCCCCGATGCCCTTGGCGCGCCCGCGCACGATTTCTCGACCAATGCCAATGCCTGCGGCCCGTGCCCCGAGGCGCTGGCGCAAGTGCGCGCGGCCGACGCGACGCGCTATCCCGATCCGGCTTACACGGCCCTGCGCGCGCGGCTCGCGGCGCTGCATGGCGTGGAGCCCTGGCGCATCGTGATCGCGGCCGGCGCGAGCGAGTTCATCCGTCGCATCACCGCCTGGGTGGCGCAGGAGGACCGCGGCGCGCACGGCGAGGTCGTGCTGCCGGCCACCTCCTATGGCGACTACGCGGCCGCCGCGCGCGCCTGGGGCCTGCAGGTGGTGCGCGCGCCGCAGGCGGCGCGCCGGCCGCGGCTCGCGTGGTGCTGCGATCCGTCGGCGCCGCAGGGGCAGGCGCAGCCCGGCCTGGCCGCATCGATCGCCGCGCTGCCCGAGGATGTGTCCTGCGCGCTCGACCGCGCCTACGAACCGTTGCGGCTCGAAGGCGAGCAGGCGCTGGCGCCCGCGCGGCTCGACCGGCTCTGGCAGATGTGGTCGCCCAACAAGGCGCTGGGCATGACGGGCGTGCGCGCGGCCTATGCGATCGCGCCGACGGATGGTCAGGAGGCGGTGGGCGCGCTGCTGCGCCTGGGTTCATCGTGGCCCGTGGGCGCGCATGGCGTGGCGATGCTGTCGGCCTGGGCCGAGCCCGCGGTGCAGGCCTGGGTGCGCGACAGCCTGGCCACGCTGCGCGAATGGAAGGCCGCGCAGCTCGCGCTGTGCGCGCGCATGGGCTGGCAGACCACGCCCAGCGTGGCGAACTACCACCTCGCACAACCGATGACGACGGACTTCGCGGGCCTGCTGGCCGGCTTGCGCGCCGAGGGCATCAAGCTGCGCGACTGCGCGTCCTTCGGCCTGCCGGGCCAGGTGCGCATGGGCGTGCTGCCGCCCGCGAGCCAAGCCGCGCTGCACGCCGCATGGCGGCGCCTGGCGGGTGCAAACTAGCCGACAAGAACGACCACGAGGACCTTGCCATGCTCTACGCCATCACCACGCTCTTTCTCTGCCAGCTCGCCGGCGAACTGCTGGTGCAGTGGCTGAGCCTGCCGGTGCCCGGCCCGCTGCTGGGCATGCTGTTCCTGTTCGCGGGTCTGCTGTGGCGCGGTGGCGTGCCCGAGAGCCTGGGCGAGACCTCGGGCCATCTGCTGCGCAACCTGATGCTGCTGTTCATCCCGGCCGTGACCGGCGTGATGCTGCATTTCGAACGCGTGGGCCGCGAGTGGCTGCCGTTCCTGGCCGCGGGCATCCTGGGCGCGGCCTTCACCATGACGGTGACCGCGCTCACCTTGCGCTGGATGATCCGCATCACCGGCAAGAACGCCCAATGAGCGCGCCCGCGAAGCTGTCCGAGATCTGGGTCTTCCTGGCCCAGTCGCCGCTGCTGTGGCTCGCGCTCACGCTGCTGGCCTACCTGGGCGCGCTGTGGCTGCACCGGCGCAGCGGCGCCAACCCGGTGGTCAATCCGGTGCTGGTGTCGGTGATCGTGATCGTCGTCGTGCTGCTGGCGACGCGCACGCCCTACGACACCTACTTCGAAGGCGCGAAGTTCGTGCACTTCCTGATCGGGCCGGCCACGGTGGCGCTCGCGGTGCCGCTCTACAGCCAGGTGGCGCGGCTGCGCCGGCTGTGGCTGCCGATCGGCGTGGCGCTGCTCGCGGGCTCGGTGGCGGCCATCGTGTCGGCCGTGGGCATCGCGTGGGCGCTCGGCGGCTCGCACGAGCTGCTGATGTCGCTGGCGCCGAAGTCGGCCACCATGCCGATCGCGATGGGCGTGTCGGAAAAGATCGGCGGCCTACCTTCGCTGTCGGCGGTCGCGGCCGCGATCACCGGCATCGCGGGCGCGATCATGGCCACGGGCCTGTTGAACCTGCTGCGCATCAAGGAGCCCGCGGTGCGCGGCTTCGCGGTCGGCATCACGGCGCATGGCATCGGCACCGCGCGCGCGATCCAGGTCAACGAGACCGCGGGCGCGTTCTCGGCGCTCGCGATGGGGCTCAACGGCATCGCGACGGCCTTGCTGGTGCCGCTGGTGGTGCGCTGGCTCGGGGCCTGAGGGCAGGGATCGTTCGGGCTGAGGCTGGCCTGTCCTGAGCTGGTCGAAGGGCGAAGCCTTGCGCGGCGCTTCGACAGGCTCAGCGTGAACGGGTGGGGGATCTCAGGTCGCGGCGCGCTCCTGCAGCACCAGCGAGATCTCGACCGCACCGCCTCCCGGCAGCGAGGCCACGCCGACCGTGGTGCGCGCGGGCAGCGGCTGGTCGGGGAACACCTGGCGCAGCAGCTCGCTCGCGGCATTCATCACCCGCACGTGCTGCGTGAAGCCGGGGCCGGCCTGCAGGTAGCCGGTGAGGGCGACGATCTTCTGCACCCGGTCGAGGCCGCCGAGCTCGGTGCGCGCGGCACGCAGCAGCGCGATGGCGGCGGCGACCGCGGCCCGTTCGCCGAGGGCGATGCCCGCGTCGCTGTCGTCGATAGTGCCCGCGATCACCACGCCGTTCTCGCGCCCGACCACGCCGCTCGAATGCAGCAGCTCGCCGGCGCGCGCGAAGCTCGCATAGCGGCCCGCGGGGCGCGCGGCGGGCGAGGCATCGTGGCCCGCCTGGGCGGCGAGTGCCTCCAGGCGCCGGTCGGCATCAGTCATGCGGCACCTCGTCCATCGCCTGCGCGTCGCCGCGCAGCCAGCAGCCTTCGGCGGCATCGGCCTGCGCGGGCAGCCGCACCTGGATCGCCGACGGCGAGCCCATGGCCTCGCCCTGGCGCACCGTGACCAGCGTGCCGTCCGCGCCGACCAGCGACATCTCGCGCAGGCCCCAGGCCAGCGCGGCGGCGGCGATGCCGGTGGCCGCGTCCTCGGGATAGCCGGAGGAGCGCGGGAACTGGCGCGCGCTGACCTCGGTGCCCTGCGCGTCGGCATTCGATGCGAAGGGATAGAGCCCGGTCGAGCCGAGCCGGTCGCACAGCGCCTCGACGCGCGCGAAGTCGGGCCGCAGGCCGTGCAGCAGTTCGAGGCTCTCGAGCCGCACCAGCGTCTTCACGCGGCTGGTGGCGGCGTTGAGCACGGGCGCGACGATCCGCACGAGGTCGATGCCCAGGCACTGCGCGATCTCGCGCACCAGCGCCGCGTCGACCGCGGCGATGGTGGCGCTGGGCTGGCTGATCTCGACCGCGCCGTCGACGAAGCGGCCGTGCACCGTGCCGCTGAGCGTCTGCACCGCGATCGGTTCGCCGTTCCAGCGACCGCGCTCGTGCAGCAGCCACAGGGCGCCAAGCGTGGCATGGCCGCACATCTCCATCTCGTGGCGCGGCACGAAGTAGCGCATGCGCAGGCGGTGCCGGGCGGCATCGTCGGGCGCGAGCACGAACACCGACTCGTGCCCGCTCTCGCGGGTGCGGGCCTGCATGTCCTCGGTGGACATGGCATCGGCATCGAGCCAGACCGGGGCCGGGTTGCCGCCGACGCGGGTGCCGGGGCGGGGGAAGACGCGAACGAGCTGCATGGTCATCTCAGTCCGCCTTCGCGTTGACCGAGCGCGCGATGCCGCCCCACAGCGCAATGTCGGCGCGCACGCGCTGGCCGAACTGCTCGGGCGACCAGCTCGCGGGCGAGACGCCCTTGGCCATCATGTCGGCGCGCAGGTTGCGGTCCTGCAGCGCCTTGTCGAGCGCGGCGCGCAGCCGCTCCACCACCGGTTTGGGCGTGGCCGCGGGTGCCATTAGCCCATACCAGAGCTCGGGCATGAAGTCCTTGATGCCCGCGGCCTCGAAGCTCGGCAGTTCTGGAAAAACCGCCGAGGGCTGGCTGATCGCGAGCGCGCGCATGCGGCCGGCGCGCACCTGGGGCGCGAGCGCGGTGGGGTTGTCGAACAGCGCCTGGATCTGGCCGGCCATCAGGTCGGTCTGCGCGGGCGCGGCGCCGCGGTAGGGAATGTGGGTCATCTCGATGCCGGTGCGCTGCTTGAACAGCTCGCCGGCGAGGTGGCTCGCGGTGCCGTTGCCGATGCTGCCGTAGTTGAGCGTGCCGGGCTTCGCCTTGGCGTCGCGGATGAATTCGGCGAGGTTCTTCGCGGGCAGGGTGGGCGCCACCACCAGCACGAAGGGCGTGGTGCCCAGCGTGCCCACGGGCGCGAGGTCGGCCAGCGGGTCGTAGGGCAGCTTGGGGTAGACGGCTTGCGCCGAGGCGATGGTCGTGGTGGTGGCGGCCACCAGCGTGTAGCCATCGGGCGCGGCCTTGGAGGCATAGCCCGTGCCCACCGTGCCGCCGGCGCCCGCGCGGTTGTCGATGATCACCGGCACGCCGAGCTCGGCCTGCAGCCTGACCTGCACCGCGCGGAAGATCACGTCGGTGCCGCCGCCGGCCGGGAAGGGCACGACGATGGTGATCGGCTTGGCGGGATAGGTGTCGGCGGCGGCCGCGGCACCGCAGGCGGCGGCGAGCAGGGCGGCGGCGGCCATCAGGGCGAGGCGCCGTGGCGGGCGGAGGCTGGCGGTCATGGAGGTCCTTGGCGGAGCGGGTGGAGGAGGGGCCTAGTCTTCCCGTCGGTGCCCATCCGCGTGCCTCCGTTCGCGACGCCGGCGCGCACGATCGCGACATCGGCCGCGCGATTGACCACACAATCGGCCCATGCCGTCCCCCGCCGCCCCCTCCGGACCGCGCATCTCCGCGTTCGCCGACCGCCTGGCCCACAAGGCGACGCCGGTGGCGAGCACGCTCGACGGCTACGCCACCACGCCGCATGCGCACGATTGCGACATGCTGTTCGTGCCGCTGGCGGGGCGCTTCGACGTGATCGATCCGCGCGGCGACGCGCTGCAGTCCTCGCCCGGCCACTTCCTCTGGTTCGCGGCCGGCGCCGCCCATGCCACCAGTGCGATGACGCTGCGCCAGACGCACCTCGCGGTCTATGTCGATTCGGAGTTCTGGGACACGGCGCTGCGCGCGCACGGCATCGCGAAGCCGGCCCAGGGCCTGCGCGCGGGCAGCGGCGCGCTGAACCTGCTGTCGCACCGGCTGCTCGATATGGCCGGCACGCCCTCCGCACCCGAACCCTCGATGGCGCACGTGGCCCACTGCGGCGCGCTGGTGATGGAGGCGGCGCGGCTCATGGCCAACCCGCTGGTGCATCCCGACGGCCGCGGCACGCCCGGCGCGGTGATCGCCGCGCTGCTGGCCAGCGACATCGAGGCCGAGCTCGCGGCGCCGCTGCCGCTCGAGGCCTTCGCGCCACGCCACCGGCTCTCGCGCCGGCAGGTCGAGCGGCTGTTCCGCGCGGCCTACGGGCTGTCGCCGCTCGAGTTCCAGCAGCAGCGGCGGCTCGAGCGCGCGCGTCATCTGCTGCAGAACACCGACGAATCGGTGCTGTCGGTGGCGCAGCAGGTCGGCTGGGCCTCGGGGGCCTATCTCACGCGCATGCTGGGCAAGGCCTGGGCGACGACGGCGGGCGAGCTGCGCGCGCGGCGGCCGCCGGCCTAGAAGAAGCAGTCGAGGGTCGGAAAGCGGTCCGTGCCCTCGATGCAATCCCACAGGTAGATCGCGAAGCCGGGGTCGCCGGTCCACAGCGAATAGCGCCGGTGGCCGTGCGCGGCCAGGTCGGCCTCGGTCTGCGCGATGCCGTGCATGGCGAAGGCGCGCGCCCGGTCCAGCCAGGCGGCGTCGCCGAAGCGGCGGTGCAGCTTGAGGAAGGCATAGCCGTTGCCGCCGGTGCCGTGGCACAGGTTCGCGCCCTTGTTCAGCGGGCCGGCCTGCCAGGTGGTCTCGCCGGCGGCCAGCAGCAGCTCGTCGAGCGTGTCGCCCGGAAAGTCCGCGAGGCAGATCACGAAGCCCGGCGCGCCATGGCACATCTGCACGAGTTTCGGCCGCGAGGCATCGGGCAGCGGGAACAGGCGCGGGCGCCAGTTCGCCTGCGCGCCCTCGCGGTCGGCGGTGCGTTGCACGGTGTTGGCGATGCAGTCGCGCCAGGCGTTCCATTCGGCGTCGTCGAGCAGGTGGCGGCCATGGATCAACGGCACCGCGGTGGCGACGAAGCCGTGCACCGCGTCGATGTAGGTCGAGCGCTGGCCATAGAGCTGCTGGGTCCAGAAGTGGCAGCCGAAGTCCTCGGACCATTCGAGCTGCGACCACAGCCGCCGCGCGGTGTCGCGGTAGATATGAGCCCAGCGCTGCTCGCCGGTGCGCTCGTGCATGAACAGCGCCGCGAGCATGGTGCCGGGCGTGCCCCACATCAGCTCGAGGGTTGGGTCGCCGAGGTGGCCGCCGCACAGCCGGGCGAGTTCGTCGGCGATGGCGGCCGAGGGCTGGAGCCGGTGCTCGAGCAGCCGGATGCCGGTGTCGCCCATCAGGTAGGCCGCGAAGCCGGCGTCGGCGGGGCGGCCCATGGCCGCGCGGTTGGCGGCGATCAGGCCCGGCACGACCGGCGCGTAGTCGCGCGCCAGCCGCGCGGCGCCGCGGTCCTGCAGATGGTGCAGCGCCCAGATCACGCCGCTGGCGCCCCAGTACAGCAGGTACTGCGGGGCGGGGTCCGGCGCGTCGCCCGGATGCATGGGCCACAGCCCCTCGGGCGTGAAGCGCGACTCGGTGTCGCGCACGATGCGCTCGATGGCTTCGCGCGCGCGGGCCTCGTCCCAGGCGTCGGCCCGCAGGGGCTCGTGGCGCTCGGGCGAGAACAGCATGGCGCTCAGCGCCGCTGCAACCGCGGCGTCTTCGCGAACAGCTCGGCGGCCCAGTCCACGAAGGCGCGGACCTTGGCGCTCAGGTGGCGGTTGGGCGGGTAGACCACGTGGATCGGCAACGGGTCGCGGTGCCAGTCGGACAGCACCTCGATCAGCTCGCCGCTCTCGAGGTGCGGCTCGGCCATGAAGGTGATGCACTGCGAGATGCCGAAGCCGCCGAGCACGGCCGCCATGTGGGCGTTGCTCTCGTTGACCGACACCCGGTAGGGGCCGTTGAGCTCGATGTGCTCGTCGCCCTTCTTGAACTCGTGCGGGTAGACGCGTCGCGTGGTGCCCGAGAAGTAGCTCACCACGTGGTGCCGCTTCTCGATGTCGTTCGGATGCTGCGGCGCACCATAGCGCTTGATGTAGGCCGGCGAGGCCACGGTCACGAAGTGCAGGGTGCCGATGCGCCGCGCCACCAGCGACTGGTCGGCGAGGTCGCCGGCGCGGATCACGCAGTCGACGTTGTCGCTGATCAGGTCCACCGTGCGGTCGCTGACCCCGAGATCGACCTGGATCCCGGGATAGCGGTCGCAGAAGGTGGCCAGCGCCGGCAGGATCACCAGCCGCGCGACCGAGGTGCCGACGTCGATGCGCAGCCGGCCCGTGGGGCTGGACTGCGCATTCGTCATGCTGGCTTCCATGTCGTCGAAGTCGTTGAGCAGCCGCGCCGCCCGCTCGAAGTACGCGGCGCCGTCCGGCGTGACCGTCACCCGGCGGGTGGTACGGTTCAGCAACTTCACGCGCAGCCGCGATTCCAGGGCCTGGATCTGCTTGGTGACGGTGCCCTTGGGCAGGGCGAGCGAGTCCGCCGCGCGGGTGAAGGTGCCGGCTTCCACGACGCGGACGAAGATCCGCATGGCCTGGATCTGATCCATCGAATGCCTGTTCTTGAGACCCGGCCCTCGCCGGGGGGTGCGGATTCTCACACAAGGCCATAACCCTTTGGTGACCCGGTCCGATTGTTCGTAGTTTGGAAACAGAGTAGGGCTTGCATCCCTGTTTAACGCGACAGTCGGCGCCTTATATTTCAACCATCGCCCATTTCCCGAGGTCGTCCCCATGTCACCCCGTCCATCGTCCCGCTCCGCCGAAGCAGTCGCGCTCGCCGCGGTGCAAGGCGCGGAAGCCGATCTGTCGATCGAGCTGCCCGGCCGCGATCCGGTGGGCGCCCGTGTCTACGGCCAGCGCCCCAAGGGAGAAACCGTGCCGTTGGTGCTGCACTTCCATGGCGGCACCTTCATCTGCGGCGGGCTCGACAACGGCCGCAACGTGGCGCGCCTCCTGGCCGGCGCCGGTGCGGTGGTGGTCTCGCTCGACTACCCGCTGGCCCCCGAGTCGCCGTTTCCCGAGCCGATCGAGGTCGGCTACGCGGCGCTTGAATGGCTCTACAAGCAGCGCGTCAAGCTCGGCGGCCGCGGCGCCCAGGTCTACCTGGCCGGCGAGGAAGCCGGCGGCAACCTGGCGGCGGCGGTGGCGCTGATCTCGCGCGACCGCGCCCATCCGCCGCTGGCGGGCCAGATCCTGCTGTCGCCGATGCTCGATCCCTGCGCCGGCACCGCGTCGCTGCGCAAGGCGACCAACGACTCGCCCGAGTGCCGCTGGGCCACGGGCTGGGAGAAGTACCTGAGCTGCCCGTCGAACGCCACCCACCCCTATGCGGTGCCCAGCGGTTCGCTGCGCCTCTCGTCGCTGGCCCCGGCCCTGGTGCTGGTGGGCGAGGACGACGCGATGCGCGACGAGGCGCTGACCTTCGCGGGCCGGCTGCGCTCGGCCGGCATCGAGGTCACGAGCGCGGTGCTGAGCAACGCGGCCGAATGGCCCAAGGCGCTCTACGACGCCGAGTGCATGGGCTGCAAGGTCTGCGAAGCGACCGTGCAGCAGCACTTCCGCGAGTTCTTCGCCGCGACCACACCGCCCCAAGGGGCGACACCGAAGCCCAGTTAGCCAGCGACGTCAGCCAGATAGCCAGCCGCTAGCGCGGTGAGGTCGGTCGCCAACGCGGCGACGGCCCCGCCGATACGGCCGAGCCACCGGGGGCACCCGGTGCGGCCGGCCTTTTTCCGAAATCTCCGTTTTTCTTGGTGCGAGGGCGCCAGGACGGACTGTTGCATCCCGAAAAGTCATCCGAGTCATTTGAGTCATCTGAGAGAAGGACGAATCACCATGTCGAACAACAAGCCAACGTTTTCCTCCGCGGCCCGCAAGGGCCTGTGGCCCGCCGTGACCGGCGTCACCGCCTTGCTGGCGGTGGCCGCCGCGGTGCTGGGCATGCACAGCTTCAAGGCCGAGGCCAACGCGCCGGCCGCGGGCGCGCCGCAAGCCATCCCGGTCTCGGTCGCGGCGGTGGCGCCGAGCGAGATCAACGCCTGGGACGAGTTCTCGGGCCGCCTCGAGGCGGTCGAACGCGTCGACGTGCGCTCCCGCGTCGCGGGTGCCGTGCAGTCGCTGCACTTCCGCGAAGGCGCGCTGGTCAAGCAGGGCGACCTGCTGGTGACCATCGACCCCGCGCCGTACGCGGCCGAGGTCGAGCGCGCCGAGGCGCAGGTGGCGTCGGCGCAGGCCCGCCAGTCCTTCAGCCGCAGCGAGCAGGAGCGCGCCAAGCGCCTGTGGGACGAACAGGCGATCGCCCAGCGCGAATACGACGAGCGCGTGAACGCCGGCCGCGAAGCCGAAGCCAACCTGCGCGCGGCCCAGGCCTCGCTGCAGTCGGCACGCCTGAACCTGGGCTACACCCAGGTACGGGCCCCGGTCTCGGGCCGCATTGGCAAGATCGAGGTCACGGTGGGCAACCTGGTGGCGGCCGGTCCCGGCGCCCCGGTGCTGACCACGCTGGTCTCGGTGAGCCCGATCTACGCGAGCTTCGATGCCGACGAGCAGGTGATCACGCGGGCCCTGAAGGACCTGCCGACCGGCTCCAGCGCGCGCGGCCAGATCGAATCGATCCCGGTGCAGATGGGCACGGCCGGCCTGGAGGGCACGCCCTTCGTCGGCAAGCTGCAGCTGATCGACAACCAGGTCGACGCCCGCAGCGGCACGGTGCGCGTGCGCGCCTCCTTCGACAACAAGGACGGCGCCCTGATCCCCGGCCAGTTCGCCCGCATCCGCATGGGCCAGGCCCGCAACGACACCGCGCTGCTGGTCAGCGAACGCGCCATCGGCACCGACCAGAACAAGAAGTTCGTGATGGTCGTGGGCGAGGACAACAAGGCGGTCTACCGCGAAGTCGCGCTCGGCGCCTCGATCAACGGCCTGCGCGTCGTGAGCAAGGGCCTGAAGGCGGGCGACCGCGTGGTGGTCAACGGCCTGCAGCACATCCGCCCGGGTGCGCTGGTGGCGCCGCAGACCGTGACCATGGACGCCAAGGCCGACGGCAAGGCGCAACAACCGACGGAACAAGTGGCGCAGGCCGCGAAGTCCTGAACGACACCGGGCCCCGCGCGCCAGCCTGAGCACAGGCCGGCGCGCCGGGAAACCCGGGACACCGACAACGGCGACAGCGGCAACGGCCGGCTCGCCAGCGTTACTCGAAGTTCCTTGATGGGAGCCACCTGGATGCCGCTCGTCTTTTTCGAAGCGGCGTGGATCGCGCTGTCCGCGCGATGGAGCCAACGAAATGAATCTCTCTAAATTCTTCATCGACCGGCCGATCTTTGCCGGCGTGCTGTCGCTCTTGATGCTGATAGCCGGCCTGATCGCGCTGCGCGGTCTGCCGATCTCCGAGTACCCGGAAGTCGCGCCTCCTTCGGTGGTGGTGCGCGCCCAGTACCCGGGTGCCAACCCCAAGGTGATCGCCGAGACCGTGGCAACCCCGCTGGAGGAGCAGATCAACGGCGTCGAGGGCATGCTCTACATGGGCAGCCAGGCGACCACCGACGGCGTGCTGACACTCACCGTCACGTTCCGCCTCGGCACCGATCCCGACAAGGCACAGCAGCTGGTGCAGAACCGCGTCTCGCAAGCCGAGCCGCGCCTGCCCGAGGAAGTGCGCCGGCTCGGCATCACCACGGTGAAGAGCGCGCCCGACCTCACGATGGTGGTCCACCTCGTGTCGCCCAACGGCCGCTACGACATCAACTACCTGCGCAACTACGCGGTGCTGAACGTGAAGGACCCGCTGGCGCGCATCGAAGGCGTGGGCCAGGTCCAGATCTTCGGCGGCGGCGACTACTCGATGCGCGTCTGGCTCGACCCGCAGAAGGTGGCGCAGCGCGGCCTCTCGGCCTCCGACGTGGTGGCAGCCATCCGCGGCCAGAACGTGCAGGCCGCGGCCGGCGTGGTCGGCGCTTCGCCGGGCCTGTCGGGCGTGGACATGCAGCTCTCGATCAATGCGCAAGGGCGCCTGCAGAGCGAGGAAGAGTTCGGCGACATCATCGTCAAGAGCGGCACCGACGGCGCCGTGACCCGGCTGCGCGACATCGGCCGCCTGGAGATGGGCGCCGCCGACTACTCGCTGCGCTCGCTGCTGAACAACGATCCGGCCGTCGGCATGGGCGTGTTCCAGGCACCCGGCTCGAATGCGCTCGACATCTCGTCGAACGTGCGCAAGACGATGACCGAGCTCAACAAGAACATGCCGGAAGGCCTGGAATACCGCATCGCCTATGACCCGACGCAGTTCGTGCGCGCGTCCATCGAATCGGTGATCCACACGCTGCTCGAAGCCATCATGCTGGTGGTGCTGGTCGTGATCCTGTTCCTGCAGACCTGGCGCGCGTCGATCATTCCGCTGCTGGCCGTGCCGGTGTCGGTGATCGGTACCTTCGCGGTGCTGCACGTGCTCGGTTTCTCGATCAACGCGCTGAGCCTGTTCGGGCTGGTGCTGGCGATCGGCATCGTGGTGGACGACGCCATCGTGGTGGTGGAGAACGTCGAGCGCAACATCGAGGCGGGGCTCACGCCGCGTGAGGCGACCTACCGCGCGATGCGCGAAGTGTCCGGGCCCATCATCGCGATCGCGCTGGTGCTGGTGGCCGTGTTCGTGCCGCTGGCCTTCATCAGCGGCCTCACGGGCCAGTTCTACCGCCAGTTCGCGGTGACCATCGCGATCTCGACCGTGATCTCGGCGATCAACTCGCTGACCCTGTCGCCCGCGCTCGCCGCCTTGCTGCTGCGCGGCCATGACCAGCCCAAGGACGCGCTGACGCGCGGCATGGACAAGGCCTTCGGCTGGCTGTTCCGCGGCTTCAACAAGTTCTTCCATCGCGGTTCCGAGGCCTACAGCGGCGGCGTCAAGCGCGTGATCTCGCGCAAGACGCTGATGCTGGTGATCTACCTCGCGCTGGTCGGCGTGACCTTCGGCCTGTTCAAGGCCGTGCCCAGCGGCTTCGTGCCGGCGCAGGACAAGCAGTACCTGATCGGTTTCGCGCAGCTGCCCGACGGCGCCACGCTCGACCGCACCGACGAAGTGATCCAGCGCATGGGCGAGATCATGAAGAAGAACCCGAACGTGGAAGACGCCATCGCCTTCCCGGGCCTGTCGATCAACGGCTTCACCAACAGCTCGAACTCGGGCATCGTGTTCGCGACGCTCAAGCCCTTCGACCAGCGCAAGCGCGCTGACCAGAGCGGTGGTGCGGTGGCGGGCCAGCTCAACGGCGCCTTCTCGAGCATCCAGGATGCGTTCATCGTGATGTTCCCGCCGCCGCCGGTGGCGGGCCTGGGCACCACGGGCGGCTTCAAGCTGCAGATCGAGGACCGCGCCTCGGTCGGCTACGACCAGATGGACGTGGCGGTCAAGGCCTTCATGGCCAAGGCCTATGCCGCGCCCGAACTCACGGGCATGTTCACGAGCTGGCAGGTCAACGTGCCGCAGCTGTACGCCGACATTGACCGCACCAAGGCGCGCCAGCTCGGCGTGCCGGTGACGGACATCTTCGACACGATGCAGATCTACCTCGGCAGCCTCTACGCCAACGACTTCAACAAGTTCGGCCGCACGTACTCCGTGCGCGTCCAGGCCGATGCGCCTTACCGCGCCCGTGCCGAAGACGTGGGCCTGCTGAAGGTGCGCTCGACCTCGGGCGAGATGGTGCCGCTGGCCGCGCTGATGAAGGTCAACTCGACCTTCGGTCCGGAACGCGCCATGCGCTACAACGGCTACCTGGCCGCCGACATCAACGGCGGCCCGGCCCCCGGCTACTCGTCGGGCCAGGCGCAGGACGCGATCACCAAGATCGCGGCCGAGACGCTGCCCAAGGGCGTGAGCTTCGAGTGGACCGAGCTGACCTACCAGGAGATCCTGGCCGGCAATTCCGCCTTCCTGGTGTTCCCGCTGGCGATCCTGCTGGTGTTCCTGGTGCTGGCCGCTCAATACGAGAGCCTGACGCTGCCGATCGCGATCATCCTGATCGTGCCGATGGGCATCATGGCCGCGATGGCGGGCGTGTGGATCTCGGGGGGCGACAACAACGTCTTCACGCAGATCGGGCTGATCGTGCTGGTGGGGCTCAGTGCGAAGAACGCGATCCTGATCGTGGAGTTCGCCCGCGAGCTCGAGTTCGCGGGACGCACGCCGATCCAGGCCGCGATCGAAGCCAGCCGCCTGCGTCTGCGCCCGATCCTGATGACCTCGCTGGCCTTCGTCATGGGCGTGCTGCCCCTGGTGCTGTCGACCGGCGCGGGCTCGGAGATGCGCAAGGCGATGGGCGTGGCGGTGTTCGCCGGGATGATCGGTGTGACGGCCTTCGGCCTGTTCCTGACGCCGGTGTTCTACGTGCTGATGCGCCGCATCGCGGGCAACCGGCCGCTGAAGCTGCACGGCGAAGTGCCGCATGGCGAGGACTTCGTGTCGGCCGACCATCCGGCGCCGGCCTCGGGCGGCTCGCACGGCGGATCGGGCGGTGGCCATGGCGGCGGCCTGCATCCGGTGCCGGCCTCGCCGCGGACCTCGCATGAATGACGAACGAACCACAGAACAAGAAGGAAGCTCGATCATGAACTTCAAGCTCTCATCCCTCTCGGCGCCGCTGCGCGCGGCCGTGCTGCCCCTGGTGGCGGCCCTGGCCCTGGCCGGCTGCGCGAGCGTGCCCTCGGGCCTGCCCGAGACCCCGGCCGCGGCCCAGTTCAAGGAGCAGGGCGCCACGCCGCCCGCCGGCTGGACCCGCGCCGTGCCTTCCGAGGGCGCCGCGCGCGGCGCCTGGTGGCAGGCCTTCAACGATCCGGTCCTGAACGAGCTCATCGCCAAGGCCGAGGTCAGCAACAACAACATCCAGGGCGCGGCCGCGCGGCTGGCCGAGGCCCGCGCCATCGCGCGCAGCGTCAACGCCGACCGGCTGCCGCAGGTGGGCCTGAGCGCCGGCGCCAACCGCGGCGCCGGCCTCGACAAGACCACGGCCAGCACCTCGCCGGCCACCATGACCAATGCCGGCGCCACCTTCTCGTACGAGCTCGACCTGTTCGGCCGCCTCTCGCGCGCCAGCGACGCGGCGCGGCTCGACGCGGCCGGCCGCGAGGCGCTGCTGCAGAGCACGCGGCTGGCGGTGCAGGCCGAGGTGGCGCAGACCTACCTCACGCTGCGCGCCCTCGATGCCGAGCGCGTGCTGGTGCGCGAGCAGGTCGAGGCCTACCGCGACACGCTGCGCCTGTCGCAGCGCCGCCAGCAGGCCGGCGACATCGCCGAGCTCGACGTGGCGCGGGTGCAGACCGAGGTCTCGTCGACCGAGTCGGACGCGCTGGCGATCGATCGCCAGCGGGCCCAGGTCGAGCATGCGCTCGCGGTGCTGGTGGGCGATTCGGCCTCGAGCTTCGGCGTGCGTCCGGCCGACTGGACCACCGCGCTGCCCGCGATCCCGCCCGGCGTGCCGGCCACGGTGCTGACGCGCCGGCCCGACGTGTCGGCCGCGCAGAACGCGGTGTTCGCGGCCCAGTCGCGCGTGGGCGTGGCGCAGGCCGCGTGGTTCCCGGACATCTCGCTGACCGGCGCGGCCGGCTATGCCTCGCCCGAGGTCGGCGACCTGTTCAAGTGGTCGGCCCGCTCGTGGGGCGTGGGCGCGCTGCTGTCGCTGCCGATCTTCGACGGCGGCCGCCGCGAGGCCGGGCTGCAGAGCGCCAATGCGCAGCTCGACGGCGCGCTGGCCAGCTACCGCAACCAGGTGCTGGTGGCCTTCCAGGAGGTCGAGGACCAGCTGTCGTCGATCCGCATCCTGCAGGAGCAGTCGGGCGTGCAGGCCACGGCCGTGGCCTCGGCCGCGCGCGCGACCAGCCTGTCGGACACGCGCTACCGCAACGGCTACATCAGCCAGCTCGACCTGCTCGACGCGCGCCGCAGCGAGCTGCGCAACCGGCGCCAGGCGCTGCAGGTGAAGTCGGCGCAGTACCAGGCGGCCGTGGGGCTGATCCGCGCGATCGGCGGCGGCTGGGAAGTGCCGGGCGCGGTGGCCTCGGGCGACGGCGCCCCGCGCGGCCCGCAAAGCTGAGCGCGCTTCGCGTCGTCCCTACGCGCCCCGCTTCGGCCAGCGGTGGCGCGTGCCGCCCGAACGGCGGTCGGCCTTCTCGGGCACCATGCCCTGGGCGCTGAGCGCGCCGCCGCGCTGCTCGAGCCGCTGCAGGCACTGCAGCAGGATCTCGATGTGCGCGGGTTCCATGCCGTCGAGCAGGCCGGTGTTGAGGTCGGCGATGCGCGGGAACAGCTCGTCGTAGAGCTGCCGGCCCGCGGGGCTCAGCCGCACATGCACCTCGCGCCGGTCCTCGGCGTCGCGGCGCCGCTCCACCAGCTGCTTCTCGACCAGGCTGCGCAGCCCGCGCGAGGTGCGCACGCGGTCCAGGTTCAATTGCTCCGACAGTGCCGAGGGCGTGATCTCGCCGGTCTGCGCGAGCGTGCCGATCATTCCCCATTCGCGGCGCGTGATGCCGAAGCCGCCCTCGACCAGCCGCGTGGCCATGCCGGCACCGGCGCGCGCCGCGCGCGAGAGCCGGTAGAGCAGCAGGTCGTCGAGGGAGCGGGGCGCGAGCAGCGCGGCCGCGTCGGGAAAGGCTTGCAGGGAAGAAGAACTCACGGAGGGCGCGGGATGTGGCGGCGCCGCCGCGGCGCCCGATGATGGATTAGATCAACTATTTGTTACCTGCATATAAACAGCGTAACAAAAGCCGGCCACCAGCCGCCGGCGTGAGGAGATCCCCCCGTGCCCTTTTTTCCCTCCCGGCGACGACTCGCCGCCTGCTGCCTCGCGCTCGCGATCGGCGGTGTCCTGGCGCCCGCGCAGGCGCAGAACCTCGAGAGCCCGCTCACGCTGGTCGTCGGCTATGCGCCCGGCGGCAGCACCGACCGCATCGCGCGGCTGATCGCAGAACGGCTCGGCCCCAAGCTCGGCGTGGCGGTCACGGTCGAGAACCGCGCGGGCGAGGGCGGCCGGCTCGCGGCCAAGCAGCTGCGGCGCGCACCCGCGACCGAGAACGTGCTGATGCTCGGCAACCCGGCCGTGATGGTGGTGGCGCCGCTGGTGTTCAAGGACGCGGGCTACGACCCCGACAAGGACTTCGTGCCCGTCACGCAGGTCAGCAGCTACGACTTCGCGCTGGCCGTGGGGCAGAAGCTGCAGCTCGACCGCGCCATGTTCCTCGTGGGCCGGCTCTGGGCCCATCCCGAGGAGGCGATCTTCGGCGTGCCGGCCACCGGCAGCCTGCCGCACTTCTTCGGCCTGATGGTGGGCGATGCGCTGAGCGTGCAGCCGCAGATCAAGGGCTATGGCGGATCGGCGCCGCTGGCTGCCGACCTGACCGGCGGCTCGCTGCCGATCGCCATCGACACGCTGGACTCGCTCTATGCGCAGCACGTGGCCGGCAAGATCCGCATCCTGGCCGTGTCGGGCAAGAAGCGCGCGAGCTTCGCGCCCTCGCTGCCGACCTTCCGCGAGGCCGGCATGAAGATCGATGCCGACGGCTGGAACACCTTCTTCGCGCCGAGCAGCATGCCGCCGGCCAAAGTTCAGCTGCTGGCCGCGAAGATTCGCGAGGTGATGCAGGACCCGGGGCTGCAGAAGGCGGCCGATGCGCTCTACATCACGCCGGTGGTCAGCAGCAATGCCGAGACGGTGCAGATGCTCAAGGCCTACCGGCAGCAGTGGGAGCCGGTGGTGCGGCGCTCGGGCTTCGCGCCCTGAGCGCGCGCATTCAGGCGTCCGGATCGGACGGCCGCGCGGCGCTGATCTTCTGCAGCTCCGCCACGCCCATCACCAGCGCATTCGAGTAGCTGGCCTCGGCGCGCGCCGCGCGGCGGTAGACGCGGTAGTCGAGCACGTCGGCCTCGCCGCTGTCCAGCGCCTCGAGCAGGACCCAGTGGAAGCGGTCCGGTTCGGGTTCTTCGACGGTGAGGGCCAGGTCGTTGAGGGCGGGCATGGGGCGGGTTCGCGGGGCGTTGTGACGGAGAAGCCCTGTATACGGAGGATTCGCCGAACCGGATGCAGCCCGTGGGTTCGCCGGCCCGGTTGCGTGACGGAAGCCGCATTCCGGCGTTGCGTTTCGGGCACCCGCGCGCGCTCAACGACAATCCCGCCATGAATTTCCAGGCAGCGGCGGCGCCGGCGAGCGCGCGAGAGCACACCGGCGGGGCGCGTTGCGTGATGGTGCTGGGCACGACCAGCGGGGCCGGCAAGAGCTGGATCGCGACCGCGCTATGCCGCTGGTATGCGCGCCAGGGCCTCAAGGTGGCGCCCTACAAGGCGCAGAACATGAGCAACAACGCGCGCGTGGTCGAGGGCGGCGAGATCGGCAGCGCCCAGTACTTCCAGGCGCTCGCGGCCCGGGCGCGGCCCGAGGTGCGCATGAACCCGCTGCTGCTCAAGCCCGAGCGCGACACCCACAGCCAGGTGGTGCTGATGGGCCAGGTCGACGAGACCCTGTCGGCGCTGCCGTGGCGCGGCCGCAGCGAGCGCGTGTGGCCGCAGCTCGCGCGCGCGCTCGACGAGCTGCGCGCCGAGAACGACGTGGTCGTGATCGAGGGCGCCGGCTCGCCGGCCGAGATCAACCTGATGGCCAGCGACATCGTCAACCTGCGCATCGCGCGTCATGCCCGGGCGCGCTGCCTGCTGGCCACCGACATCGACCGCGGCGGCGCCTTCGCCCATCTCTACGGCACCTGGGCGCTGCTGCCCGAGGCCGACCGCGCGCTGCTCGCGGGCTTCGTGCTCAACAAGTTCAGGGGCGATGCCTCGCTGCTCGCGCCCGCGCCCGAGCAGCTGCGCGAGATGACCGGCGTGCCCGTGGTCGCGACCCTGCCGATGTGGTGGCAGCACGGCCTGCCCGAGGAGGACGGCGTGTTCGACGACCGCAGCCGGTCCTCGGGCGCCGTGACGCGCACCGTGGCCGTCATCGCCTATCCGCGCATCAGCAACCTCGACGAATTCCAGCCGCTGAAGAACGTGCCCGGCGTGCGCCTGGTCTGGGCCCGCGCACCGGCAGACGTGGCCGGCGCCGACTGGATCGTGCTGCCCGGCTCCAAGCACACCAGCGGCGACCTGGCCTGGCTGCGCGCGCAGGGGCTCGACCGCGCGGTCGCCGAGCATGCGGCGCGCGGCGGCGTGGTGCTCGGCGTCTGCGGCGGGCTGCAGATGCTCGGCGAGGCGCTGGTCGATCCGCACGGCATCGACGGCAACGCGCCCGGGCTGGGCCTGCTGCCGCTGGTGACGGTGTTCGAGCGCGACAAGACCGTGCGCCGCCGCGAGGCCGCCTTCGGCACGCTGGCGGGCGCCTGGGCCGCGCTGTCGAACGTGGCGGTGGCCGGCTACGAGATCCACCACGGCCAGACCGCGGCCCATCCGCAGATGGCCGGCGACGGCGGCGCGGTGATGCCCGAGGGGCTGGCCTGGCAGAACGCGCGCGGCAACGTGCTCGGCCTCTACCTGCACGGGCTGTTCGAGGACCCCGCGGCGCTGCAGGCGCTGTTCGGCGTCGCGGCGCCCACGCTCGACGCCACCTTCGACGGCCTGGCCGACTTCATCGACAACCACTTCGACGCCGGCGTGCTCGCCGGTCTGATTGCATGACCCACGACGACCTTCTTCCCGCGGTGCCCGACATCGCCGACGCCGCGCTCGCGGCCCGGCTGCAGGCCGTGCTCGACAACAAGACCAAACCGCTGGGCGCGCTCGGCCGGCTCGAGGCGCTGGCGCTGCGCCTGGGCACGATCCTCGGCACCGAGTCGCCGGCGCTCGAGGCGCCGCAGATGCTGGTCTGCGCGGCCGACCACGGACTGGCGGCGCGCGGTGTCTCGGCCTATCCGAGCGACGTGACCTGGCAGATGGTCGAGAACTTCCTGGCCGGCGGTGCCGCCGTCAGCGTGCTCGCGCGCCAGCACGGCCTGGCGCTGACCGTGGCCGACTGCGGCGTGCGGCGCGACTTCCAGCCGCGGCCCGGCCTGGTGCAGCGGCGCATCGCGGCGGGCACCGCCGACGCCTCGGCCGGTCCGGCGATGAGCGCCGCGCAGTGTGCGCAGGCCATCGCCAACGGGCGCGAGATCGTGCGCGCGCTGCCGGGCAATGCGCTGCTGCTCGGCGAGATGGGCATCGGCAACAGCTCGGCCGCCGCGCTGCTGCTGGCGCGCCTGGCCGACATCGACATCGACCGCTGCACCGGCGCCGGCACCGGGCTCGACGCCGACGGGCTGGCGCGCAAGCGCGCCGTGCTGCGCGAGGTGCTGGCGTTGCATGCGGGCGCCACAGCGCCGCTCGACGCGCTGGCCGTGCTCGGCGGCTTCGAGATCGCGACCCTGGTCGGCGCGGTGGTGCAGGCGGCCGAGGAACGGCGCGTGATCGTGCTTGACGGCTTCATCGCGAGCGCCGCCGTGCTGGTGGCGCAGGCGCTGCGCCCGCATGTGGCGCAGCGCTGCGTGGCGGCCCACGTCTCGGCCGAACCGGGCCATGCGCTGCTGCTCGAGCGGCTGCGGCTCGAGCCGCTGCTGAACCTGGGCCTGCGCCTGGGCGAGGGCTCGGGCGGCGCGCTGGCCTGGCCGCTGCTCGAATCGGCCTGCCGCATCGTGCGCGAGATGGCGAGCTTCGAATCGGCCGGCGTCTCGCGCAAGGACGCCTGAGCCAGATGAGCGGCCTGCGGCACTTCCTGCTCGCGCTGCAGTTCTTCACCCGCGTGCCGGTCACGGGCCGGCTCGCAGCCTGGGTCGGCTACAGCCCGCAGATGCTGCGCGCGAGCGCGGCGCACCTGCCGGGCATCGGGTGGCTGGCCGGCGGCGTGGCGGCGCTGGTGTTCGTGGGCGTGGCGATGGGACTGCCGGGCCTGGCGGGCGCGTTCGCGGCGGCGGTGCTGAGCACGGTCGCGACCGTGATGCTGACCGGCGCCTTCCACGAGGACGGCCTGGCCGACGTGGCCGATGGCCTGGGCGGCTCGGCCGATCGAGCGCGCGCGCTCGAGATCATGAAGGACTCGCGCATCGGTGCCTTCGGCGCGATCGCGCTGGTGCTGGCGCTGGGCCTCAAGTGCGCGCTGATCGCGGTGCTGGCCGGCGGCGGGTTGCACGCGGTGGCCGCGGCCATCGTCGGCGCGCATGTGCTGTCGCGGCTCGCGCCGCTCGCTTTGATCCGCTGGCTGCCCTATGTGGGCGACAGCGGCGCGAGCAAGGCCAAGCCGCTGGCCGATGCGATCAGCGGCGGCGCGCTCGCGATCGGCGTGCTGTGGACGCTGCCCGCGCTGGCGTTGCTGGCGCTGTCGCACGGCGCGGCCCATGCGCTGGCGGCGCTGCTCGCGGCGGCGTTGGCGGCGCTGTGGATGGCGCGGCTCTTTAGCCGTCGGCTGCAGGGCTTCACGGGCGATGGCCTCGGCGCCACGCAGCAGGTCTGCGAGATCGCGATCTACCTCGCGCTGGCGTGGCGGGCATGAGCATGCGCAGGCTCTGGCTGCTACGGCATGCGCCGGTGATCGCCGAGGCGGGGCTGTGCTACGGCGCGAGCGACCTCGAGGCCGAGGCCGAGGCCACGCGCGAGGCGGCAGAGCGCATCGCGCGGGAACTGCCGCCGGGGCTCGCCGTGCTGTCGTCCCCGCTGCGGCGCTGCGCCACGCTCGCTGGCGCGATCGCCGCGCTGCGGCCCGATCTCGCGGTGAGGCATGACGCGCGCATCGCCGAGATGGACTTCGGCGCCTGGGAAGGGCAGTCCTGGTCGGCCATCGCGCGCGCCGAGCTCGATGCCTGGACCGCCGACTTCGCCGACACCCGAGCCGGCGCGCATGGCGAAAGCGTGCGCGCCTTCATGGCGCGCGTGGCCGGCGCCTACGACGAATGGCAGGCCGGGCAGGGCGATGCGCTGTGGGTCGCGCATGCGGGCGTGCTGCGCGCTGTGTCGCTGCTGCACGCCGGCACGCGCTGTCCGCGCGATGCCACCGAGTGGCCGTCGACGCCGCTGCCCTTCGGCGGCTGGCAGGTGGTCGAGCTTCGGCCGGCCTGAGGCAGGCTCAGCGCTTGGGTGCCGGCGTCTTCGGCTTGTAGTCGCAGTACTTCGACACCGCGCAGTCCCAGCAGCGCGGCGTGCGCGCCACGCAGACATAGCGCCCGTGCAGGATCAGCCAGTGGTGCGCGTGCAGCCGGTATTCGAGCGGCACGCGTTTCTCGAGCTTGAGCTCGACCTCCAACGGGTTCTTGCCCGGCGCCAGCCCTGTGCGGTTGCCGACGCGGAAGATGTGGGTGTCGACCGCGATCGTGGCTTCGCCGAAAGCCACGTTGAGCACCACGTTGGCGGTCTTGCGGCCCACGCCGGGCAGCGCCTCGAGCTCGGCGCGCGTGCGCGGCACCTCGCCGCCGTGCTGCTCGACCAGCATGCGGCAGGCCTCGATCAGGTGCTTGGCCTTGCTGCGGTACAGGCCGATGGTCTTGATGTAGCCCTCCAGGCCTTCGACGCCGAGGTCGAGGATCGCCTGCGGCGTGTTGGCCACGGGGAACAGCTTGCGCGTCGCCTTGTTCACGCCCACGTCGGTGGCCTGCGCCGACAGGAGCACGGCGGCCAGCAGCTCGAAGGGCGTGCCGTATTCGAGTTCGGTCTCGGGCGTGGGGTTGGCGGCCTGCAGGACGGCGAAGAAGGGCGCGATGTTTTCTTTTTTCATGGGGCGGGACAAAGGCAGGCGCAATATATCGCTGAAACGGGAATGACCTACGCAACTTAATTTCCCGCGGCTTTCGCCACAATGGCGGCCAGAAAGTGAGACTGACCATGCAATTCGCCTCCCGCCTCGACAACGTCGAAACTTCCGCCATCCGCGAACTCTTCAAGCTGCTGGGCAAGCCCGGCATCATCAGCTTCGCGGGCGGCTTCCCCGACAGCGCGATGTTCGACGTCGAGGGCCTCAAGGAGGCGAGCCAGAAAGTGCTGGCCGAGGAGGCCGGCGGCGCGCTGCAGTACGGTGCCACCGAAGGCTACGAGCCGCTGCGCGCGCAGCTCAGCGCCTTCATGAAGACCAAGGGCGTCGAGGTCGATCCCAGCGGCCTGATCGTCACCACCGGCAGCCAGCAGGCGCTCGATCTGCTGGGCAAGACCATGATCTCGCCCGGCGACAAGGTGATCGTCGAGGGCCCGACCTTCCTGGCCACCATCCAGTGCTTCCGCCTCTACGGCGCCCAGCTCATCAGCGCGCCGATCGACGCCAACGGCGTGAAGACCGACGAGCTCGAGAAGCTGATCGCCGAGCACAAGCCCAAGTTCGTCTACCTGATTCCCACCTTCGGCAACCCCAGCGGCGCGATGCTGAGCCTGGAGCGCCGCAAGAAGGTGCTCGAGCTGGCCGTCAAGTACCAGACGCTGATCGTCGAGGACGATCCCTATGGCGACCTCTACTTCGGCGAGGCGCCGCCGCCCTCGATCCTGGCGCTGAGCAAGGACGTGCCCGGCAGCCGCGAGCTGCTCGCGCACTGCGGCAGCCTCAGCAAGGTGCTGAGCCCGGGCCTGCGCATCGGCTGGATGATCGCGCCGGCCGAACTGCTGGCCAAGGCCACCATGTGCAAGCAGTTCAGCGACGCCCACACCAGCACCTTCTCGCAGGCCACCGCAGCCCAGTACCTCAAGAGCGGCCGCATGCCGGCCACGCTGGCGCATGTGCGCGAGGTCTACGGCCAGCGCGCCAAGGCCATGGGCCAGGCGCTGCAGCGCGAGCTCGGCGACGCGGTGAGCTTCACCCAGCCCAATGGCGGCCTGTTCTTCTGGGCCCGCCTCACGGGCGCCAATGGCAAGCTGGCCAACGCCAACGAACTGGCCAAGCGCGCGATCGAGAAGCTCGTGGCCTTCGTGCCCGGCGCGCCGTTCTATGCCGAGAACCCCGACGTCGCTACCCTGCGTCTGAGCTTCGCGACCGCCGACGTGGCGAAGATCGAAGAGGGCGTCAAGCGCCTCGGCCAGGCGCTGTAAGGCCGGCTGTCAGGGCGAGCGGTGCAGCCGGGGCGCCGCGAGCAGCGCCAGGTTGTCCGCGATGGCCGCATCCACGTTCGGATAGCGGCCTTTCATCTTCGAGAGCGTCATGATGGTCTGCAGCGCCTTCAGGTCCTTGACCGAGGGCGCGACCTTGATCTGCGCGATGGCCGCGGTGGGATTGCCACCGTTGATCAATGCCATCACCTTGCTTGCCCAGTCGTTCGCGCGCGCCATGTCTTTCACCTGCTTTCCGTTGAGCCGCCGACTGTACACAGTGGCGCGGCGGGGCATTGGTTACCATCACCCATGAGAAAAACCTTCCAGCTTCAGGTCGAGGGCAAGCACCCCGACCGCCTCCTCGAAGCCATCAAGCACGAAATCCGCAAGTACATCAAGCGCGAGCGCGGCCATGCACTGCCAGCCGGCGCCGATTTCTGGGACTTCGATTGCCGCTTCGGCACCGCCGCCGACAACGCCGAGACCATCCACCTGTCGGCCATCACCGCCAGCATCGACCACGTGGTGGCCGAGGGCGGCAAGCAGTTCTACCTCGAGATCCTCGCGCGGCCCGCGACGCGCAAGCCGCGGCCCGCGGGCGAGGCCGCCCCGTCCGACGAGGACGGCGACGACGAAGACAACTGATCAGGCCAGCGCCTGCGCCAGCCGCAGGCCGTGCCGCTGCTCCACTTCCTGGAGCGAACGCGCGATCGACGGGTGCAGCCGCACCCCGTCCCTCGATTGCGCCTCCCGACGCTTCAACCCGCCTTCGCCCGGCAGCCGCACCGGCTTCGCCGGGTCGATGGGCGCATTGCCGCGGCAGCGTTCGGCGACCTCGTCCATTTGCCGCAGGAAGGCCGCCTTGCCGCCGAAGGCACGCAGGTCGTGCAGCGTGACGTGCACGGTCGCGCCCCAGCCCTCGGGCGGGTCGGCGCGGCCATGGCCGGCGAGGCCGCCGGTCAGCGCCTCCACCAGCAGCGCCATGCCGTAGCCCTTGTGGCCATGGCTCAGGCCGCCCACCGGCAGCAGGGTGCCGGGCGGGCTGTCGAACAGCACCTGCGGATCGTTCGAGGGCCGGCCCTGCGCGTCGATCAGCCACTGCTCGGCGAAGGTCTCGCCGGCCGCGCGCTTGCGGTTGCTCATGCCGTTGGTGGTGATCGAGGCCGAGATGTCGACCATCACGCCGCCCTGCGAGAGCCCGAAGCCCAGCGCCAGCGGGTTGGGCGTGAACACGGCCTGCGTGCCGCCGAAGGGCGCGACGCTCGCGGTGTTGGGGTCGGAGCAGGCCAGCAGCATCAGCATGTCCTCCTGCAGCGCGCGCAGCATGTAGACCGCGAGGCAGGCGATGTGGTGGCTGCGGCGGATCACCAGCGAGGCGGTGCCGAGTTCTCGGGCGCGCGGGACCAGCAGGTCGAGGCCCTGTTCCATGAGCCAGGGCCCGGGCAGGCGCCGGCCGTCCCACAGCACGGCGGCGGGGCGGTCCGACAGCACCTCGGGCGCACCCTCGCGTGCCATGTCGCCCGCCTCGAGCTCCTTCGCATAGCCCGCGAGCAGCGCGAGGCCGTGGGTGTCGTGGCCCAGCAGATCGCCCTCGACCAGCGTGCGCGCCACGCTCGCGGCCATCGGCGCGGCGAGGCCGCACTTCTGCAGCAGGGCATCGGCATAGGCGACCAGCGCCGGCGCGTTGTAGAGGGGGGCTTCGGACGAGGGGACGGCTTGGTTCATGCCGCCATTCTGGGTCACTCGGGCTTGATGTTGGCGATGGCCGCGATCTTGCGGAAGCGCGCGATCTCCTCGAGGTGGAAGCGCTGCATCTTCTCGGGCGGGTAGGGCATGAGCTCGGCGCCCGACTTGCGCACGAAGGCGCGCGCGTCCTCGGTGGCCAGCGTCTTCTGCAGCGCCTCGGCGAGTTTGGCGGTGACATCGTCGGGCGTCTGCGAGCGCACGTAGAACGACACCCAGCTGTACTGCACGTACTCGTTGAAGCCCTTCTCGCGGATCGTCGGCACGTTGGGCAGGTCGGGGTTGCGCGCCTCGCCCGAGACCGCGAGCGGGCGCAGCTTGCCGCCCTTGATCAGCGGCATCGCGCCGCCGAGGTCGACCAGCGCGAAGTCGAGCTGGTTGCCGATCACGTCGGTCATGATCGGCGCCTGTCCCTTGTAGGGCACGTTGGTGAAGTCGCCGCCGGCCACGTTGGCGAGCCAGGCCGCCGCGAGCTGGTAGCCCGCGGAGTAGGTGCCGACGGTGAGCGACTTGCTCCTGCTGGCGGCCAGCAGCGCCTCGATGCTCGCGAACGGCGAGTCGTTCGAGACCACCACCACGTTCATGCCGCGCGTCAGGCCCGACACCGGCTTGTAGTCCTTCACCGAGTCGTAGCCCAGGTCCTTGATGGTCAGCGGGTTCACGGCCATCGGCGAGTTGCTCGCCAGCAGCAGCATGTAGCCGTCGGCCGGCGCGCTCTTCACCTGCTGCAGCGCGATGATGCCGTTGGCGCCTGGCTTGTTCTCGACCACCACCGCCTGGCCGAGCTGCGCGGCCAGCTGGTCGCCGAAGTAGCGCGCCGAATTGTCCGAGCCGCTGCCGGGCGTGAACGGCACCACGATCTTGATCGGCCGCGTCGGGAAGGCCGTGCCCTGCGCGAAGGCCGGTCCCGCCACCGCCGCGCCCGCCGTACCCACCAATGCCAGCAACAGCCGGCGCCTGCTTGTCTCCATCTTTTTTGCTCCTGAGTTCGTGACTGAACCGGTCGTTCGCCGACCTGCCCGGGCTTCGGGCTGGCCAAATAATAATACATATGTGCTTTTAAAAAATATGTATCTGTTATATCGTTGAAAAAGAACAGCCAGACAGGAGTCCCATGAGCACAGCAGCGAATCCGCCCGACCTCTCGATCCACCGCGCCGGCCACACGGCCACGGTGGAGATGTGCCGGCCCCCTCACAACTTCTTCGACCTCGCGCTGATCTCGGCGCTGGCCGAGGCCTTCGAATCGCTGCAGGCCGACCCGGCATGCCGCGCCATCGTGCTGGCGGCGCAAGGGCGCTCCTTCTGCGCGGGCGCCGATTTCTCGTCGCCCACGCCCGCGGCCGGCGAGCGGCGCGATCCGGGCGAGCTCTACCGGCAGGCGATCCGGCTGTTCGCGGTGACCAAGCCGGTGATCGCGGCGGTGCAGGGCCCGGCCGTGGGCGGCGGGCTCGGGCTCGCGCTGGTGGCCGATTTCCGCGTCGCCTGTGCCGAAGCGCGTTTCAGCGCCAACTTCGCGCGCCTGGGCTTCCACCCGGGCTTCGCGCTGAGCCACACGCTGCCGCGCCTGGTCGGCGCGCAGCAGGCCGCGCTGCTGCTCTACACCGGACGCCGCATCGACGGCGCCGAGGCGCTGCGCATCGGCCTGGTCGACGAGCTGGCGCCGCAGGACCAGATGCGCGAGCGCGCCCAGGCATTGGCCGAGGAGATCGCGATCTCGGCGCCGATCGCGGTCGAGTCGACGCGCGCGAGCCTGCGCGCCGGGCTGGTCGAGGCGGTGCGCGCCGCGGTCGAGCGCGAGGCCGGCGAGCAGCGCCAACACTTCCAGACCCAGGACTTCCGCGAGGGCGTGGCCGCGATGGCGCAGCGCCGCGATCCCGTCTTCGGACGCCATTGAGCCGCGCCGGAGCACGCCATGATCGATTTCGCACTCGATGAAGAACTCGCGCTGGTGGCCGAGACGGCCCAGCGTTTTTCCGACCAACAGCTGCTGCCCTCGCAGCGCGCCTTCGAGGCGCAACGCGCGTTGCCCGAGGCGATGCGGCGCGAGGCGGCCCAGATCGGCTTCGACCGCATCGACTGGCCCGAGTCCGCGGGCGGTGCCGGCCTCGGCGCGCTCGCGCGCGTGCTGGTGACCGAGCGGCTCGCGGCCGGCTGCCCCGGCGCGGCGCTGGCGCTGCAGCCGATCGGCGCGGTCGCGCAGGCGCTGCGGGCCTTCGGCGGCGAGGCGGCGCTGCAGCGCCATCTGCAGCCGCTTCTGGCGCGGCCCGATGCGCGCGCGGCGCTGGTGTTCGATGCGCGCGGCCAGTGGACGAGCGACGGCGATGCGCTGAGCGGCCAGGCGGCCTGGCTGCCGACCGACCGCGTCGACCTGCTCGCGGTGCTGAGCCGCGACGGGCTGCGCCTGGTCACGCAGGGCATCGTGCTCACCGAAGTGCCCGGTGCCGGCCTGCGTGCCGCGGGCGCGAGCGAGCTGCGCGTGGACCGCGCGCCGGTCGAGGCCGCGTGGACCGACCCCGCGGCCGCCGCGCTCGCGCTGGCCCATGCGCGCGTGCAGCTCGCGGCGCTGCTGGTCGGCCAGATGCATGCGGCGGCCGACTACTCGCGCCGCTACGCGCTCGAGCGTGTCGCCTTCGGCAAGCCGATCGCGCACCACCAGGCGCTGGCCTTCCTGATCGTCGACATGCACAGCGCGGTGGATGCCGCGCGCCAACTGCTGCACGAGGCCGCCTGGCGGCTCGATGCCGGCCGGCCCGCGCGCGAGGCCGCGGCCACGGCGCTGATCGAGGCGACCGAGAACGCGGTCTTCATCGGCGCCAACGCGGTGCAGATCCTCGGCGCCGCGGGCTTCATGCGCGACTACCCGGTGGAGAAGCAGCTTCGCGAGCTGCGCGCGCTGGGCCTGCTGCTCGGCGGCGCCGATGCCGCGCGCGACGACGCGCTGCCGGCTTCGTTCGCCGCGCCGATCGACTTTCTTGCCACCACCGACATAACGACCCAGGGAGCCTGAGATGGATTTTTCGATCAGCGCGGACGACCAGGCCCGCCTGCAGACCCTGCGCCGCCTCGGGCGCGACGAGATGCGGCCCGCGGGCTGGCGCGCCGACCGCGCGGGCGCGCCGCTGCCGGTGGACGACCCCTTCTTCGTGCGCATGCTGGCCGAGGGCTTCGGCCGCACGCGCTGGCGCGCGGCCGGCGCGGCGCCCGACGGCACGGATGCGCCCGCGCCCAACAAGGCAGGCTCGGCCGTGGCCCAGGTGCTGCTGGCCGAGGAGGGCGCCTACTGGGACCGCGGCATCGGCGTCGCGCTGCCGGGCCCGGGCCTGGGCGAACCGCCGATCCTCTCGATGGGCACGCCCGAGCAGAAGCAGCGCTTTCTCTCGCCCTTCGTGAATCCGCAGCGCCCGATCTGGGGTGCCTTCGCGATGACCGAGCCCTCGGGCGGTTCCGACGTGGCCAACATCAAGACCCGCGCGCGGCGCGACGGCGAGCACTGGGTGCTCGACGGCGCGAAGTCCTTCTCGGGCAACTCGGGCCGCGCCGAATGGACCGTGGTGTTCGCCACCATCGATCCGGCGCTGGGCCGCGCGGGCCACCGCGCCTTCGTGGTCGAGCGCGGCACGCCGGGCTTCGGCGACTTCCGCATCGAGAAGAAGATGGGCCTGAAAGCCTACGAGTCGACCTCCTTCTTCCTCTCGGGCTGCCGCGTGCCGGCGGCCAACCTGCTCGGCGGCGAGGCCTACTACGAGCAGCGCTCGGGCGGCTTCAAGGGTGCGATGAACACCTTCAACGCGGGCCGTCCGGCCATCGCCGGCATGGCGGTGGGCATCGGCCGCGCCGCGCTCGACGAGGCCGCGGCTTTCATGCAGGCCCAGGGCCTGGCCTCCGACCTGCGGCTGCGCGACCGGCTCGAGCGCTCGCGCCGCAAGCTCAAGGCCGCGCTGCTGATGGCGCTGCGCGCGGCCTGGCTGGCCGACCGGCGCCAGCCCAACATGCTCGAGGCCTCGGCCTCGAAGGCGCTCGCGCCGCCGGCCGCCTTCGAGGCCACGAGCTTCGCGATGGAGGTGCTGGGCCTGGCGGGCGGCCGTGGCGACCACCTGATCGAGAAGCTGTTTCGCGACGTGAAGGCGCTCGACATCGTCGAGGGCACCGGCCAGATCCAGCGCGTGGTGATGGCGCGGCATCTCGTGGGCCTGCCCAACTGAATCCCTCTTCTTTCTTCTCTATGACCGATACAACTTCCAACGCGCCCTCGGGCCCCCTCAAGGGCATCCGCGTGCTCGACCTCACGGCCGTGGTGCTCGGCCCGCTGGCCACCCAGATGCTGGCCGACTACGGCGCCGACGTGATCAAGGTCGAGCCGCCCGAGGGCGACATGATGCGCGCCAACGGCATCTCGCAGCACCCGGGCATGAGCTCGATCTTCCTGGCCGTGAACCGCAACAAGCGCTCGCTCTCGGTCGACCTCAAGTCGCCCGAGGGCGTGGCCGCGCTGCGCGCGCTGATCCCGCAGGTGGACGTGGTGGTGCACAACATGCGCGTGGCCGCGGTCGAGCGCCTCGGGCTCGGCTACGAGGCGGTGGCGAAGCTCAATCCCAAGGTGGTGTATTGCGCCGCCACCGGTTTCGGCCAGGACGGCCCGCACCGCGACAAGCCGGCCTTCGACGACATCATCCAGGCCGCCTGCGGCCTGGTGGGCGTGGGCTCGGCGGGGCGCGAGCAGCCCGACTACACGCCCAGCCTGATCGCCGACAAGACCACCGGCCTCGCGGTCTGCAACGCGGTGCTGGCCGCGCTGCTGCACCGCGAGCGCAGCGGGCAGGGTCAGTACGTCGAGGTGCCGATGCTCGAGACCATGGCGGCCTTCGTGCTGGCCGAGCACATGGGCGGCATGACCTTTCAGGGCTCGGCGGTGAAGGCCGGCTATCCGCGGCTGCTCGAGGGCGGGCGCAAGCCAGCGCGCACGCGCGACGGCTGGATCAGCATGCTGCCCTACACCGAGCGCCACTGGCAGGCCTTCTTCGTCGAGGTCGGCCAGCCCGAGCTGGCCGAGCGCTACAGCATCGCCAACCGGCAGGAGCGCAACGCGCAGGTGCGCGCGCTCTACGGCCACCTGCGCGAGCTGTCGCCGCTGAAGACCACGGCCGAGTGGATGGCGCTGTGCGAGAAGCTCGACATCCCGGCCACGCCGATCTATGCGCTCGACGACCTGCCCGCGCATCCGCACCTGAAGGCGGTGGGCCTGTTCGAGGACGCGCAGCATCCGACCGAAGGGCCGATCCGCCAGCTGCGGCCCACGGCGCGCTTCTCGGCCACGCCGACCCGCGTGTACCGCCAGGCGCCCACGGTGGGGCAGCACACCAGCGAGATCCTGCGCGAGGCCGGCCTCGGCGAGGAGGCCATCGCGCGGCTCAAGGCCAGCCGCGCCGTGGCCGGCGAGTGAGGGGCGGGGCATGAACTTCGAACTCGACGACGAGCACCGCATGCTCAAGGACCTGGTCGCGCGCTTCGTGCGCGACGAGCTGCTGCCGCTGGAGCCGGCGGTGCTCAAGCGCGAAGCCGAGGGCGGGCAGCTGATGCTGAGGCCCGAGGAACACGAGCGACTCGATGCGCTCTCGCGCGAGCTCGGCCTCTGGGGGCTCGATGCGCCGGCCGAACTCGGCGGCTCCGACCTGCCGGTGACGGCGATGGTGGGCGTCAACGAGGAGCTCGGCAAGACCATCGTGCCCTACGACCTGCCGCCCGATTCGCCGAACCTGCGCATGCTGCTGAAGACGGCCGACGCGGCGCAGACCGAGCGCTACCTCGCGCCCTATGCGCGCGGCGAGACGGTCTCGGCGATCGCCATCTCCGAGCCCGGCGCGGGCGCCGACCCGTCGGCGATGGGCACGCGCGCCGAGCGCGACGCGCAAGGCAACTGGGTGCTCAACGGCCGCAAGATCTGGATCAGCCGCGCCGCGCGCGCCGACTGGACCATCGTGATGGCCGTGACCGACAAGGCGCTCGGCTCGCGCGGCGGCATCTCGGCCTTCATCGTCGACAAGGACACGCCGGGCTTCATCGTCGAGCGCCGCATCCCGATGCTCGGCGGCGTGTCGACCTACGAGGTGGTGCTGCAGGACTGCCGTGTCGGCGCCGGCCAGTTGCTGGGCCAGGAAGGGCAGGGCTTCGCGCCGATGCAGGCGCGGTTGTCGAGCCGGCGCGTGCAGATGGCGGCCTGGTGCATCGGCCGCGCCCAGCGCGCGCTCGACATGGTCTGCGAGTACGCGCCGATGCGAAAGACCTTCGGCGCGCTGCTGTCCGACCGCCAGAGCGTGCAGTGGGGCGTGGCCGATGCCGCCACGCGCATCCACGCCTGCCGCCTCATGACCTACGAGGCCGCCGCGCGCATCGACCGCGGCGAGGAGGCGCGCTCGCAGGTCTCGATGATCAAGGTCTACGCCACCGAGATGGCCTGGGACGTGATCGACATGGCGATGCAGGTCTTCGGCGCCATGGGCATGACCAAGGAAATGCCGCTGCAGCAGATGGCCAACGAAACCCGGCTGATGCGCATCTACGAAGGACCCAGCGAGGTGCACCGCTGGGTGGTGGCGCGCGAGCTCTTGGGCTCGCGGCGCTGAGAACGAAGAAACCAGGAGACGAACCATGAGTCATTTCTCTCGCGACCGCCGCCGGCTGCTGCTCGGCACCGGCGCGGCGCTGGCCGGTGCCGCGAGCTTGCCCGGCCGCGCGCGGGCGCAGGCCTTTCCCTCGCACGCCATGCGCTTCATCGTGCCATTCCCGCCCGGCAGCGGCACCGACATCACGGCACGCCTGTTCGCCAAGAGCATCGGCGACCTCTCGGGCCAGGCGGTGACGGTGGAGAACAAGCCCGGCGGCAACGGTTTCATCGGCGTGCAGACGGCGCTGAATCCGCCGCACGACGGCCACACGGTGTTCATCGGCAGCAACTCGACGCTGACCACCAACGCCGCCACCTTCCGCAAGCTGCCCTACGACCCGATCGCCGACTTCGCGCCGATCACGCTGCTGTCGCGCGGCGCCTGCCTGGTCATCGTGCCGGCCGCCTCGGCCCACCGTTCGCTGGCCGACCTCGTGGCCGATGCGCGCAAGCGGCCGGGCAAGCTCAACTACGCGAGCGGCTCCATGTCGTACACGCTCTACTCCGAGTGGTTCAACGAAATGGCGAAGATCAAGACCGCCGGCATCAACTACAAGGGCGCGGGCGAGGCCGTCAACGCGGTGCTCACGGGCGAGGTCGATTTCGCGGTGGTCGACGCCACCGGCGCCAACGAGCTCGCGCGCTCGGGCCGGGTGCGGCCGCTGGCCTTCACCGCGCCCAAGCGCTCGATCGTGCTGCCCGAGGTGCCCACCGTCGGCGAGGCCGGCTACCCCGACTACCTCGCGTTCAACTGGGTCGCGGCCGCAGTGAGTTCGAAGGCGCCGCCGGCCGCGCTCGAGCAGCTCGGCGCGCTGTTCGCCAAGGCCGCGCAGACGCCCGAGATCCAGGCCTACTACCGCAAGCAGGGCACCGAACTGATCATGTCCTCGGCGCCCGAACTGCGCCGCTACCAGGCCGAGGAGATCGAGCGCTGGAAGCGGCTGATGGGCATCACCGGCATCGAGTTGCAGTAGCATCGCGCGCGGTCCGGCCCGGGCGGTCGAGCGCGCAACATGCCGGCTGGGACCGCGGAGAACATGAAGTGGAGCAATCGGTCATCAAGACGGCGGGGCGGGTGTTTCAGGTGCTCGAGTACCTGCGGGAGGTGCGGCGGCCGGTGACGGTGCGCGAGATCTCCGAGCGGCTCGGCTACCCGCTGTCGAGCGCGCAGGTGCTGCTCAAGAGCGTCGCCACGCTGGGCTACCTGCGCTACGACTCCTCGCTGCGCGCCTACCTCGCCACGCCGCGCCTGGCCTCGATCGGCGACTGGGTGATGGACTCGATGTTCCAGGGCGGGCAGCTGCTCACCGTGCTCGGCGACATCGCGCGCGAGACCGGCTTCACCGCCATCCTCGCGGTCGAGAACGACATCTACGCGCAATACGTGCACGTGATCTTCGGCAGCCGCGCGATCCAGTTCAACGTGCAGCCCGGCACGCGCCGGCTGCTGTGCATGTCGGGCACCGGCTGGGCGCTGCTCGCGGCCAGCAGCGACGACCACGTGGCGCGCACCATCCATCGCAGCAATGCGCGCCTCAAGCCCGGCGGGCAGGACGTCGATGCCGACTACGTGAAGGCGCGCGTGCAGGAGACGCGCGAGCGCGGCTATGCGTTCTCGCGCGGCGTGGTCACCGAGGGCATCGGCATCATCGCGCTGGGCTCGGCCTCGAGCGCCTCGGGCGCGCGCTTCGCGGTCGGCGTGGGCGGCCTCGTGGAGCAGCTCGAGCGCGCGGCCGACACCGTGGTGCCGTCGATGCGCGAGCGGTTGCTGGGCACCGCGGCCAAGGCACCCGCGGCCGGCAGCCCGGCCTGACCGGTCAGGGCCGGACGACCTCGAGCAGGCGGTCGAGCCCGCCTTCGTTGATCGCCACCATCGCCTGCTCGCGCACCTTGGGCTTGGCGTGGTAGGCCACCGACAGCCCGGCCTCGCCCATCATCGGCAGGTCGTTGGCGCCGTCGCCCACCGCGATGCATTCCTGCGCCGAGATGCCCATCAGCGAGGCCAACTCGAGCAGGGTGCGGCGCTTCTCGGCGCCGTCGCAGATGTCGCCCCAGCTCTGCATCGCGACCTGGCCCGTGAGCTGGCCGTCGGCCTCGTCGAGCAGGTTCGAGCGCGCGAAGTCGATGCCCAGGCGTTCCTTCACGCGGTTGGCAAAGAAGGTGAAGCCGCCCGAGACCAGCAGCACCTTGAGGCCCGCCGCCTTGCAGGCCGCCACCAGTTCGGCCGCGCCGGGGTTGAGCTTCAGCCGCTCGTCGTAGACCTGCTGCAGCGCGCCGACCGGCACGCCTTTCAGCAGCGCGACGCGGCGACGCAGGCTTTCCTTGAAGTCCTTGATCTCGCCGCGCATCGTGGCCTCGGTGATCGCGGCCACCTCGGCCTTCTTGCCGACCGCGTCGGCGATCTCGTCGATGCACTCGATGCTGATCAGCGTCGAGTCCATGTCGAAGGCGATGAGCTTGAAGTCCTGGAGGGCGAGCGGCGGCGTGAAGCGCTGGAGGACGAGGCCGGGGGAGGAGGGGGCAAGGGTCATTCAGTGATACCAGTTCTCGACGCGCAGGCCGGGCACGCGCGAGAACTCGCTGACGTTGCGGCTGACGACGATCAGGTTGTGCGCCATCGCGATGCCCGCGATGAGCAGGTCATAGGGGCCGATCGGCGTACCGACGTGTTGCAGGTGAGCCTTGATCTGTCCGGCCGATTCCGCGCTCGCGCTGTCCAGCGGCAGGACGCGCAGGCGCTGCACCAGCTCGGCGAGCAGCGCACGCTGCGGGCCCGGGTTGGCGGATTTGGCGAAACCGAATTCGAGTTCGAACAGGTTGATGGCGCACAGATTCATGTCCGCATCGCTCGTGCCATTCATGCGCACGCGCACACCGCCCGTGCCGCGAAAGGCGTAGATGAGGGTGTTGGTGTCCAGCAGGTACTTCACAAGGACTCGCGCGGCGTATCGGGGGGGAGGTCCTTGTGCATGTCCTCGGTCAGGGGGAATTCGTCCCAGGCGGCTTTCTGCTTGTCGGCTTCGGCAAAGAAGCTCTGCCAACCGGTCTTCTTGCCGCGCTGCCCTTCACGCGCCACCAGCAGGGCGAACCAGCGGCTCAAGGGCAGGTTCGCCGCCGCCGCTGCCGCGCGCGCTGTTTTCTCGGACTCTTCGTCCAGGTAGATCGTGATTTGGGACATGGCGGATCTCCCGAAAAATTACATCGGCAATTATATAAGTGGCTGGCACTTATACGACGGCCGCAGGGCTTTCCTTGACCAACGGCTGCCCCAGGCTGCGCAACACATCGCGCACCATCTGCGCCCGCTCCTTCGGCTCCTTGAGCTCGCGCTCGATGCGCAGCTTCTCGTTGCCCGCCAGCTTGATGTGCTTGTTCTTCTGGATCAGGTGGATGATCGCCATCGAATCGACCGGCGGATCCTTCTTGAAGGTGATGTTGATGACGCCCGGCGCCGCATCGACCTTGACAACGCCGTAGGGCCGCGCGAGCACGCGCAGGCGGTGGGTGTCGATCAGGGTCTGGGCCTGCGGCGGCAGCTTGCCGAAGCGGTCGACGATCTCCTCCAGCAGGGTGTCGATCTGGTCGGGGTTCTTCGCGGTGGCGAGCTTCTTGTAGAACGACAGCCGCAGGTGGACGTCGCCGCAGTAGTCGTCGGGCAGCAGGGCGGGGGCGTGCAGGTTGATCTCGGTCGTGACCGACAGCGGCGACAGCAGGTCGGGCTCCTGCCCGGCCTTGAGCGAGCGCACGGCCTCGCTGAGCATCTCGTTGTAGAGCTGGAAGCCGATCTCCATCATGTTGCCGCTCTGGTTCTCGCCGAGCACCTCGCCGGTGCCGCGGATCTCGAGGTCGTGCATCGCGAGGTAGAAGCCCGAGCCCAGCTCCTCCATCTGCTGGATCGCATCGAGCCGCTGCGCCGCCTGCTTGGTCAGGCCCTCGGTGTCGGGCACCATGAGGTAGGCATAGGCCTGGTGATGCGAGCGGCCGACGCGGCCGCGCAGCTGGTGCAGCTGCGCCAGGCCGAACTTGTCGGCGCGGCTCATCACGATGGTGTTGGCGGTCGGCACGTCGATGCCGGTCTCGATGATGGTCGAGCACAGCAGCAGGTTGTAGCGCTGGGCCACGAAGTCGCGCATCACGCGCTCGAGCTCGCGCTCGGGCATCTGGCCGTGGGCGACGGCGATGCGCGCCTCGGGCAGGATCTCCTCGAGCTTCTGGCGCCGGTTCTCGATGGTCTCGACCTCGTTGTGCAGGAAGTAGACCTGGCCGCCGCGCTTGAGCTCGCGCAGCACGGCCTCGCGGATCACGCCGGTGCCCTCGTTGCGGACGAAGGTCTTGATCGCGAGCCGGCGCTGCGGCGCGGTGGCGATCACGCTGAGGTCGCGCAGGCCCTCGAGCGCCATGCCCAGCGTGCGCGGGATCGGCGTGGCCGTGAGCGTGAGCACGTCGACCTCGGCGCGCAGCGCCTTCATGGCCTCTTTATGGCGCACGCCGAAGCGGTGCTCCTCGTCGATGATCAGCAGCCCGAGGTTCTTGAACTTGACCGACTCCGAGAGCAGCTTGTGGGTGCCGACCACGATGTCGACCGTGCCCTCCGCCAGCCCTTTGGCGGCGGTCGTGATTTCCTTGGTCGAACGGAAGCGGCTCATCTCGGCCACCTTCACCGGCCATTTGGCGAAGCGGTCCACCAGGGTCTGGTAGTGCTGCTCGGCCAGCAGCGTGGTGGGCGCGAGGAAGGCCACCTGCTTGCCGCCGGTGACCGCGATGAAGGCGGCGCGCAGCGCGACCTCGGTCTTGCCGAAGCCGACGTCGCCGCAAACCAGGCGGTCCATCGGCTGCGGCGAGATCATGTCCTGCACCACGGCATGGATCGCGGCCTTCTGGTCGGCGGTTTCCTGGAAGCCGAAGTCGTTGGCGAACACCTCGTAGTCGGCCGGCGAATAGCGGAAGGCATGGCCCTCGCGCGCGGCGCGGCGCGCGTAGATGTTGAGCAGCTCGGCGGCCGAGTCGCGCACCTGCTCGGCGGCCTTGCGCTTGGCCTTGTCCCATTGGCCCGAGCCGAGCTTGTGCAGCGGCGCCTCGTCGGCGCTGACGCCGGTGTAGCGGCTCACCAGGTGCAGCTGGCTCACGGGCACGTAGAGCGTGGCCTTGTCGGCGTACTCCAGGTGCAGCATTTCCTGCAGCAGCGGCTTGCCCTCGGCATCGCTGCCCTGGCCCAGGTCCATGTGGATCAGGCCGCGGTAGCGGCCGATGCCGTGCGCGGAGTGCACCACCGGGTCGCCCACGTTGAGCTCGGACAGGTCCTTGATCAGCGCCTCGACGTCGCTGACCTGTTCCTGCTTCTTGTTGCGGCGCCGGCCGGTGCTGCCGGTGGCGAACAGCTCGGTCTCGGTGACGAAGTCGATGCCCTGTTCGCGCCAGGCGAAGCCGGCCGCCAGCGCGGCGGTGGCGATGCCGACCTTCTCGTCGGTTGCGGCCTCGAACTCGGCCAGCGAGTCGAAGGCCGGCGGGCTCACGCCGCTGGCGCGCAGGAAGTCGAGCAGGCTCTCGCGCCGGCCGTCGCTCTCCGCGATCATCAGCACGCGGTGTGGCGTGGCGGCGATGTGGGCCTTGAGCCGCACCAGCGGATCATCGGCGCCACGCACCACCGAGAAGGCGGGCAGGGTGTCGAACTCGGCGAAGGGCGCGGCGTCGGCGGTCGAGCGGATCGAGAGCTGCGCATGCGGCTTCACGCGCTGGTAGAACTGCTCGGCGTTGAGGAACAGCGCCTCGGGCGGCAGCGCCGGGCGCTCGGGATCGCCGCGCACCAGCCGGTAGCGCTCGCCCGTGTCCTGCCAGAAGTGCTGGAAAGCGGGCTCGAGCTCGCCATGCAGCACCACGGTGGTGTCGGGGCCCAGGTAGTCGAACACGGTCGCCGTCTCGTCGAAGAACAGCGGCAGGTAGTACTCGATGCCGGCGGTGGCCACGCCGTTGCCCATGTCCTTGTAGATGCGGCTCTTGGTCGGGTCGCCCTCGAGCAGCTCGCGCCAGCGGCCGCGAAAGCGCGCGCGCGCGTCGTCGTCCATCGGGAACTCGCGGCCCGGCAACAGCCGCACCTCGGGCACCGGGTAGAGGCTGCGCTGGGTGTCGGGGTCGAAGGTGCGGATCGAGTCGATCTCGTCGTCGAACAGGTCGACCCGGTAGGGCACCGGCGAACCCATCGGGAACAGGTCGATCAGGCCGCCGCGCACCGCGTACTCGCCCGGGCTCACCACCTGCGTGACGTGGGTGTAGCCGGCCAGCGTGAGCTGCGCCTTGAGCTTGGCGTCCTGCAGCTTCTGCTTGGTCTTGAAATGGAAGGTGTAGCCCGCGAGGAAGGACGGCGGCGCGAGCCGGTAGAGCGCGGTGGTGGCCGGCACCAGCACCACGTCGGCTTCCTTCTGGCTGATGCGCCACAGCGTGGCCAGGCGCTCGCTGATCAGGTCCTGGTGCGGGGAGAAGCTGTCGTAGGGCAGCGTCTCCCAGTCGGGAAACAGCGCGCAGCGCAGCTCGGGCGCGAAGAAGGCGATCTCGTCGATCAGGCGCTGGGCGTCGTTGGCATCGGCCGTGAACATGGCCGTGGCGCGGCCCGCGGACTTTTCGCGCCGCGCGAGCTGGGCCAGCAGCAGCGCATCGGCCGACAGCGGGGGGCGCGGCAGCGTGAAGCGCTTGCCCGCCGTGAGATGGGGGAGGTCCATAAAGGCTTGCTGGAAATGCACAACACCCCGCGCCGACTGGCGAGGGGTGTGCAATGGGGTCGATTCTAGAATGGCGGCCCTTCTTCTGCTTGTCGGCGCACTGGCCGACCGTCTGCCGCACCATGTCTTCTTCCCGCCTCTTCGTGCTGATCCCGTGCGCCGGTTCCGGCCACCGTGCCGGCCATGCGCAGTCCCCGCAGCCGAAGCAGTACCGGCGGCTGGCCGGGGCGCCGATGGTGGCGCACACGCTGGAGGCCTTCCGCGCGCTGAACGGGCGCTTCGCCGGCATAGCGCTGGTGGTGGCGCCCGAGGACCGCGACGTGGACGCCGCGCTGCCGCTCTTTCCGCTGCAGGACGAGCACCTGCTGCGCGTGGGCGGCGTGACGCGCGCGGCCTCGGTGCGCAACGGCCTGCTGGCGCTGCGGCAGAAGGGGGCCGGCGCGCACGACTGGGTGCTGGTGCACGATGCGGCGCGCTGCCTCGTGACGCCGAGCCAGATCGAGGCGCTGATCGCGGCCTGCGAGCACGATGCCGTCGGCGGCCTGCTGGCGCACCGGCTGGCCGACACGCTCAAGGTGTCGACGGCCGACAGCCGCGTGGCGCAGACCCTGCCGCGCGCCGACAAGTGGCTCGCGCAGACGCCGCAGATGTTCCGCATCGGCATGCTGCTCGACGCGCTCGAGCGTGCCGGCGACGCGGTGACCGACGAGGCCGGCGCGATCGAGGCGGTCGGGCTGACGCCGCTCTTGGTACCGGGCAGCGCGCAGAACTTCAAGGTCACCTATCCCGAGGACTTCGCGCTGGCCGAGGCGCTGCTGCTGGCGCGCAAGAAGGTGCTCGCATGAGTGGCGCCTTCAACATCCGCGTCGGCGAGGGCTGGGACGTCCATCAGCTGGTGGCGGGGCGCAAGCTGGTCCTCGGCGGCATCGAGGTGCCGCATGTCACGGGCCTGCTCGGCCATTCCGATGCCGACGTGCTGCTGCATGCGATCACCGACGCGCTGCTCGGCGGCGCGGGCCTGGGCGACATCGGCCGGCATTTTCCGGACACCGACGCGCAGTTCCGCGGCGCCGATTCGGCCGTGCTGCTGGCCGAGGCGGCGCGCCGCGTGCGCGCCGAGGGCTGGCAGATCGGCAATGTCGACAGCACCGTGATCGCGCAGGCGCCGAAGCTGGCGCCGCACATCCCGGCCATGCGCGAGCGCATCGCGCAGACGCTGGGCATCGCGGGCGAGCAGGTCAACGTGAAGGCCAAGACGGCCGAGAAGCTGGGCCCGGTGGGCGAGGGCCGCGCGATGGAAGCGCGCGCCGTGGTGCTGCTGCACCGCTGAGCGCGCGACTTCTTCTTTCTCTCAGAGTTTGCGCACCGGCGGCTGCACCGGCCGCGGCGGCACCGGCATCGCGCGCGGCATGCGGATGTGCGCCGCGAGGCCGCGTCCCGGCGTGCTGGTGAGCGCGAAGGTGCCGCCCATGCGCTCGATGTTCTTCGCCACGATCGACAGGCCCAGGCCCGCGCCCGCGGCCGAGGTGCGCGCCGCGTCGCCGCGAAAGAAGGGCTTGGTGAGCTGCGCGAGCTGGGCCGGCTCTACGCCGGCGCCGCGGTCGCGCACCTTGATCAGCACCGCATCGTTGCTCGCCTGCGCCTGGATCACCACGTCGGCGATGCCGGTGGCGGGCGTCTTGCCGTAGCGGCGCGCGTTCTCGACCAGGTTGGAGATCACGCGCGTGAGCTCGACCTCGTCGCCCATCACGCGCAGGTCGGGCGGCACGTCGACCGTGATGCTCATCTCCTCGTAGTCCTGCACGGCGTAGGTGCAGGAGTCGACCACGTCGCGCAGCAGCACCGGCTTGGGGTCGACATGGTCGGGCCGCGCGTAGTCGAGGAACTTGTCGATGATCGCGTCGAGCTGCGCGATGTCGGCCGCCATGTGGTCGCGCGCGTCTTCATCGGCCACGCTCATCTCGGTCTCGAGGCGCAGCCGCGCGAGCGGCGTGCGCAGGTCGTGCGAGATGCCGGCCAGCATGATCGCGCGGTCCTGCTCGATCTTGGCGAGCTGGTCGGCCATGCGGTTGAAGCCGATGTTGACCGCGCGGATCTCGTTGGTGCGCGCGCGCTCGTCGAGTCGGTGCGCTTCGTACTCGCCCTCGCGCACCTGCATGGTGGCGCGCGAGAGCTGCTTGAGCGGCAGGTTGATGAGCCGCGTGATCAACGCCGCGCCCGCGAGCGACAGCGCCATGGCGGTGCTGAGCCAGACCAGCCAGGTGCGCCCGCCCACGCGGCTGAAGCGCGTGGGGTCGAGCAGCAGCCAGTAGGTGTCGCTCTCGATCGTGAAGCCGATCCACAGGCCGGCCTCGTCGTTGACGCGGCTGGCCACCGTGGTGCCGGCGCCGAGCTGGTCGATCAACTCCTCGGTCACGCGCTGGTCGAGCGCGCCGCTGGTGTAGGGCTGCACGCGGTCGTTGGGTTCGCGCGGCAGGATGCGCACGCCTTCCTGGTCGGCCAGCGTCTTGATCAGCGACACGCGCGTGATCGCGTCCGAGTACACCAGCGCCGCGCGCGTGAGGTTCACGAGCGAGGCGATCTGGTGCGCGGTCTGGATCGCGCGCGGTTCGTATTCGAGCGAGCGGAAGGTCTGCAGCCAGGCGACGGTGCAGCCGATCAGCAGGAGGGCGAGCAGGAAGAAGGTGCGCCAGAACAGGCTGAAGCCGAGCTTGAGCCCGGGGCGCCGGTCACGCTGCGCCGCGCCCTCGAGCGGGCTGGGCATCGTGACCTGGGCGCCGTCCTCCTGGGGGGCTTCTCTTGCGGAGGGGAGGCCGATGGCCACCGCTGGTGCCGCGTCAGGCCGTGCCGTCCGGCACGAAGACGTAGCCCACGCCCCACACCGTCTGGATGTAGCGCGGTGCCGCGGCGTCGGACTCGACCAGCTTGCGCAGGCGCGAGATCTGCACGTCGAGGCTGCGGTCGAAGGGCTCGAACTCGCGGCCGCGCGCGAGCTGGGCCAGCTTCTCGCGCGACAGCGGCTGGCGTGGGTGGCGCACCAGCGCCTTGAGCATCGCGAACTCGCCGGTGGTCAGCGAGAGTTCCTCGCCGTCCTTCTTGAGCGTGCGCGAGCCGAGGTCGAAGGTGAACGGGCCGAAGGTGACGGTCTCGTTCTCGGTCGAGGGCGCGCCGGGCGCCTCGAGCGGCGGACGGCGGCGCAGCACGGCGTGCACGCGCGCCAGCAGTTCGCGCGGGTTGAAGGGCTTGCCGAGGTAGTCGTCGGCGCCGACCTCGAGACCGACGATGCGGTCGACGTCTTCGCCCTTGGCGGTGAGCATGATGATCGGCGTACGGTCGTTGGCGGCACGCAGGCGGCGGCAGATGGACAGGCCGTCTTCGCCGGGCATCATGAGGTCGAGCACGATCAGGTCGACCGTGTCGCGCAACAGGATGCGGTTGAGCGCCTTGCCGTCCTCGGCCACGATCACCTCGAAGCCTTCCTGGGTCAGGTAGCGGCGAAGCAGGTCGCGGATGCGGGCGTCGTCGTCGACGATCACGATCTTGTCGGTGCGAGCGGGAACTTGAGTCATTTCTACAACGTCGAATTTGTAACAGCGCCGATTCTGAAGGTGTTGGAAGCCGGTTGAGCCGGATTTGCTTTGAGACTGACACTAAGTTACAAAACTTGCGACCGCTCGCGGTCCAGTCATCCGATGTAAGCGCGGCGGTGGCACAGTGCCTCTGCCCTATGACTTTTGCGCAGAGATTTCTTTCATCCGCCACACCCTTGCTGCTGCTCGCGTGTGCCTGTGTGCCGTCGATCTCGGCGGCCGAGTTCCTTCGGGTGGCCGATGGGCGCCGCTACGATCTGCGGGCCGCGGTGGCTGCGCACCGCGCTGCACAGCGCGACGAGATGCGCCGCGGCGAAGCCATCGCGGGACGGCGCCTCACGCCGGCCGAGCTGTACGAATTGCGGCAGCAGGTGCGCGGGCAGTGGAGCACGCCGGGCATCTCCGCGCATTCGGCAGAATCGCAGCCGGCCGAACGCATCGTGCCGGCGCCGATGCCGGCCGCGCGGCTCCTGCCCGCGCCGCGCAGCCAGCGACCTTGAGCGCAGTGCGCGAGCCACGGCTCGCGCCGCGAGGGCGGGTGCACCGAGTGCCCGCCTTCTTCTCGTACGTCATCGACGTACCTACAACCTGGGAGAGCCAATCTTGAAAAGAACCATCACCTTGATCGCCGCGTGTGCCGCATGGGCCGGCCTGGCCGGCGCGGCCATGGCGCAGAACGCCGTCGTGGCGCCGCCGCAGAACGTGCTGCAGCTCAGCGCCAACGGAACCGTCGAGGTGCAGCAGGACCTGCTGAGCATGACGCTCGTGACCACGCGCGATGGCACCGACGCCGGCAGCGTGCAGGCGCAGCTGAAGACCGCGCTCGACGCGGCGCTGACCGAGGCGCGCAAGAACGCGCAGGCCGGCCAGCTCGACGTGCGCACCGGCAACTTCAGCCTGTCGCCGCGCTACACGCGCGAAGGCAAGATCAACGGCTGGCAGGGCACGGCCGAACTCGTGCTCGAGGGCCGCGACTTCCCGCGCATCGCCCAGACGGCCGGCCGCATCACGACGCTGACCGTCGGCAACGTGGGCTTCGGCCTGAGCCGCGAACAGCGCGCGAAGACCGAGACCGAGGCGCAGACCCTCGCGATCGACGCCTTCAAACAGAAGGCGATCGAGCTCTCGAAGAACTTCGGCTTCGCGGGCTACACGCTGCGCGAGGTGTCGGTGAATGCGAACGACGGCGGACCGATCCGTCCGCGCATGATGGCGGCGTCGGCCAAGTCCTTCTCGGCCGACGCGCAGGTGCCGATCGAGGCGGGCAAGACCAGCGTGGTGGTCAACGTCTCGGGATCGGTGCAGCTCAAGTAAGGGCTGCGGGGCGGGGCGCCTGGCGCGCTCCGCCCGTGTTTCTTCCTATTGCGCGGTCCAGCCGCCGTCCATCTGCCAGGCCACGCCGCGCACCTGGTCGGCCGCGGGCGAGCACAGGAACACGGCGAGCCCGCCGAGCTGTTCCACCGTGGTGAACTGCAGCGAGGGCTGCTTCTCGCCCAGCAGGTCGTTCTGCGCCTGCGTGGCGCTGATGCCTTCGCGGGCCGCGCGGTCGTCGATCTGCTTTTGCACCAGCTGCGTCAGCACCCAGCCCGGGCAGATCGCGTTGCTCGTGATGCCGGTGGTCGCGGTCTCGAGCGCCACCGACTTCGTAAAGCCGACGATGCCGTGCTTGGCCGCCACATAGGCCGATTTCTGGGCCGATGCCACCAGGCCGTGGGCCGAGGCGATGTTGATGACGCGGCCCCAGTTGGCTTCGCGCATCGCGGGAATCGCCAGCCGCGTGGTGTGGAAGGCGCTCGTGAGGTTGATTGCGATGATCGCGTCCCAACGTTCGGGCGGGAAGTCCTCGACCTTGGCCACGTGCTGGATGCCGGCGTTGTTGACCAGGATGTCGACGCGGCCGAACCTGGCGGCGGCGAACTTCATCATGTCCTCGATCTGGTCGGGCTTGCTCATGTCGGCGCCGTGGTACTCGGCGCGCACGCCGAGCGCGGCGATCTGCGCCTTGGGCGCCTCGGCGTCGCCGAAGCCGTTGAGCACGATGTCGGCGCCTTGCTGGGCGAGGGACTGGGCGATGGCGAGCCCGATGCCGCTGGTGGACCCCGTGACAAGAGCGGTTTTGCCTTTGAGCATGAAGATGAATCTCCGGATGAATTAGGATGCGACGAGAAGATTATCCGCACCAGAACGGCCCTGTTTCCATGACCGAACCGACGCTTCACCACGTGGCGTGCAACGACACCCACGGCGGCCACCGCATGGCCTATTGGCAGTGGGGCGACGCGGGCAGCCCGCACGTGGTGCTCTGCGTGCACGGCCTGACCCGGCAGGGCCGCGATTTCGATGCGCTGGCCCGTGCGCTCGTGGCGCGCGCCCAAGGCCGGGTGCGGGTGGTCTGCCCCGACGTGGCCGGCCGCGGCGCCAGCGACTGGCTGCGCGACCCGGCCGCCTACCAGGTGCCGCTGTACGCGGGCGACATGGTGGCGCTGCTCGCGCAGCTCCAGCAGCAGCATCCGATCCAGACGCTCGACTACGTGGGCACCAGCATGGGCGGCCTGATCGGCTTCGTGCTGGCCGGGCACAAGGAACTGCCGCTGCCGGCGCCGGTGCGGCGCTTCGTCGTCAACGACGTCGGCCCGACCATCGAGGCGGCGGCGATCCAGCGCATCGCGGCCTACGTGGGGCAGGGCGGCCGGTACGACAGCCTGCAGCAGGCGGCCGACGCGCTGTGGGCGATCTCCACCAGCTTCGGTCCGCACACGCCCGAACAATGGCTCGAACTGACGCGGCCCATGGTCGTGCCGGCCTCGCAGCGCAGCGCCGATGGCACGGCCAAGGTCGATGCGCCGGCCGGCACGGACGGCCCGTGGATGCTGCACTACGACCCGGCGCTCGCGGTCGGCCTTCGTGCCATCACGCCCGAAGCCGCGGCACAGGGCGGCGCCATCATGTGGGGCCTGTACGACGCGATCACGGCGCGCGTGCTCGTCACGCGCGGCGCCCAGTCCGATCTGCTGTCGCGCGAGACCGTCACCGCGATGACGCAGCGCGGCCCGCAGGCGGCGCTGGTCGAGTTCGAGGGTGTCGGCCATGCGCCGACCTTCGTCGATCCCGCGCAGGCCGCGGTGGTCGTGGACTTCCTGTTCGATTGAGGGCGGCGTGAAGCGCGAGTCTTCCAGCCTTCAGGGGATGCCGGCTTCGGACGGCATCGTCGTCGACTATCCGTTGTCGGCCGCCACCGCCGAGCGCTCGCCGGTGATGGAGAACATGCTCGCGCGCGCACGCGCCTTCGCCGAGCCGCTGATCGTCGACGAACTGCTCGACACCGGCGAGAACGCGCTGGCGCACGCCGACGCGGTGGCCGCCATCGTCAAGAAGATGGGCGGCTCCGAGGCCATGCAGGGCGCGAGCTACCTGGTCTATGCCTGTTCGCACCTCAACCGTCCGCAGGAAGTCATCGCCAAGGTCTTCGGCGACAACTTCGCGGCGCTGGCGGTGGAAACCACCAAGCTCGTGCGCGTGCAGGAGCAGGCCCGCGCGGCGGCGCGTGCCCACCAGAACGAGGGCGCGGGCGCCCAGACCGAGAACGTGCGCAAGATGCTGCTGGCGTTCTCGCGCGACCTGCGCGTGGTGATGCTGCGCCTGGCCTCGCGCCTGCAGACCCTGCGTTATGCGGCCGCCAGCAAGAAGCCGGTGCCCGAGGGCGTGGCGCGCGAATCGCTGCAGGTGTTCGCGCCGCTCGCGAACCGGCTCGGCATCTGGCAGGTCAAGTGGGAGATCGAAGACCTCTCGTTCCGTTTTCTCGAGCCCGAAACCTACAAGCTGATCGCGCGCCTGCTCGACGAGAAGCGCATCGAGCGCGAGAGCTACGTCGAGCAGTTGCGCTCGCGGCTCGAAAGCGAGCTGCACTCCGAGGGCATCCGCGCCGTCGTGCAGGGGCGGCCGAAGAACATCTACAGCATCGTCAAGAAGATGCGCGGCAAGTCGCTCGACTTCGCGCAGGTCTTCGACATCCTCGCGCTGCGCGTGGTGGTGCCCGACGTGAAGGACTGCTACGCGGCGCTGGCCTGGGTGCATTCGCACTTCCAGCCGATCGACGAGGAGTTCGACGACTACATCGCACGGCCCAAGCCCAACGGCTACCAGTCGCTGCATACCGTGGTGCGCGCGCTGGTCGACGGCCAGGTGGGCAAGCCGATCGAGATCCAGATCCGGACCGAGGAAATGCACGACCACGCCGAGCACGGCGTGGCGGCGCACTGGGCCTACAAGGAAGCCGGCCACAAGGGCTACGCGGGCGTGTGGGCCAGCGGCGAGTACGACGCCAAGATCGCGGTGCTGCGCCAGCTGCTGGCGTGGGAGCGCGACTTGTCGGGTGGGCTGCAGGGCCAGGGCCTGTTCGACGATCGCATCTACGTGCTGACGCCCGATGCGGCGATCGTCGAGCTGCCGCAGGGCGCGACGCCGGTCGACTTCGCCTATACGGTGCACACCACGCTGGGCCACCGCTGCCGCGGCGCGCGCGTCGACGGCGCGATGGTGCCGCTCAACACGCCGCTGTCGAACGGGCAGACGGTGGAGGTGATCGCGGCCAAGGAAGGCGGGCCCTCGCGCGACTGGCTCAATGCGGAGCTCGGTTATCTCGCGAGCCATCGCGCGCGCGCCAAGGTGCGCGCCTGGTTCAATGCGCAGATCACGCACGAGACGGTGGCGCGCGGCCGCGAGGCGGTCGAGAAGCTGCTGCAGCGCGAAGGCCGCACGGCCATGCGGCTTGAGGACCTCGCATCGCAACTGGGTTTCAAATCGGCGGACCAGCTGTTCGAAGTGGTCGGCAAGGACGAGTTCTCGCTGCGTAACATCGAGACGCTGCTGCGTCCGCCCGAGCCGCCGGCGAATCCCGACGACGGCGTGCAGATCAAGAAGCCGCGCGCGAGCGAGAAGGCGGGCAAGGGCGGCGTGCTCGTTGTCGGCGTGTCTTCGCTGATGACGCAGCTCGCGAAGTGCTGCAAGCCGGCACCGCCCGATGCCATCGCGGGCTTCGTCACGCGTGGCCACGGCGTGAGCGTGCACCGCGTGGATTGCAGCAACTTCCGCACGATGGCCTCGCGCGACGGCGAGCGCGTGATCGACGTGGAGTGGGGCGCGACCAAGGGCGAGGCCCCGGTCTATGCGGTCGACGTTGCCGTGGAGGCGGCCGACCGGCAGGGCCTGCTGCGCGACATCTCCGATGTCTTCGCGCGCGAGAAGATGAACGTGATCGGCGTGCAGACGCAGTCGGTCAAGGGCACGGCATGGATGACCTTCACCGTGGAGATCGCCGATGCGGCGCGTCTCGCGCAGGTGCTCAACGTGGTCACGGCGGTGGCTGGCGTTCGATCTGCGCGACGCCGATGAAAAAGGGGCGGGCTGCCCGAAAACGGCCATTTCTCCTGCTATACTTTCAGCTTCTCGAAACAATCGCAGGCGCGTAGCTCAGCTGGTTAGAGCACCACCTTGACATGGTGGGGGTCGTTGGTTCGAGTCCAATCGCGCCTACCAAATCTCCCTCTGAAGAAAACCAGTCTTCAGGCACAACGGGAGATTTTGGGGAGATTCTTCTCCCCCTTGCAGTGAAGTCCGAAGCTTCATCTCCTGCCTCTTCATCCCATCCGTGATTCCGGCGTGACGTTGATGCGTCCTTCGTGGATTAGGGTTTGGGCGCTCGAGGCGAGCTGTGGCTAGTGGGGCGAAAGAGGATCCTACCGGTGGGTAGAATCGTTTTCGCAGAGATGCCCAGGTCCGACCGAGCGCTATTCCCTGGATCGGCCATTCGCCGGACTGGCGAACCGGACATCCGGCCGGCTTCCCGCCGTGGCAATCGCCCATTCGGATGGCCGCCGCAGGCAACCACCGGGCCATTTTCTTGTGCTAACTTGGCTGCCGTGCAGAGCCTTTTTTCTTTTCATTTCCCCTCGGGGATCATCCGATGAGCGCGCGACCGATCGTGGTGGATCGCGAGCGCGCGCAGGCGCGGTTGGCCGCGCTGATGAAGCAGGCGCCGATCGAGTTCGCGCGGGCCGTCTACGGCATCAACGACCGTGCGGGTGGCCGCCTCGACACCATGGCGGCGCGGGAGGTCGAGCGTGCGGCGCGGCAGGGCATGCCGGTCACACAGGAGCGCGCCGAGCAGCGCGCCCGCGCCTACCTGCCGACGGCTGGCCACGAGCATTGCCCGCGCTGCTGGGTCGTCTACGGGCACAAGAGCCCGTTGCGCTTTCGCGAGGAAACGGCGGAGCGGCCCGAATCGGCTGCCTGCGCGGCTTGCGGCGCGGAGTACGCCACGGCCGCCGAGTGAAAGCGCGGCCGGCGGTTGCGCGCGGTCAGGGTAAACCTTGTCGCGATGCAGCAAAACCGCTCCCTAGAATCATCCGATGACATGGGCGTCCATGTGAAGGAGTCCGCAGTGCAGAGCAAGAAGTCCGGGGTCAAGCCGGTACAGCGTGTGATCAAGAAGTACCCGAACCGAAGGCTCTACGACACCGAGACGTCCACTTACATCACGCTGACCGAGGTCAAGCAACTGGTGATCGAGCGCGCCCAGTTCGTGGTGCGCGATGCCAAGACCGGCGACGACCTCACGCGCAGCATCCTGCTGCAGATCATTCTCGAAGAAGAGGCGGGCGGTGCGCCGATGTTCACCGAACAGGTGCTGGCCAACATCATCCGCTTCTATGGCCAGGCCATGCAGAGCTACATGGCGCCCTACCTCGAGAAGAACATCCAGGCCATGACCGAGGTGCAGGCGCAGCTCGCCGAGAAGGCCGAGGGCCTGACGCCCGAGATGTGGTCGCGCTTCATGAGCATGCAGTCGCCGATGCTGCAGGGCCTGATGGGCAACTACGTGGAGCAATCGAAGAATGTCTTCCTGCAGATGCAGGAACAGATGCAGAAAAGCACCGAGCAGGTATTGGGCGCCTTTGGCATCAAGCGTCCCTGAAATACCTGTAGTCCCAGATAGCTGGGACAATAGGAGGCTATGAGCGAAGTTGCCTCCCACGAACGAACAGCCACGACGGCCGCCCCCAAGGTCGGCTTCGTGAGCTTGGGCTGTCCCAAAGCCCTTACCGATTCCGAATTGATCCTCACGCAGCTGAGCGCCGAGGGCTACCAGACCGCCAAGTCCTTCGAGGGCGCCGACCTGGTGATCGTCAACACCTGCGGGTTCATCGACGATGCCGTCCGGGAAAGCCTGGACACCATCGGCGAGGCGCTGGCCGAGAACGGCCGGGTGATCGTCACCGGCTGCCTGGGTGCCAAGACCGGCGACCAGGGCGGCAATCTGGTCAAGCAGATGCACCCCAGCGTGCTGGCCGTCACGGGCCCGCATGCCACGCAGGAGGTGATGGATGCGGTCCATGCCAACCTGCCGAAGCCGCACGATCCCTTCGTCGACCTGGTGCCCAACAGCTTCGGCGTGGCGGGCCTCAAGCTCACGCCGCGCCACTATGCCTATCTGAAGATCAGCGAGGGCTGCAACCATCGCTGCACCTTCTGCATCATTCCCTCGATGCGCGGCGACCTCGTGTCGCGGCCCGTGGGCGACGTTCTGAGCGAGGCGAAGGCGCTGTTCGAGGGCGGCGTGAAGGAGCTGCTGGTGATCAGCCAGGACACCTCGGCCTATGGCGTGGACGTCAAGTACCGCACCGGGTTCTGGGACGGCAAGCCGGTCAAGACCCGCATGCTCGAGCTGGTGCGCACGCTCGGCGAGATCGCCGAGCCCTATGGCGCCTGGGTGCGGCTGCACTATGTCTACCCCTATCCGAGCGTGGACGAGGTCATTCCACTGATGGCCAGCGGCAAGGTGCTCCCTTACCTCGACGTGCCCTTGCAGCACAGCCATCCCGATGTGCTGCGCCGCATGAAGCGTCCCGCCAGCGGCGAGAAGAACCTCGAGCGCATTGCGCGCTGGCGCGAGGTGTGCCCGGAACTCGTGATCCGCAGCACCTTCATTGCCGGTTTTCCCGGCGAGACGGAAGAGGAATTCGAGCACCTGCTCGACTTCATCCGCGAAGCGCGCATCGATCGCGCGGGCTGCTTTGCCTACAGCCCGGTCGAGGGTGCCACCGCCAACGACATTCCCGGCATGCTGCCCGAGGCCGAGCGCGAGGCGCGCCGTGCGCGCTTCATGGAAGTGGCCGAGGCGGTGTCGATCGCCAAGCTGCAGGAGCGCGTGGGCGCGACGATGCAGGTGCTGGTCGATTCCGCGTCGGCGATGGGCCGCAAGGGTGGCGTGGGACGCACCTACGCCGACGCGCCCGAGATCGACGGCACCGTGCGGCTGCTGCCGCCCGAGAAGATCAGCAAGACGCTCAAGGTGGGGGAGTTCACGCGCGCGCGCATCGTGGGCGCCGAGGGGCACGACCTGATCGCGTTGCCCGTTTGATGATTCGAACGGACAAGAAAAAAGCCACCGTGAAACGGTGGCTTCATTCGAAGAATCTCAAGAACCTTTTGAAGCTGCTCTTGGATCTGGTGCCCAGAAGAGGACTCGAACCTCCACGATGTTACTCGCTAGTACCTGAAACTAGTGCGTCTACCAATTCCGCCATCTGGGCATTTCAGGAAAGCCTACGAGTATATCAAATCAAAAACGATTTTCTCGCGGCCTCGCAATTTTGTGCGCACGATGATGCGTTCACGACACAGGCACCGATGCGCGGACTGACCGCGCGCGCGCCGACGTCGATGACGACCATGATCGGAGCGGGCAAGAAAAAAGCCACCGGAGACCGGTGGCTTGAATCGAAGGACTCGATGAGAGTCTATTTAAACTTGGTGCCCAGAAGAGGACTCGAACCTCCACGATGTTACTCGCTAGTACCTGAAACTAGTGCGTCTACCAATTCCGCCATCTGGGCCCGCATACTTGCCGAAGCAGGTACGCTTTGAATTTCAGTAAAGAAGGAGATCATATCAAAAATAATGTCACTTCCAGCGGCTTGCTGGATGAATTCGAAGGCTCGGTTCAGGGCCATCGCGACGGACATGGCTTCGTGCAACGCGACGACGGCGAAGCCGACATCTATCTGCCCCCCAACGAGATGCGCGCGGTCCTGCACAAGGACCGCGTCAAGGCGCGCGTGGTGCGGCTCGACCGCCGCGGACGCCCCGAAGGGCGCGTGGTCGAGATCATCGAGCGCCCCGAGCAGCCGATCATCGGCCGCCTGCTGCACGAGGGCGGCATCTGGCTCGTGGCACCGGAGGACAAGCGCTACGGCCAGGACGTGCTGATTCCCAAGGGCGCGACCGGTCCCGCCAAGGTGGGACAGGTGGTCGTGGTGCAGCTCACCGAGCCGCCCGCGCTCTTCGGCCAGCCCGTGGGCCGGGTGAAGGAAGTGCTGGGCGAGATCGACGACCCCGGCATGGAGATCGAGATCGCGGTGCGCAAGTACGGCGTGCCGCACGAGTTCTCCGAAGCGTGCCTGGCCGAGGCCAAGGCGCTGCCCGAGAAGGTGCGTCCGGCCGACAAGAAGGGCCGCGTCGACCTCACCGACGTGCCGCTGGTCACGATCGACGGCGAGGACGCGCGCGACTTCGACGACGCCGTGTACTGCGAACCCGCGAAGGTCGGCCGTGGCAAGGGCTGGCGCCTCCTGGTTGCGATTGCGGACGTCAGCGCCTATGTGCGCACCGGCTCGGCGATCGACATCGATGCCTACGACCGCGCCACCAGCGTTTACTTCCCGCGCCGCGTGATTCCGATGCTGCCCGAGAAGCTCTCGAACGGCCTGTGCTCGCTGAACCCCGAGGTCGAGCGCCTGTGCATGGTCTGCGACATGCTGGTCGCTGCCGATGGCGAGATCTACGCCTACCAGTTCTATCCGGCCGTGATGTTCAGCCACGCGCGATTCACGTACACCGAGGTAGCTGCCATCCTCGGCAACACGCGCGGCCCCGAGGCGGCCAAGCGCAAGGAGCGCGTCAAGGACCTGCTGAACCTCGCCGATGTCTACAAGGCGCTGCTCAAGCAGCGCGGCAAGCGCGGCGCGGTCGACTTCGAGACCACCGAAACGCAGATCATCTGCGACGACGCCGGCCGCATCGAGAAGATCGTGCCGCGCACCCGCAACGAGGCGCACCGCCTGATCGAGGAAGCGATGCTCGCGGCCAACGTCTGCAGCGCCGACTTCATCGCCGAGGGCAAGCACCCGGGCCTGTACCGCGTGCACGAGGGCCCGACGCCCGAGAAGAAGGAAATCCTGCGCGGCTACCTGAAGGCGATGGGCGTGGGGCTGAGCATCACCGACGATCCGGCGCCCGGCGAATTCCAGGCCATCGCCGAGGCGACCAAAGAGCGCCCCGACGCGCAGCAGATCCACACCATGCTGCTGCGCTCGATGCAGCAGGCGATCTACACGCCGATCAACAGCGGCCACTTCGGCCTGGCCTACGAGGCCTACACGCACTTCACGAGCCCGATCCGCCGCTATCCCGACCTGCTGGTGCACCGCGTGATCAAGGCCATCCTCGGCAAGACGCGCTACCAGCTGCCGATGCTGCCGACGCCGGGCGAGGCGCACGCCAAGCTCGCCAAGCGGCTGGCCTCGCGCGTGAAGGCTCCGACCACCAAGCCGCAGAAGGCCACGGTCGCGCCGACCAAGGAAGTGCAGGCCTGGGAAGCAGCCGGGCTGCATTGCAGCGCCAACGAGCGCCGCGCCGACGAGGCCAGCCGCGACGTCGAGGCCTGGCTCAAGTGCAAGTACATGCGCGAGCACCTCGGCGAGGAGTACGGCGGCGTGGTCACCGCGGCCACCACCTTCGGCATCTTCGTCACGCTCGATGCGATGTACGTCGAGGGCCTGGTGCACATCACCGAGCTCGGCGGCGAGTACTTCAAGTTCGACGAGATGCGCCAGGAGCTGCGCGGCGAGCGCACCGGCATCCGCTATGCCATCGGCACGCGGGTGCGGGTGCAGGTCAGCCGCGTCGACCTCGATGGCCGCAAGATCGATTTCCGCCTGGTGCGAGAGGGCGAGGAGCTCACCGCGCGCGCCATGAAGGACAAGGGTGCCGCGTCCGGCGGCGTGCCGGTCAAGGCCTCGGCCAAGCGCAGTTCGCGCCAGAAGGCCGAGGCGCCGAGCGGCGGCACGCGCGCCGCCGGGCGGGAACCGGCCGCGGGCGGTCCGCAGTCCGCGATGCAGGCCTTCAAGTCGGCGGTCAAGAAGGCCGCCAACAAGATGAAGGGGCGCAAGACGCGCCGCGGCTGAGTGCCCCTTTCATCGACATCCATTCCATTCGAATCCATGAACACGCCGAGAAGGAGACAACGGGCATGAGTACAGAGAAGAACAAGGGCATCGCGATCGTCACGGGGGCCGGCACCGGCATCGGCCGCGCCGCGGCGCTGGCCCTTTTGGGCGACGGCTGGAGCGTGGCCCTGGCGGGCCGCCGCCTCGAGCCGCTCGAGCAGGTGGCCGAGGAATCGGGCGCGGGTGCGCGCGCCTTCGCGGTGCCCACCGACGTGGCCAGCGCCGAGTCGGTGCAGGCGCTGTTCGGCGCCACCGTCGAGCGCTTCGGTCGCGTCGACCTGCTGTTCAACAACGCGGGCGTCGGCAACCCGCCCGGTTCCTTCGAGGACTGGACGCCCGAGCAATGGCGCGGCGTGGTCGACATCAACCTCAACGGGATGTTCTTCTGCATCCAGCAGGCCTTCCGCACGATGAAGGCGCAGACGCCGAAGGGCGGCCGCATCATCAACAACGGCTCGATCTCGGCCACCGCGCCACGGCCGAACTCGGCCGCCTACACGGCGACCAAGCATGCGGTCGAGGGCCTGACCAAGACGGCGTCGCTCGACGGGCGCAAGCACGACATCGCGGTGGGCCAGATCGACGTTGGCAATGCCATGACGGAGCTGGCCGCGCGCATGGCCAAGGGCGTGCCGCAGGCCAATGGCGAGCTCGCGGTGGAGCCGCTGATCGACGTGAAGATCGTCGGCCAGTCGGTGCTCTACATGGCGAACCTGCCGCTCGAGGCCAACGTGCTGTTCCACACGGTGATGGCGACGAAGATGCCCTTCGTCGGCCGCGGCTAGAAGCCCGTCAGCGGGAGGACTGGCGCGCGAGCGCGCCGGCCGTCAGCGGCGGCGCGTCGGCCGGCCAACTGTCGGCCAGGTGGCCGTGATGCCAGGCCGCTTCCCAGGCGGCGTCGAAGGCGCCGCGGCCCGCCGCCAGTCCCGCCCCGACCATGCCGGCGAGCACGTCGCCGGTGCCGGCGCTCGCGAGGCGGGCGTTGCCGGTCGGATTGAGGACGGGCACCGTGCCCGCGTCGTCGGCGACGATCGTTCCCGATCCCTTGAGCACCACGACGGCGCCCGTCTGCGTCGCCAGCCGGCGCGCGGCCGCCAGGCGGTCGGCCTGCACCTCGCCGGCCGTGCCGCCGAGCAGGCGCGCCGCCTCGAGCGGATGCGGCGTGAGCACCGTGGGCCGACCGCGTTTCGTGCGCGCCTTCAACTGAGTCTGCAGACCTTCGTCGCTCGCGATCGCGTTGAGCGCATCGGCATCGAGCACCAGCGCGCGGGCGGTCGACAGCACGCGCGGCAGCAGCTCGCGCACCGCGGTGCCGCCGCCACAGCCGCAGACCACGGCCATCGCCGAGAGATCGAGCGAACGGGCGTCGCGCAGCATCAGTTCGGGTTGCGCGAGGTCGACCGGCGCCGCGCCCGGATCGAGCAGGCCGACGAAGGTGCGGCCCGCGCCCGCATGCAGCGCGGCAGAACCGGCCAGCAATGCCGCGCCGGCCATGCCCGATGCGCCGCCGATCACGGCCACGTCGCCGTAGCTGCCCTTGTGGGAGGCGTGGGCGCGCGGGGCGAGCGATGGGGCGCCCGGCAGGCGCGCCACGGGCGGTTCGCTCGTCGCTCCGCAGCCGAGGTCGTCGAACCAGATCTCGCCGGCCGCGTCGCGGCCCTGGGCGGTGAAGAGACCGGGCTTCAGGGTCAGCAGGCTCAGGCAGATGCGCCGCGATGCCGCGCTTTGTGCCAGAAGATCGTCGCCGTGCGAAAGCGTGCCGGTGTCCGCATTCAGGCCCGATGGCACGTCCACCGCGAGCACGGGATGCGCCTCGCCATGCATGCAGCGCAGCCACTCGGCCATCGCGCCTTGAGGCGGGCGGGTGGCGCCGATGCCGAGCAGTGCGTCGATCGCGAGCTCGTAGCGCGCGGGCGGCTCCGGGGCGAAGGTCACGCCCGCATCGCGAGCCCGCTGCAGCGAGGCTTTCGCGTCGGCCGGCAGGCGGGCCTCGTCGCCCGCGAAGCTGACGACGACCTCGACCCCGCGCTGCCGCAACTGCGCGGCCGCCTCGAAGCCGTCACCGCCGTTGTTGCCCGGCCCGCAGGCCACCCAGACGGTGCGGGCGTGCGGCGCGATCGCCATTGCGAGCCGTGCCACCGCCAGCCCGGCGCGCTGCATCAGCGCGTGAGCGGGCAGGGCGGCCGCGGCGGCCTGTTCGATGCGGCGCGTGGCAGCAAGGTCGAACAGGTCGGCTGCGGTGGCGGAGGTGATGCGGTGCATCGGGCGATTCTGCCCCTGCCTATGATCGCGCGATGAAACGTCTCGGGCTCCTCGGCTGGCTGATCGTGCTGCTGCTTGCGTGGTTCGTGGCCTTCGTTGTCACCAGCATGGCGTTGAGCGAAGGACTGGCTTGGGCGCTGGGGTGGCTGGCCATCGTCTGGGCTGTGTTCCTGCTGGCCGAATCGCTGCGATGGGTGCCGCTGCGCGACCTGGCCTGGGCCGCGAGCGTGGGCTGGGGCTTCGGGCTGATCCGCTGGCTCGATCCCATGATCGATGGCGCCGCGGGTGTGTGGCGCTGGCTGCTGATGGCGGCGGACCTGCTGTGCCTGGCCGTGTGCGTGCTGGTCGCGCCCGCGTTGCTGTCCTGGCTGGCCCGGCGTATGCGGTCGCCGGAGCCGCCGCCGCTGCCGGTCGAGCGGCCGGCTACTCACCCGCGCCAGTGGGGCCCGAAGGACGAGGCCTGAATCTCAGGACCCGAGCCGTTCGACGCCCAGGCCCTCAAGGTCCACGCCGGGGTCCTGCCCGGCGATCAGGTCGGCCACCACGCGCGCGCTGCCGCACGACAGCGCCCAGCCGCTGGAGCCATGGCCGAGGTTGAGCCACACCCCCGGGATGCCGCTCGCGCCGAGCACCGGCGGCCCGTCGGGCAGCATCGGCCGTGCGCCTTTCCACTGCTGCACGCCCGACTGCAGGGTCGCCGCGCCCGGGAACCAGTCCTGCAGCACCTTGTAGAGCGTGAGGATCGCGGGCTGGCTCAAGGTGTCGGCCGAGCCGCCGATCTCGGCGCTGCCGGCCACGCGCACGCGCTGGCCGAGGCGCGAGATCGCGACCTTGTAGCGTTCGTCCATGATCGCGCTGCGCGGCGCGTTGAGCGGCTCGCGCACCGGCGCGCTCACCGAATGCCCGTAGACCGGCGCCATCGGGATCCGCAGGCCGAGCGGGCGCAGCAGCGAGGCCGAGCCGAGCCCGGCGCAGACCACCACGGCATCGAAGTGCAGCGCATCGGAACCGCTGGCCAGCGACAGCGAGGTGGGCGCGGCGCGGCTCAGCGGCGCGATGTCGCAGTTGAAGTGGAACTGCGCGCCGAGCGACTCGGCCTCCCACTTGAGCAGCAGCGCGAACTGGCGGCAGTTGGCGACCTCGTCCTCGGGCAGGTGGATGGCGCCGGCCAGTGGCGTGTCGGGATTGAGGGCGGGCTCGATCAGCCGGGCCTCGTCGGCATCGACCTCGCGGAACACGCTGCCCGCGCTGCGCAGCACCTCGAGGCCGGGCTGGACCAGCTTGCGCTCGCGCTTGGAGCGCAGCAGCACCAGGTAGCCGTCGCTGCGCTCGTAGCTGAGTTCGCGGGCCTCGCTCACCTCGTGCAGCCGGGTGCGGCTGTAGAAGGCCAGGCGCTGCATGCGCGCGCGGTTCGCGAGGTAGGTTTCGAGCTTGCAGGCCTTCTGCCAGCGCGACATCCAGCCGAGGTCGCGCGAGGACAGCGGCCAGCGCAGCTTGATGGCGCCGTGCGAGGACAGCAGCGAGCGCAGCACCTTCAGGCGCATGCCGGGCGCTGCCCAGGGCGTGACGTAGCCGGGCGCCACCACGCCGGCGTTGGCGAAGCTGGCTTCCTCGGCGGCGGCGCCCCGGCGTTCGAAAACGGTCACTTCATGGCCGTCGGACGCCAGCTCCCAGGCGGTGGTGACACCGATGATGCCGGCGCCCACGATCGCGATTTTCATTGAGATTCAGGATAAAAAAGAGTGCTGACGTCCATCTGACGAAGGTGCCTAGCTATTGTTTTTGCAGCAGCCATGCCGTCTCGTCGTGCAGCGCAGCATGCCAGAGCATTGGCGCCCCGGGGCGTTCCCCGGGTACACGGCGGGGCATCGAGGGCGCGCATCCGTCGAACGGCGTCCGACGGGCGGCTGGAAGGTGGGGCTTCGGGATCTGGCAAGGCGTGCGGGGCAGGGGTGTCCGAGGTGCGTGCTATACTCTTTGGGTTTCGCTCACGCGGTACTTCATCTGTCAAGACGGAGCGCCACACCGACGAAACACATTCGCAAACCAGCCCAATCAAGGTGTTGCGACCTCGCTGATGCAGCGTTGCCGGCCAAGCCGGCATGCAGTGTCCAGCGGAGTGCAAAAACGGGCTGGATTTTAGACCCAACCTTCGGAGTAACTTCAATGTCCGTCACCATGCGCGAAATGCTGGAAGCCGGTGTCCATTTCGGTCACCAAACCCGCTTCTGGAACCCCAAGATGGCCCCGTTCATCTTCGGTCATCGCAACAAGATCCACATCATCAACCTGGAAAAGTCGCTTCCGATGTTCCAGGATGCGGCCAAGTACGCCAAGCAGCTGACGGCCAATCGCGGCACGATCCTGATGGTCGGCACGAAGCGCCAGGCGCGCGAAATCGTCGCTGCCGAAGCCCGCCGCGCCGGCGTGCCCTTCGTCGACACCCGCTGGCTCGGCGGCATGCTGACCAACTTCAAGACCGTCAAGACCTCGATCAAGCGTCTGAAGGACATGAAGGCCCAGCAGGAAGCCGGCCTCGACAGCCTGAGCAAGAAAGAGCAGCTCACCTTCACCCGTGAAATCGAGAAGCTCGAGAAGGACATCGGCGGCATCCAGGACATGGCTGCGCTGCCCGACGCCATCTTCGTGATCGACGTGGGCTTCCACAAGATCGCCGTGGCCGAAGCCAAGAAGCTCGGCATTCCGCTGATCGGCGTGGTGGACTCCAACCACTCGCCCGAAGGCATCGACTACGTGATCCCCGGCAACGACGACTCGTCGAAGGCTGTCACGCTGTACGCCCGTGGCATCGCCGACGCGATCATCGAAGGCCGCAACAGCGCGACCAGCGACGTGGTCAAGGCCATCGCCGAGGGTAGCGACGAATTCGTCGAAGTCGAAGAAAGCGCTTCGGCCTGAGCTGCGCGTCCCCGCGCCTGAAGAAGGGGCTTCGTTGCCCCTTTTTTTTAATCTGATTTTCTGAATACGGAGAGAAACAATGGTTGCAATCACCGCAAGCATGGTCGGCGAACTGCGCGCCAAGACCGACGCGCCGATGATGGAGTGCAAGAAGGCTCTGACCGAGGCCGACGGCAACATGGAAAAGGCCGAAGAGCTGCTGCGCATCAAGCTCGGCAACAAGGCCGGCAAGGCATCGAGCCGCATCACCGCCGAAGGCGTGGTGGCTGCCTATGTCGACGACGCCGCCGGCGCGATGATCGAGATCAATTGCGAAACCGATTTCGTCACCAAGAACGACAGCTTCCTGGCGCTGGCCAATGCCGCCGCTAAGCTGGTCGCGCAGAACAACCCGGCCGACATCGCCGCGCTGGGCGCGCTGGCCTACGAGCAGGACGGCTTCGGCCCCACGCTCGAGGACGTGCGCAAGGGCCTGGTCGGCAAGATCGGCGAGAACATGAGCTTCCGCCGCTTCAAGCGCTTCGCCGGCAACGGCAAGCTGGCTTCGTACCTGCACGGCACGCGCATCGGCGTGGTGGTCGAGTTCGAAGGTGACGACGCTGCCGCCAAGGACGTCGCGATGCACATCGCCGCCATGAAGCCGGTGTCGGTTGCCGCGTCGGACGTGCCGGCCGAGCTGATCGAGAAGGAGCGTGCCGTGGCCGCGGGCAAGGCGGAAGAAGACCGCAAGACCGCCGAAGCCGAGGGCAAGAAGCCGCAACCCGCCGACATCGTTGCCAAGCGCATCGAGGGCGGCGTGCAGAAGTTCCTCAAGGAAGTCTCGCTGCACAACCAGCCGTTCGTGAAGAACGACAAGCAGACCGTCGAACAGATGCTCAAGGCCGTCAACACCACCGTCAAGGGCTTCACCCTGTACGTGGTCGGCGAGGGCATCGAGAAGAAGGTCGACGACTTCGCTGCCGAAGTCGCGGCCCAGGTCGCAGCCGCCAAGGCCGCCGCCTGAGACCGTCCCCCGCCAGAAGGCGACAGCGTGCAGGTGCATGCTGTCGCCTTTTCACCGCCAAGCTCTACACTCGCCCCCGCTCACTCTTAAAGGAAATTGCCCATGTCTGATCCCCGCCCAGCCCACAAGCGAATCTTGTTGAAGCTGTCGGGAGAGGCACTGATGGGCGACGACGCCTTCGGCATCAACCGCGCCACCATCGTTCGCATGGTCGCGGAAGTGGCCGAGGTCGTGAACATGGGCGTCGAGGTGGCGGTCGTGATCGGCGGCGGCAACATCTTCCGCGGCGTCGCGGGCGGCTCGGTCGGCATGGACCGTGCCACGGCCGACTATATGGGCATGCTGGCCACGGTGATGAACTCGCTGGCGCTGGCCGATGCCATGAACAAGCAGGGGCTGGTGGCGCGCGTGATGTCCGCCATCGCCATCGAGCAGGTGGTCGAGCCCTACGTGCGGCCCAAGGCGCTGCAGTACCTCGAGGAAGGCAAGGTCGTGGTGTTCGCCGCGGGCACCGGCAATCCCTTCTTCACCACCGACACCGCCGCGGCGCTGCGTGGCGCCGAGATCGGCGCCGAGCTGGTGCTCAAGGCGACCAAGGTCGACGGCGTCTACAGCGCCGACCCGAAGACCCATCCCGATGCAACGCGCTACGCCAGCCTGACCTTCGATCAGGCCATCGCGCAGAATCTCGGCATCATGGACGCGGCAGCCTTCGCGCTGTGCCGCGACCAGAAGCTGCCGATCAAGGTGTTCTCGATCTTCAAGAACGGCGCGCTCAAGCGCGTCGTCATGGGCGAGGACGAGGGCACGCTGGTGCATGCCTAGGAGTATTTGAGAATGACCATTGCCGATATCCGCAGCACGACCGACGCGAAGATGAACCAGTCGATCGCTGCCTTCCAGAACAACCTCACCAAGATCCGCACCGGCCGTGCCAACGCCGCGCTGCTCGACTCGATCCATGTCGAGTACTACGGTTCGCAGGTGCCGCTGAGCCAGGTGGCCAACGTGTCGGTGCTCGACTCGCGCACGCTGAGCGTGCAGCCCTGGGAAAAGGGCATGGGCGCCAAGATCGAGAAGGCCATCCGCGAAAGCGACCTGGGTCTCAACCCGGCCTCGATGGGCGAGCTGATCCGCGTGCCGCTGCCGGCCATGAGCGAAGAGCGCCGCCGCGAGATGACCAAGCTGGTGCGCAACGAAGGCGAAAGCGCCAAGGTCGCGACGCGCAACCTGCGCCGCGATGCCAACGAATCGGTCAAGAAGCTGGTCAAGGACAAGCTGGCTTCGGAAGACGACCAGAAGCGTGCCGAAGCCGAGATCCAGAAGGTGACCGACCGCCACATCGCGGAAATCGATCGCCTGATCGCGGCCAAGGAAGCGGAGATCATGGCCGTTTGAGGCTGCCCATGGCCGCCTCCAAGCCGCAGACCATTCCCCATCACATCGCCATCGTCATGGATGGCAATGGCCGCTGGGCCACGCGGCGCTTCCTGCCCCGCGTGGCAGGGCACAAGCAGGGCGTGGAGTCGCTGCGCCGCTGCGTCAAGGCCTGCGTCGACCGCGGCGTGCGGGTGCTGACCGTGTTCGCCTTCTCCTCGGAGAACTGGAACCGCCCACCCGAGGAGGTCTCGGGCCTCATGGACCTGATGGTCGGCGCGCTGGCGCGCGAAGTGCCCAAGCTCGGCCGCGACGGCGTGCAGCTGCGCTTCGTCGGCGAGCGCGGCGGCCTGTCGCCGAAGATGGTGAAGGGGCTGATCGACGCCGAGAACGCCACGGCGATGAACGAGCGCCTGGTGCTCAACGTGTGCTTCAACTACGGTGGCCGCTGGGACATTGCCCAGGCCGCCGCCAAGCTGGCCGAGCGCGGCGAGCCGCTGACCGAGCTCAACCTCGACCGTGCGATGGCGCTCGCCCACGTGCCCGATCCCGACCTGTTCATCCGCACCGGCGGCGAACAGCGGCTGTCGAACTTCCTGCTCTGGCAGAGCGCCTACGCCGAGCTGTTCTTCAGCGACAAGCTCTGGCCCGAGTTCGACGAGGCCGCGCTCGACGAGGGCATCGCCGCATTCCAGAATCGCGAGCGCCGCTTCGGCAAGACATCGGCGCAGGTCACGACCAGCGCCAGACCCCGCCAGACGGCCTGAACCTCTCTCTCCCGGACGAACCCCGCTGCATGCTCAAGCAACGCATCCTCACGGCGATCGTCCTGCTGGCGATCCTTCTGCCGGCGCTTTTCTATCCTTCCTACGTTCCTTTCGGCTGCGTGATGCTGGTGCTGATCGGCGCCGCGGCCTGGGAGTGGGGGCGCCTCAACGGCTATGGCCAGCGGGTGTCCGTGTTCCTCGGCCTCGAGATGGTGGTGTTGTGCGCGCTCTCGTGGTGGCTCGGACTGCTCGAGCGACCGCTGCTGCTGCTGTGGACGCTCGCCAGCGCCGCCTGGGTGCTCGGCGGCGCGGCGCTGCTGCGCGCCGCGGTGCCGGGCTGGCCCAAGGTGCCGCGCGGCATCCGCCTCGTGGGCGGGCTGCTGGCGCTGTGGGTGGCCTGGCTGGCCGCGGTGCAGGCACGCCTGATCGGGATCAACTTCCTGCTCTCGATCCTGGTGCTGGTCTGGGTCGCCGACGTCTTCGCCTATTTCGCCGGCCGCGCCTTCGGCCTCAAGTTCACGCGGCGCAAGCTCGCGCCCGCGATCAGTCCCGGCAAGAGCTGGGAAGGCGTCTGGGGCGGCATGGCGGGCGTGGTGGTGCTGGCGCTGGCCTGGGTCTGGGCCGATGCCTCGGCGCAGGCCACGGTGGCCAGCCTCTACAGCCGGCTGGCGACGCGCGGCTGGTGGCTGCTGCTGCTCGGCGTGGTCTTCCTGGCGGCGATGAGCGTGGTCGGTGACTTGGTCGAATCTCTAATCAAGCGCAGCGCGGGCGCCAAGGACAGCAGCCGGCTGCTGCCCGGCCACGGCGGGGTGCTCGATCGGGTGGATGCCCTCTTGCCCACGCTCCCCATTGCAATGATGCTGGCTTTTCTGTGAACACTTCTCCCAGACAACGCGTGACGGTGCTCGGCTCGACCGGTTCGGTCGGCGTCAGCACGCTCGACGTCATCGCGCGTCATCCCGAGCGCTTCGAGGTCTTCGCGCTCTCGGCCGCCACCAAGGTCGACGAGATGCTCGCGCAGTGCGCGCGCTTCTCGCCGCGCTTCGCGGTCATGGCGAGCGAGGCCCATGCGGCCGCGCTGGCCGAAAAGCTCCAGCAGAACAATCTGCCGACCCGGGTCCTGTCGGGTGCCGGCGCTATCGAAGAGATAGCGTCGCACGACGAGGTCGATGCCGTCATGGCGGCCATCGTCGGCGCCGCGGGCCTCGGCCCCTGCCTGGCGGCCGCGCGCGCCGGCAAGCGCCTGCTGCTCGCCAACAAGGAGGCGCTGGTGGTCGGCGGCGACCTGTTCATGCGCACGGTGCGCGAGGGCGGGGCGACGCTGCTGCCGATCGACAGCGAGCATTCGGCCATCTTCCAGTCGCTGCCCGAGGATCCCGCCACCTGGGCGCGGCGCATCGACAAGATCATCCTCACCGCCTCGGGCGGCCCGTTCCGCACCCGTGCGCCCGACACCCTCGGCAGCGTCACGCCCGAGCAGGCCTGCGCCCATCCCAACTGGGTCATGGGGCGCAAGATCTCGGTCGACTCGGCCACCATGATGAACAAGGCCCTCGAGGTGATCGAGGCGCGGCACCTGTTCGGCGTGGCACCCGAGCAGATCGAGGTGGTGATCCATCCCCAGAGCGTGGTGCATTCGATGGTGCAGTTCACCGACGCATCGATCCTCGCCCAGCTCGGCACGCCCGACATGCGGGTGCCGATCGCCGTCGGCCTGACTTGGCCCGAGCGCATCGAGAGCGGGGCGGCGCGGCTGGATTTCCGCCAGTTGGCCGACCTGAGCTTCGATGCGCCCGACGCGGCGCTCTTCCCGGGCCTGGACCTGGCCTGGCAGGCGCTGCGCGCGGTGCCCGGCACCACGGCCGTGCTGAATGCCGCCAACGAGGTCGCGGTCGAGGCCTTCCTGGCACGCCGGCTGCGCTTCGATCGCATTCATGCGGTCAACATGGAAACTTTGGAGGCGGTCGCGCCCTCCAAGCCGGCGTCGCTGGCCGATCTGCTGGCCATCGACGCCAGCGCCCGCGCTGCCGCGAATGCCGCGGCGCTGCGCCTTTCCGCCTGACGCCTCGCGCGTCACCGATTTCAAGAAGCAAGGTTCCGGATGCTCACCCTCGTTGCATTCATCGTCGCGCTCGGCCTGCTGATCACCGTTCATGAATACGGCCACTACCGGGTCGCGGTCGCCTGCGGGGTGAAGGTCAAGCGCTTCGGCGTGGCCACGCTGCCGTTCGGCAGCCCCGACAGCCCCTCGCTGCTCGGCCGCATCCTCTGGCGCGTCAGCAAGCCCGTCTACGCCTGGAAGCCGCGGCGCCAGCATCCGGGCCAGGACACCGAGTTCGCCATCGGCCTGTTTCCCTTCGGCGGCTACGTGCAGATGCTCGACGAGCGCGAGGCCCCGGTGGCGCCCGAGGAGCGGCATCGCGCCTTCAACACCCAGCCGCTGCGTTCGCGCGCGGCCATCGTCGCGGCCGGTCCGATCGCCAACCTGCTGATGGCGGTGGTGCTCTACACGGCTGTGAACTGGATCGGCGTGCAGGAGCCGGTCGCAACTCTGGCGCGGCCGGTGGCCGCTTCGCTGGCCGAGCAGGCCGGGCTGCGCGGCGGCGAGCACATCGCCCGTGCCGGCTTCGAGGGCGACGACCTGACCGAGGTCCAGTCCTTCGAGGACCTGCGCTGGCGCATGACCCGCGGCGCGCTCGACGGCCACGACCTGACGCTCGAGGTGGCGGGGCAGGGCGGCCAGTCGGCCCGCACGCTGGTGCTGCCGCTGAGCCGCATCGAGGCCAAGGACGCCGACGCCCAGATGTTCCGCAAGATCGGCGTGCTCGCGCCCATGACCCGTCCCGAGATCGGCGAGGTGATGGCCGGCGGCGCCGGCGAGCGTTCGGGCCTGCGTCGCGGCGACCTGGTGCGCGCCATCGGCGACACCGCCATCGTCGACGGCCAGCAGCTGCGCGAGGCGATCCGCGCTTCGGTCAAGGAGGGCAAGGCGCTCGCGCTGCCCTGGCAGATCGAACGCGAAGGCCGCGTCCAGACGCTCGAAGTCACGCCCGAGGTGCGCGACGAGGGCGGCCTGAAGGTCGGCCGCATCGGCGCCTACGTGGGGGCGCCGCCCGACATGGTGACCGTGCGGCAGGGCCCGGTCGACGGCGTCTGGCGCGGCGTGGTCCGCACCTGGGAGGTCTCGGCGCTGACCGTGCGCATGATGGCCAAGATGGTCATCGGCCAGGCCTCAATCAAGAATCTCAGCGGCCCGATCACCATTGCCGACTACGCCGGCAAGTCCGCCAGCCTCGGTTTCACGCAGTACCTGGTGTTCCTCGCGCTCATCAGCGTGAGCCTGGGCGTGCTGAATCTGCTCCCGCTGCCGGTCCTCGATGGGGGGCACCTGATGTATTATCTTTGGGAGGGCCTGACCGGTAAAAGCGTCTCCGACGTCTGGATGGACTGGCTTGGGCGCGGTGGCGTTGCCCTGCTCCTGGTCATGATGTCGATTGCCTTGTTCAACGACACATCGCGGCTCTTTGGTTAACTATCTTGCCGGCCCTTTCCGCGCCGGATCAATTCACAGATGAACAAAAACTTCAGTCGCTTTCGCCTGCGTAGCGTTGCCGCACTGGTGGCCAGCACGCTCGCGGCCACGGCAGCCTGGGCCGTCGAGCCTTTCACCGTGCGCGACATCCGCGTTGAAGGCCTGCAACGCGTGGAGCCCGGAACCATCTTCGCGTCGCTGCCGCTGCGCGTGGGCGACACCTACAGCGACGATCGCGGTTCGGCCGCCATCCGCGCGCTGTTCGATCTGGGGTTGTTCAAGGACGTGCGCATCGACGTCAACGGCAATGTGCTGGTGGTGATCGTCGAGGAGCGCCCGACCATCGCCGACGTCGACTTCGTCGGCACCAAGGAATTCGACAAGGCCGCGCTGCAGAAGGCGCTGCGCGAAGTGGGCCTGACCGAAGGCCGGCCCTACGACAAGGCCCTGGCCGACCGCGCCGAGCAGGAGCTCAAGCGCCAGTACGTGAGCCGCAGCCTCTACAACGCGCAGGTCGTGACCACCGTCACGCCGATCGAGCGCAACCGCGTGAACCTGACCTTCACGGTCACCGAAGGCGATTCGGCACGCATCCGCGAAGTGCACATCGTCGGCAACAAGGACTTCAGCGAGAGCACGCTGCTCGACCTGTTCGACCAGGACAGTGGCGGCTGGCTCAGCTGGTACACCAAGTCGAACCAGTACTCGCGCGCCAAGCTCAATGCCGACCTCGAGACGCTGAAGAGCTACTACATCACGCGCGGCTACCTCGAGTTCCGCGTCGACTCGACCCAGGTCGCGATCTCGCCCGACCGCCAGGACCTGACGGTCACGGTGAACATCACCGAAGGCGAGAAGTTCGTCGTCGCGGGCGTCAAGCTCGACGGCAACTTCCTCGGCCGCGACGAGGAATTCAAGACCCTGGTCACGATCAAGCCGGGCGAGCCCTACAACGGCGAGCAGGTCACGGCGACCACCAAGGCCTTCACCGACTACTTCGGCACCTTTGGCTACGCCTTCGCACGCGTGCAGGCCAAGCCCGAGATCGACCGCACCAACAACCGCGTGACGCTGGTGCTGCAGGGCGAGCCCTCGCGCCGCGTCTACGTGCGCCGCGTGAACGTCGGCGGCAACACCCGCACGCGCGACGAAGTGATCCGCCGCGAATTCCGCCAGTACGAGGCTTCCTGGTACGACGGTGACAAGATCAAGCTCTCGCGCGACCGCGTGGACCGCCTGGGCTACTTCACCGAGGTGAACGTCGAAACCCAGGAACTGCCGGGTTCGCCCGACCAGGTCGACCTGCTGATCACCGTGGCCGAGAAGCCCACCGGCTCGCTGCAGCTGGGCGCCGGTTACTCGAGCGCGGAGCGGGTCTCGCTGACCTTCGGCATCCAGCAGGAAAACGTGTTCGGCTCGGGCAACTACCTGGGCCTGCAGGTCAACACCAGCAAGTCGAACCGCACGATCTCGGTGACCACCACCGATCCGTACTTCACCAAGGACGGCATCTCGCGCACGATCAGCGTCTATCACAACACGACCCGCCCGTACAACACGGCGGTCGACGGCGACTACCAACTGGTCAACCAGGGCGCCTCGATCCGCTTCGGCGTGCCGTTCAGCGAACTCGACACCGTGTTCTTCGGCATCGGCGTGGAGCGCTATGCCTTCAACGCCAAGAACACCTACGCGTTCCTGACCCCGAACTCCTACCGCAACTACTTCGGTTGCACCACGCGTCCGATTCCCAGCCTCGTGCCGGGCCTCAATTTCGACGTGATCGACGGCTGCTCGAACGACAGCGTCTGGGGCATCCCGCTGACCGTGGGCTGGGCGCGCGACGACCGCGACAGCGCGCTGGTCCCGACCAAGGGCCGCCTGCAACGTGCCAACCTCGAGGTTGGCATCGGCGGCGACATGCGGTACTTCAAGACCAACTACCAGTACCAGCAGTTCTTCCCGATCAACAAGCAGTACACCTTCGCGATCAACTCCGAAGTCGGCTACGGCAAGGCGCTCGGCGGCAAGGTCTACCCGATCTTCAAGAACTTCTACGCCGGTGGCCTGGGCTCGGTGCGCGGCTTCGAGCAGAACTCGCTCGGCCCGCGCGACGTGCCGCTGCTCGGCCAGACCGAAGGCGCCGCGCTCGGCGGTACCAAGAAGGCCATCTTCAACGCCGAACTCAGCACGCCGTTCCCCGGCGCTGGCAACGACCGCACGCTGCGCCTGTACGGCTTCTTCGACGCCGGCAACGTGTTCGGCTCGCGCTCGGCGGGCCTCACCGACGAGCAGTGGAAGGCTTCGAAGAAGATCCGCGCGTCGGTCGGCCTCGGCATCAGCTGGATCTCCCCGCTCGGCCCGCTGCGGATCGCCTACGCCGTTCCGGTGCGCCAGCAGAAGGAAGTGCAGGACCCGAACACGGGCGTCATCCTGATCCCGAAGGATAGAATCCAGCGCCTGCAATTCCAGATCGGAACTTCTTTCTAATGACGCATTTGATTCGCGCCGCGGCAGGCGCGTTGCTGATTCCCGCGATGACATGGATCGCGGCGCCTGCATGGGCGCAGGCGCAGGAAACATTTCGTATCGGCTTCGTCAATCCCGACCGCGTGCTGCGCGAGGCGCAGCCCGCGAAGGCGGCGCAGGCCAAGCTCGAGGCCGAGTTCCTCAAGCGCGAGAAGGACCTGACCACGCAGGGCGATGCCCTGAAGGCCGCGTCCGAGAAGTTCGAGCGCGAGGCCGCGGCCCTGCCCGAGAGCCAGCGCAACGCACGCCAGCGCACGCTGATCGAGCAGGACCGCGACTTCCAGCGCCGCCGCCGCGAATTCCAGGAAGACCTCAACGCCCGCAAGAACGAAGAGCTCCAGCAGGTCTACGACCGCGCCAACCGCGTGGTGAAGCAGGTCGCCGAAGCCGAGAAGTACGATGCGATCCTGCAGGAAGCGATCTACATCAACCCGAAGCACGACATCACCGACAAGGTGATCAAGGCGCTCAACGCCTCGGTGAGCACGCCGTCGTCCGCTTCCTCGCCCACGGGCGGCAAGTAACGCCGCGTACCGGCGTGGCACTGCAGCTAGGAGCCATCGTTGACGCCCTCGGGGGCGAGCTTCGTGGCGATGCGACGCTGTCCATCGAGCGCTTGTCCCCGCTCCAGAATGCACAGCCCGATGCGCTCAGCTTCCTGAGCCATCCCAAATACCAGCAGGAACTCGCGGCCTCCAGGGCCGGCTGCGTGATCGTGTCGCCCGCGATGAGCGATGCGGCGGCCGCGCGCGGCGCCTGCATCGTCACGCCCGACCCCTACCTGTACTTCGCGCGGCTCACGCAGCTGTGGAAAGCGAGCCATGCGCGGCCCGAGGCCGAGCGCATCCATCCCTCGGCCGTGGTTCATCCCGAAGCGCTGGTCGATCCCACGGCCCGCATCGGCGCGCTGTGCGTGATCGAGCGCGGTGCGCGCATCGGTGCCGGCACGGTGCTGAAGTCGCGCGTCACCGTGAGCGAGGACTGCTCGATCGGCGAGCGCTGCCTGCTGCATCCGGGCGTGGTCATCGGTGCCGACGGCTTCGGCCTCGCGCCGAGCAAGGAGGGCTGGGTCAAGATCGAGCAGCTCGGTGCGGTGCGCATCGGCAACGACGTCGAGATCGGCGCCAATACCTGCATCGACCGCGGTGCGCTCGACGACACCGTGCTCGAGGACGGCGTGAAGCTCGACAACCTGATCCAGATCGGCCACAACGTGCGCGTCGGCCGCAACACCGCGATGGCGGGCTGCGTCGGCGTGGCCGGCAGCGCGACCATCGGCGCCAACTGCACCTTCGGCGGCGGCGCCATCGTGCTGGGCCACCTGAGCGTGGCCGACAACGTCCACGTGTCCGCCGCCACCGTGGTGACACGCTCCATCCGCAAGGCCGGCCAGTACACCGGCATGTTCCCCATCGATGACAATGCGACCTGGGAAAAGAACGCTGCAACGCTCAAGCAGTTGCACAGCCTGCGCGAACGACTGAAGGCGCTGGAGAAGGCTCCCTCCCAACAATGAAGACGATGCAGGAACAGACCACCATGACGACGACGCTCGACATCCATCAAATCCTCAAGCTGCTGCCGCACCGCTATCCTTTTCTGCTGGTCGACCGCGTGCTGGACATGGAGAAGGGCAAGCGCATCACGGCGCTCAAGAACGTGACCATGAACGAGCCGTTCTTCAACGGCCACTTCCCGCACCGCCCGGTGATGCCTGGCGTGCTGATGCTCGAAGCCATGGCGCAGGCCGCGGCGCTGCTGTCGTTCCGTTCGCTCGACATCGTGCCCGACGACAACACCGTCTACTACTTCGCCGCGATCGACGGTGCGCGCTTCAAGCGCCCCGTGGAGCCGGGCGACCAGCTCACGCTGGAGGTCGAGATCGAGCGCATGAAGGCCGGCATCTCGAAGTTCAAGGGCCGGGCGCTGGTGGGCAGCGAGCTGGCCTGCGAGGCATCGCTGATGTGCGCGATGCGCCAGATCAACGCCTGACGATCGGCGCATGACGCAGGTTCATCCGACGGCCATCGTCGATCCCAAGGCCGAGCTCGACCCGTCGGTCGCGGTCGGTCCCTATACCGTGATCGGCCCGCACGTGCGTATCGGTGCGGGCACGACCATCGGCCCGCACTGCGTGATCGAGGGGCGGACCACCATCGGCCGCGACAACCGGATCTTCCAGTTCGCCTCGCTCGGCGCGATCCCGCAGGACAAGAAATACGCCGGCGAGCCGACCGAGCTGGTCATCGGCGACCGCAATCTCATCCGCGAGTTCTGCACCTTCAACCTCGGCGTGCCGGGGGCGGGTGGAGTGACCCGCGTGGGCCACGACAACTGGATCATGGCCTACACCCACATCGCGCACGACTGCCATGTCGACAACCACACGACGCTGGCCAACCAGACCACGCTGGCCGGTCATGTGCACCTAGCCGACTGGGTCACGATCGGCGGGTTGACGGGCATTCACCAGTTCGTTTCGATCGGTGCCCACGCGATGGTCGGCTTCGCCAGCGCGGTGTCGCAGGACGTGCCGCCTTTCATGCTGGTCGACGGCAATCCGCTGGCGGTTCGCGGCTTCAACATCGTGGGGCTGCGTCGGCGCGACTTCTCGGCCCAGCGGCTCGCGGCGGTCAAGCAGATGCATCGCCTGTTGTACCGCCAAGGCAAGACGCTCGACGAGGCACGCGCGGGCATCGCCGCGCTGGCCGCAGAGATGCCGGAAGCGGCCGAGGACATCGCGTTGATGGAATCCTTCATCGCCAACTCGACGCGCGGCATCGCGCGCTGAGGTGAGGGCGATGCAGAAGGACGCACAGCGGCCCGAACCGCGCCGTTTTGCGCTGGTCGCGGGCGAGGCTTCGGGCGACCTGCTCGCGGGTCTGCTGCTCGACGGCCTTCAGGCGCGCTGGCCCGATCTGCAAACCGCCGGCATCGGCGGCCCGCGCATGCTGGCGCACAGTTTCGAGAGCTGGTGGCCGCAGGAAAAGCTCGCGGTGCGCGGCTACATCGAGGTGCTGCGCCACTACGCCGAGATCGCCGGCATCCGGCGCCAGCTCAAGGCGCGGCTCTTGCGCGAATGGCCGGAGCTCTTCATCGGCGTCGATGCGCCCGATTTCAACCTCGACCTCGAGGCCGGCCTGCGCGGCCGCGGCATGAAGACGGTGCACTTCGTCTGCCCGTCGATCTGGGCCTGGCGGCCCGAGCGCATCGAGAAGATCCGCGCCGCGGCCGACCACGTGCTGTGCATCTTCCCGTTCGAGCCCGAGCTGCTGGCCTCGCAGGGCGTGCAGGCGAGCTACGTCGGGCATCCGCTGGCCAATGTGATTCCCATGACGGTCGACCGCGCGGCGGTGCGTGCCTCGCTGGGCCTCGCGCCCGACGCCCAGGTGGTGGCGCTGCTGCCGGGCAGCCGGCGCTCCGAGGTCCGCTACCTGGCGGCCCGCTTCTTCGAGGCCGCCGCGCTGATGCGCAAGGCGCGGCCCGCGCTGCGCTTCGTGGCGCCGATCCTGCCGGGGCTGCGCGCCGAGGTCGAGGCGCTGCTGAAGGCCAGCGGCCTGGGCGATGCGGTGACGCTGCTCGACGGGCAGTCGCATGCCGCGCTGTCGGCCTGCGACGTCACGCTGATCGCCAGCGGCACCGCCACGCTCGAGGCGGCGCTGTTCAAGCGGCCGATGGTCATCGCCTACAACATGAACAGCCTCTCGTGGCGGATGATGCAGCGCAAGCAGCTCCAGCCATGGGTCGGGCTGCCCAACATCCTGTGCCGCGACTTCGTGGTGCCCGAATTGCTGCAGGAGGCCGCGTCGCCCGAGGCGCTGGCCCAGGCCACGCTCGAATGGCTCGACGCCCCCGAGCGGGTGCGCGCGCTCGAGGCGCGTTTCGCCGAACTCCACGTGCAACTGCAGCGCGATACGCCGACACTGTGCGCCGATGCGATCCAGAAAGTTCTTGAAGGCTGAACAGGCGCCCCTGGCCTGGGACGCGCCCGGCCTGCTGGCGGGCGTGGACGAAGCGGGACGCGGTCCGCTGGCCGGGCCGGTGGTGGCCGCGGCCGTGATCCTCGACGACCAGCACCCGATCCGCGGCCTGGCCGACTCCAAGACCCTGACCGCGCTGCAGCGCGAGCGCCTGCACGACCAGATCATGGCCCAGGCGCTGTGCTGCTCGATCGCGCAGGCCAGCGTGGAGGAGATCGACACCCATAACATCCTGCAGGCGACCATGCTGGCGATGCGCCGCGCGGTCGAGGGCCTGCGCCTGAAGCCGACCAAGGTGCTGGTGGACGGCAACCGGCTGCCCCAGCTCGACGTGCTGGCCGAGGCCATCGTCAAAGGCGACGCGCGCGTGAAGGCGATCTCGGCCGCGTCGATCCTGGCCAAGGTGCACCGCGACCGGCTCTGCGAGCAATTGCACCAGGAGTTTCCGCACTACGGCTTCGCGGGCCACAAGGGCTACGGTACGCCCGAGCATCTCGAGGCCCTGCTGCAGCACGGCGCCTGCGTGCACCACCGGCGCTCGTTCAGTCCGGTGGCGGCTGCGCTGGCGCGCATGGCGCCGACCGTGCCGGTCGTCCAGGTCGAATCGCCGCTGCCCGCTGTGTCGGTGCAGGCCCAGGTCGTGGCCATCGAACTGCGCCCGGCGCCCTGATCCGATGACCACGCCCGCCGGCCCGAGCCGCATCAGCTCGCGCGACAACCCATTGCTCAAGGACCTGCGCAAGCTGGCGCAGGATCCGGGCGCCTACCGCAAGCTGGGTCGCATCTGGCTCGAAGGCGACCATCTGTGCCGCGCGGCGCTGGCACGCGGCGTGACGCCGGCGGTGGCCGTGTTCTCGCTGTCGTTCTGGCCGCAGGCGCCCACCGAATGGTCGCGCGACGCCGCCAAGACGGTGGTCGTCGACGACGAACTGCTGAAGGCGGCGAGCGGGCTGGAATCGCCGGCGCCGATGGGCTTCCTGCTTGAGCTGCCCGAACGGCCCGCGGTGCTGCCCGAGGCGCCGACCGTGGTGCTCGACCGGCTGCAGGATGCCGGCAACGTCGGCTCCGTGCTGCGCAGTGCCGCGGCCTTCGGCTTCCAGCAGGTGATCGCGCTCAAGGGCACGGCGGCGCTCTGGTCGCCCAAGGTGCTGCGCGCTGGCATGGGCGCCCATTTCGGCCTGCGGCTGATCGAGGGCGTCGATGCCGCGGCGCTCGAGGCGCTGGCGGTGCCGCTGGTCGCCACCAGCTCGCACCGCGGCGACTGGCTGCACGAGGCGAAGCTGCCGCATCCCTGCGCCTGGCTGCTGGGCCATGAAGGGCAGGGCGTGTCGGCCGCGCTGGAGGCGCTGGCCACGCACCACATCCGCATCGCGCAGCCCGGGGGCGAGGAGTCGCTCAACGTGGCCGCGGCCGCCGCCATCTGCCTGCACGCCAGCGGCGCGGCCACCCTGAAAAGATAAGAAACATTCTCAGTTGCCCGCCGGGTTCATGCCATTGACGCATGGCTGGTGTACGGGCAAGCGAATCTTCATGCCCCGCGAGGCAAGAGGCGACGGCCGCCGGGCTACAATCGGGGGCTTACTCGCAAATCAGCGTCGCCCGGCCGCATTCCACGCCATCTTCCCCTTAAGCAGCAGTCCCAAGGCTTCAAAGCCCTGGATGCCGGGCGACCGTAACCATCCGGAGAACCCAGTGCTTTTGTCTCTCAAGGGAAGTTTCCCGCCCGCCATCCTGGCGCTCGCAGACGGCACGGTCTTTCAAGGCAACTCGATCGGAGCCACCGGCTCCACCGTCGGTGAAGTGGTGTTCAACACCGCGATGACCGGCTACCAGGAAATCCTCACCGACCCGAGCTACTGCCAGCAGATCGTGACGCTCACGTATCCGCACATCGGCAACTACGGCGTCAATCCCGAGGACATCGAAGCCGACAAGATCCATGCCGCGGGCCTCATCATTCGGGACCTGCCGCAGATCGCCTCCAACTTCCGCCATACCGCGACGCTGTCGCAGTACCTGGTGGAAGGCAAGACCGTCGCCATCGCCAACATCGACACCCGCAAGCTGACCCGCCACCTGCGCACGCACGGCGCGCAGAACGGCTGCATCCTGGGACTGGCCGAAGGGGAAGCGGTCACCCAGGCGCTGATCGACAAGGCCATCGCCGCCGCCAAGGCCGCGCCGAGCATGGCCGGCCTCGACCTCGCCAAGGTGGTGTCGGTGCAGCAGACCTACGAGTGGACCGAGACCGAGTGGAAGCTCGCCAACTCGAACGGCAAGCCGGGCTATGGCGTGCAGATCACGCCGCGCTTCCACGTCGTGGCCTTCGACTACGGCGTCAAGAAGAACATTTTGCGCATGATCGCCCAGCGCGGCGCGCGCATCACCGTGGTGCCGGCCCAGACGCCCGCGGCCGACGTGCTCAAGCTCAAGCCGGACGGCATCTTCCTGGCCAACGGTCCCGGCGACCCGGAGCCCTGCGACTACGCGATCAGCGCGGTCAGGGAACTGATCGAAACCGGCATCCCGACCTTCGGGATCTGCCTGGGCCACCAGATCATGGCGCTGGCCTCGGGCGCGAAGACCTTCAAGATGAAGTTCGGCCACCACGGCGCGAACCACCCGGTCAAGGACCTCGACAGCGGCCGCGTCAGCATCACGAGCCAGAACCACGGCTTCGCGGTCGACGAGAAGTCGCTGCCGGCGAACCTGCGTCCCACGCATGTGAGCCTGTTCGACAACACGCTGCAGGGCCTGGCCCGCACCGACAAGCCGGCGTTCTGCTTCCAGGGCCACCCCGAAGCCTCGCCCGGCCCGCACGACATCGGCTACCTGTTCGATCGCTTCACGGCACTCATGGAAAAGAACAATACGGAAAAGACGGAGAAAGAGCATGCCTAAGCGGACAGACCTCAAATCGATCCTCATCATCGGCGCCGGCCCGATCATCATCGGCCAGGCCTGCGAGTTCGACTACTCCGGCGTGCAGGCGTGCAAGGCGCTGCGCGAGGAGGGCTACAAGGTCATCCTGATCAACAGCAACCCCGCGACGATCATGACCGACCCGGCCACGGCCGATGTCACCTACATCGAGCCGATCACCTGGCAGACGGTCGAGAAGATCATCGCCAAGGAACGCCCCGACGCGATCCTGCCGACCATGGGCGGCCAGACCGCGCTGAACTGCGCGCTCGACCTCTGGCGCAACGGCGTGCTCGACAAGTACCAGGGCGCGGCCACGGGCAAGCCGGTCGAGCTGATCGGCGCCACGCCCGAAGCCATCGACAAGGCCGAGGACCGCCTGAAGTTCAAGGACGCGATGACCAAGATCGGTCTCGGGTCGGCGCGCTCGGGCATCGCGCACACGATGGACGAAGCCTGGGCCGTGCAGAAGACGCTCGGCTTCCCGACCGTGATCCGTCCCAGCTTCACGCTCGGCGGCACCGGCGGCGGCATCGCCTACAACCCGGACGAGTTCGAGACCATCTGCAAGCGCGGCATCGAAGCCTCGCCGACCAACGAGCTGCTGATCGAGGAATCGCTGCTCGGCTGGAAAGAGTACGAGATGGAAGTCGTGCGCGACAAGGCCGACAACTGCATCATCGTCTGCTCGATCGAGAACCTCGACCCGATGGGCGTGCACACCGGCGACTCGATCACCGTGGCACCCGCGCAGACGCTGTCCGACAAGGAATACCAGATCCTGCGCAACGCCTCGCTGGCCGTGCTGCGCGAGATCGGCGTCGACACCGGCGGCTCGAACGTGCAGTTCTCGATCAACCCGAAGGACGGCCGCATGGTCGTCATCGAGATGAATCCGCGCGTGTCGCGTTCGTCGGCGCTGGCCTCCAAGGCCACCGGCTTCCCGATCGCCAAGGTCGCGGCCAAGCTGGCCGTGGGCTACACGCTCGACGAGCTGCGCAACGAGATCACCGGCGGCGCCACGCCCGCGTCGTTCGAGCCCTCGATCGACTACGTGGTCACCAAGATTCCGCGTTTCGCCTTCGAGAAATTCCCGCAGGCCGACTCGCGCCTGACGACGCAGATGAAGTCGGTGGGCGAGGTGATGGCCATGGGCCGCACCTTCCAGGAATCGTTCCAGAAGGCCCTGCGCGGCCTCGAGGTGGGCGTCGACGGCCTGAACGAGAAGACGCAGGACCGCGAAGTGCTCGAGAAGGAACTGGGCGAGCCCGGACCCGAGCGCATCTGGTACGTGGGCGATGCCTTCGCGATGGGCCTGAGCGTCGACGAAGTGTTCGCGCTGACCAAGATCGACCCGTGGTTCCTGGTGCAGATCGAGGAGATCGTGAAGATCGAGCTCGAGCTAGAAACCAAGTCGCTCGACGACATCGACAAGGACACGCTGCTCGCGCTGAAGAAGAAGGGCTTCTCCGACCGCCGGCTCGCCAAGCAGCTGAAGACCACGGACACGGCCATTCGCGAGAAGCGCCGCGCCCTGGGCGTGCGCCCGGTCTACAAGCGCGTCGACACCTGCGCGGCCGAGTTCGCGACCAACACCGCCTACATGTACTCGACCTACGAGGACGAGTGCGAGGCCGATCCGACGGACAAGAAGAAGATCATGGTGCTCGGCGGCGGTCCGAACCGCATCGGCCAGGGCATCGAGTTCGACTACTGCTGCGTGCACGCCGCGCTCGCGATGCGCGAGGACGGCTACGAGACGATCATGGTCAACTGCAATCCCGAGACCGTGTCGACCGACTACGACACCTCGGACCGCCTGTACTTCGAGCCGCTCACGCTCGAGGACGTGCTCGAGATCGTCGACAAGGAAAAGCCGGTCGGCGTGATCGTGCAGTACGGCGGCCAGACGCCGCTGAAGCTCGCGCTCGACCTCGAGGCCAACGGCGTGCCGATCATCGGCACCTCGCCCGACATGATCGACGCGGCCGAAGACCGCGAGCGCTTCCAGAAGCTGCTGCACGAACTGCAGCTGCTGCAGCCGCCCAACGCCACCGCGCGCACCGAAGCCGAAGCCCTCGAGAAGGCCGCGGCCCTCGGCTATCCGCTGGTGGTGCGCCCGAGCTACGTGCTCGGCGGCCGTGCAATGGAAATCGTGCACGAGCAGCGCGACCTCGAGCGCTACATGCGCGAGGCGGTCAAGGTCAGCAACGACTCGCCGGTGCTGCTCGACCGCTTCCTCAACGACGCCGTCGAATGCGACGTCGACTGCCTGCGCGACGCCGAGGGCCAGACCCTGATCGGCGGCGTGATGGAGCACATCGAACAGGCCGGCGTGCACTCGGGCGACTCCGCCTGCTCGCTGCCGCCCTACAGCCTGTCGGCCGAGACCGTGGCCGAGCTCAAGCGCCAGAGCGCCGCGATGGCCAAAGCACTGAACGTGGTCGGCCTGATGAACGTGCAGTTCGCGATCCAGCAGAAGGACGGCAAGGACGCGATCTACGTGCTCGAAGTCAATCCGCGCGCTTCGCGCACCGTGCCCTACGTCAGCAAGGCCACCGGCATCCAGCTCGCCAAGGTGGCGGCACGCTGCATGGCGGGCCAATCGCTCGCGTCGCAGGGCGTGACGAAGGAAGTCACGCCGCCGTACTTCAGCGTGAAGGAGGCCGTGTTCCCGTTCGTCAAGTTCCCGGGCGTGGACACCATCCTCGGCCCCGAGATGAAGTCGACCGGCGAGGTGATGGGCGTGGGCAAGACCTTCGGCGAGGCCTTCGTGAAGTCGCAGCTCGGCGCCGGCACGCACCTGCCGAAGTCGGGCAAGGTCTTCATCTCGGTGAAGAACAACGACAAGACGCGCGCGGTCGAAGTCGCGCGCGGCCTGTCGCAGCTCGGTTTCGTGCTGATCGCGACCAAGGGCACGGCCGCGGCCATCAATGCAGCGGGCATCGAATGCGCGACGGTGAACAAGGTGACCGAAGGCCGTCCGCACATCGTGGACATGATCAAGAACAACGAGATCGCGCTGGTCATCAACACGGTCGAGGAACGCCGCAACGCGATCACCGACTCGCGCCAGATCCGCACCTCGGCGCTGCTGGCGCGCGTGACCACCTTCACCACGATCTTCGGTGCCGAAGCCGCGGTCGAAGGCATGCGCTACATGGACGACCTCGACGTGATCTCGGTGCAGGAGATGCACGCGCAGCTGGCCACGGCCTGAGCCTCGCCATGGAAACGCAGCTCGTCGAACTGGCGCTGAACGACTGGAGCGCGGCCACGCCCAACGAGGCGTGGATCGCGGAACTCGAGGCCGGCAAGGTGCTGTACTTTCCGCGGCTGGGCTTCGAGCTGCTGCCGCAGGAACGCGCGCTGCTCACGCCTGCGCTGCTGTCGCCCGACGTGCGCAACATCAGCCTCGATGCCAACGGCAAGCTCAAAGGCGCCGTGGGCGACGAGGCGGTGCAACGGCTTGCGGCCGGCATGGTCGGGCGCTTTCGCGCACAGGCGCAGCAGCTCATCCATGGGCTGCTGCCGCACTACGTGCCCGCGCTGCGGCTCGCGCCCACCAGCTACCGCCCGGCGCAGGTCGAGACGCGCGTGCAGTCGTGGCGCGCCGACGACCGGCGGCTGCACGTTGACGCCTTTCCCTCGCGGCCCAACTACGGCGAGCGCATCCTGCGCGTGTTCACCAACGTCAATCCCGATGGCGCGCCGCGCGTGTGGCGCGTGGGCGAGCCCTTCGAGGACATCGCGCGCCGCTTCCTGCCACGCGCCAAGCCCTATGCGCGCTGGCAGGCCAGGCTGCTGCAGGCGCTGCACGTGACCAAGTCCTTCCGCAGCGAATACGACCACCTGATGCTGCAGCTGCACGACGGCATGAAGTCGGACCTCGACTACCAGAAGACCTCGCCGCAGGAGAACGCCGAGTTCCCGCCCGGCTCGGTCTGGGTGTGCTTCTCCGACCAGACCTCGCACGCGGTGATGGCCGGGCAGTACATGCTCGAACAGACCCTGCACCTGGACGCGGCGAAGCAATACAATCCCGCTTCGAGCCCGCTCGCCATCCTGAGCCGGCTGACCGGACGACCTCTCGTTTGAGAGCCTTCCCCCATCGACCGCCGAACGGCAGCGTTCGGCGGTTTCGCTTTATGGAGAACGATATATGGCGACAACCATCCCCATCACCAAGCGCGGCGCGGAGAAGCTGCGCGACGAACTGCGCCGCCTCAAGACGGTGGAGCGGCCCGCGATCATCAATGCCATCGCCGAGGCACGCGCCCAGGGCGACATCAGCGAAAACGCCGAGTACGAAGTCGCCAAGGACCGCCAGGGCTTCATTGAGGGCCGCATCATCGAGATCGAGGGCAAGCTCTCGGCCGCGCAGGTGATCGACCCGACCGAGCTCGATGCCGGCGGCAAGGTGGTGTTCGCCTCGACGGTCGAGCTCGAGGAAGAGGACAGCGGCGATCCGGTCAAGTACCAGATCGTGGGCGAGGACGAAGCCGACCTGAAGCAGGGCCTGATCAACGTGTCGAGCCCGATCGCGCGCGCGCTGATCGGCAAGGAAGAGGGCGACAGCGTCGAGGTGCAGACGCCCGGTGGCCTCAAGCGCTACGAGATCGTGGCGGTCAGCTACCTCTGAGCGGCATCGCGATGAAAGACCGTGTCGCGCTGATGCTGGCCGCCCTCTGGTGGGGCAGCCTCACGACCATCGGCTTTCTCGTCGTGCCGATGCTGTTCGCGCGGCTCGGCAATCCCTCGGTGGCGGGCAACTTCGCGGCGCAGTTGTTCGAGGCCCAGAGCTGGATCGCGCTGCTGTGCGGACTCATCCTGCTGATCCATTTCCGCGCCAAGGCCGACGACGGCATGACCCCGCCGGTGCTGACGGCCCTGTTCCTGGTGCTGGCCGCCATGCTGCTCGCGCTGCTGCAGCAGTACGCCGTGGCGCCGCGCATCGTGGCGCGCGACAACCTCAAGCTCTGGCACTCGGTGGGCAGCGGGATGTACCTGGTGCAGTGGCTGTGTACCAGCGTGCTGCTCTGGCGCATGAGCGGCGGCCAGCGGCCGCGCTGAGGCCAGGAAGGACCTATTCGGTCCAGTGCTCGGCGACCCAGTGCGCCGGGCGGATGTAGCGAAAGCGTCGGTTGCGCCGGCCGGCCAGCGCATCGGGCGGGTTGACCTCGCCGTGAAACACCATGATCCGCGCGTCCTGCGGCACGAACGGCGCCTTCCAGTAGTTGGAGGGCCAGGCCGGGATGCCGTGGTACTTGAAGCTCGGGCACCAGCCGTCGGGCCAGTAGGCCAGCTTGCCCTGCTTGTGCAGCACGTCGGACAGGTAGGTCTGTTCGTTGCGGTACTCGGCCTGGACCTTGTCGAGGTTGGCGCGGAAATAGCCGAGCACGTCGGCGTGCGCGCCGAGTTCGAAGCGGTAGACCGACGAGTTGCCGGTGATGCGGCCGCGCCGCCAGAAGCGGTCGTAGTCGCGGATGATGAGGAAGTCGCCGGGGTGCTCGAAGAAGGCATCGAGGCTGCCGACGATCACCACGTCGAGGTCGAGGAAGAGGGCGGTGCCGCGCAGTCCGTGCAGGTCGGCCTCGAAGGTCGTCAGCTTCTTCCAGGCGCCGTCGCGCTGGCCCGGCGCCAGGTGCAGGTTCAGCGGCGGGATCGGCAGGCAGCTGACCTCGGGCCGCACGCCCTGGCCGTCGTCGGTCAGGCAGACGAAGCGGAAATCGCCGCTCAGGTGGCGGCGCACCATGGCGTAGAGGCGGTTGACGTACTCGGGGCCGTACTTGGTGCCCCACTTCATGCAGAGGATGTGGCGCGTGGCGCCCTGTGCTGGCGCCAAGCTCAGTCCGCCTGGTTGCGCTTCTTGGCCGACAGCGGCCGCTTGGCCTTGGCGCGCTTGATCGTGCCGCCGGGCGTGAGCCGCTGGTTGCCGAGCACGCGCAGGGTCTTGATCTCGGGGCGCTGGCCGCCGCGCTTGCTGTACTTGACGATCTTCACGTCGCGCGGGCCGGGCATGCGGTCCTCGTCGACGACGCGTTCCTTCTCGGGCTTCGGACGCCACAGCACCAGCAGCTTGCCGATGTGCTGGATCGGGGCGGCATCGAGCTCGTCGGCCAGCTCCTGCAGCATCGCTTCGCGCGCGGCGCGGTCGTCGGAGAAGACGCGCACCTTGATGAGGCCGTGGGCCTTGAGGGCCGCATCGGCCTCTTTCTTCACGGCAGGGGTGAGCCCGTCGCCACCGACCATGACGATCGGATCCAGGTGGTGAGCTTCGGCGCGGTGCACCTTGCGCTCGGCAGGGGTAAGTTGAATGGCGGGCATCCCCGTATTATCGGACGTAGATCAGCACCTCCACGAGCCGAGCCGCCGACCCCCGAAGAAACCGGGGCCCGGCACCCAGGCCAATCCATGAGCACCAAGGCGAAGCCCAACAAAGTCAACAAGGCGTGGTTGCACGACCACATCAACGATCCCTACGTGAAACTGGCCACGAAGGAGGGCTACCGCGCCCGCGCGGCCTACAAGCTCAAGGAAATCGACGAGGCGCTGGGCCTCATCAAGCCCGGTCAGCTGGTGGTCGACCTCGGATCGGCGCCCGGCGCCTGGAGCCAGTACGTGCGCCGGCGCATGTCGCCGGGCGGGGCCGCCACGGGGGCGCTCGAGGGCACCATCGTGGCGATCGACATCCTGCCGATGGAGCCGATCGAGGACGTGAACTTCCTGCAGGGCGACTTCCGCGAGGACAGCGTGCTGGCGCAGCTCACCGAGGCGCTCGGCGGCCGGAAGGCCGACGTGGTGGTGTCGGACATGGCGCCCAACCTCTCGGGCATCGAGTCGGCCGACGCGGCGCGGATCGCCCACCTGATCGAGCTGGCCATCGATTTCTCGCAGCACCACCTCAAGCCCGAGGGGGCGCTGGTGGCCAAGCTGTTCCACGGCAGCGGCTACGACCAGCTCGTGAAGCTGTTCAAGGCCCATTTCCGCATCGTGAAGCCGTTCAAACCGAAGGCTTCGCGCGACCGATCGTCCGAGACCTTCATGGTCGGAATCGGCCTGAAAACCGGCGTCTGATACGCGTTGATACCGAAAACCGCCCAAACCCTTGTCAGGCTATGGCTGCTTTAGGGAAATCCGAGCTTTTCGCAGCTTGAAAAGCCTAAAATGGGGCGCAACTGCGTACCCAAGCGCGTATTTTCATCTTCCCGTCACGCGCTTTCGACTGGAGCTTCGTTTGAACAATCAGTGGTTTTCCAAGGTTGCCGTCTGGCTTGTCATCGCGATGGTGTTGTTCACTGTGTTCAAGCAGTTCGACACCCGCGGCGCCGCCGGCGCAGGCAATATCGGTTATTCGGACTTCCTCGAGGAAGTCCGCGGCAACCGCATCAAGAGCGCCACGATCCAGGAAGGCCAGGGCGGCAGCGAGATCGTCGCGATCACCAACGACGACCGCAAGATCCGCACTACGGCCACCTACCTCGACCGCGGCCTGGTCGGCGACCTGATCGCCAACAACGTCAAGTTCGACGTCAAGCCGCGTGAAGAGGGCTCCCTGCTCATGACCTTGCTGGTCAGCTGGGGCCCGATGCTGCTGCTGATCGGCGTGTGGGTCTACTTCATGCGACAGATGCAAGGCGGCGGCAAGGGCGGTGCCTTCAGCTTCGGCAAGAGCAAGGCGCGCATGATGGACGAGAACAACAACACCGTCACCTTCGCCGACGTCGCGGGCTGCGACGAGGCCAAGGAAGAGGTGCGCGAAGTCGTCGACTTCCTCAAGGACCCGCAGCGCTTCCAGAAACTCGGCGGCCGCATTCCCCGCGGCCTGCTGCTGGTCGGCCCGCCCGGCACCGGCAAGACCCTGCTGGCCAAGTCGATCGCCGGCGAAGCCAAGGTCCCGTTCTTCTCGATCTCGGGTTCCGACTTCGTCGAAATGTTCGTCGGCGTGGGCGCGGCCCGCGTGCGCGACATGTTCGAGAACGCCAAGAAGAACGCGCCCTGCATCATCTTCATCGACGAAATCGATGCGGTGGGCCGCCAGCGCGGTGCCGGCCTCGGCGGCGGCAACGACGAGCGCGAGCAGACCCTCAACCAGATGCTGGTCGAGATGGACGGCTTCGAAACCAACCTCGGCGTGATCGTCGTGGCCGCGACCAACCGTCCCGACATCCTCGACGCCGCGCTGCTGCGTCCGGGCCGTTTCGACCGCCAGGTCTATGTCACGCTGCCCGACATCCGCGGCCGCGAACAGATCCTCGGCGTGCACATGCGCAAGGTCCCGCTGGGCCAGGACGTGAACCCGAGCGTGATCGCGCGCGGCACGCCCGGCATGTCGGGTGCCGACCTGGCCAACCTCTGCAATGAAGCCGCCTTGATGGCCGCCCGCCGCAATGCGCGCGTGGTCGAGATGCAGGACTTCGAGAAGGCCAAGGACAAGATCTTCATGGGCCCCGAGCGCAAGAGCATGGTCATGCCCGAGGAAGAGCGCCGCAACACGGCCTACCACGAGTCCGGCCACGCCCTCATCGGCAAGCTGCTGCCCAAGTGCGACCCGGTCCACAAGGTCACGATCATTCCACGCGGCCGCGCCCTCGGCGTGACCATGAGCCTGCCAGCGCAGGACCGCTACAGCTACGACCGCGAGTACATGCTGAACCAGATCAGCATGCTGTTCGGTGGCCGCATCGCCGAGGAAGTGTTCATGCACCAGATGACCACTGGCGCGAGCAACGACTTCGAACGTGCCACCAACCTGGCGCGCGACATGGTCATGAAGTACGGCATGAGCGATGCGCTCGGCCCGATGGTCTATGCCGAGAACGAAGGCGAAGTGTTCCTGGGCCGCTCGGTCACCAAGACCACCAACATGAGCGAGCAGACCATGGAAAAGGTCGACTCCGAGGTGCGCCGCATCATCGACGACCAGTACGCGCTGGCGCGTCGCCTGATCGAAGAGAACAGCGACAAGATGCATGCGATGGCCAAGGCCTTGCTCGAATGGGAAACCATCGACTCCGAGCAACTCGACGACATCATGGCCGGCAAGGAGCCGCGCCCGCCCAAGGACTGGACGCCGCGCACGCCCCCCTCGGGCAGCAACGGTGGCGGCAACGGCGGCACGCCGGCCGTGAATCCGGAACCTTCGCCGACCGCCGCCTGAGAAGTGCGTCTGGCATCAAACAGCAACGGGGCCTCAGGCCCCGTTTTCCATGTTCGGGCCGTCGCAGCCGCATGACGACGCTCCCAACCATGTCCGCCTGGCAGACCTCCCGCTTCACGATCGACCTCGCGCAGCCGCGCGTGATGGGCATCGTGAACGTCACGCCCGACTCCTTCTCCGACGGCGGCGCCCATGCCTCCACCGCGGCCGCGCTGCGCCACTGCGAGCAGTTGCTGGAGGAGGGCGCCGACATCCTCGACATCGGCGGCGAATCCACCCGGCCCGGCAGTCCCGCCGTGCCGCTGGAGGCCGAACTGGCGCGCGTGCTGCCGGTGGTGCGCGAGGCGGTGAAGCTCAACGTACCGGTCTCCATCGACACCTACAAGCCCGAGGTCATGCGCGCGGTGCTCGATCTCGGCGCGGACATCGTCAACGACATCTGGGCGCTGCGCCAGCCCGGCGCGCGCGAGGCGGTCGCCGCGCATCCGTCGTGCGGCATCTGCCTGATGCACATGCACCGCGATCCGCAGACCATGCTGGCCGCGCCGATGGACGGCGAGGTCGTGCCGCAGGTGCTGGACTTCTGGCGCACGCAGCTCGACGCCCTGGCCGTGCTCGGCATTGCGCCCGAACGCATCACGCTCGACCCCGGCATCGGCTTCGGCAAGACCGTGGCGCAGAATTTCGCGCTGCTCGAACGGCAGCGCGAGTTGCTCGGCGCTGGCCATCCGCTGCTGCTGGGCTGGTCGCGCAAGTCCTCGATCGGCGCCGTCACCGGCATCGAGCAGGCCGCGCAGCGCACGGTGCCCAGCGTGGCAGCCGCCGTGCTCGCGGTCGATCATGGTGCTGCCATCGTGCGCGTGCACGATGTGCGCGACACGGTTGCCGCGCTCGCGGTCTGGCGCGCGATGAAGGCCGCCGCATAGCCATCGGATCGCCACGGCAGCCGGGCCAGGTTTCCCCAGAAATATTCCTTCAAACATCCAAAGCAAAGACAAGAACATGACTCGCAAGTACTTCGGCACCGATGGCATCCGTGGCACCGTCGGTCGTTCGCCGATCACCGCCGACTTCGTGCTGCGCCTCGCGCATGCGGTGGGGCGCGTGCTCAAGAAGACCGAGGCCCGGCCCACCGTGCTGATCGGCAAGGACACCCGCATCTCGGGCTACATGCTCGAGTCGGCGCTCGAATCGGGCTTCAACTCGGCCGGCGTCGACGTGGTGCTGCTCGGCCCGCTGCCGACCCCAGGCGTGGCCTACCTCACGCGCGCGCAGCGCGCCAGCCTCGGCGTGGTGATCAGCGCGAGCCACAACGCCTACCCCGACAACGGCATCAAGTTCTTCAGCGCGCAGGGCACCAAGCTCAGCGACGAGTGGGAGCTCGCGGTGGAAGCCGCGCTCGAGGAAGACCCGGTATGGGCCGAGTCGGCCGGCCTGGGCAAGGCGCGCCGCCTCAACGACGCGGCCGGCCGCTACATCGAGTTCTGCAAGAGCACCTTCGTCAACGACCTCACCTTGCGCGGCCTGAAGCTGGTGGTCGACGCGGCCCATGGCGCGGCCTACCAGGTGGCGCCCGACGTGTTCCACGAGCTGGGTGCCGAGGTGCAGAGCATCGGCTGCACGCCGGACGGCCTCAACATCAACGACGGCTTCGGCGCCACGCACCCCGAAGCCCTGATCGCCGCCGTGACGGCCCAGAAGGCCGACTACGGCATCGCGCTCGATGGCGATGCCGACCGGCTTCAGCTTGTCGATGCCAGTGGTCGCCTCTTCAACGGCGACGAGCTGCTCTACCTGATGGTGGCCGAGCGCATCGCGCGCGGCAACAAGCCGGCCGGCGTGGTCGGCACCTTGATGACCAACAAGGCGGTCGAGGTGGCGCTGCGCGGGCAGGGCATCGAGTTCGTGCGCGCCAAGGTCGGCGACCGCTATGTACTCGAAGAGCTCGAGAAGCACGGCTGGCTGCTGGGCGGCGAGGGCTCGGGCCACCTGCTGGCGCTCGACTGCCACACCACCGGCGACGGCATCGTGAGCGCGCTGCAGGTGCTGCAGGCCTGCGTGCGCAGCGGCAAGAGCGTGGCGCAGCTGCTCGACGGCGTGACGCTGTTCCCGCAGACGCTGATCAACGTGCGCCTGGCGCCCGGCCAGAACTGGAAGGACAACGCGGCCCTGGCCAGCGAAACGAAGCGCATCGAGGCCGAGCTCGGCGACGCCGGCCGCGTGCTGATCCGTGCCAGCGGCACCGAGCCGCTGCTGCGCGTGATGGTCGAGGCACGCGACGCGCAGGTGGCCGAGGCCAGCGCCAAGCGCCTCGTGGCCACGGTGGAAGGCGCGAAGTGACGATCGAGGTCGTGCTCGCCGACTACCGCGACGCCGCGCAGGCCGCGGCGCTCGTCGAACTGCTCGACGGCTATGCGCGCGATCCGGCCGGTGGCGGCACGCCCCTGAGCGCGCAGGTGCGCGCCGACCTGCCGGCCGCGCTCGCGGCCCGGCCGCAGGCCTTCAGCGTGCTCGCCTACGACGACGGCCAACCGGTCGGACTGATCAACTGCGTGGAAGGCTTCTCGACCTTCGCCTGCCGCCCGCTGGTGAATGTGCACGACGTGGTCGTGGCGCCCAGCCACCGCGGCCAGCGGCTCGCGCAGCACATGCTCGAAAAGGTGGAGCAGGAGGCCCGCGCGCGCGGCGCCTGCAAGCTCACGCTCGAGGTGCTGTCGGGCAACGTGTCCGCGCGCAAGGCCTACGAGCGCGAAGGCTTCGCCGACTACCAGCTCGACCCGGCCTTCGGCAGCGCGCTGTTCATGCAGAAGAAGCTCTGAGCCTTCTTCACGGGCAGCAGAAAGAAAGGGCGCGAAGATCGCGCCCTTTGCTTTTGGGGAAGCGCTCGCTCAGAAGCGCGTGACCGGCATCTCCGCCTCGGCCTTGCCCGGCGCGTACTTGCCCAGCTCCCACTTGGCGATCGCGTTGCGGTGCACTTCGTCCGGACCGTCGGCGAAGCGCAGCGTGCGCGCGCCGGCATAGGCGTAGGCGAGCGGGAAGTCGTCGCACATGCCGCCGCCGCCATGCACCTGCATGGCCCAGTCGATCACCTGGCAGGCCATCGAAGGCGCCACCACCTTGATCATCGCGATCTCGTTCTTCGCGACCTTGTTGCCGGCCACGTCCATGAGCCAGGCGGCCTTGAGCGTGAGCAGGCGGGCCATGTCGATCTTGCAGCGCGCCTCGGCGATGCGTTCCTGCGTCACGGTCTGCGAGGCCACGGTCTTGCCGAAGGCCACGCGCGACGAAGCGCGGCGGCACATCAGCTCGAGCGCGCGCTCGGCCAGGCCGATCAGGCGCATGCAGTGGTGGATGCGTCCGGGGCCGAGGCGGCCCTGGGCGATCTCGAAGCCGCGGCCTTCGCCGAGCAGGATGTTGTCGACCGGCACGCGCACGTTCTCGAAGTACATCTCGACGTGGCCGTGCGGCGCGTCGTCGTAGCCCATCACGTTGAGCGGGCGCACGATGCGGATGCCCTTGGCATCGGCCGGCACGATCACCATGCTCTGCTGCGAATGCTTGGGTGCCTCGGGGTCGCTTTTGCCCATGGTGATGAACACGGCGCAGCGCGGATCGGCGGCGCCCGAGATCCACCACTTGTGGCCGTTGATGACGTACTCGTCGCCTTCGCGCGTGATGCGCGTCGAGATGTTGGTCGCGTCGCTCGAGGCCACGTCGGGCTCGGTCATCGCGAAGGCCGAGCGGATCTGGCCCTCGAGCAGCGGCTTGAGCCAGCGTGCCTTGATGGCGTCGGAGCCGTAGCGCGCGATGGTCTCCATGTTGCCGGTGTCGGGCGCGGAGCAGTTGAAGGCTTCAGACGCCCATGGCACCCGGCCCATGATCTCGGCCAGCGGCGCGTATTCCTGGTTGGTGAGGCCGGCGCCGTCATAGCCCGAGGCGGCCGCGCTGTCGACCGGCAGGAACAGGTTCCACAGGCCCTGGGCCTTGGCCTTGTCCTTGAGCTTCTCGACGGTCTTGAGCGCGGTCCAGCGCTTGCCGGCTGCCGTATTGGCGGCGAGTTCGGCGCTGTATTCGGCTTCGGCGGGATAGATGTGCTCGTCCATGAAGGCGCTGACGCGCTTCTGGAGGTCTTTGGTCTTGGCCGAGTATTCGAAATCCATGGGGGTCTCCGTTGGGGGTGAAGGGCGGGCGGCTTGGGTGGTGCCTAGCCGCCGGTACGGCCGTGTGCGCACAGGGTGCGTTGTGCGTTTCGTGAGCGCACGAGCGGGCCGGGCCTCCCCCGCGAGGGGCGGCGGATCACATGCCGGGGGGCGACGTGAAAGGCCGGGAGGCTCATGCTCGCTGCGCGAATTGCCAGGCCATTTCGGCCATGGGACGGGCACCGCGGCCCGAGGCCACGGCTTGCTCGCTCGATGCGGTGCCGGCCTCGACCCGCTTGGCAATGCCTTGCAGGATCGCGGCCATGCGGAACAGGTTGTAGGCCTGGTAGAAGTTCCAGTCGGGCGCCAGCGCCTCGGGCGTGGTGAGGCCGGTGCGCTCGCAGTACTTGCGGATGTATTCGCTCTCGGTCGGGATGCCCAGGCTCGCGTGGTCGAGGCCCGCGATGCCGCGGAAGGTCGCGCCCGAGATGTGCCAGGACATGCAGTGGTAGCTGAAGTCTGCCAGCGGATGGCCCAGCGTCGACAGCTCCCAGTCGAGCACCGCGATCGCGCGCGGCTCGGTGGCGTGGAACATCAGGTTGTCGAGCCGGAAGTCGCCATGCACGATCGAGGTCATGTTCTCGTCGCGCGCGCTCGCGGGCATGTGCGCCGGCAGCCACTCCATGAGCTTGTCCATCTCGGGGATGGGCTGCGTGATCGAGGCCACGTACTGCTTGCTCCAGCGGCCGATCTGGCGCTCGAAGTAGTTGCCGGGCTTGCCGTAGTCGGCGAGACCGCGCTCGGCGTACTTCACCGTGTGCAGCGCCGCGATCACGCGGTTCATCTCGTCGTAGATGGCGCCGCGCTCGGCATTGCCCATGCCCGGCAGCGACTGGTCCCAGAGCACGCGGCCCTGCATGAACTCCATCACGTAGAAGGCGCGGCCGATCACGGCCTCGTCCTCGCACAGGCAGTGCATGCGCGGCACGGGCACGTCGGTGCCGGCGAGGCCGCTCATCACCTTGAACTCGCGCTCCACCGCATGGGCGGAGGGCAGCAGCTTGGCGACCGGGCCGGGCTTGGCGCGCATCACGTAGCTCTGCGTGGGCGTGACCAGCTTGTAGGTCGGGTTGGACTGGCCGCCCTTGAACATCTCGACCGTGAGCGGACCCTTGAAGCCCTCGAGGTTCTTCTCGAGCCAGGCCGATAGCGCGTCGACGTCGAAGGCGTGCTGCTGCGACACCGCGCGGGTGCCGACGAAGTTCGAAAAATCCTGGCTCATGCTATCGATCCGATTCCGAGACGCGCATCAATGCCGCGCGATCGAGCACCACCAGTCCGGCCGGCTCGATGCGGATGATGTCCTCGCGTTCCATGGTCTTGAGTTCTTGATTCACGCGCTGGCGCGAAGCGCCCAGCAGCTGCGCGAGTTCTTCCTGCGCCAGCTGCAGGCCGATGCGCATCTGGCTGCCGTCGTCCAGGTTGGGCACGCCGTAGCTGCGCACCAGGTGGATGAGCTGCTTGGCGAGCCGCGCGCGCAGCGGCAATGTGTTGAGGTCTTCCACCAGCCCGAACAGCGTGCGGATGCGCCGTGCCTGCAGGCGCATCAGCGCCTCGTAGAGCTCGACGTGCGCGGCCAGGATCTTCTGGAAGTCGGCGCGCGCCACGCACAGGATGGTGCTGTCGCCATGCGCATAGGCATCGTGCGTGCGCCGGTCCCCGTCGAACATCGCCACGTCGCCGAACCAGATGCCCGGCTCCACGTAGGTCAGCGTCACCTGCTTGCCCGAGACGGCCGTGGAGCTCACGCGCACCGCGCCCCTGGCACAGGCGATCCAGTGCTCGGGCGGATCGCCGCGCGCGGCGATCAGGTCGCCGTCCTTGTACCGTCTGACGAATGCGCATCGGAGGATGTCGTGCCTGAGCGAAGGGGAGAGGGAAGAGAACCAGCGACCACTGTTGATCGCTTCACGTTCTTCGATGGTAAGAATGGGGTCGTCCATGGTCTGTCCTGTCGGCGACTGAAAGGCGTAGGGTTGTCACGGGAGCGACGCGAAGCGCCGCCGCCCGTCACGCGTACTCACTCGTACTGGGGCTTCTTCTTCTCGAGGAAAGCGGCGATGCCGATGCCGGCATTGGCGTGGTGCAGGTTGCGCACGAAGTGGTCGCGCTCCTGGCTCAACTGCGACGAGAGCGTGGCACCGCGGCCTTCGCTCAGCAGTTCCTTGATGCTCGCGAGCGAGTTGGGCGCACGTTCGTTGAGCTTGGCGGCCAGCGCGAGCGCACCGGCCAGGGCCTGGCCCGGATCGCTCAGCGTGTTCACGAGGCCCAGCGCATGCAGGCGCTCGGCGCCGATGCGCTCGCCGTTCATCAGCCATTCGCTCGCGAGCTGCCGCGGCAGCATCTGTGCGAGATGCCAGCTCAGTCCGCCGTCGGGCGACAACGCGACGTTGCTGTACGAGGCGGCGAACACCGCGTCGCGCGCGGCCACCACGAAGTCGCAGGCCAGCGCGAGCGAGAAGCCCGCGCCCGCGGCCGGGCCCTCGACGGCCGCGATCACCGGCTTCGGAAAGGTGCGGATCGAATCGATCCAGTTGTGCAGCCCCTCGATGCTCTCGGCCTGTACCGAGCGCTCGCGCTGCCGGTTGGCCTGCAGCCGCTGCAGCGAACCGCCGGCGCAGAACCACGGGCCTTCGCCCACGATGACCACGCTGCGGATCTCGCTGCTGTTCTCGGCGCCGTTGAGCGCCTCGATGCCCGCGGCATAGATCTCGGGACCGAGCGCATTGCGCTGGCTGGGATTGGCGATCGTCAGCACCATGGTGCGACCTTCGCTCGTGCTCTTGAGTTCGGCGGTCATGTCGCGGCTCACTCTTCCTCGTGCAGCAGGCTCAGGCCCAGCGCGCCGCGGCGGCGCAGCCACGGGCTCGGGCGATAGCGCGGATCGCCGTAGACGGTCTGCATGTTGAACAGTACCTCGAGCATGTTGGTGGGGCCGTAGAGGTTGCCCATGGCCAGCGGGCCGCGCGGATAGCCGAGTCCGAGCTGCACCGCGGTCTCGAGGTCGCCCGGCGTGCACACGCGCTGCTGGCACATGTCGGCCGCGATGTTGACGATGGTGCCGATCACGCGCTGCGTGACGAAGCCGCCGCTGTCGCGGATCACGCTCACGGCCTTGCCGTCGCGCGCGAACAGGGCATGCGCGGCGTCGCGCATGTCGCGCCGGGTGGCCGGGTTGGTGGCGAGCACGCGGCGCTTGCTGGCGGCGTCGTCGATCAGCATGTCGATGCCGACGGTGCGCGTGGCGTCGAGGCGGTCGACGGCCGCGACCGTGGTCACGTCGAAGCCCAGCGGCGCGACCAGGATCAGCGACTGCGGCGCGGCGGAGGCGCCGCTGTCGATCTGCGCGCCCAGCGTGTTGACCAGACGCAGCAGTTCGGCGCGGCGCGCGGCGCGCGGCGAGACCCACACCGCGGGCAGCGTCTCGAGCTTCGGCGCCGGTGCCTCGGGAGCCTGCTGCATCGCGCCGTCCTCGTAGCGATAGAAGCCTTCGCCGGTCTTGCGGCCCAGCGCGCCGGCTGCGAGGCGCTGCGCGGTGATCACGCTCGGGCGGTAGCGCGGCTCGTCGTAGTACTGGCGGTAGATCGATTCCATCACCGGATGCGAGACGTCGAGCGCGGTCAGGTCCAGCAGCTCGAAGGGGCCGAGGCGGAAGCCCGCCTGCTCGCGCAGGATGCGGTCGACGGTCACGAAGTCGGCCACGCCTTCGCCCACGATGCGCAGCGCCTCGGTGCCGTAGCCGCGGCCGGCGTGGTTGACGATGAAGCCGGGCGTGTCCTGTGCCTGCACCGCGCTGTGGCCCATCTGCGCGGCATAGCCCGCGAGCCGGCTGCAGACCTCGGGCGCGGTCTTGAAGCCGGCCACCACCTCGACCACCTTCATCAGCGGCACCGGGTTGAAGAAGTGGAAGCCGGCGAAGCGCTCGGGGTGCTCGAGGCCGGACGCGATCGCGGTCACGGAGAGCGAGGAGGTGTTGGTGGCCAGCGTGGCGCCGGGCGTGACGATGGCTTCGAGTTCGGCGAACAGCTTGCGCTTGACCTCGAGGTTCTCGACCACGGCCTCGATCACGAGGTCGCAGCCGGCCAGCGCTTGCGCCGACTCGGCGATCCGTACGCGCGCGATCTGGGCGTCGCGCGTGGCCTCGTCGATGCGGCCCTTCTCGTGCAGCTTGTTCCATTGGGCGACGATGGCATCGCGCCCGCGCGCCGCGGCGCCCTCGAAGCTGTCGAGCAGCAGCACCTCGCTGCCGGCCTGGGCCGCGATCTGGGCGATGCCGCGGCCCATGGCACCGGCGCCGACGACGCCGATCCGGGTGTAGTTCACTGTCATGTGTGGCTGGGTTTTTTCAAAGGTTGAGAGGTATCGGGCGGGCCGCTGGCGCGTGCGCGCACGCCGGCCGCTGCAGCAGCGATTTTGCAGTCTGGCGGGAGAAGGGTTTCCCCGGTGTTTCTCGGGGAGGCATGCGGGCGCCGGCGCGACGGGGTTTCGCCGCGCCGTTCAGGCCGGCCGGCGGCTGCGGTCGATGCTCACGCTGAGCACCATGGCGACCAGCAGCAGCGCGAGCCCGACCCAGCTCATCCAGTGCATGGCGTCGCGCGCGAGCAGCCAGCCGCCGAGCGCGGCGCCGAAGGCCTGGCCGATGTAGATGGCCGAGCTGTTGAGCGCCACCGAGCCCGGCGCCAGCGCGGGCGCGAGGCCCACCAGCCGTGCCTGCTGGGCCGAGTTGGTCGAGAAGCAGCCCAGTCCCCAGGGAGAGACCACCACCGCGATCCAGAACAGGCTGTCCGCCAGCGGCCAGAGCGCCAGGCTCAATGCGATCAGGCCCGTGGTCGCCAGCACCATGCGACCGGCACCCGCGCGGTCGATGATGCGGCTCACGACCATGTTGCCCAGCAGGCCGCAGACGCCGAACCAGCCCCACATCAGGCTCAGCGCCGTGGCATCGGCGCCGAAGCGCTGCTTGAGGATCGGGCCGAAGTAGCTGAACAGCACGAACTGGCCCGCGCCTTGCAGCGCGGTGATCGACACGATACCCATCAGCACCGGGCTGCGCAGCACGCGGGCCCAGGCCGCGGCCGTGAGCGCAGCCGGCCGGATACCGCCGGGCAGCGTGAGCCATACCGAGACCGCGCTCACGACGCTGAGCGCCGAGATCGCGAGGAAGGCCGCGCGCCAGCCGAAATGGCCGCCGATCAGCGCGCCGATGGGCAGGCCCAGCACCGAGGCCATCGACCAGCCGAGGAAGACGAAGGTGACCGCGCGCCCGCGCTGCTCGGGCGGCACCAGCATGCCGGCGCAGGCGGCGGCCTGGGGCGTGAAGATGGCCGGTGCGATCACCGCGAGCATGCGCACGGGCAGCAGGGCGCCGAAGCTCGGCATGAAGACCGACACCGCGTGCCAGGCCGCGTACCAGAGCATCGTGAGGGCCAGCAGCCGACGCCGGTCCCAGCCGGCCACCGCGGCCGCGAGCAACGGTGCGCCGAGGCAGGTGACGAAGGCCGCGGCCGTGATCAGTTGCCCCGCGGTGGCGGCACTGACCTCGAGCGAAACACTGATTTCATTGAGCGTGCCCGGCACCACCATCACCCCGGTGCCGATCACGAAGTTGCCGGCGAGCAGCGCCCAGAGTGCGCCCCTCGGCGCCGGCTGGCTCACGGCTTCACCGCCGGACCTGCAACGCGCCGGGGTTGACGATGTTGGTGGGGTTGCCCTTGATGAAGCTCACGACGTTGTCGAAGGCCTGGCCGAAGTACATCTCGTAGCTCTCCTGCTCCACGTAGCCGATATGCGGCGTGCAGATGCAGTTCTCGAGGCGCAGCAGCGCATGGCCCTGCAGCGGCGGCTCGCTCTCGAACACGTCGATCGCCGCCAGGCCGGGGCGGCCGCGGTTGAGCGCGGCGAGCAGCGCATCGGGCTCGACCAGCTCGGCACGCGAGGTGTTGACGAACAACGAGGTCGGCTTCATGCGCGAGAGGTCCTCGAGCGTGATCAGGCCGGTGGTTTCGTCGTTGAGCCGCAGGTGCACGGACAGCACATCGGCCATCGCGAAGAACTCCTGGCGGCTCTGCGCCACCTGGAAGCCGTCGGAGCGCGCCTTGGCGCAACTCGCCTCGCGGCCCCAGATCACGACCTGCATGCCGAAGGCCTGGCCGTAGCGCGCCACGAGCTGGCCGATGCGGCCATAGCCCCAGACGCAGAGCGTCTTGCCCTTGAGCACCGAGCCGAGCCCGAAATTGGGCGGCATCGAGGCCGACTTGAGTCCCGACTGCTGCCAGGCGCCGTGCTTGAGGTTGCTGATGTACTGGGGCAGCCGGCGCATCGCCGACATGATCAGTGCCCAGGTCAGTTCGGCCGGCGCCTGCGGCGAGCCCGAGCCCTCGGCCACCGCCACGCCACGCTCGGTGCACGCGGCCACGTCGATGTGGCTGCTGACGCGGCCCGTCTGCGAGATCAGCTTGAGCTTGGGGAGTTTCTCGATCAGCTGGCGCGAGATCTGGCTACGCTCGCGGATCAGGACGATCACGTCGGCGTCTTTGAGTCGCACCGAGAGTTGACCGATGCCCTTGACGGTGTTGGTGTAGACCTTGGCTGCGTAGGCATCGAGCTTCGAAGCACAGTGCAGCTTGCGCACCGCATCCTGGTAATCGTCGAGGATCACAATATTCATGGCATGCCATTGTGCCTCGCAGCATGGAATCGGCGCGCCGTTGAACGTTTGGATACGGCCCCTGGGCCCCGAAAGGGGTGAAAACGGGGGCAAAGGCAGGAGAAGCAGGGGCAAAGGCGGGCAAAGGGGCGAGGTCGGCACCGCCTTCCCGACAGGGTGTGAACAAACCGGCTGCTATGGTTTCTTCACACCCCTGAGCCTAGACCTCGCGCGTCCACGCAATCGAGCGACCGCGTGAAACGCCGAGGCCGGCGCCCTCAGTGCAGGTGCACGGGGCGGGGCGACGCGGCGGCGGTTTCGAGTGCCTCGAGCGCGGCGAGGCGGTCGAGTTCAGCGCACACATCCGCCATCCGGCCCGAAATCACCACGCGGTTGCTGTTGCGCGCGCCGCCCTGCTGGCGGTCGACGACGCGCACCACTCGCAGCGGACGCGACGGCGCCTGGGCGACGGCTGCGGCCGTGACGGCGTTCTGTCCGCTGTCACCGCGTGCCGTGCACGACGGCCGTACCGCGACATAGCGCAGCTCGCTGGCACACAGGTCGTCATCGCGACGGTGTGCGGGGCGGGCGGGCAACCAGCGGCTCGCGAGCGACTGCAGCGGCATCCAAAGATCGACGAAGGTGAGGAGGGCGATTCCCATGTGAACTCCAAGAAGGTTTGAGGTTGAACACAGGCAGGATTCGTTGTCATCGGGCGCAGCAGGGTGATGGCGACAAAGCGCCATACGCCCGCCACCTGCGGCGACCGGATGGGGGATGCGTGATGCGGATCCGCGAAGCGGCTCGGCGATGCAGACCGCCGGGCCGGCTCGGCAGGCCTACATCAGCATGGTGTTTCGGATCAGGCCGACCGCGAGGCCTTCGATTTCGAAGGGCTCGCCGGGTTGGACCACGATGGTCGGGTAGTCGGGGTTCTCGGCATGGAGCTCGATCACCTGCTTGTTGCGCTTGAGGCGCTTGACGGTCACTTCGTCGCCGAGGCGCGCCACCACGATCTGGCCGTTGCGCGCTTCCTTGGTGGCCTGCACGGCGAGCAGGTCGCCGTCCATGATGCCGGCGTCGCGCATCGACATGCCGCGCACCTTGAGCAGGTAGTCGGGCTGGCGCTGGAACAGCGTGTTCTCGACGTAGTAGGTCTGGTCGACATGCTCCTGCGCGAGGATCGGCGAACCGGCCGCGACGCGGCCGATGAGCGGCAGCGCGAGTTGCGCCATGCCGGGCAGCGACAGCGAGAACTGGCTGTTGCGCGATTCGGCCAGTGAGCGCAGTGCATCGCCCTTGAGGCGGATGCCGCGCGAGGTACCGCTCACGAGCTCGATGACGCCCTTGCGGGCCAGCGCCTGCAGGTGTTCCTCGGCGGCATTGGCGGAGCGAAAGCCCAGCTCGCTCGCGATTTCGGCACGAGTGGGCGGCGCCCCGGTACGGGCAATGGCGCTCTGGATCAGATCGAGGATCTGCTGCTGGCGGGCGGTAAGCTTCACGGCGAACTGCATGGTGGTTCCTTGCGGCACTGGCTGAACATCCAGTACCTGTATTTTTAACCAGTTTTTCAAAGTTGGCAAGTCATGGTGACTTCATCCCTTTCGAATCCGCGGCGCGTGGTGGTGCTCGGCACCGGCGGCACCATCTCGGGCCGCGCGACGAACAGCGGCGACAACATCGGCTACACCGCCGGCGAGGTTGGCGTGGCCGACCTGCTCGGCGGAATCGAAGCGCCCGTAGGCGTGACGCTGGCGGCGGAGCAGGTGGCGCAGATCGACAGCAAGGACATGTCCTTCGCGATCTGGCGTGCGCTGGCGCTGCGCTGCGCCCACTGGCTGGCGCAGCCCGACGTGGCTGGCGTGGTGATCACCCACGGCACCGACACGCTCGAGGAGACCGCCTTCTTCCTCCAGAGGGTGCTGGCGCCGCGCAAGCCCATCGTGCTGACCTGCGCCATGCGCCCGGCCTCCGCGCTGTCGCCCGACGGTCCGCAGAACGTGCGCGATGCGATTGCCGTGGCCGCGACGCCGGGCGCGCAGGGCGTGACCGCGGTATGCGCGGGCACGGTGCTCGGTGCCTTCGACGTGCAGAAGGTGCACACCTATCGGCTCGATGCCTTCGACGCGGGCGACGCGGGGCCGGTGGGCTACGTGGAGGAGGGCGAGGTACGGCGCGTGCGCGACTGGCCGGCTTCGGAAGCAGGCGCAGCCCTCGGCCGTCTTCCCGAGGACGAGGCCGCATGGCCGCGCGTGGAGATCGTGATGAGCCACGCGGGCGCGAGCGGCGCGTTGATCCATGCGCTGCGTGCCGATGGCACGACGGCGTCGCCTCTGCGTGGCCTCGTGCTGGCGACCACCGGCAACGGCACGCTGCACCATGCGCTCGAGGTGGCCGCGCTCGAGGCGCAAGAGGCCGGCATCGCGGTGCTGCGCGCCACCCGCTGCACGCAAGGGCGCATCCTGCCCAAACCGGGTGACCGCCTGCGCGATGCGGGCGCGCTGACACCCGTCAAGGCGCGCATCGCGCTGACGCTCGAGTTGCTCTGAAGGTCGGGCGCCAAAGAAAAAGCCGCGTCGCGGGCCTCGAGGCCCGCACGCGGCTTGCGATTCGAGTCGGGGATCAGCTGCTCAGTGCGGCCAGTGCACGTTGCGTGATCTCTTCGACCGTGCCCACGCCCTGGATGGCGCGGTACTTCGGCGCGGCGGCCGGATCGGTCTTGGCCCAGGCCGAGTAGTAGTCGACCAGCGGACGCGTCTGCTGGCTGTAGACGTCGAGCCGCGTGCGCACGGTCTCTTCTTCGTCGTCCTTGCGCTGGATCAGTTCCTCGCCGGTCAGGTCGTCCTTGCCTTCGACCTTGGGCGGGTTGAACTTGAGGTGGTAGGTGCGTCCCGAGGCCGGGTGCGAGCGGCGGCCGCTCATGCGTTCGATGATGTCGCTGAAAGGCACGTCGATCTCGAGCACGTAGTCGAGCTTGACGCCCGCGGCCTTCATCGCGTCGGCCTGCGGAATGGTGCGCGGGAAGCCATCGAACAGGAAGCCTTCGGCGCAGTCGGGCTGGGCGATGCGTTCCTTCACGAGATTGATGATGAGGTCGTCGCTGACCAGCGCACCCGCATCCATCACGGCCTTGGCCTGCAGGCCCAGCGGGGTGCCGGCCTTGACGGCGGCGCGCAGCATGTCGCCGGTGGAAATCTGCGGAATGCCGTACTTCTGGCAAATGAAGGCCGCCTGCGTGCCTTTGCCCGCCCCGGGCGCGCCCAACAAAATCAGTCTCATGGTGTCCTCGGAGGGTTCTTGGATTTGTGTCACGTCGCGCAGGCACCCTTCGATGAAGACAAAGTGCCACGGACGGAGTTGCGTCGAGGATAGCACGCGGCCCCGTGAACAATTTCGCCGGGCACCTGCGATGGCGATGGCCGGAAAGCGATGATCGAGACTCCTTGCGCTCCGAAGCCGGCTCTTCGTGGATGGATCGGGCAAGTTGGACGAAGATTGGACTGCCGTTCGAAGCCTGGAACTTCCAGGCCTGGATGGCATCCGCGTGACTGATTGCAGTGGCCGGCCGCCGCTAGGCCAGCGCTCAGTTCGCGGCGCCGAACAGTGCTCGCACCCGCGCCAGGTCTTCCGGCGTGTCCACGCCCGGTCCCGGCGCCGCATCGCTCACATGCACCGCGATGCGATGCCCATGCCACAGCGCGCGCAGTTGCTCGAGCGCCTCGATGGTTTCGAGCGGCGAGGGCGGCAGCGAGGGGAACCGGCGCACGAAACCCGCACGGTAGCCGTAGATGCCGATGTGGCGCAGCGGTGCGGGCGAAGGCAGTTGCGTCGGAGGCACGCCCGGCGCGGCACCATCGCGCCACCAGGGAATCGGCGCGCGGCTGAAATAGAGCGCATTGCCCTGCGCGTCGAGCACGGCCTTCACGACGTTCGGATTGAGATAGTCGGCCACCGAATCGATCGCATGCACCGCGGTGCTCATGGCGGCATCGGGCCGCGCGAGCAGCGCCGCGGCCACGGCGTCGATCAACGCCGGGTCGATCAGCGGCTCGTCGCCCTGCACGTTGACCACCACCGCGTCGCCGTCGATGCCGAGCTGTTCGCAGGCCTCGGCGAGGCGGTCGCTGCCGCTCGGATGGCCCTGACGGGTGAGGATCGCCTCCACCCCGTGGGTCTGGCAGGCCGCGAGGATCGAGGCATGGTCCGCCGCCACCACCACGCGCGCCGCGCCGGACTGCGCCGCGCGCTGCGCCACGCGCGCCACCATCGGCACGCCCGCAATGTCGGCCAGCGGCTTGTCGGGCAACCGCGTCGACGCCAGTCGGGCCGGCACCAGAACCGTGAAGCTCACAGCCCGAGCTCGTCGTCGGACAGGGTGCGGGCCTCGTTCTCGAGCAGCACCGGAATGCCGTCGCGCACCGGATAGGCCAGGCGCGCACTGCGCGAACAGAGTTCCTGCTTCTCCGGATTCCAGGTCAGGGGGCCCTTGGTGACGGGGCAGACGAGCAGTTCAAGCAGCTTGGTGTCCATCGGTCGATGATAGCTTTGCGTCGAGCGCCGCAAGGAAGGCTTCGGAGGGGGCGAACAGCAGCGGCACGGCTAGCGCACGAGGCTCCTTGCGCCAGAGCTTGACCGCGTCCTTCTCGGTGCACAGCAGCAGGTGGCCGGCGGGCAGGTCGTCGTGCCAGTCGGCGAAATCGTGGTGATCGGGCAGGGCGATGGTTCGTTCGGGTTCGATGCCTTGCGCGCGCAGCATCTCGAAGAAGGCTTCGGGCCGCGCGATCGCCGCCAGCGCCGTGATGGGGCGTGCAGCCAGCGAGGCCAGTGGCGTTCGGGTGCCGTCGCTCGTCACCGCGTAGGTCGCCAGTTGGCGCGTGGCGGTGAAGCCACCGGGAAACGCCGGGTGCTCGCCGCTGTGCAGCACCAGGTCGCAATCGCGCGGCCAGGGTTCGCGCAAGGGGCCGGCCGGCAGCAGCCAGCCGTTGCCGATGCCGCGGTCGTCGAACACGCAGATCTCGATATCGCGCGCCAGCGCCAGGTGCTGCAGGCCGTCGTCGCTGACGACGACCTGCGTGGCGGGGTGGGCGGCGAGCAACGTTCGCGCGGCCTCGGCGCGGCGCCGCGCCACGAACACCGGCGCGCCGGTGCTGCGCCGGATCAGTGCCGGCTCGTCGCCGACCTCGCGCGGATCGCTGTCGGGCAGGACTTCGCGGCAGTCGTCCGTGTGCCGGCCGTAGCCGCGCGACACCACGCCGACCTGCCAGCCGCGCGAACGCAGATGTTGCACCACGGCCATCACCACCGGCGTCTTGCCCGCACCGCCGGCGATCACGTTGCCGACGATCACCACCGGTACCGGCATGCGCTCGGTACGCAAGCAGCCGAGGCGATAGAGCAGCGCGCGCAGCGCCACCAGGGTGCGAAAGAGCAGTGACAGCGGCCACAGCAGCATCGCCAGCGGGCCGCGCCGCAGCCAGGCGTGCCGAAGCCGCGAGGCGGTTGCGCCGGCGTCGGTGCCGTTGCGCCCCTGCGACGGCAACTCAGTGCCCGGCTTGCGCCGTCGACTGGGCGGCGAAGGTGATCTGCATCAGGCCCGCGCGGCGCGCGGCCTCCATCACCGTCACCACCGCCTGATGCGGGCTGCTGGCATCGGCGCTGATGATCACCACGCTGTCCTTGCCGCCGGTGGCGGCCGCGGCGAGCGCCGCCGCCACGGTGTCCACGCTGCGGTCGGGCATGGGCGTCTTGTTGATCGAATAGCGTCCGTCGGCCGACACGCCGACGATCACTTCCTTGGGGTAGTCGCGCTGCGCGTCCACGTCGGCCGTCGGCAGCCGCAGTTGCATCTCGGTGAACTTGCTGTAGGTGGTCGACAGCATCAGGAAGATCAACACCACCAGCAGCACGTCGATGAACGGGATCAGGTTGATCTCGGGCTCGTCGCGCGCGCCGTGGCGAAACTGCATGCGGCCGCGGCTCACCGGGCGCTCCCGGTGGCGGCCATGAAGGCGGGGAGCGCCCTCATTTGCGCATCGCGTTGAGATGGCGCGCGAAGCGCTCGCCCGAGAGTTCCAGATTCAGCAGGTACTCGTCGACGCGGCTGCGGAAGTAGCGCCAGAAGATCAGGGTCGGGATCGCGACGATCAGGCCGAAGGCCGTGTTGTAGAGCGCAATCGAGATGCCGTGCGCAAGTTGCGCCGGGTTGCCCGAGCCGACCGCGCCGCTGGTCGGCGACTGCGAGCCGAAGATCTCGATCATGCCGATCACCGTGCCCAGCAGTCCGAGCAGCGGGGCGGCCGAGGCGATGGTGGCGAGGGCGGGCAGGTAGCGTTCCAGCCGGTGCGCCACGGTGCGGCCCGAGGCTTCCATGGCGGCGCGCAGGTCGTCCTCGGTGCAGCGCGGATTGGCGTTCAGCGCCCGCAGGCCGGCGGCCAGCACCTGGCCGAGCATCGAGTTGTTCTCCAGCTTGGTCACCACATCGGGGCCGGGTACCGCGTTGTGCGACACGGTGATGGTTTCGTCGAGCAGTTTGGGCGGAAGCACCTTCACTGTCTTGAGACTTGTGAAACGTTCTATAACGAGTGCGAGTGCAATCACCGAGCAAGCGAGCAGCGGCCAGATGGGCCAACCTGCAGCAACTATGATGGAAAACAAGGAATCCTCCGGCCCCGTAGGCTGTCAATGCGCGGCGATTATCCACTGAGCCCACCATCGCCACACGGCTTGTTTGCGTGTCGGCCAAGACGCACAGATTCTGTGGATAACTTTGTGATTAACCCGCTGCGCAAGTCGCCGCGAGCCGCGCCAACTGGGCTTTCCATTAGATCGATTGAATTTTGGGCACCGCTTTTTTAAATGAAATCAACAACTTGCACGAGAAACCGTGCAATTGTCCGACCCCGGGGCCCTGGCGCCCGAGCCACGGCACCCGTTGTGGAAGAGTGCCAAATCACGATTCGGCGGTTTTGTGAACTTGCGTGACCCCAATCCGGTTTCCGGACCGCGCGTCTGGGCCGTCGGCGCGTTGTGCCGCGCGGTCGCCGATGCGCTCGATGCCCGCTTCAATCCGGTGTCCGTGCGCGGCGAAATCTCCGGTTTTTCGCGTGCGGCGAGTGGACATTGTTACTTCTCGCTCAAGGACGAGTCGGGCCAACTGCGCTGCGCCATGTTCCGCCGCGCGGCCGGCCTGCTCGATTTCTCGCCGCGCGACGGCGACCAGGTCGAGGTGCGCGGGCGTCTCGCGGTCTACGAGCCGCGCGGCGATCTGCAACTGGTGGTCGAAAGCCTGCGCCGGGCCGGGCAGGGCGCCCTGTTCGAGCAGTTCCTTCAGCGCAAGGCGCGTCTCGAGGCCGAGGGGCTGTTCGACCCGGCGCGCAAGCGCGCGCTGCCGGTGATGCCGCGCGCGATCGGCGTCGTCACCTCGCTGGGCGCCGCGGCGCTCCATGACGTGGTGACCGCGTTGCGCCGGCGTGTGCCCCACATTCCCGTGACGGTGGCGCCCGCGGCGGTGCAGGGCGCGGCTGCACCTGGCGAACTGGTGCGCGCGCTGCAATCGCTCTACGCGATGCAACCGGCGGTCGACGTCATCCTGCTGGTGCGCGGCGGCGGATCGATCGAGGACCTCTGGGCCTTCAACGACGAGAGTCTGGCACGCACCATCGTGCAGAGCCCGGTGCCGCTGATCAGCGGCGTGGGCCACGAGACCGACTTCACCATCGCCGACTTCTGCGCCGACCTGCGTGCGCCGACGCCTACCGCCGCGGCCGAGCTGGTCAGCGCGCCGCAGGCGCTGTGGCTCGATGCCCTGACCTTGCTCGAGGAGCGGCTCGACGACGCCATCGGCGCGCGGCTCGACGTGCTGGGCCAGCGGCTCGACCAGGCCGCGGGCCGGCTCGGCCGTCCCTCGTCGCTGGTCGCGCGTCAGCAGTTGCGGCTCGCGCACCATGCGCAGCGCCTGCACTATGCGGTGCTGTCGAGGACGCAGCGGCAATCGCAGGCGGCCCAGGCGTTGGCCGGCGATTTCCCCGCGAAGTTCGAGCGCGCGCTGGTGCAGCGCCGCGAGCGCCTGGAACGCGTCGCGCTGCGGCTGCGCCTGCTCGATCCCGCGCTCGTGCTGCAGCGCGGCTATGCCTGGATCACCGACGCCGACGGGCGCGCCGTGGTCAGCGCGAAGGCGCTCGCACCCGGCGATGCCGTCGTTGCCCGCCTGGCCGATGGCTCCGTCGATCTGACCGTCGGGTCACGCGGCGCGACGGGAACACGTCCGACGTGAGTGCCACGATTCCTTTCTAGAATCATTGATTCCCCACAACCAACCCACGAGAAAAAACCATGGAACATGTGCTCCCACCCCTGCCGTACGCCCTCGACGCGCTGGCACCCGAGTACTCGAAGGAGACCCTCGAGTACCACTACGGCAAGCACCACAACGCCTATGTGGTGAACCTCAACAACCTGCAGAAGGGCACCGAGTTCGAGTCGCTCACGCTCGAAGAGATCATCAAGAAGTCCAGCGGCGGCATCTACAACAACTCGGCCCAGATCTGGAACCACACCTTCTTCTGGAACTGCATGAAGCCCCAGGGCGGCGGCGCTCCGAGCGGCGCGCTGGCCAAGGCCATCGATGCCAAGTGGGGCAGCTTCGATGCCTTCAAGGAAGCCTTCGTGAAGTCGGCCGTGGGCAACTTCGGCTCGGGCTGGACCTGGCTGGTGAAGAAGCCCGACGGCAGCGTGGACATCGTGAACACCGGCGCCGCCGGCACGCCGCTGACGACCGCCGACACGGCGCTGCTGACGGTCGACGTCTGGGAACACGCCTACTACATCGACTACCGCAACCTGCGTCCCAAGTTCGTCGAGACCTTCCTGGCCAAGCTGGTCAACTGGGACTTCGCCGAAAAGAACTTCGGCTGAGATCGACGAGGGGCACCATCGCGGTGCCTTCATGAAAAAGCCCCGCGACGCGGGGCTTTTTGTTGGGCCAACCGAAATCGGTCGGCGGTGCGCGGCCTGCGAGGGGACTCAGCGCTTGCCCGCGGCGAACAACTCGCCGGTGATCTTCGCGCCCTTCTTGATGTTCTTCTTCTTGAACCAGCCCTGGTTCATTTCGAGCACGTACTTCACGGGCTCCTCGGAGCAATGCGAGTCGTCGGTCTGCGGCTTCATGTCGGCCAGGTTGACGATGCGGCCGTCCTCGGCCACGAAGGCGGCCGTCAACGGCAGCAGCGTGTTGCGCATCCAGAAGCACTGGGTGGCGGGCTGCTCGAACACGAAGATCATGCCTTCGGCCTGCGGCATCTCCTTGCGGAACATCAGGCCGACCTGGCGCTCGACCGGCGCCTGGGCGATCTGCGCATCGATGGTGTACAGGCCGATCGACAGCTTGGTGCGGGCGAGGTTGGTTTGGGGTTCCTGCTGGGCGTGGGCCGGAGCGAGCAGGGCGGCGGAAGCGGCGACGGAGAAGGCCAACAGGGCGGCAAAACGCTGGAGCATCGGGGTTCTTTCAGACTCTTCCATACAAAGAAGGCCGTGCCCGGCCCCATGAAAAAAGCCCGCGGAAGCGGGCCTGGCGGGCATGGCCTGTGAAGGCGGCTAGCTTACGCCTTCTTGGTGGCGACGTGGGCCTTGGCGACCTTGCGAGCCTTGTGCTTCTTGGCGGCGGCGTGCTTCTTGGCCGGCGCCTTGGCCTTGGTGGCGGCAGCGGCGGGAGCTGCTGCGGCGGGTTCGGGTTGTTGGGCAAAGGCACCGAATGCGACAAGACCGGCGACCAGGGCAGCGAACAGCTTCTTCATGACAAATCCTTTGAGATTGTTAGATATGGACCACCTCCCTGTGGAGGTGCATGTTCAACGGAAAGCATTCGTTGCGGTTGACAGTGCGGGCTCCGGAAGAATGAGCAAAAAATGAGGGCGAAAAAAAAGCGCCCCGATGGAGCGCTTTCTTTCAAGAGGACGAATCCTTAGTTGGGCGTGCCGCCTTGGGTCGACTTGCGCTTCACGCTGCCGTCCTTGTTGCGACGACGTTGGTCGCGGGTTTCAGCGCGCTTCTCGCCGGAGGTAGCAGCCTTGTCGGTGCCGATGGCGCCGCCTTCGGGCGTCTTGGCGATGTCGCCGGCCGGAGCGGCCACCTTGCCAGCGGGACGTGCGTCCTTACGGGCTTCAGCGCGTTGTTGCGCCTTGCTGTTGCTGGCGTTCCCTTGTTCGGGGGTGGTGCCAGCCGGGTTTTGGGCATAGGCGCCGGCTGCGAACAGGCCAGCGATCATGACTGCGAGAAGTTTGCTCATTGATGGATTCCTCTATCGAGAATTGGTTGGAAACGCCTCCCGGCGAGCAGAAGGTCAGGCACTAACGAGGCCGGCGGCCCGCAGGTTGACAAACGCCCACTGATGGGTTGCGTCTAAAATGTACAGCGATTTGTTCGCGGGCTGTACAGCGAATCCCCCTCGCTGTCTGAATTCGCAGACAGTCGTCACCGAATTACTTCCACTCCGGAGTCTTCCTCCCCTCATGTCCAGCTACCAGCACATCAAAGTCCCGACCGAAGGCCAGAAGATCACGGTCAACGCCGACAACTCGCTCAATGTGCCCGACCAGCCGATCATTCCCTTCATCGAAGGCGACGGGACTGGACTGGACATCACGCCCGTGATGCTGAAGGTGGTGGATGCGGCGGTAGCCAAGGCCTACGGCGGCAAGAAGAAGATCCACTGGATGGAAGTCTATGCCGGCGAAAAGTCGACCAAGGTCTACGGTCCCGATGTCTGGCTCCCCGAAGAAACGCTGCACGCCGTGCGTGACTACGTCGTTTCGATCAAGGGCCCGTTGACCACCCCCGTCGGCGGCGGCATCCGTTCGCTGAACGTCGCGCTGCGCCAGGAGCTCGACCTCTACGTCTGCCTGCGTCCCATCCAGTACTTCGAAGGCGTGCCCAGCCCGGTGCGCGAGCCGCACAAGACCAACATGGTCATCTTCCGCGAGAACTCGGAAGACATCTACGCCGGCATCGAGTTCGAAGCCGAGAGCGACAAGGCCAAGAAGCTCATCAAGTTCCTGCAAGAGGAAATGGGCGTCAAGAAGATCCGTTTCCCCGACACCTCGGGCATCGGCGTCAAGCCGGTGTCGAGGGAAGGCACCGAGCGCCTGGTGCGCAAGGCGCTGCAGTACGCGATCGACAACGACAAGTCGAGCGTCACGCTGGTGCACAAGGGCAACATCATGAAGTTCACCGAAGGTGGCTTCCGTGACTGGGGCTACGCCCTGGCCCAGAAGGAATTCGGCGCGGAACTCATCGATGGCGGCCCGTGGATGAAGTTCAAGAGCCCGAAGAGCGGCAAGGACATCACCGTCAAGGACAGCATCGCCGACGCGTTCCTGCAGCAGATCCTGCTGCGTCCCGCCGAGTACAGCGTCATTGCCACGCTCAACCTCAACGGCGACTACGTGTCCGACGCGCTGGCCGCGCAGGTCGGTGGCATCGGCATCGCCCCGGGCGCGAATCTGAGCGACACCGTCGCCATGTTCGAAGCCACCCACGGCACCGCGCCCAAGTACGCCGGCAAGGACTACGTGAACCCCGGTTCCGAAATCCTCTCCGCCGAAATGATGTTGCGCCACATGGGCTGGAAGGAAGCCGCCGACCTGATCATCAGCGCGATGGAAAAGTCGATCGCCAGCAAGAAGGTCACCTATGACTTCGCCCGCCTGATGGACGGCGCCACGCAGGTGAGCTGCTCGGGCTTCGGCCAGGTGATGATCGACAACATGTGATCCCGCCCTTGGCGTCCTCGAACGCCGAAGCGACAGTCACAAGCCCCCGAGGTTCTCGCGAGCCTCGGGGGCTTTTTCTTTGCCGCGCGGGTCTCTTTTGACGGTCCGGAAAGACTCGTTGGAGGCAAAGATCACGGACAGGGTGATGCCCGTGCGCATTTAACTATTGCTGAAAACTGGGGACGAAAAAACACGCTATCGCCTCGACAGAATCGTGCGCATCGAGGATCAGGGAGCGCACGATGAGGGGCAGGAAAAAGTCGCGATCGATGCCGCCATGCGCGCAAGCCGCGCATCGCTTCGCGCAGGCATGCATGCAGCGTGAGCGAGGGGATGGCCAGCCATGATCTTGTCTCGGCGAGCACTGTTCCTGAAGCTCGACCCCACGCTGTTTCGCGCGATCGAATCGGCGACGGCGTTCGCGAAGCTGCGCGGCAATCCGCATGTCGAACTCGTGCACTGGCTGCACCAACTCCGGCAGGCCGGCGATGGCGACCTGCATCGCCTGTGCCATCACCATCGCATCAGCCTGCCACTGCTCGACAAGGGTTTTGCCGCGGCCTTGTCGTGCCTGCCCGCCGGTACTTCGTCGTTGAGCGACTTCTCGCACCACATCGAAGCGGCGATCGAGCGCGCCTGGCTCTTGTCCAGTCTCGAGTTTGGCAGCCGTTGCATCCGCGGAGTGCAACTGATGAGCGCGCTGTTGCAGACCCCCGAGCTTCGGCGTGTGCTGTTCGAGATCTCGCCCGCATTTCGCGCCCTGGCGATCGAACGGCGACCCGATGAACTGTTGGCGCTCGTGAAGGGGTCACCCGAAGAAGCGGAAGGACCTCGCGATGGCTCGGACACCGTGCCGGTGTTTCCCGGCGAAGCTGGTCTCGCGATGGCAGCCGCTGCCTCGGCCGGCTCCGCGCTGGCCGCCTACTGCACCGATCTCACGGAGCATGCACGTGCCGAGCGGACCGATCCCGTCATCGGCCGTGGCCAGGAGATCGGCGCCATGGTCGACATCCTGCTGCGTCGGCGTCAGAACAACCCTTTGCTCACCGGCGAGGCCGGCGTGGGCAAGACGGCGGTCGTCGAGGGGCTCGCCCAAGCGATCGCCGGGGCCGAGGTCCCACCGAAGTTGCGTAATGCACGGCTGCTGAGCCTCGACGTCGGCGCACTGTTGTCTGGTGTCGGCGCGCACGGCGAGTTCGAGCACAGGCTCGAGGCGCTGCTGCGGGAAGCGACGCAGTCGACTCGGCCGGTGATCCTGTTCATCGAGGAGTTGCATGCGTTGGTCGGCGCAGGTGGCCGGGATGCAGCGGGAGATACCGCCAATCTCCTGAGGACAGTTCTCGCGCGCGGTGCGTTGCGCGTCATCGGCGCCACCAATCGGCGCGAATGCAGGCGTCACGTCGAACAGAATCCTGCGCTCGCGCGCCGCTTCCAGGTGCTGCAAATCATGGAGCCGCAGGCGGCTGACGCCATCGACATGGTGCGGGGATTCGCCACCACCTTCGCGGTGCACCATGGCGTGACCGTGCTCGACGAGGCGGTGCGCGCCGCTGTCGTGCTGTCGCATCGCTACCTGCCTGCGCGGCAGTTGCCCGACAAGGCCATCGGCCTGCTCGACACGGCCTGTGCGCGCGTGGCCATGTCGCTGCATGTGCCGCCACCGGCCGTGACGGGCCTGCGGCAGCGGATCGCGGCGCTCGCCGTCGAGGTCGGGCTGCTGCGCGACGAAACCAGGATGGCCCGGGGGTGCGAGACCCGGTTGGCACGGCTGATCGCGGTGCGCGATTCGCTCGAGCAGATCCGCGATGAGCTCAGGGCGCAGAAGAACAAGTGGCGGGGGGAGAAGGCGCTGGTCCGGCAGATCCAGGCGCTGAGGGTAGAAGAAAGAACGGAGGGGGAGGGTGAGCCGGACCATCTTCCGCACCTCGATTCATCGGTGCTCGAGCAGGAGCTTCAAGGCCTTCAGCAAGACACGCCGCAAGTCTTCCTTCAGGTCGACGAAGCGGTGGTTGCGAAGATCGTCGCCGAGTGGACCGGTATCCCCACCGGGCGGTTGCTCACCGACGAGGCCCTGGCCGTGCTTCAGCTGCGGCAGGTGCTCGAGCAGCGCGTGCTCGGCCAAGCGGGTGCGCTCGACATCATCGCGCGGCGCATCCAGGCGGCGCACGCGCGATTCACGGATCCGTGCAAGCCCGCTGGCGTGTTCCTGCTGGTTGGGTCTCCCGGTGTTGGCAAGACCGAAACGGCGCTGGCCTTGGCCGAGGCGATGCACGGCGGCGAGCAGAGCCTCATCACCCTGAACATGAGCGAGTTTCGGGAGCCGCACAGCGTGGCGATGCTCCGGGGCGCGCCTTCGGGCAGCGTCGGATACGGGGAGGTCGGCGTGCTCACGGAGGCCGTTCGCCGCCGGCCCTATGGCGTCGTGCTGCTGGCCGAGGTCGAGAAGGCCCATCCCGATGTGCACGAACTCTTCTGCCAGGTGTTCGACCAGGGATGGCTGGAGGACGGCGAAGGACAACGCGTCGACTTTCGCCACACCACGATCCTGCTCACCAGCAGCGTCGGCTCGGCCTTCATCGAGCACGCCTGCAGGAACCCGGCGGCGATGCCCTCGGCCGACGCCTTGTGTTCAGGCCTGGCGGTACCGTTACGCCGCGTCTTTTCCGCCGCCTTTCTCGACCGCGTGACGGTGGTGCCGTACCTGCCGCTGTCGACGCCGGTCATGGCCGGCATCGCCGCGCTGCATCTGCAGCGCATCGCGGACCGGATGGGCGAGCAGCATGGCATCGATCTGAGCTACGCGGACGATCTCGTCGCTCATGTCATCGGGCGATGCCGGGTCCACGACACCGGCGCGCGGCAACTCGTCGCGTTCATGGAGCAGCAGCTGTTGCCGGTCCTGTCGGGGCACTGGCTCGACGCACTGCGGGACAAGCGCGAGATCGTCCGCATGCATGTGAGCCTCCGAAGCCATGGCGCCGAGATGCTTGCGGACGGATCGCCAGGCGGTGCCGGGAAACGCATCGCCTGCCACATCGAGTACGCCTGAGGTGTTTTTCACCTGTGACCATCCCCTGGCTTGAATTTCAACCAGGCATGGCATACATCTGCAGGCGGATTGCTACGGATTTCCGTTGAAAACGGATGCCTGAACCCAGGCGGCTGTCAGGTGGCGACCCGAGGCGGCGTCGAATCGGTTGGCGAGCGCTGCGCCGACGCACCCGAACCGCGTCAGTTGGAACAGTTTGGCAAGCCATTTTCGTCTTCGACGGGGCGCCGCTGCAGGGGGCATTCCGCTGGCGCACCTCGCCGGTGCCGGCCGTGCGGCCTGCCGAAGTTGTTGCAAGTGCACCCCCGGGGCTTGTCAATGCTCTGGCCGATGGGTGAGAGGGCGAGCTTGCCGGGGTGATGTTTGAGGACAGGACGCAAGGAGGCGAGGGCCGCGAGGCAGGTGGTGGAAGAGGTCATTCGGCCCGATAGGCGCGGCGAAAAACGCGCAAGCGCTCCCGGGCTGTGGAGCCCATTCCGGCCCAGAACCCCGGCTGCAAGACCTCGGCGTCAAGGAAATTACCGATCTCCCAACGGAACCGCCGCCCGCCGAACACGCCCAAAGGCCCAAATTGCCAGTCCCCCGAAAGCCTGTTCTGTGGAATATCCGCGCTGGATATCGTCAAAATCCGTTGAACGGATTTTTAACGGCGTATGAGACGCAAGCCTCTTGATTTGTCGAATTCTCGCCACCAGCTTTTCCCGAGCCGGCACGGCGCTTGCACGCTCTATAGAATCTTTTTCATGGCAACGAGAATTCCTTCGACCCCTCCCACGCCACCGGTGCGCAAACCGGCGCGAGACGACGGAGATTCGGTCGTCCTCGAGCGGCGTCCGCAGAAAACGGCGCCTCCCCAGATGTACCAGGTGGTCATGCTCAACGACGACTACACGCCCATGGAGTTCGTGGTCGTCGTCTTGCAGGAGTACTTCAGCAAGGACCGCGAAAGCGCCACCCAGATCATGCTCAAGATCCACCTCGATGGCCGCGGCGTCTGTGGGGTCTATTCCCGCGACATGGCGGCCACCAAGGTCAACCAGGTGATGGAGGCGGCCAAGCAGGCAGGGCATCCTTTGCAATGTGTCAGCGAACCCGTGGAATGAACCTGTTGATTTAGGCAAGCTCCAACCCATCTGAGAACTTATTTACAGCAAGGCAAAAAGGAAATCACATGATTGCCCAGGAACTGGAAGTCAGCTTGCACATGGCCTTCGTCGAGGCCCGGCAACAGCGCCACGAGTTCATCACCGTGGAGCATTTGCTGCTCGCTTTGCTGGACAACCCGAGCGCCGCGGAAGTTCTGCGCGCCTGCTCGGCCAACGTCGACGACCTGCGGGCGTCGCTCACCAACTTCATCAAGGACAACACGCCCCAGGTGGCGGGTACCGACGATGTGGACACCCAGCCCACGCTGGGCTTCCAGCGCGTGATCCAGCGCGCCATCATGCACGTGCAGTCCACCGGCAACGGCAAGAAGGAAGTCACCGGCGCCAACGTGCTGGTCGCGATCTTCGGCGAGAAGGATTCGCACGCGGTCTACTACCTGCACCAGCAGGGCGTGACCCGCCTCGACGTGGTGAACTTCATCGCCCACGGCATCAAGAAGAGCGATCCGCCGGAAGCCGTCAAGGGCAACAGCGAAGCCTCCTCGAACGAGAGCGAAGAGGGCGGCGGCGAGAAGAACGAGAAGGCCTCGCCGCTCGAACAGTTCACGCAGAACCTCAATCAGATGGCCAAGGACGGCAAGATCGATCCGCTGATCGGCCGCGAGTACGAGGTCGAGCGCGTGATCCAGATCCTGTGCCGCCGGCGCAAGAACAACCCGCTGCTGGTCGGCGAGGCCGGCGTGGGCAAGACGGCGATCGCCGAGGGCCTGGCATGGCGCATCACGCAGGGCGACGTGCCCGAGATTCTGGCCGAGTCGAACGTGTTCTCGCTCGACATGGGCGCGCTGCTCGCGGGCACCAAGTACCGCGGCGACTTCGAACAGCGCCTGAAGGGCGTGCTCAAGTCGCTCAAGGACAAGCCGAACGCGATCTTGTTCATCGACGAGATCCACACCCTGATCGGTGCCGGCGCGGCCTCGGGCGGCACGCTCGATGCGTCGAACCTGCTGAAGCCGGCGCTCTCGAGCGGCCAGCTCAAGTGCATCGGCGCGACCACCTTCACCGAATACCGCGGCATCTTCGAGAAGGATGCGGCCCTGTCGCGTCGTTTCCAGAAGGTCGACGTGGTCGAGCCCTCGGTGCAGGAAACCGTCGACATCCTCAAGGGCCTGAAGTCGCGCTTCGAGGAACACCATGGCGTGAAGTACGCGGTGGCCGCACTGCAGGCCGCGGCCGAACTGAGCGCCAAGTACATCAATGACCGTCACCTGCCCGACAAGGCGATCGACGTCATCGACGAAGCGGGCGCGGCCCAACGCATCCTGCCGGCGAGCAAGCGCAAGAAGACCATCAGCAAGACCGAGGTCGAGGAAATCGTCGCGAAGATCGCGCGCATTCCCCCGGCCAACGTCAGCAACGACGACCGCGGCAAGCTGCAGACGATCGAGCGCGACCTCAAGAGCGTGGTGTTCGGCCAGGACAAGGCACTCGAAGTGCTGGCCTCCGCGGTCAAGATGGCGCGTTCGGGCCTGGGCAAGGGCGACAAGCCGATCGGCTCGTTCCTGTTCTCGGGTCCCACGGGCGTCGGCAAGACCGAAGCGGCCAAGCAGCTCGCCTACATCATGGGCATCGAGCTGATCCGCTTCGACATGTCGGAGTACATGGAGCGTCATGCGGTGAGCCGCCTGATCGGCGCGCCTCCGGGCTACGTCGGTTTCGACCAGGGTGGTCTGCTGACCGAAGCCGTCACGAAGAAGCCGCACTCGGTGCTGCTGCTCGACGAAATCGAGAAGGCGCACCCGGACATCTTCAACGTGCTGCTGCAGGTCATGGACCATGGCACGCTGACCGACAACAACGGGCGCAAGGCCGACTTCCGCAACGTCATCATCATCATGACGACGAACGCGGGTGCCGAGACCATGAACAAGGCGACCATCGGCTTCACCAACCCGCGGCAGGCCGGCGACGAAATGGGCGACATCAAGCGCCTGTTCTCGCCCGAATTCCGCAACCGGCTGGATGCCATCGTCAACTTCAAGGCGCTCGACGAGCAGATCATCCTGCGCGTGGTCGACAAGTTCCTGCTGCAGCTCGAAACGCAGCTGGCCGAGAAGAAGGTCGAGGTCACGTTCACCGACAAGCTGCGCAAGCACCTGGCGAAGAAGGGCTTCGATCCGCTGATGGGCGCACGGCCGATGCAGCGCCTGATCCAGGACACGATCCGTCGTGCACTGGCCGACGAACTGCTGTTCGGCCGCCTGACCGAAGGCGGGCGCCTGGAAGTCGATCTCGACGAGAAGGACGAGGTGCTGCTCGACATCCAGCCGCTGCCGAAGAAGGAAGGCAAGTCCAAGCCCGAGGCCGAGGAAGCCGCGACCGGCTGATCCCCGCCGATCGACGGGGCATTCGCCCTCAAAAGGCCGGTAGCATCGCGCTGCCGGCCTTTTTTCTTTTCCTCGGGCGGGCGCTTCAGGGATGGAAAGCGGCGTGCGGCCAAGCCGATCGCGCCTTTTCCCGATGCCTGCGGCGTCCTCGGGCCGGCCCCGACGTCCGATCGCTTCGCCTTGATCCTCCCCGAACTCAGTCCCGAATGGAAAACCGGCCTCTCCCTGGCATGGAGCGGCTACATCGCCGTGCTGTCGGTCTGGATCGTGATGCAGAAGCGCGCGCCGGTGTCGACGATGAGCTGGATCCTGTCGCTGGCGCTGCTGCCGTTCGCGGGCTTCGTCATCTACTACTTCCTCGGGCCGCAGCGCCTGCGCAAGCAGCGGCTCAAGCGCCTGCGCACCCGCGCGAACGCCAATGCGCAGGCCGACCTGGCGCGGCTACGCGACGCGGCCGAGCATGCGCCACCGGCGCTGCAGCAGATGGCGCGGCTGGGCACCGCGACCTGCGGCATCCCGGTATCGAGCGCCACCGGCGTCGAACTGCTTTCGGGCGGGGCGCGCACCTTCGACGCGATCTTCGAGGCGGTGCGCGCGGCGCGCGACCACGTGCATCTCGAGTACTACATCTTCGAGCCCGACACCATCGGCACCGCGCTGCGCGACCTGCTGGTGGCGCGCGCGGGCGAGGGCGTGAAGGTGCGGCTGCTGATCGACGCGCTGGGCTCCCAGCGCATCGGCCGCAAGTTCATGGCGCCGATGCTGGCCGCGGGCGTGCAGGTGGCGCTGTTCCACGACACCAAGATCGGCCGCCGCCTGCGCCCGGTGACCAACTACCGCACCCACCGCAAGATCGTGGTGTGCGACGGCCGCGTGGGCTTCACCGGCGGCGTCAACATCACGGACGAGGAAGACAAGCGCACCCGTCCCGACGCCTACCACGACGTCCACCTGCGCGTGGAAGGCAGTGCCGTGCGCTGGCTGCAGACCACCTTCATGGAGGACTGGACCTATGCCACCGGCGAGGACCTGCACAGCTTCGGCGACGGGCTCGACGCCATGCTGCCCAAGGTGGAGGCCGGCGAGATCCCGGTGCAGATCGTCACCAGCGGGCCCGACAACACGCTCGAGGCCATCCACCGCATGCACGTCGAGGCGATCCACAACGCCAACCATCGCGCCTGGCTCACCACGCCGTACTTCGTGCCCGGCGAGCCCGCGCTGATGGCGCTCACCAGCGCCGCGCTGCGCGGCGTCGACGTGCGGCTGCTGGTGCCGCGGCGCAGCGACTCTGCCATCGTGAGCGCCGCCGCGCGCTCCTACTTCGACGAACTGATCGCCGCCGGCGTGAAGGTGTGGGAGTACAAGGCGCGCATGCTGCACTCCAAGACGCTGGTGGTCGACGACGACTGCGCGATGATCGGCACCGCGAATTTCGACAACCGCAGCTTCCGGCTCAACTTCGAGGTCTGCGCCGTGGTTTATGGTCCGGCCCTGGCCCGACCGCTGGCGGCGCAGTTCGAGACCGACCTGCACAGCTCGGCCGCCGTGCGCGCGCACCGGCCGCAGCCTTTCTGGCAACGGCTCGGCGACTCGATCGCGCGGCTGTCGTCGCCGCTGCTCTGAGGCCGGGCGCCGCACCCGGTATCCGCTTTCGCTTTCCCACAACGACATGACCGCTCAAACCTTCCTCTGGCACGACTACGAAACCTTCGGCGCCGTGCCGCGCCGCGACCGGCCCTCGCAGTTCGCCGCCATCCGCACCGACGCGGCGCTCAACGAGATCGGCGAGCCGCTGATGATCTATTGCAAGCCCGCGCCCGACTACCTGCCGAGTCCCGAGGCCACGCTGATCACCGGCATCACGCCGCAGCTGTGCCTCGAACGCGGCCTGCCCGAGCACGAGTTCGCGGCGCAGATCGAGCGTGCCTTCTCGCAGCCCGGCACCATCGGCGTGGGCTACAACACCATCCGCTTCGACGACGAGGTCACGCGCTTCCTGTTCTGGCGCAACCTCATCGATCCCTATGCGCGCGAGTGGCAGAACGAATGCGGCCGCTGGGACCTGCTCGACGTGGTGCGCCTGACCTATGCGCTGCGGCCCGACGGCATCCAGTGGCCGAAGAAGGAGGATGGCAGCGCGAGCTTCAAGCTCGAGGACCTCGCCAAGGCCAACGGCCTGCTGCACGAATCGGCGCACGATGCGCTGTCGGACGTGCGCGCCACCATCGCGCTGGCGCGGCTGATCCGCAACGCGCAGCCCAAGCTGTTCGATTTCGCCTTCGCGCTGCACCGCAAGGACCGCGTGGCCAGCGAACTCGGCCTGCCGGCGGTGCGCGAGACCGCGAAGCCCTTCCTGCACGTCTCGGGCATGTTCCCGGCCGAGCGCGGCTGCCTGGCCGTGATGTGGCCGCTGGCCAGCCATCCCACCAACAAGAACGAGCTGCTGGCCTGGGACCTCGCGCACGACCCGAGCGAGCTGCGCGACCTCGACGCCGACACCGTGCGCCTGCGCATGTTCACGCGCGCCGCCGAGTTGCCCGAGGGCGTGGTGCGGCTGCCGATCAAGGGCGTGCACCTTAACAAGTCGCCGATGGTGGTGGGCAACCTGCGCACGCTGGCGGCGCCCATGGCCGAGCGCTGGGGCATCGACCTCGACACGGCCATGCGCCATGCCGCGATCGCGCGCGACCTGCCCGACATGAGCGCGATCTGGGCCAAGGTCTACGAACGGCCGAAGGAGGCCACGCCCGATGTCGACGAGGACCTCTACGGCGGCTTCGTCGGCAACGGCGACCGGCGCCGGCTCAATCAGCTGCGCGCGCTCTCGCCGGCCGAGCTCGCGAAGGACCGTACCGGTTTCGACGACGGGCGGCTCGAGGAGATCGTGTTCCGCTACCGCGCGCGCAACTGGCCCGAGATGCTGAGCGAGGAAGAGACGCAGCGCTGGGAAGAGCACCGCGCGGCGCGGCTGTTCGAGGGCGAGGGCGGTGCCCGCACGGTCGAGGGCCTGTTCGCCGAGATCGATGCGCTGTCCGAGACGGTGGACGAGCAGGGCGAGGAACTGCTGGGCGCGCTCTACGACTACGCGGACGCGATCGCGCCGTCGCGCTGAACCTGCGGGGTCGTTCATGCCGATGCCATCGACGCGACGATTCCCACGCGGGCTCGCAGCCACGATGCTGGCGCTGTCGCTGTCGGGATGCGGCTCGCTCCCCGCATCGCCAGGCGCAGCGGCCTGCGCCCCAGGCCTCTCGCCCTTCGAGCGCGACACCCTCTATTTCGGCCGTGCCATCCCCACCGGCGGCCAGGTGTCCGAGGCCGAGTGGCTGCGCTTCCTGGACAGCACCGTGACCCCGGCCTTCCCGCAGGGCCTCACCGTGATCGACGCCGTGGGCCAGTGGCGCGGCGAGGCGGGCGCGGTGGTGCGCGAGCCCTCGAAGATCGTGGTGCTGCTGCATCCGCGCGACGACAAGGCCGACGCGGCCGTCGCCCAGGTCATCGCGGCCTACCGCCAGGCTTTCGCCCAGGAGGCCGTGCTGCAGGAAAGACAGGCCGTCTGTGTCCGGTTCTGAACAGAAGACCGCAGCGGATGTCGTCCGGCGGCTGGTGCCGGCCGACGCGGTGGCCTATCGCGCGCGCATGCTCGATGCCTACGAGCGGCATCGCAGCGCCTTCACCTCGACGGCGGCCGAGCGCGGCGCCTTGCCGTTGCGCTGGTGGGAAGAGCGGCTGGCGCCGGGCGACGACACGGCCGACGTGGTCTACGGTGCCTTCGACGCCGGCGGGCTGGTCGGCGCGGCCGGCCTGAGCTTCGAGCGGCGCGAGCGCGCACGGCACAAGGCGACGCTGTTCGGGATGTCGGTGGCCGAATCGGCCCGGCAGGCGGGCTTCGGCCGCCGGCTGGTGCTGGCGCTGCTGGACCACGCCCGCCAGCGACCGGGCCTGCGCCTGGTGCAGCTCACCGTGACCGAAGGCAACGATGCCGCCCAGCGGCTCTACGAACGCTGCGGCTTCCGGCCCTTCGGCATCGAGCCGCTGGCGATCGCGCTCGACGGCCAACTGCTGGGCAAAGTGCACATGTGGTGCGACTTGCTGCAGCCCGGCCACTCGCAAGGCTGAGCCCGGGGCAGGGCGGCTTCGCCCGGCTGCTACGATCCGCGGCCTTCTCGCTGCCGGACCGCGCCATGCGGCCTTCGTTTCGCCGAACCAGCCCGAATGCCCCAAACCTCCACCACCGATCTCTTCCTGGGCCCGAACGGCCTGCTGCGCCGCCACGCGCTCGGCCTTGGCGTGGCGACACTCGCGGGCGTCGGCGGCAGCGCCGCGACGGTCGCGCTGCTCGCGCTCATCAACCGCATGCTGCACGCCGAAGGCGGACTGGCCTCGGGCCTGGCGCTGGCCTTCGTGGGCCTCGCACTGCTCACGCTGGCCGGGCGCGTGCTCTCCGACGCACTCACCAACCGCATCGGGCAGGACATCCTGCGCAGCCTGCGGACCCGGCTCGCGCAGCGGATCCTCGCGGCGCCCATCGACGAGCTCGAGCGCTTCCGCACCCACCGGCTGACACCGGTCTTGACGCACGACATCGGCATGGTGAGCGGCCTGTGCCTGGGCCTGCCGATGACGGTGGTCTCCGCGACCATTGTGCTCGGCTGCCTGGGCTGGCTGGTCTGGCTCTCGTGGCAGCTCGCGGCGCTGCTGGCCGTGGTGATGGCGGGCGGCATCGCGATCCACCGGCTGGCGCTCGAACGCGCCATCGCCGGCTTCGACGCGGCGCGCGAGGGCGAGGACGCGTTGCACAAAGCCTGGCGTCGGCTCGGCGACGCGGCCAAGGAACTGCGCCTGAGCCGCGGCCGTCGCGCGCAGGTCTACCAAGGCGAGATCCTGCGCAGCGTCGACGACATCCGCCAGGCCAGCGTGAAGGCCGGCGATGCCTTCTCGTTCGCGCACGAGGCCGGCTCGGCGCTGTACTTCCTGTTCATCGCCGTGGTCTTCGGCGCGGCCCGGTTCTGGAACCTGTCGGCCGAGGCGCTCAGCGGCTTCGTGCTGGCGCTGCTCTACCTCAAGGGGCCGATGGACCAGGTGCTGGGCTTCCTGCCGTTCTTCGCACGGGCGCGCGTGGCGCTGGGCCGGGTCGCCGAACTGACCGAGCGCTTCGAGAGCCCGGAACCCGGGCTGGCCGATGCGGTCGTTGGCACGGGCGCGCGCCCGGCCTTCGCCGAGGCCATCGCGCTCAGCGGCGTTCGCTACGCCTTCGCGCCCGCGGAAGCCGAGGAGGGCGCGCAAGCCGCGCAGGTCGCCGCGCCGTTCCTCTTCGGCCCGATCGACCTGCGCATCGCGCGCGGCGAGATCCTCTTCATCGCGGGCGACAACGGCTCGGGCAAGACCACCTTCCTCAAGCTGCTGACCGGCCTCTACCTGCCGCAGTCCGGCACGCTGACGGTCGATGGCGAGGCGGTGACCGACGCCAGCCGCGACACCTACCGTCAGCTGTTCTCGCCGGTGCTCTCGGACTTCCACCTGTTCGAGGCGCTGACCGACGAGCCCGGCCTCACGCACGCGCAGCGCGACGACCTCGCGCGCGCTGGCCTGGCGCGGCTCGCGCTCGAGGGCAAGGTGGCGGTCAACGACGGCGCCTTCAGCACCATCGACCTCTCGACCGGCCAGCGCAAGCGGCTCGCGCTGGTGCATGCCTGGGTCGAGGCGCGGCCCGTGATGGTGTTCGACGAATGGGCGGCCGACCAGGATCCGAGCTTTCGCCACCAGTTCTATACCGAGCTGTTGCCGGAGCTGCGCGCCAAGGGCCACACGCTGGTCGTCATCTCGCACGACGACCGCTACTTCGGCGTGGCCGACCGCGTCGTGCACTTCCGCGACGGGCGCATCGCCGCCGCCTGAGATTTCAGGTGGCCTGGCCCTCGACCGCGGGCAGCGCGCTGAGGTCTTGCGACCAGTCGAGCGCCGAGCGGCACCATTGCCGGCGCCGCGGCGGCAGCAGCGCGCGCTGCGCCAGCGGGCCGATGCGCAGCGAGTAGGCCGGCGGCGTGTCGCTGTCCGCGCTCGAAGCGATCGGCGTGCCGCAGTGTTCGCAGAAGCTCTGGCGCCGCCGCGTGCCGCTCTCGGCCGTCTTCACGTAGACCTTCGGCGTTCCCGCGAGCAGCCGGAAGCTCGCGGCTGGCACGGTGGCCGACACGCGGTAGGCGGTGCCCGAGAGCACCTGGCAGTCGGTGCAGTTGCACAGCGCGACCTTCTCGGGGTCGACCTCGGCTTCGTAGCGGATGCGGCCGCAATGGCAGGCGCCCTGGACTTTCATGCGAGCTCCTCGTGGGGGATGCCGGCATCGTAGGAAGGACGGCGCGCGGCCGCAACGGCGGCCCCGATTTCCCCCGTGCGCACGGCCCTGGCCCGGCCCACGTATGCTTCCCGCATGGACGCCACCGCCGCCGCGCTCGCCGACTTCGCCACGCGCCATCGCAAGCTGTTCGTGCTGACCGGCGCGGGCTGCAGCACCGAATCGGGCATCCCCGACTACCGCGATGCGCGCGGCGAATGGAAGCGGCCTTCGCCCGTAACCTACCAGGCCTTCATGGGCGAGGAGGCGACCCGACGCCGCTACTGGGCGCGCAGCCTGATCGGCTGGCCGACCATGGCGCTGGCCCGGCCGGGTGCCGCGCACCATGCGCTGTCGCGGCTCGAGGCGGCCGGCCGCGTCGGCCTGCTGCTGACCCAGAACGTCGACGGCCTGCACGAGGCCGCCGGCAGCCGCGCCACCATCGACCTGCACGGGCGCATCGACACCGTGCGCTGCATGGGCTGCGAACGCCGCCTGCCGCGCGCTGAACTGCAGCGCGAACTGCGCGCGCGCAATCCGCGCTGGGCCGCGCTCGAGGCGCGCGCGGCACCCGACGGAGATGCCGATCTCGAGGGCCACGACTTCTCTGCCTTCGACGTGCCGGCCTGCGCCCACTGCGGCGGCCTGCTCAAGCCCGACGTGGTGTTCTTCGGCGAGAGCGTGCCGCGGGAGCGCGTCACCGCGGCCTTCGCGGCGCTCGAGGCCGCCGATGCGGTGCTGGTGGCGGGCTCGTCGCTGATGGTCTATTCGGGCTTCCGCTTCGTGCAGGCGGCTGCGGCGGCCGGCAAGCCGGTGGCCGCGGTGAACCTCGGGCGCACGCGGGCCGACGAGCTGCTGGCGCTCAAGGTCGAGCGGCCCGTGGGCGAGGCGCTGGCGGCCCTGGCCGAGGCGCTGGCGCCCGAATCGCGCGCGGCCTAGCTAGCTATCGCAACGAGCGGATGAAGCCATCCACCGCCGTGGTGCAGCCACCCGGCCGGCGGAGTTGCGCAAGCGACGCGAAAGCTCAGGCCTTCGGCAGGCTCCAGCTCGTCGCGTCGCCGCGGCCCGGCAGGTGCAGCGAGGCCGTCGCCGCCGGCGTCTCGGCCAGCAGCCGGCCCTTGCGGAACACCTTCAGGCGCGTGGCGCGCAGCCGGATCGCCTCGACGGGATCGCGCGCCTGCAGCAGCACGAAGCTCGCATCGCAGCCGGCCTCGAGGCCGTAGTTCTCGAGGTGCATCACGCGCGCGGCGTTGGTGGTCACGGCCTCGAAGCACTGGTGGATGCCGGCCTGGCTGGTCATCTGCGCCACGTGCAGGCCCATGTGCGCCACCTCGAGCATGTCGCCCGAGCCCATGCCGTACCAGGGGTCCATCACGCAGTCGTGGCCGAAGGCGACGTTGACGCCGGCGGCCAGCAGCTCGGGCACGCGCGTCATGCCGCGGCGCTTGGGATAGCTGTCGTGGCGGCCCTGCAGTGTGATGTTGATCAGCGGGTTCGAGACCACGCTCACGCCGGCCTCGGCGATCAGCGGCAGCAGCTTGCTCACGTAGTAGTTGTCCATCGAATGCATCGAGGTGCAGTGCGAGCCCGTGACCCGGCCCTGCAGGCCCAGGCGCTGCGTCTCGAAGGCCAGGGTCTCGATGTGGCGCGACAGCGGGTCGTCGGATTCGTCGCAGTGCATGTCGACCAGCTTGCCGCGCTCGGCCGCGATCTCGCACAGCCGCTTCACGCTGGCCGCGCCGTCGGCCATGGTGCGCTCGAAGTGCGGGATGCCGCCGACCACGTCCACGCCCTTGTCGAGCGCGCGCTCGATGTTCTCGAGCCCGCCCGGGATGCGCAGCGCGCCGTCCTGCGGGAAGGCCACCAGCTGCAGGTCGAGGTACGGCGCCACGCGGCGCTTGACCTCGAGCAGCGCATCGACCGCCAGCAGGCTGGCATCGCTGGTGTCGACATGCGAGCGCACCGCGAGCAGCCCCTTGGCCACGGCCCAGTCGCAGTAGGCCAGCGCGCGCTCGATCAGCGCCTCGGCCGTCAGCAGGGGCTTGAGCTCGCCCCACAGCGCGATGCCCTCGAGCAGCGTGCCGCTCTGGTTGACGCGCGGCAGGCCGTAGCTCAGCGTGGCGTCCATGTGGAAGTGCGGGTCGACGAAGTGCGGCGCGACCAGCTGGCCGGTGGCATCGAGCGTGTCGTGCGCCGGCGCGGCCAGGCCGGCCGTGACTTCGGCGATGCGGCCGTCCTGCACGGCGATCGACATGCCGGTGCGGCCGTCGGGGAGGGTGGCGTTGGTGAGGAGGAGGTCGAGCATCGTGGGGCTTGGGGATCGTTGTGGGGAGATTCGGCCTGGCGTGGCCGGTTGGCTGGCCTCAGCGCGTGCGCTGCGGCCGGAAGCGGTACTGGCCCGGTGCCGGGCCGACCTCGATGGTCACGCGCCGCAGCTTGTCGTCGTGCCCCGAGTCGGCCTTGGCCGTCAGGACGATGCCGCGCGGCGTGGCGCGGCAGGTCAGCTCGCTGAGCGCGATCTCGGCATGGTCGTTGTCGAGCTCGGCGATGGGGACCGTGTGCGCGGCCTGCAGGCTGCCGTTGGCGTCGCGCGCCATCCATTGCACATAGAGAAAAGACTGCGCGTACTGCTCGGCATGCACCACGCGGTAGGTGCCCTGGTGGTTCGGTCCCCAGGTGCCGCAGAGCTGGACCCAGGTGACGGCATCGGGCGTCTGGAAGCGGTCGTAGCCATAGTCGGTGCCCAGCGCATGGGCGGCCGTGCCGCACGCGAGCACGGCGGCGATCGAGGCGGATTGGAGGAAGTTCGGCATGGTGTGTGGAGGGCGATGGCGGGCCGTCGTAATTCTCTACTCAGAATTTTTTACCTTGCAGAGACAAAAGTCCGAGGGGTGCCGCTTACGCTTTGAAAACAATGAAGCGCGATGACCTTGACTTCGGACCTGGCGTCCTGGCACTGCCGGGGCATCCCGGCGGTCCATCATGCGTCATGTGGATGACCGGGCTGTCCGGCGCGGGCAAATCCACCATCGCGCAGGGCCTGCGGGCCCGTCTGCAGAGCGAGCAGGTGGCCAGCGTCGTGCTCGACGGCGACGAGGTGCGCGCCGGCCTGAGCCAGGGGCTGGGATTCAGCCAGGCCGACCGCAGCGAGAACATCCGCCGGATGGCCGAGGTCGCCCGGCTGCTGAGCCGGCAGGGCATGGTCGTGATCGTCGCGGCCATCACGCCGTTGCAGGCGCAGCGCGCGATGGCGCGCGAGATCGTCGGCGAGGCCTACCGCGAGATCCACGTACATGCGCCGTTCGCGCTGTGCGAGCAGCGCGACGTGAAGGGGCTCTATGCCCGGGCGCGCCGCAACGAGATCGCGGCGTTCACCGGCATCTCCGACAGCTACGAGCCGCCCGTGGCGCCCGACCTGGTGATCGACACCTCGGTCTGCCGGCTGGCCGACGCCGTGGAATCGCTGATGCTGGCTTTCGGCACGGCCCCGCGCGCGGCCGGTGCGCCGATCGGCGTGCACGCATGAAGCACCACCTGCTGATCGCCGGCACGGGCCGCGCGGGCACGACATTCCTGGTGCAGTACCTTGCCGAATGCGGCCTGGACACCCACATCGCGCGCGACCAGTACCGGGGCTACGACGAGGACGCCAACGCGGGCCTCGAGGACCTGCCGCTGAACGACCCCGACGCGCCCTACGTGATCAAGTCGCCCTGGCTGTTCGAGTACGTGGAGCGCGTGCTGGCTGACGAGCAGACGGTGGTCGACGCCGTCGTCATCCCGATGCGCGGCATCGTCGAGGCGGCCGCCAGCCGCACCGTCAACGAGCTGCGCGCGCGCCATGCCATGCCCGGCCTGCACGATGACTGCAAGCAATGGGAGACCTGGGGCACGACGGCTGGCGGGGTGGTCTATTCGCTCAACCCGATCGACCAGGCGCGCCTGCTCGCGCTCGGTTTCCACGAGCTGCTGCATGCGCTGGTGAAGCGGAACGTGCCGATCGTGCTGCTCGACTTCCCGCGTTTCATCGAGGACCCGGACTATCTCCACGATGCCTTGAGCGCCACGCTGGGCGACGGCGTCGACCGCGCTTCGGCCCTGCGCGCCCATGCCCGCGTCGCGGAGCCGTCGAAGGTGCGCATCGGACGCGAGCTGGCCGAGCCGGCCGCCGATGCCGAGGCCGTGGGCACGCCGCGTCTCGCGTTCCCGAACCATGCCGCGCTGGACCGCAGCGCGCTCAAGCGCGAACTGGCCAACGCGAGCCGCCGCGTCGCGCAGCTGGAACGGCAGATCGCCGAGCTGCGCAACTCGCGTTCATGGCGCATCACCGCGCCACTGCGTGCACTGGTGCAGCTGCTGCGCCGCGGCGGCGAACCGGCGCTGCCGGCCGCCACCCCTCAGCGTTCGCCCTTGCGGTAGGGCTTCATCAACGCCTGCGGATAGCTGGCCTTGCGGGCCACGAGCACCAGCGCGAGGATCGACAGCAGGTAGGGCAGCATCAGGTACAGCTGATACGGCAGGAAGGCATCGCCCGATTGCTGCAGGCGAAGCTGGAGCGCATCGAAGAAGGCGAACAGCAGCGCGCCCAGCAGCGCCTTGCCCGGCCGCCACGAGGCGAACACCACCAGCGCGACGCAGATCCAGCCGCGGCCGTTGACCATGTTGAAGAAGAAGGCGTTGAAGGCCGACAGCGTGAGGAAGGCGCCCGCCACGCCCATCAGCGCCGAGCCGGCCACGATGGCGCCGGTGCGCGTGGCCGCGACCGACACGCCCTGGCTCTCGGCCGCCTGCGGGTTCTCGCCGACCATGCGCAGCGCCAGGCCCAGCGGCGTGCGGTAGAGCAGCCAGGCCACCGCGGGCACCAGCGCCAGCGCGAGCAGGGTCAGTGGCGTCTGGGCGCCGAGCACCGGGATGTGCAGCCACTCCATGGGCGCGAAGGGCACGATGGTCGGCGGCGTGTTGACCTTCGGGAAGCTCACGCGGTAGCCGAAGTAGCTGAGCGCGGTCGCGAGCATGGTGATGCCCAGCCCCGACACGTGCTGCGAGAGCGCCAGCCCCACGGTCAGGAAGGCATGCAGCAGCCCGAACACGGCGCCCGTGAGCGCCGCGATGCCCACGCCCGCCCACAGCGGCGCGCCCAGGTACACCGCGAGCCAGCCGGTGAAGGCGCCCGCGACCATGATCCCCTCGATGCCGAGGTTGAGCACGCCGGCGCGCTCGCACAGCAGCACGCCGAGCGTGCCGAGGATCAGCGGCGTGGCGATGCGCAGCACCGCGACCCAGAAGGCCGGGTTGGCGAGGATGTCGAGCAGGTCGGTCATCGGCTCCTCCGCACGCGGTACTGGGTCAGCAGGGTCGCCACCAGCACCGCGATCAGCGAGGCCGCGACGATCACGTCGGCGATGTAGGTCGGCACGCCGACGGCGCGGCTCATGGTGTCGGCGCCGACCAGCACGCCGGCCACGAACACGCCGGCCGCGATCACGCCCAGCGGATGCAGGCCGGCCAGCATCGCGATCACGATGCCGGTGTAGCCATAGCCGGGCGACATGTCGAGCGTGACGTAGCTGGTGCGGCCCGCGACCTCGATCGCGCCCGCCAGCCCGGCCAGCGCGCCCGACAGCAGCGCCACCGAGACCACGGTGCGCGTCACCGGCACGCCGGCGAAGGCGGCGGCGCGCGCATTGGCGCCGACGGCGCGAATGTCGAAGCCCAGCACGGTGTACTTGAAGACCGCCCACACCATCACCGCGAGCGACACCGCCCACAGCAGCCCCGTGTGGACGCGGGTCTGGGCGATCAGCTTGCCGAGCTCCAGGTCCGACTGCAGCGACACGCTCTGCGGCCAGCCCATGGCGGTCGGGTCCTTCATCGGCCCGTCGAGCAGCGCCGACACGCCCAGCAGCACGATGAAGTTGATCAGCAGCGTGGTCACGACCTCGTCGACGCCGAGCCTGTTCTTCATCAGCGCCGGGCCCAGAAGCATCAGCGCGCCGGCCACGGCGGCGGCCAGCATCATCAGCGGGAACAGCAGCCAGGGCGACAGCTCGAAGCCGGTGCCGCCGTGCATGCCGCCCACGGCGACCGCGGCCAGCGCACCCGCGTAGAGCTGCCCCTCGGCGCCGATGTTGAACAGCCGCGCCTTGAACGAGACCGTGGCGGCCAGCCCGGTGAGGATCAGCGGGATCGCGCGCGTGAGGGTCTCGCTCCAGGCGAACACCGAGCCGAAGCCGCCCTGCAGCAGCAGCGCATAGGTGCGGCCCACGGGCGCGCCGGCCCACAGCACCAGCAGCGCGCTGATCGCGAGGGTGAAGGCGACCGCGCCGATGGGCGCCAGGACCAGCGCGGTGCGCGAGGCCTGGTGGCGTCGTTCGAGCCGCATCATGGCGTGGCCTCCTTCGCGGCGGTGGAAGCGGTGGCGCCGGCCATCGCCAGGCCGATCGCCTCGCGCGTCCAGGCCGAGGCGGCGCGTGCCTCGCCCAGGTGGCCGCCGTGCATCACCGCCACGCGGTCGCCGAGCGCCAGCACCTCGTCGAGGTCGTCCGAGATCACGAGCACGGCCGCGCCGGCATCGCGCGCGGCGATCAGCTGCTGCTGCACATAGGCCACGGCGCCGATGTCCAGGCCCCAGGTCGGCTGGTGCGCCACGATCAGGCGCGGAGCCTGGGTCGGGTACCTGCGTTCCTCGTCGCGGCCGGGCTCGGGCTGCTCGGGCGGCAGCAAAGCGCGGCCGAGGATCAGCTTCTGCATGTTGCCGCCCGACAGCGAGCGCGCCGGCGCCATCAGGCCGGCGCCGCGCACGTCGAAGGCCTGCTCGATGCGGCGCGCATGCAGCCGCGCGGCCGCGCGCTTCACGAACATCGCGCCGCGCGAGAACACCGGGCTGCGCAGCCGCTCCGACACCGCGTTCTCCCACACCGGCAGGTCGCCGACCACGCCGACCGCATGCCGATCCTCGGGAATGCGCGCCACGCCACGCTGCACCAGGCGCGCGGGCGAGGGCGGCAGGGCGCGGCCCATGAGCTGCGCGCGGCCCGCGGTGGCGCGGCGGGTGCCGCACAGCAGCTCGGCCAGCGCGACCTGCCCATTGCCCGAGACGCCCGCGATCGCGGTGATTTCGCCCGCGCGCAGCGTCAGCGAGACCTCGCGCAGCCGGTCCTGCCCGCCGCTCTTCGAGGCCGCGGTGCTCACGCGGTCGAGCACGCAGACCGCGTCGCCGACCGACTTGGCGGGGCGGCGCTGCGGTGCCTCGACCGCATGCCCGACCATCCACAGCGCGAGCTGCGCCTGCGTGGTGTCGGCCGTCGCGGCCTCGGCCACCAGCTTGCCGCCGCGCAGCACGGCCACGCGGTGCGACACGCGCAGCACCTCGCCGAGCTTGTGGCTGATGAAGATCACCGACAGGCCCTGCGCCACCATCTGCGAGAGCGTGGCGAACAGCGCCTCGCTCTCCTGCGGCGTGAGCACGGCGGTCGGTTCGTCGAGGATCAGGATGCGCGCGCCGCGGTACAGCGCCTTGAGGATTTCGACCCGCTGGCGTTCGCCCACCGACAGGCTGCCGATGGTCGCCTCGGGCCGCACCGGCAGCCCGAAGCGCTGCGCCACCTCGAGCAGCCGGGCCCGCGCGGTCGCGCGGCGCGACAGCGGGCGCCACAGCGGCTCGGTGCCCATGGTCACGTTGTCGAGCACGCTGAGGTTGTCGGCCAGCGTGAAGTGCTGGTGCACCATGCCGACGCCCGCGGCCAGCGCGGCCTTGGGGTTGCCGGGCGCGAGCGGCGCGCCGAAGACCTCGATGCGGCCTTCGTCGGCGACGTAGTGGCCGAACAGGATCGACATCAGCGTCGACTTGCCGGCACCGTTCTCGCCGAGCAGCGCCAGCACTTCGCCGGCACGCAGGTCGAGGGAGATGGCATCGTTGGCGACCAGGCTGCCGAAGCGCTTGGTGATGCCCTCGAGCCGGAGCACGTTGGGATTCATGGTGTGGCGGGCGCGGACAGGGCGCGCTCGCGGCAGAAATTGTCGATGACCCGGGCCGCGGCGGCGGGCGAGGCCTGCAGCAGTCCGTGCGGCCCGTCGAGCCGGACGATGCGCAGCGCCGGCAATGCGCGCTCGATGATCGCGGCCGCCTTCGCAGGCACCAGTCGATCCTGCAGCGCCTGCAGGTACAGCGCGGGCACGCGGATGCGGGGCAGCAGCGCGGTCACGTTCACGCGCTGCACCGCCTGCAGGCGATGCGTCATCACGGCCGTCGAGACCTTGCCGAGCGCGGCCTGCAGTTGCGCGCGCAGGCGCGGGTCGGCGCCGCGCCCCAGCAGCATGCGCTGCATGGGCGCCCGCAGTGGTGCCGCGTGCAGGAACTTCATCGCCAGCCCGAGCAGGCCGCCGCGCAGCAGCGCGAGCCCGGGCGCGGGGGCTCGCGCGAAGCTGCAGCACAGGATGAGGCCGCGCAGGCCCGGCGGCGGCGTGGCCGCGATCGCGATGGCGAGCGGGCCCGAGAAGGATTCGCCGAGCAGCACGAAGGGTTCGTCGGCCGGCAGCTGCGCGCGGATGCGGGGCTCGAGTTCGTCGTAGCCCTGCGGCTCGGAACCCGGGTAGCGCACGATGTCGACCCGCGTGTGCGGGTCGAGGGCTTCCTGCAGCGGTTCGAACAGATCGCCCGTGCCATCCATGCCGGGCAGCAGAACGAGGCGGATCGGCGCCGTCACTTCCAGGCAGCCAGGAACGCCAGCATGACCTTCGCGGAGTTGTCGGCCGCGATATTCATGAAGGTGCCCATCTCGTTCTCGCCATCGCCGCCGCCGGCCAGATCGCTGAGCGAGCGGAAGGCGATGTAGGGCACGCCGTTGCTGTAGGCCACCATGCCCACGGCCGCGGTCTCCATGTCGAGCACGTTGGCCTGGAAGGTCTTGAAGGTGTATTCGCGATAGGCCTTGTTGTCCATGAAGGCCTGGCCCGAGACGCCGTTGCCGCCCACCACGAGCTGGGGCTTGCGCGCCAGGCACTTGCCGGCGCTGCAGCTCGCGAGATCGACGTTGCGGATGCCGCGCGCCACCTCGAGCATCTTCGGGTCGGCCTCGAACCAGAACTTGCGCTCGATGCCGGGCCGCGCGGCCGAGCGCACCTCGACCGGGCGCGGGAACATCATGCCGAAGTTGGGCAGGGTGGCGTCGGTGATGAAGGGCGGGGCGGCGTACTTGCCGGGCGCGGTCTCGCGTGCCATCAGCACCTCGAGGTACTGGCCCCACTGGGCCGGCACCGTCACGTCGCCGACGTGCAGCGCGGGGTTCACGCCGCCCGCGATGCCGCTGAACACGATGTTCGTGACGCGGAAGCGGTTGAGCGCGAGCTGCGTGTTCATGGTCGCGTTGGTCATGCTGATGCCCGAGAGGAACAGCACGACCGGCTTGCCCTCGAGCGTGCCGGTGGTGAACTCGACCCCGTTCACGCCGTGCTTCGCCGCGCCCTGCAGGCGCGCGAGCAGCAGCTTGAGTTCGGGCTCGAAGGCCGAGATGACCGCGATGCGCGGCGTGTCGTCGAGCCGGGTGCCGCTGTTGATGCTGACGCCGGTGCCCTTGTAGACACCGACGCAGCCCGCGAGGCCGAAGGCCAGCACGCCGGCCGCGAGCAGGGAACGCCAGCGCAGGGTCATCGGGCGGCTCATTTCGCGGTGGACTTGGGTTGGCCGTCGTCCACCTTCACGGTGAACTTGCCGGCGAGGATGTCGGCCTGCTTGGCTTTGACCTTGGCGACGATGTCGGCCGGCACCTTCTTCTCGAAGGTGCCCAGCGGCGCGAGCTCGGAGCCCTTGTATTTCATCTGCGAGTAGATGCCGTAGTCCTCGGCGGCGAACTTGCCTTCCTTCACCAGCTTGATCGCGCGGTCGGCCGAGGGCTCGAAGTTCCACAGCGCCGAGGCGACCACGGTGTCGGGATACTGGGCCTGGGTGTCGATCACGTTGCCGATCGCGAGCTTGCCCTTTTCCTTGGCGGCATCCGAGACGCCGAAGCGCTCGGCGTACATGATGTCGGCGCCCTTGTCGATCATCGCGAAGGCCGCTTCCTTGGCCTTGGGCGGGTCGAACCAGCTGTTGATGAAGCTCACGCTGAACTCGACCTTCGGATTGGTCTCCTTGGCGCCGGCCATGAAGGCGTTCATCAGGCGGTTGACCTCGGGGATCGGGAAGCCGCCGACCATGCCGATGCGGTTGCTCTTGGTCATGCCGCCGGCGACCATGCCGCTGAGGTAGGCCGGTTCCTGGATGTAGTTGTCGAACACGCTGAAGTTGGGCGCCTGCGGCTTGAGCGAGGAGCCCATCAGGAAGGCGACCTTCGGGAAGTCCTTGGCGACCTTGCGCGCCGCGGCCTCAACGCCGAACACCTCGCCGAGGATCAGCTGGTTGCCGCCGGTGGCGTACTCGCGCATCACGCGCTCGTAGTCGGCGTTGCTGACGTTCTCGGTGGCCTTGTACTCGATCTCGCCGCGCGCCTCGGCGGCCTTCAGCGCCTTGTGGATGCGACCCACCCATTGCTGCTCGAAGGGGACGGTGTAGACCGCCGCCACCTTGAGCTTGGCCTGCGCGAGGGCGAGGCCGGGAAGGCCGGCCGCGAGGGCCGCGGCGATGGCGATGGAACGAACGATCAGGGGGCGGCGTGCTGTCACGGTGCTTCTCCTCGGGTGATGGATCTGGTGGAACTGGTGCGGGCTCGGATCGTCCCACCGCGCCCTGCGCGGGGCGGTGGACCGATGCTGCGAAGCAGGAACCGGGCCGCTTCTCTTCTTGTCTGCGTTTACTTGGTGCCGAAGATGCGGTCGCCGGCGTCGCCCAGGCCCGGCAGGATGTAGCCGTGGTCGTTGAGCTCGCGGTCGATGGCGGCGGTGTAGATCGGCACGTCGGGGTGCGCCTTCTGCATGGTCGCCACGCCCTCGGGGCAGGTCAGCAGGCAGACGAACTTGATCGACTTGGGATTGAGTTCCTTGAGCCGCTCGACCGCCGCCACCGCCGAGTTGCCGGTGGCCAGCATCGGGTCGACCACGATCACGTCGCGGCTGTCCATCTCGCCGGGCATCTTGAAGTAGTACTCGACCGCGGTCAGCGTCTTCGGGTCGCGGTACAGGCCGATGTGGCCGACGCGCGCGCCGGGCACCACGGTGAGCATGCCGTCCAGGATGCCGGTGCCCGCGCGCAGGATCGACACCAGCACCAGCTTCTTGCCGTCGATGACCTTTGCCTGCATGGTCTCGAGCGGCGTCTCGACCTCGACGTCCTGCATCGGCATGTCGCGCGTGACCTCGTAGGCCATGAGCATGCTGATCTCGTTGAGGAGCCGGCGGAAGCTGTTGGTGGACGCGTCCTTGCGGCGCATCAGCGTGAGCTTGTGCTGGACGAGGGGGTGGTCGAGGAGGTGGACGTTGCTCATTGGAATTCTTCGATTCGTTCTGCGTTGGCGAAACCCGGAAGTCTAAGAGACTGGCGAACTAGAAAACGGTGCCGTCGCTCTCGATCTGCAGTGGTGGCGCACCGTCACGCAAGCGCTGTGCCAGTGCCCGGCCCGCGGCCCAGGTGCCGCCCTCGAGCACGCAGGCCAGCGGCAGCTGTTCCTCGGTGCGGCCGAGCACCTTGCGCACGCGCGGCGCCAGTTCGTCGAGCAGGGCCACGGTGAGCGCGCGCCACTCGACGATGAACTCGTCGCCGGCCTTCCAGCGCCGTTCGAGCAGCGCCGCGTCCTTGGGCACGATCACGCCGCTGTCGATCAGCAGGCCGCCGTTGCGGTACTCGGGCAGCGCGGTCAGGGCCTCGAGGTGGCGCACCTTCACGCCGGCCCACTCGAAGGGCTCGAGCAGCGAATAGGTCAGCCACTGCGAGAGCTTGTGGAAGGGCATCCAGCCGTTGGTGAGGCCCGGGCCCGGCACCGCGCTGTGGCGCCAGCAGTCGCCGAGCGCCAGCGCGGGATCGCCCGAGCCGATGCCGCCGGGGTTGTCGCTGCCGTCGGCCGCGATGCTGTCGACCGCATTGGCCGAGGGCCAGATGCGCGAGAGCGCATCGAGCAGCAGCGACAGGATCGCGTGCGCGCCGATCTCGGCGGTGGGCGGCGCGGCCGGGCCGAAGGGGCCGACCAGCGCGTCGAACAGGTTGCCGGGCCGGCCGTCCTCGCCGAACACCTCGGGCTGCTCGGCCAGCGCCTCGCCGAGCCGGCGCAGCAGCGTGGCGCGGCCCGCGAGGCCGACCAGCGGATTGACCTCGCTGACCTGGAAGGCAGCGCCGAGCCGGTCGGTGACCAGGCCGCGCAGGCCGGCGGCATCGGCCTGCAGCGGGCGCTCGGGATCGGAGGAGAACAGGCCGCTGGTGAAGGCGTGGAAGCTCGCCACGCCCAGGCCCTCGGAGCGCGTGAAGCGCTCGCCGCTGGCCGGTTCGGTGTAGTGCCAGTCGGGGCCGGCACCGGCATCGAGCAGCACGCTGACCAGCACCAGGTCGATGTGGGCGCGCGCGCGCTGCCGCCCGTCGGCCTCGCCGAGCAGCTCGTCGAGCTGGGCCCGGCGATCGACGCCGCCGGCCTCGAAATGGCGCCAGCGGCTGTGATACGGGATGGTGTCCCAGGGATAGCGCTCGCGCGTGACCTCGGCCACGGTGCGCGCGGCATCCTCGAGCGCGTTGTCGTCGCCGATGCGGAACCAGCGCGATTCGCCTTGGCGCGCGCGCGCCAGCAGGCCGGCGGCACGGCGGCGCACTTCGGCGGTGCTGCGCAGCAGGCGCGCGGCGCCCGCGGGATGGCCGGCATCGACCGCGAACTCGATCGCGGGGTCGACCCGGCCCTCGTCGCCGGGCCGCAGGCTGCCCGAGCCGTCGACCGGCAGGTGGTCGCGGAAATCGTCGTTGCCGTTGCCGTTGTTGTTGCTGTTGCTCGTCATTCGTTCAGTCCCCGGCCCTTGGCCTTCTTGAGTTCCTCCGCGTCCGGCACCGGTCCCGGCGTGAAATAGCCGGCGGCCATCTTGGCGTCCATCTCGACGCGTGCGTCGGCGGGGATCAGTTCGTCCGGAATGTTCACGCGTTCGCCGATCTCGATGCCCGAGCCGACGATGGCGTCGAACTTCATGTTGCTCATCGACACCAGCCGATGGATCTTGCGGATGCCCAGCCAGTGGAAGACGTCGGGCATCAGCTCCTGGAAGCGCATGTCCTGCACGCCGGCCACGCATTCGGTGCGCGCGAAGTACTGGTCGGCGGTGTCGCCGCCGACCTGGCGCTTGCGCGCGTTGTAGACCAGGAACTTGGTGACCTCGCCGAGCGCGCGGCCTTCCTTGCGCGAGTAGGCGATGAGGCCGACGCCACCGCGCTGCGCGCCCTGGATGCATTCCTCGATCGCGTGCGTGAGGTAGGGCCGGCAGGTGCAGATGTCGGAGCCGAACACGTCGGAGCCGTTGCATTCGTCGTGGATGCGCGCCGTGAGCTCGACCTCGGGATTGGCGAGGTCGCGCGGGTTGCCGAAGATATAGAGCGTCTGCCCGCCGATCGGCGGCAGGAACACCTCGAGGTCGGAGCGCGTGACCAGCTCGGGGTACATGCCGCCGGTTTCCTCGAACAGCACGCGGCGCAGGTCGGTCTCGGAGCAGCCGAAGCGCCGCGCCACCTCGGGCAGGTACCAGACGGGCTCGATCGCGGCCTTGGTCACCATCGCGGCGCCGCCGGCCGTGAGGAAGTGGCCGTCGGCCTTGAGGCGGCCGCTCTGCAGCGCCTCGATCACCTCGGGGAGGATCACGTGCGCCTTGGTGATGGCGATGGTCGGGCGGATGTCGTAGCCTGCCGCGAGCTCGTTCTTGAAGGCATCGGCCACCAGCGCGCCCCAGGGGTCGAGCGAGACGATGCGCCCGGGCTCGCCCCACTGCGGATAGGGGCCGATGATGTCGGTGGGCGCGGTGTTCGTGAGGTCGGCCTTGTGCTCGCGCTTGAGCGCGCCCGCGGCCACCGCGAGGGCGCGGTAAACGCTGTACGAACCGCTGTGCGTGCCGATGACGTTGCGGTGCGCGCGCTTGGTGGTGGTGCCGACGATCGGCCCGCGCTCGGTGGCGGTGGCCGCACCCCAGCGGATCGGCAGCGCGCCGAAACCGCCGCTGTGCGAGGTCAGCCGGATGTGGCCGCTGGGCGTGGGGACGACGGTCTGGACCGGGAGCGCGGCGGCCGAGGGAACCGGTGGCACCGGCGCGGCGGGAGGAACGGGGGAGGCGGAGGACGAAGGGATCGCAGTGCTGTCGACGGACATGAATGGCCCTCAAAAAATGCAATGTACCGATCGACCGCATGGCTTGCAAGCCGGGGAACGACGGACAACGCCGCGTGCGCGGCGCGGCGGAGGGCGCGAGAAGAAACGCGGGAAGAAGCTCAGGCCGGCGAGGAGCGCAGCCCGTAGACCTTGCCGTCGACGAACAGGTACTCGGCGCGAAGCACCGCATCGCCTTTCTCGCCGGTGAAGGTGAAGCCCAGCACGCCGAGCTGCGTGCCGGTCTTGATCTCTTCCACGCCCCAGGCCGACAGCCGTGTGAGTGGCGCGAGTTCGACCAGCCACTTGCGGTCGCGCCGCGTCGGCAGTTGGGCCTTGGCGAGCAGCGCGGGGCCGTCGACCGAGGCGCTCTGCTTCGGCAGCGCGCGCTGCTTCAGGTCGGCCGGCAGCGCGGGTTGCTCGGGCAGCTCGAGTTCGAGCTCGCCATGCGGGTTGCGCCACATCACGCGGGTGGCGCGGCCCTCGAGGTAGAGCGGGCGCTCCTGGTCGAAGCTGCTCCAGCCATGGTGCGCGCGTGCCGGCAGCGCGAGGCCCAGGCCGAGGCCCAGCGAACTGGCAACGAAGGCGCGTCTTGGCAGCGGCATGGCGGTCTCCTCGGAGGAAGGGTGAGAGCGGGCCGAGGCCCGCTCAGGCATAGGCGATCCAGCGCCCGCAGATGATGACAGCGAGCCAGAAGGCCAGCGACAACAGGCACTGCAGCCGTCCGGTCTTTGCGGCGGGTCCGTCGAGCAGCGCGGAGCCCCCGCGCGCATGGAACAGCGCCGCGTTCGCGCCGGCCAGCGCGATCAGCAGCAGCTTGAGGCGGAAGGCCGGGTTGGCCAGCAGCTCGCCGGGCTGGCCCGCGAACATGGCCAGGCCGGTGGCGGCGCACAGGCCGAAGCCCGCCAGCGCGGGCGTCAGCGTGAGGCGCGCGAGCCTGGCCGCGGGCAGGTCGCGGCCCAGGCCCAGCGCGCGCAGCTCGAACACCAGCAGGCCACCGAACAGCATCGCGATGCCGACGATGTGCACCGCCTCCAGCGCCGGGTAGGCCCAGGGATGCGAGACGAGTCCTTTGAACACCGGGGCGATGCCGGACGACATGAGCGCTCCTTGCAGGGGTGCGGCGCAGCTTAGTCCAGCGAGCGGCGCGGCAGTGCCAAGGCCCGCGGCCGCGCGGGCTCTTGCGGCGGCGCGGCACAATCCGTCGGAACTTTTTCGACGAGGCTGTAACCAGCCGGTCCGATGGCACGAAACAACGAAGGCAGCAGGATGCAAACGAGCGACGCCGAGGCGACGCTGCGCGGCCTCTTCCTTCGCGGCCTCGACGGCGACGCGAAGGCGTACCGCGACTTCCTGCAGCGACTCAGCGCGCACCTGCGCGCTTTCCTGGGCCGGCGGCTGTTCGGCTGGCCCGATGATGTGGAAGACCTCGTCCAGGAATGCCTGCTCGCCATGCACAACCAGCGCCATACCTACCAGAGCGACCAGCCGTTGACGGCCTGGGTGCATGCGATCGCGCGCTACAAGATGATCGACCTGCTGCGCGCCAAGTCCTCGCGCGAGGCGCTGCAGGATCCGCTCGACGATGAACAGGGCCTGTTCGCGGCCTCCGACATCGAGGCCAGCGATGCGCGCCGCGACCTCGGCGGCCTGCTCGAGACCCTGCCCGAGCGCCAGCGCCTGCCGATCGTGCACGTGAAGATCGAGGGCCTGTCGGTGGCCGAGACCGCGAGCCTCACGGGCATGTCCGAATCGGCGGTCAAGGTGGGCATCCACCGCGGGCTCAAGGCGCTGGCCGCGCGCTTCGGGAGCGCCGCATGAAGACCGACGACCTGGTCGCCATGCTCGCCGCCGGCCCCGTGGCCGTGCCGCGCCAAGCGGCGAGCCGGCGGCTGGGGCTGGCGCTGGCCATCGGTGCGCCGCTGTCGCTCGCGATCCTGCTCGTCGAATACGGGCCGCGGCGCGACCTGCTGCAGGCCCTGTTCTGGCCGATGTTCTGGGTCAAGCTGCTATTTCCGCTGGCGATCGCGGGCGCGGCCTTCGTGATGGCGCAGCGGCTCGCACGGCCGGGCGTGCCGGTGCGCCGGGCCTGGATCGGTGCCGTGCTGCCGGTGCTGGCGGTCTGGGCGCTGGCCGTGGTGGCCTGGTTCGATACGCCGATGGAAGGGCGCATGCCCTCGCTGATGGGCCAGTCGTGGCGCGTCTGCGCCATGAGCATCGCGGTGATGGCGCTGCCGGTGTTCGTCGGCGCGATGGCCGCGCTGCGCAGCCTCGCGCCGACGCGGCCCGCGCTGGCCGGCGCGGCGGCCGGCGCGCTGGCCGGCGGGGTGGGCGCGGCCGTCTATGCGCTGCACTGCATGGAGCTCACGGCGCCGTTCCTCGCGGTCTGGTACGTGAGCGGGATCGCGGTGCCGGTGCTGGTGGGCGCCTTGCTGGGGCCGCGGCTGCTGCGCTGGTAGGGGCCGGCGCGGGCAGCGCCTGCGAGCGCTCGTACGTCTCACTGGGACAAACCCTGTCCGGTGGCGAAATGTCGTTCGCTGAACAGTTCGAAAAGAGCGAAAGGATTGCAATCGCGTCGCGTTTCTCTCACAACAACAGGAGACATCGATGCGAGACATCCTCAGAACGGGACTGCGGGTCCTGGGCCTGTGCGCGGTCGTCACCCTCGCGAGCTGCGGCGGCAGCGGTGGCGGCGGCGTGGCACTGCCGATTCTTCCGCCCTCCGGCTCGCAGCCGGAATCGCCACCACCGGCGGCGACGGGCGAGCTCAAGATCAGGACGCTGTCGAACCGCGCCGACATGATCAGCGACGGCGATGCCTATGTCGAGATCGTGCTGCCCGAGGGCAAGAGCGCGCTCGACCTCGCGGTGGACCTCGACGGCAAGGACATCTCCTCCGCCTTCGCGCTGCGCGCCAACGGCCGCGTGCTCGGCACCGTGACCGGGCTGCGCGTGGGCAGCAACACGCTCACGGCCACGCTCAAGTCGACGAAGACGGGCGCGAAGCTCGCGATCGAGAACTTCGCCCGTGGCGGCAACATCTTCGCGGGCACGCCGGTGCAGCCGTGGATCTGCGCCACGAAGGCCGGCTCGGTCACGACGGTGACGGTGCCCGGCACCGGCCTGTCGGCCAGCGCGACCACGCAGGTGAGCGGCCTGGACGCCGACCCGCTCGACGTCGACTGCAACGCGCCCACCATCTACACCTACTACTACCAGCCCAAGGCCAAGGAGGGCACCGACTGCGGCCAGCAGCCCTTCGGCCCCTACGCCTGCTTCCTGCAGTACGACCCGGCCAAGCGCCCGAAGGACGCCGAGATCGCGAACTTCACGACCGACCGCGGCGACACCGTGAAGGCGCTGCTGCGCGTGGAGCTGGGCACGATGGGCCGCAGCGAATACCAGGTGGCGGTGTACTTCGATCCCGCCAAGCCGTGGACGCCGTGGGAGCCGCAGAAGGGCTGGAACGGCAAGGTGCTCTGGAAGATGGGCGCCTCGGCCTCGGGCAACCGCTTCCAGCAGAACCCGGGCACGGCGCTGTTCGACGACAACGCGCTGCGCGCCGGCTTCATGACGGTCAATTCGCAGCTCACCAACCACAACGACAACAACAACGAGTTCCTCGCGACCGAGAACATCATGATGGTCAAGGAACACATCGTCGACACCTATGGCGAGATCCGCTACACCATGTCCGACGGTGGCTCGGGCGGCTCGATGATGCAGACCGTGCCGGCCTCGGTGATGCCCGGCCTGCTCGACGGCCTGCAGACCGGCTACAGCTATCCCGACGCGGTGACGACCTGGATCGAGACGCGCGACTGCGGCAACCTCTGGCGCTACTACGGCACCGGCCCGGGTGCCGGCCTGTCGCCGGCGGCGCGCGCGGCCATCGAAGGCCATCCGACGGCCGCGTATTGCACGCAATGGGTCTATTCGTTCCTCGCGCCGCAGAACCCGGTGCAGGCCACCAACTGCGGGCCGGGGTTTCCGGCGGCGCTGGTGTACGACCCGGCGCTGCGGCCCAACGGCGTGCGCTGCACGATCCACGACGTGATGACGGCGATCCTCGGCACCACCGAGCTCAACGGCAACACCGTGCCGAACCTGCCCTACGACAACGCGGGCGTGCAATACGGGCTCAAGGCCCTGCGCTCCGGCGCCATCACGCCCGAGGAGTTCGTCGCGCTCAACGAAGGCATCGGCAGCTGGGACGCGGACATGATCTGGTCGGGCGACAAGGCCGTCATTCCCGCGGCGCGCGCCCGGATGCAGACCAGCGCGATGACCGCGCTCTACCGCAGCGGGCTCGTCAGCTACGCGAAGAACCTCGCGAAGGTGCCGGTCATCGACCTGCGGCCCGAGCTCGGCGCCGACATCCACATGGCCTGGCGCACTTACCAGCAACGCGCGCGCCTGGACGCGGGCAACGGCGGGCACGACAACCACGTGGTGCTGGCGAGCGCGGCCGGCACCGGCGTCGCGCTGACCCGGCAGGCCTTCCTGATGATGGACCGCTGGCTCAGCGCCATGGAGGCCGACAGGTCCGCCGACACGAAAGAGAAGAAGGTCGTGAAGAACAAGCCCTCGGACGCGGTCGACCAGTGCATCGCGACCGCGGGCATGACCACCGCCGAGCTGGTCGACATCGGCTTCGGCAGCGCCGCCTGCCCGGTCAAGCCCTACGAGTCGGTGCGCATCGTGTCGGGTGGTCCGCTCGCGGAAGACGTGTTCAAGTGCCAGCTGAAGCCGATCGACTTCGCATCGGCCGACTACGCCGGCGCGGTCTTCACGGGCGGCCAGCAGGTGCGGCTGCAAGCGACCTTCCCCGATGGCGTGTGCGACTGGAGCAAGCCGGGCGTGGGGCAGGTGCCGTGGACGCCGACCACCTTCCGCGGCGGCCCGGGCGGGCAGGACCTGCCGGCCGCGCCGGTGTCGACGCCGCTCTGAACGGTCGATGCGCCGCGACGCCCGCCATGCGCGGGCGTTTCAGCCCGGCTGGTTGGTCGGATAGCGCGACAGGCGCTGCCGGTCGAGCACGTTGATGTAGCCGTAGCCGGTCTTGATGAGCTGCGCGGCCTCGAGCTCGTGCAGCGCCACGTTCACGCGCTGGCGCGACACGCCGACCATCCAGCCGATCTCCTCCTGGCTGATCTGCAGGGTGGCGTCGGTGTTGGGATAGAGCACCGGATGGAACAGGCTCGCGATGCCGCGCGCGACGCGGCCGGTGGGTTCTAGCAGGCGGTCGAACTTGACCGTGGCGATGAACTGGCTGAGTCGCTCGTTCAGGTGCGACAGCATGAAGTGGTTGAACGGCACGCTCCTGTCGAGCAGCCAGGTGAAGGTGTCGCGCGGCAGGTGCAAGGTGACGGTGGGGCGGGTGGCGGCGATCTCGTACTTGCGCTGCTCGACCTTCAGCAGCGAGCCTTCGCCGATCCAGCCGCCCGCGGCCACGCCCGTGAACATCACGGGCTTGCCGTCAGCCGAGGTGTCCTGCACGCGCAGGAAGCCCTCGATCACGCCGATCCAGCTGTCGGCGATCTCGTTGCGCTGGCAGACGAATTCGCCCTGGCCGTGTTCGCGCGTGTAGAGCGCCTTGTAGGCGGTCTCGCGTTCGCACTGGGTGAGCACGCGCGGCCAGATGCAGCGCTCCCAGAACGCCGCGATGTCCCTGGCCGGTGTCTTGCCCGAGGACATGGGGGGGCCGTCGCCGCCGCGGCTCAGCGCTTCTTCGAACCGAAGATGCCGCCGAGCACGCCGCGCAGGATCTCCTTGCCGACCGAGGTGCCCATGGTGCGCACCGCCGACTTGGCCATGGTCTGCACCAGACCATCGTGCTTGGCGCCGCGCGGGCCGGTGTGGCCGAACAGCAGGTCGTTGAGCATGCCGCCGGCGCCTGAGCCTTCCTCGGCCGGCTTGCCGGGCGCCGCCTTGCCCGCGGCAGGGGCACCGGGCGCGGTCTCGGCGCGGCCCTTGAGCTTCTCGTAGGCCGACTCGCGGTCGACCGCCTTCTCGTAGACGCCCGCCACCAGCGAGTTGGCCAGCAGCGCCTGGCGCTGCGCGGCGGTGATCGGGCCGATCTGGCTGCCGGGCGGCAGCACGTAGACGCGCTCGGTCACGCTCGGGCGGCCCTTCTCGTCGAGGAAGCTCACGAGCGCCTCGCCGACCGCGAGCTCGGTGATGGCCTTCTCGATGTCGAGGCCGGGCTTCTGCCGCATCGTGGTGGCCGTGGCCTTCACCGCCTTCTGGTCGCGCGGCGTGAAGGCGCGCAGCGCATGCTGCACGCGGTTGCCGAGCTGGGCCAGCACCGAATCGGGAATGTCGAGCGGGTTCTGGGTCACGAAATACACGCCCACGCCCTTGGAGCGCACCAGCCGCACCACCAGCTCGATGCGCTCGACCAGCGCCTTGGGCGCCTCGTTGAACAGCAGGTGGGCCTCGTCGAAGAAGAAGGCCAGCTTGGGCTGCTCGGGGTCGCCGATCTCGGGCAACTGCTCGAACAGCTCCGACAGCATCCACAGCAGGAAGGTGGCATAGAGGCGCGGCGAGTTCATGAGCTTGTCGGCCGCGAGGATGTTGACCACGCCGCGGCCGCCCTCGGTCTGCATGAAGTCGGCGATGTTGAGCATGGGCTCGCCGAAGAACTTGTCGCCGCCCTGGGTCTCGATCTGCAGCAGGCCGCGCTGGATCGCGCCCACGCTGGCGGCGCTGATGTTTCCGTACTCGGTGGTGAACTGGCTCGCGTTTTCGCCCACGTACTGCAGCATCGCGCGCAGGTCCTTGAGGTCGAGCAGCAGCAGGCCGTTGTCGTCGGCGATCTTGAACACCAGGTTCAGCACGCCGGCCTGGGTTTCGTTCACGTCGAGCATGCGGCCCAGCAGCAGCGGGCCCATGTCGGAGATGGTGGCGCGCACCGGGTGGCCCTGCTCGCCGAACACGTCCCACAGCGTGACGGGGCAGCCCAGCGGCTCGGGCAGGTCGATGCCGCGCTCCTTGAGCGTGGCGGCCATCTTCTCGCCGATGGCGCCTTTCTGGCTGATCCCGGTCAGGTCGCCCTTGACGTCGGCCATGAACACCGGCACGCCGATCGCCGACAGCTTTTCGGCCATGGTCTGCAGCGTGACCGTCTTGCCGGTGCCGGTGGCGCCGGTGATGAGGCCGTGGCGGTTGGCGAGGGCCGGGAGGAGGGCGCATTCCACGCTCTCGTGGCGGGCGATCAGAAGAGGGTCGGCCATGGACGGTTCCGGGTCGTGTCGAGGCGGCCAGTCTAATCAAGCTGCCCTCCTATAATCCACGGCCCACGCGCCCTTGCGGCAAAAGTTTCTGGAGGTTTTTCTTGTCTTCGACTGCTCAGCCCCCCATTCCCGCCGATGGCGATGCCGAACAGTCGCCGATCGAGCAGGAATTGGCCGTGCTGCTGGTGAACGCCCTCAACCTCGAGGTGGCGCCAGCCGACATCGTCCCGACCGAGCCGCTGTACGGCGATGGCCTCGGCCTCGACTCGATCGACATCCTCGAGGTCGCGCTCGAAGTCTCGCGCCGCTACGGCTTCCAGCTGCGTTCGGACGACGAACGCAACCAGCAGATCTTCCAGTCGTTGCGTACGCTCGCGGCCCACGTCGCCCAGAACCGCGCGGCCTGAACCCCATGTCACGATGGCGCCTGGCGCTCCTGCTGCTGGTGGGGGTGGCCTATGCCGGTGCTTCCCACTGGATGATGCTGTTCCACGCCACCGAGCCGTGGGCGGTGGTCGTGCTGCTCGGGCCGCTGTGGCTGGCCGCCATGGGCTTCGCCGCCAGCCGCTTCGGCCGCTGGGGCTTCGCCGCGGTGGTCGCGCTGGGCCTGGCCGGCTTCGCGCTGGTGCTCAGCGGCGAAGCGGGCGACACCAACCGGCTCTACGTGTTCCAGCACGTGGCCATCAATGCCTTGCTCTGCGGCTGGTTCGGCTCCACGCTGCGCGGCGACAGCGTGCCGCTGATCACCCAGTTCGCGCAGCGCGTGCATCCGCTGCGCGGCGCGATGCGCGCCTACACCACGCAGCTCACGCGCATCTGGACCGGCTATTTCGCGCTGGTGGTGCTGTCGTCGATCGTGGTCTACCTCACGCTGTCGTTCTCGGCCTGGTCGCTGCTGGCCAACGTGCTGACGCCCGCCAGCGTGGCGCTGCTGTTCGTCGGCGAACATCTGCTGCGCTACCGGCTGCACCCCGAGTTCGAGCGCACCCGCATGGTCGATGCGGTGCGCGCCTTCTACGGCAGTTCGTCGGCCGACAGCAGCGCCGGCGGCGGCCCGCGCTGAGCCTCGCCGGCCCGGCGGACCGACACGAGAGAGGAAAAGGCACCGCGTGACACCGAATCCTGGCCTGCTGCCGCTGCTCGCCGAGCGCGATCCCGATGCGCCGCTCGCCTGGCGCGCCGGCGTGCCGCTGAGCACGCGCCAATTCCTGGCCGACGTGGCCCGCCTCGCGCCGCAGCTGCCCGCGCAGGGCGCCGCGGTCAATCTCTGTTCCGACCGCTACGACTTCATCGTCGGCATGGCCGCGGCCCTGGTGCGCGGCCACGCCAGCCTGCTGCCGCCCGACGCGCGCGCCGACACGCTGTCGCGGCTGCGCGAATCGCATGGCGACGGGCTGTTCGCGCTGGTCGACGACCCGGCGCTGCAGACGCCCGGCATGGCGCGCCTGGTGATCGAGAAGGCGGCTGGCCCAGCGCCGGGCGATGCCGGCGGTGCTGCCGACACGGCCGCCGTGCCCATGATCGACGCCGAACGCCACGCGGCCAGCCTGCTGACCTCGGGCTCCACCGGCGCGCCCCAGCCGCATGCCAAGACCTGGCGCACGCTCACGGGCGACGTGGCGGTGGCGGTGGAGCGCCTGTGCCGCGTGCTCGATCTTCCTTCGCTCGCGGGCCTGACGCTGGTCGCCACGGTGCCGGTGCAGCACAGCTACGGGCTCGAATCCTCGGTGCTGCTGGCGATGCTCGGCGGCGCCGCCTTCGACAGCGGCCGGCCCTTCTTCCCGGCCGACGTGGCGCAGGCCCTGGCCTCGGTGCCGCGGCCGCGCGCGCTGGTGACCACGCCGTTCCACCTCAAAACGCTGCTGCTGTCGGGCATCGCGCTGCCCGAGGTCGACCTGATCCTCTCGGCCACCGCGCCGCTGTCGCCGCAGCTCGCCGCCCAGGCCGAGCAGGCGCTGCACGGCGTGCTGCTCGAGATCTACGGCAGCACCGAGTCGGGCCAGGTCGCGATGCGCCGCACCACCGAGACCGAGGTCTGGGAGACCTTCGGCGAGATCCGCGTGCATGCCGAGCCGGGTGGCGAGGACGGCAACGACCGCTTCATCTTCAGCGGCGACTTCCTGCCCGAGCCGACGCCGATGGCCGACGTGCTCGAACTGCTCGACGAACGCCGCTTCCGGCTGTTCGGACGCGCCAACGACCTGATCCACGTGGCCGGCCGGCGCAGCTCGCTGGCCCATCTCAACTACCACCTCAACAGCATTCCCGGCGTGGACGACGGCGCCTTCTGGCTGCCCGACGAGGTGGCCGACGGCGTGGTGCGGCCGATCGCCTTCGTGGTCGCGCCCGAGCTCACGGCGGCGGTCATCGTTGCTGCGCTGCGGCAACGGCTCGAGCCGGTCTTCGTGCCGCGGCGCGTGGTGCACGTGAAGAGTTTTCCGCGCGAGGGCACGGGCAAGCTCACGGTGCGCGCGCTGCGCGAGTTCGCGCTGGCGCAACTGGCCGAGGACGGCACGCCGGTGCGGCTTGTGCACACGGTGCCGGTCGACCATCCGGCGTTCGCCGGCCACTTTCCCGGCCAGCCGCTGCTGCCGGGCGCGCTGGTGCTGGCCGAGGTGCAGGAGGCGATCCGCCGCGTGCCGGCGCTGCTGGCCCGGCTCGGCGCCAATCCCACGCTGGCCGCGGCCAAGTTCCTGGCGCCGGTGCGCCCGGGCGCCGTGCTGGCGATCGAGCTGAACCCCGAGGCCAGCGGCGGCGGTGTGCGCTTCGACGTGCGCTGCGACGGCGTGGTGGCTGTCACCGGCCGCTGGACCCCCGTGGCAGAGTCGCCGCGATGAAGCACACGGAGGCCGAGACCCGCGCGGTGAACGCCGCGGCCCGGACGGAGGCCGAGGCGGCCGACTGGACCCGTGCCCCCGAGCGCAGCAACATGCTCGCGCTGCGCTTCATCTGCTTCATGGCGATCTTCTTCGGCCGCCGCATCACGCGGCTGCTGCTGCCGCCGATCGCGCTGTACTTCCTCTTGTTCGCGCCCACGCCGCGGCGCCACATCAAGCGCTACCTGTTCCGTGCCATCGGCCCGCAGGCCGGCTGGGTCGACGGCTTCAAGCTGCTGCATGCCTTCGCCTCGACGGTGCTCGACCGGGTGTATTTCCTGCGCGGGCGCATGGACCTTTTCGACTTCCGCATGGACGGCCAGGTCGAGCTCGAAAACGCGGCGGGCGAGGGGCGCGGTGCCTTCCTGCTCGGCGCGCACGTGGGCAGCTTCGAGGCCATGGGCGCCTGCAAGCGCCAGCAGCCCGACCAGGCGCGCATGCGCCTCGCGATGCTGATGTACCCCGACAACGCGCAGCGCATCACCGCCATCCTCAATGCGATCAGCCTGCCCGAAGCGCGGCCGCACGTGATCGCGCTGGGCCGGCCGCACTCGATGCTCGCGCTGCGCGACTGGCTCGACGGCGGCGGCATGGGCGGCATGCTGGCCGACCGCACGCTGCCCGGCAGCGAGGACCAGCCGGCGCAGCAGCGCGGCAACAACATCGTGCTGCCGTTCCTGGGCCGGCCCGCCAGCTTCAACGACGGGCCGTTCCGGCTCGCGGCGCTGCTGCGGCGGCCGGTGTTCTTCATGGCCGGGGTCTACCACGGCGGTGCGCGCTACGATGTCCGCTTCGAACGCCTGGCCGACTTCGGCCAGCGCCCGGCCGATGCCGCCGAGCGCGAACGGCTGATCCGCGCCGCGGTCGAAGCCTATGTGGCGCGCCTGGAGGCGCTGTGCCGCGCCTACCCCTACAACTGGTTCAATTTCCATGATTTCTGGCTCGAAGATGCAGATGCGCCCGCGGCGGCTTGAACGGTTCTTCCAGGCCCTGCTGCTCGTGCTGGCCTTCGGCGTCGCGCCGGCCTGGGCCTTCGACCTCAACGAACTGATGGGCCTGCTGGCCAAGCAGAAGAGCGGCGAGGCCCGCTTCACCGAGCAGCGCTTCGTGCACGGCCTCGAAGGCCCGCTCGATGCGCGCGGCACCTTGAGCTTCGATGCGCCCGACAAGCTGGTGCGCCGCACGCTGTCGCCGCGCGTCGAGACCATGGCGGTCGAGGGCAACACGCTGACCCTGTCGCGCGGCGGCCGCAACCGCACGCTCGCGCTCGACAGCATGCCCGAGCTGCTGGGCCTGGTCGAAGCCATGCGCGGCACGCTCAGCGGCGACGGCACCACGCTGCAGCGCTACTTCCGCAGCACCGTGACCGGTTCGGCCAACCAGTGGGCGCTCGACCTCACGCCGATCGACAGCCGGCTCGCGGCCCAGGTGCGCAGCATGCGCATCAGCGGGCGCGCGAGCGACGTGCTCGGGCTCGAGATGGAGTTCGTCGGCGGCGACCGCTCGGTGATGAACATCGTGCCCGACCGTCCCGCGGCTGCCCCCGCACCGGCGGCGGCGCCGGCCGGGCGCGGCACGCCGTGAGCGCGACCGCGCCGCAGGGGCCGCCGAGCTGGCAGCGCCGCGCGGTGGTGCTGCTGGTCTGGGTGGCGCTGCTGCTGGCCGGCGTGTTCGAGATCTCGCGCACCCATTTCAACGCCGACCTGTCGGCCTTCCTGCCCAAGAGCCCGGATGCGCGCCAGCGCGTGCTGATCGAGCAGCTGCAAAGCGGCGTGGCCTCGCGCACCCTGATGCTGGGCCTCGAGGGCGGCACGCCCGAGGCACGCGCGCAGGTGTCGCGCGCGATGGCGAAGAGCATGCGCGAGAGCCAGCTGTTCGACCTGATCCAGAACGGCGACACCGGCGACTGGACCGAGGCCGGCACCTGGGTGTTCCAGCACCGCTACCAGCTCTCGCCGGGCGTGGCGCCCGAGCGCTTCACGGTCGAGGGCTTGCGCGACGCGATCAACGAGACGCTGTCGATGCTCGGCACGCCGGCCGGCAACGTGATCAAGCCCTTCCTCGACCGCGATCCCACGGGCGAGACCACGCGCATCGCCGAGGAGCTGGTGCCGGCCAGCGCGCCGCGCAGCGAAGGCGGCGTGTGGATGTCGCGCACCGCGCCGCGCGCGCTGATGATCCTGACCACGCGTGCCGCCGGCAGCGACCTCGACGCGCAGGCGGTGGCGATCGCGCGCGTGCACGCGGCCCACGAGGCGGCCACGCGCGATCTGGGCGAAGCCAGGCCGCAACTGCTGCTGACCGGCCCGCCGGTGTTCTCGGTGCTCAGCCGCGACAAGATCAAGACCGAGGCGATCCATCTCGCGATCGTCGGCGGCATCGTCATGGGCGGGCTGCTGCTGCTGGCCTTCGCCTCGCCGCGCGCGCTGGTGATCGCCTTCCTGCCGGTGGCCACCGGCGTGGTGATCGGTACCGCGGCGGTCAGCTGGGTCTTCGGCTCGGTGCATGGCCTCACGCTGGGCTTCGGCAGCACGCTGATCGGCGAGACCGTCGACTACGCCATCTACTACCTGATCCAGGCGCGCGGCGCCGCCGTGCCCGGCACCGGCTGGCAGCGCTGGCGCACGGTGCACTGGCCCACGGTGCGCATCGGTCTGCTGACCTCGGTCTGCGGCTTCGCGGCGCTGGTGTTCTCGGGCTTCCCGGGCCTGGCCCAGCTCGGCGTGTTCTCGATCGCCGGCTTGGTCGCGGCCGCGGTCGCCACGCGCTACGCGCTGCCGATGCTCGCGCCCGACGGCGCCACCGGCATGGGCATGCGGCGCCAGATGGCGAGCTTCGCGGGCCTGCTGGTGCGCAACCTGCCGCGCCTGCGCTGGCCGCTGGCGGCGCTGGGCGTGGCCGCGGTGGCGCTGGTGCTGTGGCAGGGCGGCCACCTGTGGCGCGCCGACCTCAGCGCGATGAGCCCGGTGCCGCGCGCGCAGCAGCAGCTCGACGAGATGCTGCGCAACGACATCGGCACCAGCGACGGCGGCATCATCGTGATGGCCAACGGCGCCGATGCCCAGGCGGCGCTGCGCAACAACGAGGCCGCGAGCGCGAAGCTCGGCGCGCTGGTCGACCGCGGCGAGCTCGGCGGCTTCGAGACCGTGACGCGTGTGCTGCCGAGCATCGCGGCCCAGCAGGCGCGCCTGGCGAGCCTGCCCGATGCCGACACGCTGCGCACCCGCCTGGCCGAGGCCACGCAGGGCCTGCCGCTGCCGGCCAGCCGGCTCGCGCCCTTCATCGCCGACGTCGAGGCCGCGCGCCAGCTCAAGCCGGTGCAGCTCGACGAACTCCGCGAAGGCCCGCTGCGCGCGGTGGTCAGCTCGCTGATGTACGAGCGCCCGGGCGGCGGCTGGTCGACGCTGATCGCGCTGCATCCGGGACCGAAGTTCGAGCAGGCGAAGCTCGAGGCCGCGCTCGCCGGCGTGCCCGAGGTGCAGGTGGTCGACGTGGGCCGCGAGCTCGCCAGCCTCTACCAGCGCTACCTGCACGAGGCCTTCGTGCAGGTGCTGCTGGGCGCGCTGGCGGTGGTCGTGCTGCTGGGCATCTACCTGCGCTCGGGCCGGCGTCTGCTGGCGGTGTGTCAGCCGCTGCTGTTCGCCGTGATGCTCACGCTCGGCGGCATGGCCGTGATGCAGGCCGCGCTCGGCATCCTGCACCTGGTGGGGCTGCTGCTGATCGTGGCGGTGGGTTCGAACTACGCGCTGTTCTTCGACCAACTGCGCACGACGGGCCGGGCCGACGAGGACACGCTGGCCTCGCTGATGCTCGCCAACCTGACGACCGTGGTCTCCTTCGGCCTGATCGCGATCTCCGACATTCCCGCGCTGTCCTCGATCGGCCGCGTGGTGGCGCCGGGCGCGCTGCTGGCGCTGCTGCTGTCGGCCGCCTTCGCGCGCCGCGTGACTCCACCCGCGGCACCACCCGCGGGCGAGGCGGGGTCTTCGGACGGCGGCACGCGCGGCTGACGCACAATCCCGCGCCATGTCGACCGCACCCGCCGTCCCCGAATCCTGGCCCTGGCCGCCGGCCATCCGCGCCAGCGCTGCCTGGCACGCGGCCGCCGTCGGCGCGGGCGTGCTGGTGCCGGGCGCCTGGCCCTGGGCCCTCGGCGCGATCGTGCTCAACCATGCGTTGATCACCGCGGCCGGACTCACGCCGCGCAGCCGCCTGTTGGGCCCCAATGTCACGCGGCTGCCCGCGGCGGCCATCGCGCGCCGCGAGGTGGCGATCACCATCGACGACGGCCCCGAACCCGCGGTGACGCCGCGTGTGCTCGACCTGCTCGACGCCCATGGCCAGCACGCCACCTTCTTCTGCATCGCCGAGCGCGTGCAGGCCCAGCCGGCGTTGGCGCGCGAGATCGTGGCGCGCGGCCACAGCATCCAGAACCACACGGCGCGGCATCGCCACAACTTTTCCTTCCTCGGCCCGCGTGGCTTCGCCAGCGAGATCGCACGGGCGCAGCAGATCCTGAGCGAGGTCACGGGCCAGCGCCCGAGCTGCTTTCGCGCGCCGGCCGGGCTGCGCAATCCCTTCCTGGAGCCGGTGCTGCACCGGTTCGGCCTGTCGCTCGTGAGCTGGACCCGCCGCGGCTTCGACACCCGCGAGGGCGATGCGCAACGCGTGCTGTCGCGCCTCACGCGGGGCCTGGCGGCCGGCGACATCCTGCTGCTGCACGACGGCAATGCCGCGCGCACCGCCCGTGGAGAACCCGTATTGCTGGAGGTACTGCCCTTGCTGCTCGACCGCCTGCGCGCCGATGGACTGCGCGCTGTGACCCTGCCCGAGGGGCTTCGGGAATGAGCGCCGTGCTCTCGGCCGACAACGCCTGGCGCGAGCTGCACGAGGCCGCCACCGATCCCTACAGGAAGGGCGGCAGCTTCGCCTGGCACTTCGCGCGCGGCAAGCTCGGGCGCGATCCGGTGTTCCGCGGCCTGCTCGAACGCGGGCTGATCGATGCGCAGCATCGCCGCGTGGTCGACATCGGCTGTGGCCAGGGCTTGTTCGCGAGCCTGCTGGCCTCGATGAGCCGCATGCAGCAGCAGGGGCGCTGGCCCGCTGGCTGGGGCGCCACGCCGAGCGCCGCCGAATACACCGGCATCGAGCTGATGCCCAAGGACGTGGCGCGCGCCGAGGCCTCGATCGGCCACCTCGAGCCCGCGCCGCGGCTGCTCTGCGCCGACATGTGCGCAGCCGACCTGCCCGATTGCGACCTGGTCGTGATCCTCGACGTGCTGCACTACGTGGACCATGCCGCGCAGGAAGGCGTGCTGCGCCGCGTGCGCGATGCGTTGCGGCGCGGCGGCAGCCCCAAAGCGCGGCTGCTGCTGCGCGTGGGCGATGCCTCGAGCCGCCGCGGCTTCGCGATCAGTCAATGGGTCGACCGCACCGTGACGCGCGTGCGCGGCCACAAGGTGTCGCCGACCTGGGGGCGTCCGCTGGTCGAATGGAAGGCGCTGCTCGAGCGGCTGGGCTTCGGCGTGCAAAGCATTCCGATGAGCGAAGGCACGCCGTTCGCCAATGTGCTGCTGGTGGCCGACCTCGCACCGGAGGGCGCGCGATGACGATGAGCTTCCTGCCGCAGACGCTCGAGCGCGACGGCATCGCGCAGCGCATTCCGCACCGCGGCAGCATGTGCCTGCTCGAACGGCTCGAGGGCTGGGATGCCGAGACGATCCGCTGCAGCACCACCACCCACCGCCAGGCCGACAACCCGTTGCGCACGGCCAGCGGGCTGCTGGCGCCGAATGCCGTCGAGTACGCCGCGCAGGCGATGGCGCTGCATGGCGGGCTGCTGGCGAGCGCAGGCGACAGGCCCTCGGCCGGCTTCCTCGCGAGCACGCGCAGCGTGCGCACGACGGTGGCGCGGCTCGACGAGGTCGAGGGGCGCCTGCAGGTCGAGGTGCGGCGGCTGTCGGGCGACGCCCAGCAGGTGATGTACGAGTTCTGGCTCAGGGACGGCGAAGGCCGTGCGCTGGCCGACGGCCGCGCGGTGGTGGTGCTGAACACGCCGCTGGCCCTGGACACCCCGAAGGAATCATGAGCCTCCAAGGAAAACGCGCCCTGATCACGGGCGCCAGCGGCGCGCTCGGCGCCGCCATGGCCGAGCGCTTCGCGCGCGACGGCGCGACCGTGCTGCTGCATGCGAACTCGCGCCCCGAGGCGGTCGAGCAGCTGGCCGCGAAGATCGCCGCGGCCGGCGGCAAGGCCGAATGCCATGTCTTCGACCTGCGCAGTGACGAGGCCTGCGCCACCGCCTGCGCGCGCATGCTCGAAGCGGGGCCGGTGCAGGTGATCGTCAACAACGCGGGCGTGCACGACGACGCAGTGCTGCCCGGCATGCGCGCCGAGCAGTGGCACAAGGTGATCGACATCTCGCTCAACGGCTTCTTCCGCGTGACCCAGCCGCTCTTGCTGCCGATGCTGCGCACCCGCTGGGGGCGCGTGCTCAACATCTCGTCGGTAGCGGCGCTGGTGGGCAACAAGGGCCAGGTGAACTACGCGGCGGCCAAGGGCGCGCTCAACAGCGCGACCAAGGCGCTGTCGCTCGAGGTGGCCTCGCGCGGCGTGACGGTGAATGCGATCGCGCCCGGGATCATCGCCTCGCCGATGGCCGACGCGGCGTTCGACCCGGCGCTGATCCAGCAGATGGTGCCCGCCAAGCGTGCCGGCAAGCCCGAGGAGGTGGCGGCGCTGGCCGCCTTCCTCGCGAGCGACGAGGCGGCCTACATCACCGGGCAGGTGATTTCCGTCAACGGCGGAATGATCTAGCTGGCGCTCAGAGCGGCAGCGTGTCGAAGGCCGCGTAGGCGGTCGCGAGCCACGACTTCACGCGCTGGCGTTCGAGCAGCCCGAGCGCGTGCGGGCCTTCGCGGTCGTTCACGGCTTTCCAGAAGCTGGTGCTCTGCGCATCAATCTTGCGCATGCTGGCCTCGTGCAGGCGCGGCAGCGCGATCACGCGCGCGCCGTTCGCGGTGGCCTTGGACATCGACTGCGAACCGAGCAGGGTGCCGAAGTCGCTGCCGCGGCCGTAGTTCTGCACCACGATGTAGTTGGGCCGCTTGCCGAAGGTGTCGACCAGCGTGCCGAGCAGGTCGGAGGAGTCCTTGCCGTCGTCGAGCACGTGCCAGAAATTGACGGTGACGCCGATCTCGGCGAAGACGTCGAACAGGTCGGATTCCTTGATCCAGCGCGCCAGCGGCGCCAGCGTCTGCGCCGCGAGGTCGACGATCACGCTCTGCTGCGGATGGGTCTCGAAGCCGTTGACCACGGTGTCGAGCCCTTCGAAGCTGTCGACCACCACGGGCGAGGCGAAGCCTTCGTAGAAGCGAGTGAACGAGCTGTGCGAGCGGTCGGTGTCGAAGCCCGTGAAGGAGCGGCTGTGGTCGATGAAGTACTGGGCCAGGACCCGTGCCGTGACCGACTTGCCGACCCCGCCTTTTTCGCCGCCGATGAAATTGATGGAACTCATGGTGTCGCTGGTAGATGTGGAAGATTCAGGGAGCCGGCGACAGTTTGCCTCAGCTTCTGGTGGCGGACTCCCGACGCGAGGACGAATCGCCTGAATGGCCGTTGTCGACGTGGTCGTCGGGCTGGCCGTGCGGAGAGGGCGCCGCAAGGCTGCCGTCGCCGCCGATGTAGCGACGCCTCGCGGCCGAGAAGGCGGCGCTGCCGGCACCGAGCAGGCCCAGGGCGGCACAGGCCGCGCCCGCGTCGATCAACAACTCCAGAACCACGATACCGACTCGCATGCGCCAATTCCCGTCATGTTGCGTTGAACTATGTCACCTGGGCGGAAGCATCATCGCGGAAAGTTGTGCGCGTGTGTATCTCGTGCCTCGCGGCGATGCCGGCTCCGCCAGACCCGGGACCTATTGGCCGCGCCGGGCCATTCCCTGCAGCAAGGGGTGGGATTGCAGGCGCTGCTGCAGCCGTACCTTCCAGGGCGCGGGCAGGGGGGAGTCGTCGATCATCGCGGGCCACTGCTCGCGCGCGCGGCGCGCGGTGTCGCTGACCACGCGCCGCACCTGCGGCTCGTGCAGGCCGGCCGAGAAGCAGAAGGCGCGCACGTTGGCGGGGCTGAACAGGCCGCTGCGCCGTGGCGCGGCATGGCCCGTAGCGGGGAGCAGCGGGAGCGCATGACCCTCGACGCCTTGCAGCGCCGCATAGGCCACGATGTCGTAGGCCGGCGCGAAGCGCGGCGAGGCACCGTCGGGATAGAGCACGCCGAAGTTCTTCAGGTGCGCATCGGGGTTGCCGAGCAACTCGTTGACCGCGAGCCGGCGCACCAGCTCGAGCACCGCCTCCTCGCCGAGCGAGGGAAAGGCCCGCATCGCGAGCGCCATGTCGAGGTAGCTCCCGCCGTACTTGTGCAGCGGGTCGAAGCCCAGCACCTGCGCGAAGTCCTCGAAGTGGATGCGGCGCGCGCCTTCGCGGTCGAAGCGCGTGACCGCGAGGAATTCGGGCTCGTCGGGCAGGGCGTAGCTGTGCTCGGCCGAAATTGCGGACAGCGGCGCGAGCTCGGCATGGCAGACCTCGACACCCGCGGCGGCAGCCATCTGCAGCGAGAGCATCTCCAGCTGCGGCATGTGCGGCCGCCCGGCCACGGGCAGCTTGGCGATCACGCGCGTGCTGGCGCCGGCGCGGGTGCGCGCCACGTAGCGTCCGCCCTGGCGGCGCAGGCCCAGCTTGGGCTGCACGCCCGACACCGAAATGCCCTGCGGCATCGGCAGCTCGACCACCGACATCTCGAGCGCGTCCTGGTCCTGCGTGATGAGCCGCTGCAAGGTGGCGCGGTCCACCGACACCGGGCGCGCGCTCACCGCACCCGGCAGGTCGCCGCCGCAGGCCGCGAGCAGCTCGAAATGGTCGTTCTCGCGGCAACCGCGCAACTGCGCGATGTGGCTGCGCAGCACGCCTTCGGGCAGCAGGTTCTGGAAGAAGCGCGGCAACTGGCCGCCCTGCGCGTTGAACAGTGGATTCTTGATGTCGCTCCAGAGGGCCGCCTGCGAGGCGGCATCGTTCGCCACCATCGACAACGACAGCACCTCGGCCGGCGGCGTCGCGACGATCTCGGGCTCGGCCACGAAGCGACACAGGTCGGCGTACTGGAACAGCTTGCCGAAGCGGCGCGTGCCGAGCGCGATCTCGAGGATCTTGACGTTCATGGCGAGCGCTTGCGCGAGCCGCGGCGGGCCGGAGTTTCGCGTAGGTAGGGCGGCGGCTCGGGCGGCAGCGCCAAGGCGGCCACCGCGGTACCCACGCGCGTGGGTACGGGGCGATAGCCGGCATCGGTGTCGAGCGCGGCGCTGGCGCCGAAGCCCTTGGGCACCAGTTGCAGCTCGAGCCCCAGCGCATCGACCAGTGCGAGCAGCGAGGACATCTGCGGATTGCCCTGCGGGCCGAGCGCGTTGCGCACCGAACGCTCGGTCAGGCCCGAGCGCTGAGCGATCTCGGCCCCGGAGAGGCCGGAGGCCTCGCGGCGGGCGATCAGCGCGGCGATCAGTTCCTGCTTGGTCATGGAAAGATATTACCGCAAATGGCAAATTCGGAAATATGTTTCCCAAGTCCTCCTTGGGCCGCGGCGACGGCGGCGTGCCGCCCGCCCGGATTCAGCGCGGCACCAGTGTGAAGAAGGGCATCACCACGCCCATCACCCAGTTCTGCCCGAAATCGAGCGCCGCGCGGCGGTACTTCTCGTCGGCCTGGGCCGCCAGCAGGTCGAGCCGCGCGACCACCTTCGACAGCTCGCGGTCGGCCACGAGGTTGCGGCCGCGTTCGCTGATCTCGGTGGCCAGCAGCAGCGGCTGACCGTCGGGGCCGGTCTTGGAGGCGATCAGCCACAGCGAGATCTCGAAGTTGCGCGCGGCCCGGTAGCTGTTCTCGGCATTGATGCCGTCGATCATGCTTTGCTCCCAGGTGTCGCCATTGGCTTGCTTGAGCATCGAGGCCCAGCCCACCACCAGCGCCGCCACGCGGTCGCCCTGGTAGCCCTGCGGCCCGGTGTCGAAGGCCAGGCGGATCGCCTCGATGCCGGTGGCGCCGTGCAGCTCGGGCAGGTCGGGGCCCTGCGTCACGGCGGCCCAGGCGCGCTGGCTGGCGGCGTCCATGCTGGCGCCCGATTTGCGCCATTCGCGCGGATTGCGCCGGTAGAGCGTGGTCTGCACGCGCCGTATCGATTCGAGGTTGTCGCGCAGCGAGAGGTTGGCGATGCGGTTGGCGCTCGACTGCAGCCATTCCTGGTTGGCGTAGGGCTCGGCGCGCTGGGTGTTCTGGAACGCGCCGCAGCCGCCGAGCCCGAGCAGGGCACCGGCGCCCGCGAGCAGCCAGGCGCGGCGGTCTTTCAGGGGAGAAACCGAGGATTCGCTCATGCCCTGACGTTATCATCCACGGCTGGGGCGGCGGCCTGCTTCAAGCGGCGGGCCCGTGCAATTTTCCTTACAAATCAATACCTTGGCGTTAATTGTTGAGCCGCCTTCCAAGGCGGGGACGCACTGACCCAGGACAGGCCGACAAGTCGTGCGTCTCAATTCCATCAAGCTCTCGGGCTTCAAGTCGTTCGCCGAACCCACCAACTTCCTGCTGCCGGGCCAACTGGTCGGGGTGGTCGGGCCCAACGGTTGCGGCAAGTCGAACATCATGGATGCGGTGCGTTGGGTGCTGGGCGAGTCGCGCGCCTCGGAACTGCGCGGCGAGTCGATGCAGGACGTGATCTTCAACGGCACGACCACGCGCAAGCAGGCCAGCCGCTCGAGCGTGGAACTGGTGTTCGACAACGCCGACCACCGTGCCGGCGGCCAGTGGAACCAGTTCGGCGAAATCGCGGTGCGGCGCGTGCTCACGCGCGACGGCACCAGCAGCTACTTCATCAACAACCAGCCCGTGCGCCGGCGCGACGTGCAGGACGTGTTCCTCGGCACCGGCCTCGGCCCGCGCGCCTACGCCATCATCGGCCAGGGCACGATCAGCCGGATCATCGAATCGAAGCCCGAGGAACTGCGCCTGTTCCTCGAGGAAGCCGCGGGCGTCTCGAAGTACAAGGAACGCCGCCGCGAGACCGAGAACCGCCTGGGCGACACGCGCGAGAACCTGACCCGCGTCGAGGACATCCTGCGCGAGCTCAACGCCAACCTCGAGAAGCTCGAGAAACAGGCCGAGGTGGCCGCGCGCTACAACGCGCTGCAGGGCGACGCCACGAAGAAGCAGCACCAGCTGTGGTTCCTCAAGCGCGCCGAGAGCGAGAGCGACAAGGCGCGCATCAAGGCCGAATCCGAGAAGGCGATCAACGACCTCGAGTCGCGCACCGCCGACCTGCGCCACATCGAGAACGAACTCGAAACCGTGCGCCAGGCCCACTACGGCGCCGGCGACCTGGTCAATCAGGCCCAGGGCAAGCTCTACGAAGCCAGCGCCGAGGTCGGCCGGCTAGAGGGCGAGATCCGCTTCGTGGTCGAGGGCCGCCAGCGCGTGGAGCAGCGGCTGGTGCAGCTGCGCGAGCAGATCGCGCAATGGGACAACCGCCGCGTCGAGGCCGAGGCCGAGATCGAGACGCTGGCCGGCCAGGGCATCGACGCCGAGGAGCAGGCCGTGCTGCTGGCGGCCCAGCTCGAGGAGCACGACGCGCGCATGCCCGAGCTCGAGGAAGCGCAGCAGCGGGCGCAGGACCAGGCCAACGCGCAGCGCACGGCCGTCGTGCAGGTGCAGCAGCAGATCCAGGTGCTGGCCGCCGACCAGCGCAATATCGAGGAGCAGTCGCGCCAGCTCAACCAGCGCAGCGAGCGGCTGCGTTCCGACCAGAAGGCGCTGGCCGCGCCCGACGAGGCGAAGCTGGTGGCGATGCAGGAGCAGCTCGAGGCCGCGCAGGAAGCGGCCAGCGAGGCCGATGCGCGGCTGCAGGACCTGCAGGAAGCGGTGCCGCGGCTCGACGACGACCGCCGCGCGCGCCAGCAGGCGGTGAACAGCGAGGGCGCGCGCCATGCCGAGCTGTCGGCGCGGCTCGAGGCGCTGCGCGCGCTGCAGGAGAAGGTCAAGACCGACGGCAAGCTCGCGCCCTGGCTGGCCAAGCACGGGCTCGACGGCTTGCAGGGCCTGTGGAGCCGCATCCACATCGAACAGGGCTGGGAGAACGCGCTCGAGTCCGCGCTGCGCGAGCGCCTGGGCGCGCTCGAGGTCAGCCGCCTCGACATGGTCCGCGCCTTCGCCAACGACGCGCCGCCGGCCAAGCTGGCCTTCTACAACCCGCCGGTCGCCGGCGTGCCCGAAGGCGCCGCCAATCTGCCGCGGTTGTCGAGCCTGCTGCGTCTCAACGACGCGGGCCAGCAGGCGCTGCTGGCCGACTGGCTGCATGGCTGCTACACCGCCGCGAGCTTCGAGGAGGCGCTGGCCCAGCGCGGCACGCTGCAGCCCGGCGAGACGATCTACGTGCAGAGCGGCCATGCCGTGAGTTCGCACGGCGTCAACTTCTACGCCCCCGATTCCGAGCAGGCCGGCCTGCTGGCGCGCCAGCAGGAAATGGAGAACCTCGACCGCCAGCTGCGCGCCCAGGCGCTGATCAGCGAAGACGCGCGTGCCGCGCTGGTGCGTGCCGAAGCCGCCTACGCCGACGCCGCGCAGCGGCTGGTGTCGGCACGCCGCGAAGCCGCCGACACGCAGTCGCGCGCGCACGAGCTGCAGGTCGAAACCCTGCGCCTCACGCAGCTGGCCGAGCAGACCCGTGCGCGCAGCGAGCAGCTCGCGGCCGACCTCGGCGAGGTCGACGCCCAGCTCGAGGAGCTGCAGGAGCGCCGCATCGCCGCCGAGGGCCGCTTCGAGGAGCTCGACATGCAGCTGGCCGACAGCCAGGAGCGCCATGCCGAGCTCGACGAACGCGTGATCGAGGCCGGCCGCGCGCTGACCGCCAGCCGCGAGCAGCACCGCAGCCTGGAGCGCCAGGCGCAGGAAGCCACCTTCGCGCAGCGCACGCTCGACGCGCGCCGCGGTGAGCTCAACCGCTCGATCGAGACCGCGTCGCAGCAGACCGTGGCGCTGACCGACGAGGACGAGCGCGCCCGCGGCGAACTGAGCCGGCTGTCGGACGCCGCCGCCCAGGCCGGGTTGCAGGATGCGCTCGCGCTCAAGCTCGAACGCGAGACCGCGCTGGGCGCCGCGCGCAGCCAGTACGACGACCTCACGCTCAAGCTGCGCGCGAGCGACGAGCGCCGGCTGCAGCTTGAGCGTGAACTCGATCCGCTGCGCCAGCGCATCACCGAATTCCAGCTCAAGGAGCAGGCCTCGCGCCTGGGCTTCGAGCAGTACGAACAGCTGCTGGCCGATGCCGGCGCCGACCTCGAGGCCATCGCGCTCTCGATCGAGACCGACAAGGTGCGGCTGACCGGCCTGCAGGGCGAGATCGACCGCCTGAACCGCGAGGTGGTGGCGCTCGGCGCGGTCAACCTCGCGGCGCTCGACGAGCTCGCGGTGGCGAGCGAGCGCAAGGTCTTCCTCGACGCCCAGTCGGCCGACCTCAACGAGGCGATCACCACGCTCGAGGACGCCATCCGCAAGATCGACGCCGAAACGCGCGACCTGCTCGGCGGCACCTTCAAGACCGTGAACGAGCACTTCAGCCGCATGTTCCCCGAGCTGTTCGGCGGCGGCAACGCCAAGCTGATGATGACCGGCGACGAGATCCTCGACTCCGGCGTGCAGGTGATGGCGCAGCCGCCGGGCAAGAAGAACCAGACCATCCACCTGCTGTCGGGCGGCGAGAAGGCGCTGACCGCGATCGCGCTGGTGTTCGCGATCTTCCAGCTCAATCCCGCGCCTTTCTGCCTGCTGGACGAAGTGGATGCGCCGCTGGACGACGCCAACACCGAGCGCTACGCCAAACTCGTGACCGCCATGAGCCGCGAAACCCAGTTCCTCTTCATCAGCCACAACAAGATCGCCATGGAAATGGCCGAGCAACTGATCGGCGTGACGATGCAGGAGCAGGGCGTGTCGCGCATCGTCGCGGTCGACATGGAAGCGGCGGCCTCGATGGTCGAGGCAGCCTGAGGCGCGCGCACCCATGAGCAATCTCACGCTTGCCCTGGCCATCCTCGGTGGCCTCGTCCTCGCGGCCGTGATCGGCTACGACGCCCTGCGCTCGCGCCGCAACGCACCGCGCCAGCCCGATGCGGCCGACGGCGAACCGGCCGATGCGCAGCGCGCACCGTCCGAAGACGGCTACGAGCCGGTGATGCACATCGATCCGCGCCAGGTGCCGACGCACGACCGGCACGAACCGCTGTTCGATCCCGACCTGCCGGCGCCCGGCACGCTGCCGGTGCCCACGGGCGAACGGCGCGGCGGGCTCGATCCGCTGATCGACGTGATCGCGCCGATCTCGCTCGACGGCCTAGCCTCGGGCGATGCCGCGATCGCCGCCATGCCGCCGACGCGCCGCGCGGGCAGCAAGCCGGTCGCCATCGAGGGCCTGAACGAGCACTCGCGGCAATGGGAGCCGCCCGTGCCGGGACAGCGCTACGGCGCGTTCCAGGTCGGCGTGCAGCTGGCCAACCGCACCGGTGCGCTCAACGAGATCGAGTATTCCGAGTTCGTGGTGAAGGCCCAGGCCTTCGCCGACACGGTGAACGGCGCGCCCGAATTTCCCGAGATGCTCGACGAGGTGGCGCGCGCCCGTGAGCTCGACCAGTTCGCCAGCGCGCACGATGCGCAGCTGGGCTTCGTGCTGCGCGCGCTGCATGCGGCCTGGAGCCCCGGCTACGTGCAGCAGAACGCCGCGCGGCTGGGCTTCGTGGCCGGCATCATCCCGGGCCGCATGGTGCTGCCGACCAGCGAGCTGGGCCTGCCGCCGATCCTCGGGCTGGCTTTCGACACCCAGGCCGCGCTGGCCGACGACCCGGCGCAGTCGGCGATCCGCGAACTGAGCCTGAGCCTCGACGTGCCCCAGGTCGACCGCGGCGAGCAGCCCTTCACGCGTATGCGCGAGATCGCCGCTACGCTGGCGCGCGAAATGGACGGCGTGGTGACCGACAGCGACGGCCAGCTGCTGCGCGACGAGACCATGGACGCCATCGGCGCCGACCTCGAGCAGCTCTACGACACGCTCGACGCGCGCGACCTCGCGGCGGGCTCGCCGCTGGCGCGCCGGCTGTTCAGCTAAGCCGTTCCCGCCATGCACAAGGCCGCCCAGCCCGCCACGAAGCGGTCCGGCGGCCGCATCGTTTTTTCGGAAGACACCCCATGACCACGCGCGACGAAGCGGCCCGCGAAGCCGCCGACCTGAGCGAGAAGCTCCATCACAACGCCTACCTCTACTACGTGCTCGATGCGCCCGCGCTGCCCGATGCCGAGTACGACCGGATGTTCCAGCGGCTGCAGGCGATCGAGGCCGAGTTCCCCGAGCTGCGCACGCCCGACTCGCCGACGCAGCGCGTGGGCGGCAAGGTGCTCGACGGCTTCGTCAAGGTGCGCCACAAGGTGCCGATGCTGTCGATCCGGACCGAGACCGACATCACGCCCGGTGGTGCCAGCAGCTTCGACGCGCGCGTGCGGCGCGAGCTCGGCCTGGCCGAGGACGGTCCGCAGATCGCCTACGTCTGCGAGCTCAAGTTCGACGGGCTCGCGATGAACCTGCGCTACGAGCACGGCGTGCTGGTGCAGGCCGCCACGCGCGGCGACGGCGAAGTCGGCGAGGAGGTCACGCAGAACATCCGCACCGTGCGCGAGATCCCGCTGCGGCTCAAGGGCAACGCCCCGCCGGTGGTCGAGGTGCGCGGCGAGGTCTACATGAAGCGCGCCGACTTCGAGGCGCTCAACGAACGCCAGCGGCAGAGGATCGCGGCCGGCCAGAAGAACGAGAAGGTGTTCGTGAACCCGCGCAACGCGGCCGCGGGCGCGGTGCGGCAGCTCGACCCGGCGATTGCCGCCGAGCGACCGCTGAGCTTCTTCGCCTACGGCCTCGGCGAGGTCACGCCGCCGGCCGAGGGCGGGCCCGACTGCCCGACCCAGTTCGACTGGCTCCAGCAGTTCCATGCCTGGGGCTTTCCGGTGGCGATACAGACCGCGCGCGCGACCGGCGCGATCGAGCTGATCGCGTTTCACGAGAACATCGGGCGCCAGCGCGACAGCCTGCCCTACGACATCGACGGCGTGGTCTACAAGGTCGACAGCGTCGAGCTGCAGCGCCAGCTCGGCTTCGTCTCGCGCGAGCCGCGCTGGGCGGTGGCGCACAAGTACCCCGCGCAGGAGCAGATCACCGAGGTGCTCGGCATCGAGGTGCAGGTCGGGCGCACCGGCAAGCTGACGCCGGTGGCCAAGCTGGCGCCGGTGTTCGTCGGCGGCGTGACCGTGACCAATGCCACGCTGCACAACGAGGACGAGGCGCGCCGCAAGGACGTGCGCGTGGGCGACTGCGTGATCGTGCGGCGCGCGGGCGACGTGATCCCCGAAGTCGTGGGCGTCACGCCAGAGAGCCTGGCGCGGCCCGAGGGCGAGCGCGGCGCCATCTTCACCATGCCTCACAAGTGCCCGGTCTGCGGCTCGGATGCCGTGCGCGAGGAGGGCGAGGCCGACTACCGCTGCACCGGCGGGCTGTTCTGCGGTGCCCAGCGCAAGGAGGCGATCCTGCATTTCGCGGCGCGCCGCGCGGTCTACGTCGACGGGCTCGGCGACAAGCTGGTCGAGCAGATGGTCGATGCCAACCTGATCCGCACCTTGCCCGATCTCTACAAGCTGGGCTTCACCACGCTGGCGGGGCTGGAGCGCATGGCCGACAAGTCGGCGCAGAACCTGGTCGACGCGCTCGAGGCCTCGAAGAAGACCACGCTGCCGCGCTTCCTGTTCGGCCTGGGCATCCGCCATGTGGGCGAGAGCACCGCGAAGGACCTGGCCAAGCACTTCGGCAAGCTCGACGCGATCATGGATGCGAGCGAGGAGCTGCTGCTCGAGGTCAACGACGTCGGCCCGGTGGTGGCGCAGAGCCTGCGCACCTTCTTCGATCAGCCGCACAACCGCGAGGTGGTCGAGCAACTGCGCGCCTGCGGCCTGAGCTGGGAGGAGGGCGAGCCCGCGGCGCGCGTGCCCAAGCCGCTGGCGGGACTGACCTTCGTCATCACCGGTACCCTTCCTACGCTAAGCCGCGACGATGCGAAGGACAAACTGGAATCGGCCGGTGCCAAGGTGGCCGGCTCGGTCAGCAAGAAGACCCACTACCTGGTGGCCGGCGAGGAAGCCGGCAGCAAGCTCGACAAGGCGCGCGAGATCGGCGTCGAGGTGATCGACGAGGCGCGTATGCTGGACATACTCGCCAACGGCGTGCCTCCGGCTGCGGAGTGAGGGGACGGCCTCTCGACTTACCGGCCGTTACGCGACTTCACACCAGCGCAGTCAACAGGGCCTACAAGCTGGTACGTTGAATGAACGCAGAAGGCTGACAAGGAGACCCTCATGCAGAAAACTCGTGTTCTCGGTTTATGCCTCGCGGCCGGCGGCCTCGCGCTGCTCACGGGCTGCGTCGCGGTGCCCGGCGACCCGTACTACAACGGGGGCTACAGCGGGGGGTATTCGGATCCCTACTATTCCGATCCCGTCGTGGTGCAGCCCGCGCCCGTGTACATCAACGGCGGCGGCACCTACTACGACCGCCGTCCCTATTACCGCGACCGGCCGTACTACGGACGTCCCGCCTATCCGTACCCGTCCCGTCCGGGCTGGAACGGCAATGGCGGCGGACGTCCCGGCTGGGGCGGACGCCCGCCCGCGGTCGTGCCGCCGGTGGCGCTGCCGCGCCCGCAGCCGCAGCGCACCGTGCCGGTCACGCCCGGCACCGGCCGTGGCGTTCCGGGGGCCTTGCCGGGCATGCCCGGCTATGTGCCGCAGAACATCGCGCCGTCTCTCCCGGGCCATTAAGCCGACAGCGCCGGGTGGGCGCGACGCGCCCGCCTGCGCGGCCCGCGGGCCCTCGCGATAATCCGCGCCATGGCCATCCACGAAATCCTCAAGATGGGCGACCCGCGCCTGCTGCGCATCGCACAGCCGGTCACCGCCTTCGACACCGATGAACTGCACCTGCTGGTGCGCGACATGTTCGAGACCATGCATGCCGTCAACGGTGCCGGCCTCGCGGCACCGCAGATTGGTGTGGACCTGCAGCTGGTGATCTTCGGCACCGATGTCGTGAACCCACGCTACCCCGACGCCCCGCCAGTGCCGCGCACCGTGCTGTTGAACCCGGTCATCACGCCGATCGGCGAGGCCGAGGAAGAGGGCTGGGAAGGCTGCCTGTCGGTGCCCGGACTGCGCGGCGTGGTGCCGCGCTTCTCGAACATCCGCTACACGGGCTTCGATCCCTATGGCGATCCGATCGACCGCACGGCCAGCGGCTTCCATGCGCGCGTGGTGCAGCACGAGGTCGACCATCTGCTGGGCAAGCTCTATCCGATGCGGGTGCGCGACTTCTCGCGCTTCGGCTACACCGAGGTGCTGTTCCCGGGCCTCGACGCGGCCGACGACGATTGAGCGGCGGACCGGGCCCGCGGCCCGGTTGCGTGGCCCGAACTACTTGCTGTTGAGCCCGAAGCGGCCGCCGCCCGTGAACGCGAGCGCGATGGCCGAGAACAGGAACATGCCCTGCAGTTCGAGCGCCCAGCCGCCCTGGCCGTTGAGGGCGCCGAGGTCCTTGCGGTGCACCAGCCAGATCGCCACCAGCATGTTGATTGCCACGATCGCCGCCGCGGGCCGCGTGTAGAGGCCGATGATCAGCAGCACCGGCGCGACGATCTCGCCCACGTAGACCAGGTAGGCCAGCACGCCCGGCAGGCCATGCGAGGCCAGCATGCCGCCGATGCCGTCGACACCCTTGGTCACCTTGGCGATGCCGTGCAGAAGGATGAAGATGCCCAGGGCGACGCGAAGAATGAGCTTGCCGGTGTCGTCGGACTTGAACATGGTCGGGGTTCCTCGGTGATGGTTCGAAATGTTGCGAGGGCCGTATGGTAGTGAAGAAACGGCATGCATCCGTGCATGCGCCCACGACGCATGCACGGGCTTCGCATATGCATCCAACCGGCTGTTCTTTGGCGGCCCGGCGCGCCGCCTCGTACACTGCCTTTTTGCCTTTGCGCAGACACCCCCACCGCAGACCGCGACCCTTGAGGAGAACCCACCCATGACGCCCCGATTCCGATCCGCCTTCGCCCTGGCCGCGGCCGCCGCCACGCTGATCGCCGCCGCGCCCGCCTTCGCCGGCAAGACCCTCGATGCGGTCAAGCAGCGCGGCAGCGTTAAGTGCGGCGTGACCAATGGCGTGGCCGGCTTCTCGGCGCCCGACACGCAGGGCAACTGGTCGGGCCTCGACGTCGACACCTGCCGCGCGATCGCCGCGGCCGTGCTCGGCGATGCGAAGAAGGTCGAGTTCGTGCCGCTCAATTCGCAGCAGCGCTTCTCGGCGCTGCAGGCCGGCGAGATCGACATCCTCGCGCGCAACACCACCTGGACCCTGACGCGCGATGCCTCGCTGGGCTTCAACTTCACGACCATCACCTACTACGATGGCCAGGGCTTCCTGGTGCCGAAGAAGCTCAAGGTCACGAGCGCCAAGCAACTGAAGAACGCGACCATCTGCACCCAGTCGGGCACCACCAACGAGAAGAACGTCTCCGACTACTTCCGGGCTCAGAACATCCCCGTCAAGACCGTGGTGTTCGAGAGCTTCGAGGCCTCGTTCAAGGCCTTCTTCTCGGGCCGCTGCCAGGCCTTCACCACCGATGCCTCGGCGCTCGCCGGCCTGCGCAATAAGGAGGCGCAGAACCCCGACGACTACCTGATCCTGCCCGAGCTGATCTCCAAGGAGCCGCTGGCGCCGCTGGTGCGCCGCGGCGACGACGAATGGTTCGCGATCGCCAAGTGGGTGCCCAATGCGCTGATCGAGGCGGAAGAGGCCGGCATCACCGAGGCCAACGCCGAACAGCTCAAGGCCTCGAGCAAGGACCCCGCGCAGCAGCGCCTGCTGGGCGCCGGTGAAGACCTCGGCAAGCTGCTGGGCCTCGACAAGGACTGGTCCTATCGCGCGATCAAGGCCGTGGGCAACTACGGCGAGATCTTCGAGCGCAACGTCGGGCCGAAGTCGGTGCTGAAGCTGCCGCGCGGCTCCAACAACCTCTGGAGCAAGGGCGGCCTGATCTACGCACCGCCGGTGCGATGAGCCTGCGGGCCGCGGGCGGCGCGCGCCGCTCGGCCTGGCTGGCCTGGGCCGTGCAGGTGCTGCTGGTGCTGGCCGTGGTGGCCGGCGCCTTCTGGGTCGTGCATCACGCGCTCGAGGTGCTGCGCGCGCGCGGCGTGCGCTCGGGCTTCGACTTCCTCACCGAGCCCGCGGGCTTCGCGATCAGCGAGGGCTGGCTCGACTTCGAGGCCAGCCAGCCGTCGTGGCGAGCCTTCCTCGCCGGCCTCGTCAACACCGTGCGCGCCGCGGTGCCGGCGGTCGTCTTCTCGGTGCTGCTCGGCACCCTGATTGGCATCGGTCGGCTCGCGCCGCACGTGCTGGTGCGCGGCATCTGCACCGCCTATGTCGAGCTGCTGCGCAACGTGCCGCTGCTGGTGCAGCTGCTGATGCTGGCCTTCGTGATGGCGAACCTGCTGCCCGACCCGACCGAGCCGGTGCGGCTGCTGCCGGGCGTGTGGCTCAGCAAGGGCGGCCTCAGCGTGCCGTGGCCGGTGGCGGGCGAGGGCGGATGGTGGCCCACGCACCTCGAATGGCCAGAGCGCGGCGACTTCGGCGTGAACGGCGGCGCGGCGCTGAGCCCCGAATACGTGACCATCGTCGCGGGCCTGTCGCTCTACTCGGCCGCCTTCGTGGCCGAGATCGTGCGCGCGGGCATCCTGTCGGTGTCGCAGGGGCAGGTGCTCGCGGGGCAGGCGATGGGCTTCTCGCCGGTGCAGCAACTGCGCATCGTGATCCTGCCGCAGGCGCTGCGCGTGATCGTGCCGGCGCTCACCAACCAGGTGCTGAGCCTGGTCAAGAACTCCTCGCTCGCGGTGGCGGTCGGCTATCCCGAGCTGGTCTCGGTGGCCAACACCACCATCGGCGCGAACGGCCGCGCCTTCGAGTGCATCGCGATCATCATGGCGGTCTACCTGCTGCTGTCGCTCGTGATCTCGCTGGGCATGAACCGCTACAACGCGCGCGTCGCGCTGCGGGGCTGGCGATGAGGGCCGTGCGAGGCCCGATCGCCTGGCGGCACGAACTCTGGGGTTCGCCGCTGCGCACGCTCGCCACGCTGCTGCTCGCGGCGCTGCTGGCCTGGGCCGGCTGGCACCTGGTCGAGTGGGCCGTGGTGCACGCGGTGTTCCGCCCGGATGCCGAGGCCTGCCGGGCGGTGCAGCACGGCGCCTGCTGGGGCGTGGTGGCCGAGAAATGGCGGCCGATGCTGTTCGGCCGCTTCCCTTACGAAGACCAGTGGCGCCCCGCGATCGCGGTCGCGCTGCTGTCGGCGGTCACGGTGCTCAGCGCCTGGCCGCGCAGCTGGCGCTGGTGGCTGCCGGCGTTGTGGCTGCTGGCGCTCGCGGCCTTCGTGCTGCTGATGCGCGGCGGCGTGTTCGGCTGGAGCCACGTGCCGACCAACCGCTGGGGTGGCCTGCCGCTGACCATCGGGCTCGCCGTGGTCGGACTGGCGCTGGCCTTTCCGCTCGCGCTGCTGCTGGCGCTCGGGCGCCGCTCGGGCTGGCCGGTGGTGCGCACGCTCTGCGCGAGCTACATCGAGCTGGTGCGCGGCGTGCCGCTGATCTCGGTGCTGTTCATGGCCTCGTTCCTGCTGCCGCTGCTGTGGCCCGCGGGCTGGCAGCCCGACGTGCTGGTGCGCGTGCTGGCCGGGCTGTCGCTGTTCGTGGCCGCCTACCTGGCGGAGATCATCCGTGGCGGCCTGCAGGCCGTGCCGCGCGGCCAGACCGAGGTCGCGATGGCGCTGGGCTTCGGCCGCTGGCCGGTGCAGCGCAACATCGTGCTGCCGCAGGCGCTGCGGCTGGTCGTGCCGGCGCTGACCAACAACGTGGTCGGCACGCTCAAGGACACCTCGCTGGTCACGGTGGTGGGCCTGTTCGAGCTCACGGGCGCGCTCGGCCTGTCGCTCGGCGGCGATCCGACCTGGCGGCCGTTCTACCTCGAGGGCTACCTGTTCATCGCGGCGATCTACTGGCTGCTGTGCTTCGGGCTCTCGCGCTACAGCGTGTGGCTCGAGGGGCGCCTGTCGGCCGTGCCGCGCGTGGTCCAGGCCGAGCCGGCCTGAGGCGTCCTGTACACTCCGGCCCCATGTCGTGTTTCCACCCCGCCTTCGCATCGAGCGCCGCCCGCATGGGCCGCATGATGCCGTCCGCTTTCGCGCGGACCGGATGGGCAATGGATGCACGAATGATTACCACCATTACCACCGCGGCCACCTGAGCACGCGCAGGTGGCCGTTCCGGCAGCCACCTGGTGATCGCTCTTCCCCCGAACGAATGAAACCCAGCTCTGGCAGCTGGGTTTTTGTTTTTGTCGTTTGGAGAAGCCCATGTACCGCGATCCCGTCCAGTCCCTCGAAACCGTCGTGCCCAGCCAGGCCATGCGCCCGCTGCGCGTGGGCATGATCGGCATCGGCACCGTCGGCTCGGGCACCTTCCGCGTGCTGGCGCGCAACCACGACCAGATCGCCGCGCGCGCCGGCCGCGGCATCGAGCTCGTCATCGTGGCCGCGCGCAACCTCGCGGGCGCCGCGGGCATCGTGGGCGAGGGCGTGGCGCTCACCGACGACGCGATGCGCGTCGCGACCCATCCCGAACTCGACGTGGTGGTCGAGGTGGCTGGCGGCACCGGCGCGGCGCGCGACTGGGTGCTGGCGGCGATCGCCCACGGCAAGCACGTGGTGACGGCCAACAAGGCGCTGCTGGCCGAGCATGGCGGCGAGATCTTCGAGGCCGCGCGCCGCCACGGCGTGGCGGTGGCCTACGAGGGCGCGGTGGCGGTCAGCATCCCGATCGTGAAGGCGCTGCGCGAAGGCCTCGTGGCCAACCGCATCGAATGGGTGGCGGGCATCGTCAACGGCACCACCAACTTCATCCTCAGCAAGATGCGCGACGAGGGACTGGACTTCGGCGCGGCGCTCGCGCAGGCCCAGGCGCTCGGCTATGCCGAGGCCGATCCGACCTTCGACATCGAGGGCATCGACGCGGCCCACAAGCTCACGCTGCTCGCGGCCAATGCCTTCGGCATGCCGCTGCGCTTCGCCGACGTGCAGGCCGAGGGCATCACGGCGCTGCAGGGGCTGGACGTGGCCTGTGCTGAGCAGCTGGGCTTTCGCGTCAAGCTGCTGGGCGTGGCGCGCCGTCGCGAAGCCGGTGTCGAACTGCGCGTGCAGCCCGCGCTGGTGCCCGCGGAGCACCTGATGGCGCATGTGAACGGTTCGATGAACGCGGTGATGGTCAAGGGCGATGCCTCGGGCGTGACGATGTACTACGGCGCCGGTGCCGGCTCGGAACAGACCGCCTCGGCCGTGATCGCCGACCTGGTGGACGTGGCGCGGCTGGCCGGCACCCCGGCCGCGCAGCGCGTGCCGCACCTGGGCTTCCATGCGCATGCGATGAATGCGCTCGAGGTGCTGCCGCGCGCGGCGGTGCGCAGCGCGCACTACCTGCGCGTGCCGGTGCACGCGGCCGGCGGCATCGAGGCCGTGACGGCCTGGCTCGCGGGCCAGCAGGTGCCGGTGCGGCAGGTGACGCTGGCCGCGCCCTGTGCGGCCGGTGCACAGGTGCTGGTGCTGACCGAGCCGATGGCACAGGGCGCGCTCGATCTCGCGGTGCATGCGCTGCAGTCGCACCCGGCCGTGGCCGGCGCGGTCGCGACGCTGCGCGTGGAAACGCTGGAAGGCTGAAGCTCGCTCAGGCGGCGCGCGCGGGCAGGCCACCGGGTGCGGCCCGCGGTGTCTCGTCGTCGAGCTGCCCCAGTGCCAGCGCGGCGGCGCGCGGCCGCTGCGTGACCAGGCTCACGGCCACCACCACCGCCGCGTTGATCGCCATCGCGATCAGCCCGGCCTCCCATTGCGGCAGCGCGGCCGCCCAGAACTTGGCGGCCGGCGGCGCGAGCAGGGCCGCGAAGCCCGCGAGCAGCCCGGCCAGCACGCCGAGCGCGCTGGTGCGCTTCCAGAGGAAGCCGAGGAACACGCCGGGCGCCAGCATGCCGATGGCCGAATAGGCGTCGAGCAGGATCTTCACCAGCGAGCCCTTCTGGCTGATCGACAGCCACACGGCGATCGCCGCGAAGCACACCAGCGAGCCGCGCGACAGCGCGAGCGCCGCGCCCTCGCCGAGCGCGGGCCTGAAGGGCCGCACCACGTTGCGCGTGAAGATCGAGCCGGCCGTCAGCAGCAGCAGCGAGCCCGGCGCCAGCGCCAGCAGGAAGCCGGTGCCCGCGAGCAGGCCCACGGTCCAGGCCGGATAGCGGTCGGACACGAACTGCAGCAGCGCCGCGTTGAGGTTGCCGCCCGGCGGCTGCGTGCCCGCGATCAGCGCCGCGAAGCCCAGCAGGATGATGAAGAAATAGGCCAGCGAGTAGATCGGCTGCCAGATCGCGTTGCGCCGGATCGCGGTGGCGCTGTGCGCCGTGTACGACATCTGGAACAGGTGCGGGAACACCCAGTTGCCCAGCGCGATGTTGATGGCCGAGGTCATGAGCCAGATCGCGGTGGTCGGCGAGCTCGCATCGAGGCCCGGGAAGCTGCCGATGCCCGGATGCTTGGCCTCGGCCAGCGCGAACAGGTCGAGCAGCGAGGCCGCGCCCACCTTGCTCGCCACCGTCACGCTCAGCAGCACCACGACCAGCACTATCAGCACGTCCTTCACGCCGGCCGCGAAGGCCGCCGAGCGCACGCCGGCCACGAACACGAAGGCGATCATCAACAGGCCCGCGCCGATGGTCGCGGCCTCGCTCGACACCGCGCCGTCGAGCGTGAGCTGCACGATCAGGCCCAGGCTCACGAGCTGGATCTGCACGTAGACCACCAGCGAGGCGATGCCGACCACGCCGGTGAGCACGCCGAGCCAGGGCGCCTCGTAGCGCGCGGCGAAGAAGTCGGACTGCGTGAGCAGGCGCCCGATGCGCCCCGCGCGCCAGATCTTCGGCATCAGCCAGTAGCCGACCGCATAGCTCATCGACACCGAGCAGAAGGCCAGGTAGGCCGGCGCGCCCAGCGCCCAGGCATAGCCCGAGATGCCAAGCACCGCGAAGGTGGTGTAGACCTCGCCCGCGTTCATGAACCAGAACAGCAGGGTGCCGAGGCTGCGGCCGCCCACGGCCCATTCGGCCAAGGTGGCGGCGCGCCGGGTGCGGCGGCCATAGGCGATGGCGCCCGCGACCGTGGCGAGCAGGATGGCCAGGACGATCGCGAGCTTCATCGCGCGCTCCCGTGGCCGTCGGTGCCGGCGTCCTGGTGCCGCGCGAGGAAGTCGGCTTCATCGTCCTCCACGCCATGGCGCGCGTCGAGCCGGAACACCAGCGCGATCGCCACGCTCGTGAGCACGATGCCCGCCATCTGCCAGGCCATCGGGAACGGCAGGCCGAAGGGCCGCAGCGCGATGTCGTTGACCACGGGCGCGAGACCGGCCTGCCAGACGAAGGGGAAGGCCAGCAGCCATCGGTAGGCGCGGCGGCGGGGAGGCGATGCGATGGAGCAGGGAGACGGGCCGGCCATTCGAAACTCCTGTGAAGTGCTGCTGCACGAGATGGGAGCGGAGTGTGCAGCGAAAGTGCACGAAGCACAAGCGGGTCGAGTTCGGGTTTTCCTTGTGAATAACGCGTCAATTCTGGGCGTCCAGCCATCTTGACGTGCACCGTCATGGCACATAGCATTGCCTCATTCGTGCTGTCAGACTGCACAAAAGGAAATCCCCACCCATGATCGGCGAACGGCTCAAGGAACTGCGCACCGCACGCGGCCTCTCGTTGCGCGAGCTCGCGGCCCAGGCCGGCGTGTCGGCCACCTTGCTGAGCCAGATCGAGCGCGCGGTCACCGACCCCAGCCTCGAAACCCTGCGCCGACTGGCCGGCGTGTTCGGCGAATCGGTGTCCTCGCTGTTCTCCGACCCCGCGCCGCCCACCGTCTGGGTCAGCCGGCCGGGACGGCGCGCGATGCTCACGGCGCCGCAGGGCCAGGTCGCGTACGAGCGGCTGACCGCCGGCGTGGGCCAGCTCGAGGTGCTGCGCGCGGTGCTGCAGCCGGGCCAGATGTCGGCTGACGAGCCGCGCGGCCATGCCTCGGCCGAGTGCGTCTACGTGGTGGCCGGCGCGCTGGTGGCGCAGGTCGCGGGCGTCGACTACCCGGTGCAGGCCGGCGAGAGCATCTCCTTCGACGCGCGGCTGCCGCACCGCTACATGAACGCCTCGCAGGCGCCGACCGAAATCATCCTGTCGGTGACGCCGCCCAATCCCTGAGCAGGAGCCTCCCATGAGCACACCGACCGATTCCGCCGCCGAGCGCAGCTTCACGCTGCACGACCTGCGCGTCGAGGTGGTCGCGCCCGAGGGCGCGCGCATCTACTGCGGCCAGCCCGGCGACCACTTCGAGTTGCGCGGCGAAATGCTGCACCTGCCGCCGGGGCAGGGCTTCTCGATCTATTCGCTGGGCGCGGTGCTGCCGCTGCTGGCCGCCAAGCAGCGCGCCACCGACGGCAACGACTGGATGAGCACCGACGCGGAGATCGCCTGTCCAGACCCGAACTGCCCCTCGCGCCTGCGCATCACGCGCATCGGCACGCGCGTCTTCCGCCACGCCGACACCACGGCCGTGGTCCACCCTTCCGACCTTCGACCATGAGCACCGTCCCCCGCACCGAACTCGCCCCCGGCTATTCCATCTCGCGCATGCTCAAGGGCGGCTGGCAGCTCGCCGGCGGCCATGGCGGCATCGACCGCACCGCGGCCATCGCCGACATGTCGGCCTACTACCAGGCCGGCATCACCACCTTCGACTGCGCCGACATCTACACCGGCGTCGAGGAACTGATCGGCGAGTTCCGCCGCGAGCACCGCGCGCGCCACGGCGCCGACAGCCTCGCGCAGCTGCGCGTGCACACCAAGTTCGTGCCCGACCTCGCGCTGCTGCCGAGCATCGACAAGCAGCAGGTCGAACAGACCATCGATCGCTCGCTGCGCCGCCTCGGCGTGGAACGGCTCGACCTGGTGCAGTTCCACTGGTGGGACTACCGCGTGCCGCGCTACGTCGAGGTCGCGCACTGGCTGGCCGAGCTGCAGCACGCCGGCAAGATCGAACTGCTGGGCGGCACCAACTTCGACACGCAGCGCGCGCGCGAACTGGGCGACGCGGGCCTGCCGCTGCGCAGCATGCAGGTGCAGTACTCGCTGCTCGACCAGCGGCCGCGCACGCGGCTCGCGGCCTGGTGCGCGCAGGCCGGCGTGAAGCTGTTGTGCTATGGCAGCGTGGCCGGCGGCTTTCTCTCGGAGCGCTGGCTCGGCGTGAGCGAACCGGCCGAGCCGCTGGAGAACCGCTCGCTGGTCAAGTACAAGCTGATCATCGACGACTTCGGCGGCTGGGATCTGTTCCAGGCACTGCTGCAAGCCTTGCAGAAGATCGCGCAGCGGCACGGTACCTCGCTGTCGGCGGTCGCGATGCGCTGGGTGCTCGCGCAGCCCGAGGTGGCGGCCGTGATCGTCGGCGTGCGCCGCGGCGACCATCTGCCCGACCACCTGCGCATGCTCGCGTTGCAGCTCGACGCGGCCGACCTCGCGGCGCTCGACGCGGTGCTCGCGCAGCGCCGCCCGGACAGCGGCGACGTCTACGAGGTCGAGCGCGACATCGAGGGGCGGCATGGCCGCGTCATGAAGTACGACCTCAACGACAAGCCGCACTGAGGCCCTGTCCGGCTCAGTCGCGCTCCAGCGCTTTCCCGTACATCCTCAGTTCGGCATAGCCCGTGGCCTCGTCGTGCTCGCGCGAGAAGCGCCATTCGGGCAGCAGCGCCAGCAACACTTCAGCGGTGGTGCGCACCACGCAGCCCGGCGCCGCATGGCCGCCCCAGACGCGGCCCTGCGCGTCCGCCACGCTGATGTGCAGGTGCGAGCCCGTGGGCGAGAGCGAGCCCGCGAGCGTGAGGATCTCCAGATCGCCCTCGAGTGCCGTGGGCTCGGGCGCGCCCGCGAAGCGGATCCGCGCACCGCGCAGGCTGCCGATGCCCGAGAGCACGAAGGCCGCGTCCACCGCCTGCTGCGCGAGCACGCGGTCGAGCGTCGCGCGCAAATCGTCGCCGGGCGAGAGGCGCAGGGGCAGCGTGCGCATCGCGCGACCGGTGTCAGGGCGCCGCGAGCGCGCCGTCCACCACCTGCTGCGCTTCCTCGAGGATGCGCGCGAGGTGCTCCTGGCCCTGGAAGCTCTCGCCGTAGATCTTGTAGATGTTCTCGGTGCCCGAGGGACGCGCCGCGAACCAGCCGTTCTCGGTGACCACCTTCACGCCGCCGATGGCCGCGCCGTTGCCGGGCGCATGACTCAGCACCTCGACGATCTTCTCGCCCGCGAGTTCGGTCGAGCGGATCTGCGCGGGCGACAGGCTCGACAGCCGCTTCTTCTGCTCGACCGTGGCCGCCGCGTCGACGCGGTCGGACACCGGCCGGCCCAGCGCCTGCGTGAGCTCGGCATAGCGCTCGCCCGGATCGCGCCCGGTGCGCGCGGCGATCTCGGCCGACAGCAGCGCCGGCACGATGCCGTCCTTGTCGGTGGTCCAGGCCGTGCCGTCGCGGCGCAGGAAGGTCGCGCCCGCGCTCTCCTCGCCGCCGAAGGCCAGCGAGCCGTCGACCAGCCCGTCGACGAACCACTTGAAGCCCACCGGCACCTCGTAGAGACGGCGGCCCAGGCGCTGGGCCACGCGGTCGATCATGCGGCTGCTCACCACGGTCTTGCCGACGGCCGCGGCGGCGGGCCAGTCGGGGCGGTGCGTGTAGAGGTAGTCGATCATCACCGCGAGGTAGCTGTTGGGCTGCATCAGGCCGCTGCTGCCTGCTACCACGCCGTGGCGGTCGTGGTCGGTGTCGCAGGCGAAGGCGATGCCGAAGCGGTCCTTGAGTGCGATCAACTGGTGCATCGCATCGGGCGAGGACGGGTCCATGCGGATGCGGCCGTCCCAGTCGAGCGACATGAAGCGGAAGGTCGGGTCGACCTCCTGGCTCAGCACCGTCAGGCGCGAGAGCTTGTAGCGCTCGGCGATCGCGGGCCAGTAGTGCACGCCCGCGCCGCCCAGCGGATCGACGCCCAGTTCGATCCGAACGTCGCGGATCGCGTCCATGTCGAGCACCTGCGCCAGGTCCTCCACATAGGTGTTCAGGTAGTCGTGCCGGTGCGTGGTCGAGGCCTTGAGCGCCTGCGCCAGCGGCAGCCGCTTCACGCCCTGCAGGCCGTTGGCGAGGAAGCCGTTGGCGGCGGCCTCGACCGCCGAGGTGATGTCGGTGCCGGCCGGTCCGCCGTTGGGCGGGTTGTACTTGAAGCCGCCGCTCTCGGGCGGGTTGTGCGAGGGCGTGATCACGATGCCGTCGGCCAACCCGGTGGTGCGGCCGCGGTTGTAGACCAGGATCGCGTGCGACACCGCGGGCGTGGGCGTGTATTCGTCGTCCTGCGAGAGCATCAGCTCGACGCCGTTGGCCGCCAGCACCTCGACCGCGCTGTTGAAGGCCGGCGTGGAAAGCGCATGGGTGTCGATGCCGAGGAACAGCGGCCCGTCGATGCCTTTCTGGCGCCGGTAGTCGCAGATCGCCTGGCTGATCGCGAGCACATGCCATTCGTTGAAGCCGTTGTCGAAGGACGAGCCGCGGTGGCCCGAGGTGCCGAAGGCCACGCGCTGCGCGGCCACCGAGGGATCGGGCCGGCCGCTGTAGTAGGCCGAGATCAGCCGCGGCACGTTCACCAGCAGGTCGTGCGGCGCGGGCTGGCCGGGGAGGGCGGCGGGGGCCGAGGTCTTGGAGGCAGGGCTCATCGGTGTGTGTCCAGGGTTCTGAAGGCGGCGCCGGGCCGGGTGTTCCGAGGATACGGTGGCTGGCGCCGATGGCACAGTCGGAGATCGGCGCATCATCTTCACTGGACCGGTCGCCGGATCGCATGCCAAGATTGCGCAAACGTTTCCCCTCCCGAATCCAGTAGGGAGATCGTGAATTTTGTCGATACTTTTGTTCTCGTTTCGCCCAGATCGCCCAAATTCGCGTCCGCGCCCGACTAAGCTACGCCCCGTTCAAGGAACCCCGAATGCGCATCCACGGCCGACACTGGCTTTCTCTCACGGCGCCGCTCCTGCTGGCCGCCGGCTGCCAGGCGCCGCCCAAGGACCGTCCCCTCACCTCCGAGGTGCCGGAGCCGCCGGCCTTCGCGCCGCCGCCCGAAAGCTGTCTGGCCGAGGGCGTGCGCTTCGCGCTGGGCCTGCGCGTCACCGCGCCGCTGCTCGAGGAAATGCGCCAGCGCAGCGGCGCGAAGTTCGCGCGCACCCTGCTGGTCACCGACCCGTCCGACCCCGTGCTCGATCCGACCCGGCTCAACGTGAGGGTCGAACCCTCGGGCCGCATCGTGGGAGCGAGCTGCCAATAGAAGAGAGCCCGACCCGCCACTTCGATCCCGCTTCCCCGTTCCAGGCGCCGCATCCGCGAACGCTTGGGTGCCACGGTGTTGCGCGAAGACCGCGAACCTCACAATTCGCCCCGCACGGATCGCTCCACGGTCAGTTTTGAGAGAACAATAGATTGCGATTTTCCGGACTCAGCCCTTTGTCGACCAAGCAACCTCCCGCCATGGCCCTGCCGGATTCCGGACTCAACCGCCTTCCGCCCGATGAGGTGCTGCGCCCGCTGCTGGCCGACTGGGCCCGCGAGGGCAAGCGGCTGGCCATCGTCTGCTTCATCGACCTCGATCGTTTCGCCGACGTGAACCAGCGCCTGGGCATGGCCGGCGGCAACGCCGCGCTCGAGGAAGCGCGCCGCCGCCTCAAGGCCCAACTGCCGCGCGAGGGCCTGCTGGCCCATGTCGGTGGCGACGAGTTCGCGGCCGTGTTCGCGGGCATTGGCAATTCGCAATGCCACCAGGTGCTCGAACGCATGCTGGCCGCGCTGTCCGAACCCTGGGAATGGCGCGGCCATGCCGTCAGCCTCGAGGCCAGCCTCGGTGCGCGGCTGCTCGACGCCAGCGGCCCGCCGCCCGAGCTCGCGCTGCGCCAGGCCAGCCATGCGGCCTTCTTCGCCAAGCGCGCGGGCGACGGCCGGGTGCATTACTTCGACGCGCCGCAGGCCCATGCCGACGAGCAGATGGTGCGCGCGCGCCAGCGCATCCAGGAAGGCCTGGAGCGCGACGAATTCTTCCTCTGCTACCAGCCCAAGGTCGACATGCAGCGCGGCGTGATGGTGGGCGTCGAGGCGCTGATCCGCTGGCAGCATCCCGAGCGCGGCCTGCTGCAGCCCGGGCAGTTCGTGCCGCTCACCGAGGGCGACGAGCTCGCCGAGCGCATGGGCGACTGGGTGATCGGCGCGGCGCTGCGCCAGGCGCACGAATGGCGTTCGGCCGGCCTGCGCACCGCGATCAGCGTCAACGTGAGTCCGCGCCACATGATGCGCTGGGACTTCGTCGACCGGCTCGCGCAGCACCTGGCGCAGTTCCCCAAGCTGGGCGCCGGCACGCTCGAGCTCGAGATCCTCGAGACCACCGCCATCAGCAAGTTCTCCACCGTGGCCCGTTTCGTCGAGGCCTGCAAGGGCCTGGGCGTGCCGGTCGCCATCGACGACTTCGGCACCGGCTATTCCTCGCTGACCTACCTGCGCCAGCTGCCCGTGTCCTCGGTCAAGATCGACCAGTCCTTCATCCGCGGCATGCTCGAGAGCGAGCAGGACCGCGCGATCGTGCAGGGCATCCTCGCGCTGCTCAAGGCGCTGGGCCGCACGCCCGTGGCCGAGGGCGTCGAGACGCTCGAGCTCGGCGAGGCGCTGCTCGAGATGGGCTGCACGCTGGCCCAGGGCTACGGCATCTCGATGCCGCTGTCGGCCTGCGACATCCCGCAATGGGTGCAGGACTTCGAGCGCGTCCCGCTGTGGGGTCCGCAGCAACACCGCGCGCAGGCGGTGCCCGTCGCGGGGCCGTCGGTCTCGGGCGGCTGAGCCCTCTCCAAAGACGAAAGCCGCGCGAGCCCCTCGGGGCCGCGCGGCTTTTTCATGGGCCGTCGCCGTTCAGAGCAGCGGCGTGTACGGCGACACCAGCGGCCGCAGCGTCGTGCCCGTGGGCACGCCCAGCGTGCTCGAGCCGTCGAACACGTAGCGCAGGTAGAGGCTGCCGGTGAACTGCCGGTAGTCCTGCGCGTTGTTCAGGCCGACCGAGCCGCCCAGGTACATCTTCGGCGCGAGCTGGTATTCGAGCACCGCGGCGAGGTTGTAGGCCAGGCCGGTCTTCGAGGTCTTCGGATAGCGGCCGTTGTAGATCGTGCTGGTGAGGCCGAGCGACGCCGCGCCGGCGGCCGCGCGGCCGGCATCGCCGTTGCGGTTGCTGTCGGTCGGGAAGTAGGGCGTTTCCTTCTGGTTGAAGGCCTGCACGCCCAGCGAGGCATTGACGCGCCACGACAGCCGGTTGTTGCGACCGCTCCAGTCCACCGGCAGCGCGAGGCTCACGAAGCTCTGCGGGCTGAAGTAGCCGCCATGGCCGAAGGTGTAGTAGCTGAGGTTCTTGTCATAGCCCATGATGCCGAGGTTGAGCCCCAGCGTGAGCTTGTTGCCGGGTTCGCTCAGCAGGTGGATGTAGCTGCCGCCGCCGATCTCGAAGCGCGAGTTGCTCGCCACGTTCTTGCCCGTGAGGCCGTGCAGCGCGCCGTAGCCGTAGAAGCCGTAGGTGCCGTCGTCGTAGCCGATGTCGCCGCGCGCGCCGGTCGCGACCACGCCGCCCCAGCGCTCGCCGGTGCGCTCGTCCTTCGCGCCCGCGAAGGACAGCAGGCTGTCGGTGACCGGCCGGCGCGACAGGTCGGCCTTGTACGACCAGGCATCGCCGAAGGCGCCCTTGAAGGTGGCATTGCCGATCAGGTTGACCTGCTGGAAGCCCAGCGGCGTGGTGCCGATGCTGGCGCCGAAGTTCTTGCCTTCGTAGCCCACGCTCAGGCCCAGGCCCGAGGCGTTCTGCTGGCCCGCCGTGGTGCCGTTCAGCAGGCCCGTGAAGGCCGAGCCCGGCCCGCCGCCGAAGCGGCTGGCGGTGGCCCAGTCGCCCGCGGGCGAGCCGGCATCGAGGAAGGTGGGCGTGACACCCACGACGATCTTGCCGTCGCCGACCGGGAAGCGGGCCTCGAACGGAATCTCGAAGTCGGTCAGCCGGCTCAGGCCGGCCTCGCCCGCGCGGTTGCGGAACACGGTGCCCGCGGTGATGGAGACCGAGCGCGCGGCCTCGAGCTCGCGCAGTTCCGCCGCGGCCGAATCGGCCGGCGGCTGGGCGCGCGGCGCCGCGTTCCAGCCGAGGTCGGCCGGCGCCGAACCCGGGCGCGGCAGCGGCAGCAGGCCGCCGCCCTGCACGTAGGCCGGCGGATAGCCGGCCTGCGGCGCCTGCGCGTAGACCGGCGCCACCGGCTGCGCGCCGGCCACCGGGTACTGCTGCAGCGGCGGCGCGATGTAGGCCGTGGCCTGGGGCGTGTTGGCCGTGCGCGCGGCGGTGCGCGTGTTCGCGGCGGGTGCGGCGGTGCTCGTCGTGCGGCGGCCCTTGGCATTGGCCGCGGGCTGCGAGCCCGCGGGCCACGGCGTTGCGCCCGGATAGCCCGCGTTCGCGGGCGCGGCGGGATAGGCCGGGTACTGCACGGGATAGGCGGCCGGGTACGCGCCCGCGGGGGCCGCCGCCGCATAGGCCACCGGTTGCATCCGCGCCTGGGCGAAGGGATTGCCGCCGGCGCCCGCGGGCACGGGCAGGGCCGTGCTCGCGGCGCCGCCGGTCATGCCGGCGAAGGGGTTCGCGGGCGGCAGGCCGCCCGGCACACCGGGCGCGCCGGGCGAACCGCCGGCCGCGAGCCGGCTGTCGGCCTCGACCGCGGCGCGCAGGTACTGCTCGGCCTTGCGGCTGTCGCCGGCATTGCGGTAGACGCGGCCGGCCGCGGTCAGCACGCGCGACTCGTCGGGCGCCTGCTTGAGCGCGGCCATCACGTAGCTCTCGGCGTCGCTGTGGTTGCGCTGCGCGCTCGCGCTCGCGGCGGCGGCCAGCAGGGTGTCGAGGTCGGTCGGGCTGCGCTGCAGCACGCGCTGGTAAAGCGCCAACGCCTGGCTCTCGTCGCGCGCGGCCGAGTACAGCCGCGCGAGCGCGGCCAACGCCTTGGGATCGTCGGGCTGCTCGGCCAGCACCGGCGCCATCGCGTTGTAGGCGGCCTCGAGGTTGCCGGCCTCGCGCAGCGCATCGGTCTGGCGCAGCGCGTAGGCGATGCGCAGCGCGTCGAAGTCGGCGCGCTGGGACGAGGTCATGCTGGTGCTCGCGAGCTGGCGCAGCACGGCCGACAGCTCGATGTCCTGGCGCGTCTTGAGCAGCACTGAGGCATAGAGCAGGCGGTTGGCCACGGTCGGCGTCGGCGTGCGCGCGAGCAGCTGGCGGCTCATCGCGAGCGCGCGCGGCGCGTCGCCGATGTCGGCATAGGCGCCCGCGAGCTGGCCGAAGATTTCGCTCGGCATGTCGCTGCTCAGCGAGGCCTCGGCCTGGCCCAGCAGCTGGCGCGCGGCGTCGACCTGGCCCTGGCGTGCCAGCGCCTGCGCACGCTGCGCCTGCGACTGCGCCCAGAGCCGGCGCTGCAGCGCGGCCATCTCGCGGGTGCGCGAGCCGGCCGGGATGCGTTCGAGGTACTGGATGCCGGCGGCGGCGTCGCCGGTCTCGGAAGCCAGCAGGGCGCTCGCGAACAGCGCGTCGGGCATGTCGGGCTGCGACATCAGCAGGCCCTCCATCACGCCGCGCGCCTCGGCCACCAGGCCCTGGCGGCGGTAGATGTTGGCGAGATCCAGCCGCACCCACGGGCTGTCGGGCGCGGCGAGCATCGCGTCCTCGAGCGTGCGCTGCGCGCCGGCGGCGTCGCCGGCATCGGCCTGCTGCTTGGCCTTGGCGCGCGCCTGCTCGACCTGGATGTCGCGCAGGCCGCCGAGCTGGGCGGCCTGCTCGGGCGTGAGGCGGCGCGAGAGTTCGAGCGCCTCGTCGGCGCGGCCCTGGCGGCCCAGCACCGCGATCAGGCCGCGCAGCGCCTGGCCGTCCGAGGGCTTGCTCTCGAGCACGCGGCGGTAGCCCTGCTCGGCCTGCGGCAGTTCGCCGGCGGCGGCGCGCAGGTCGGCCAGCGCGACCTGGCCCACGGGTTCGCGCCCGTCGATGCGCACCGCGCGCTCGAGCAGCGCCTGCGCATTGCGCAGGTCGTTGCGGCCCTGCGCGGCGCGGGCCTGGTTCACGAGGTTCCAGTAGGTGGCGCTCTGCAGCGCCGAATTCCACTTGGTGTTGCCGCCGCGCGCGGCCTGCTCGAGGTACTGCTGCGCCTCGGCGAAACGCTCCTGGCGCAGCCGCACCAGGCCCAGGCCGCCGAGCGCCTCGCTGTCGTCGGCCTTGGCGCGCAGCGCCTGCTGGAAGCGCTGCTCGGCGGTCGCCGGATCGCCGCGCTCGAGCGCGCGGTAGCCCTCGCCGAGCGGCACGCCCGGGCCCGAGGCCGTGGTGGTGCGGCCGCTCTCGAGCGCTTCGAGGCGCGCGGCCACGGCGGTGTCGTTCTGGTTGTTGGCGAGGAACTCGCGGTACAGCGGGATGTCGGGCGCGCGTGCGTCGAGCCAGATGAGCGCCTGGCGCCAGCTCGCGCGCGCGGCCGCGCCCACGGTGGGCTGCTTCGAGAGCTCGACCAGCGCGCGGATGCCTTCGCGCCGCGTGCTCTCGCTGTAGGTGCGCAACTGCGCGAGCGCGAGCTTGTAGCTGGCGTTCTCGGGGTATTCGCGCGCCAGCTGCTCGATGCCGCGGCGGCCTTCGTCGGCGCCCTGCGGCGTGCTGCTCAGCGTCTGGTAGTACTCGAGCGCCAGCGCCTCGGGCGGCGGCCGGTTGTCGAACTGGTCGCGGTACAGCTGCACGGCCTCGGCCGCGCGGCCGGCGCGCGCCGCCGCGCGGGCGCGCTGCAGCAGGCTGCCCTGGCCGGGGTTCTGCGCCTGCTGCTGCAGGCGTGAGAGGCGCGGGTCGTTGGGCGCGGCCGCGCGCAGCCGCGCGATCCAGCTGCGCGCCGGCTCGGCATTGCCGCGCGAGAGCTCGACCTGCGCCATGCCGTACATCGCGTCGGCCGATTGCGGGTTGACGCTCAGCAGCTTGCGCCAGCTCTCCTCGGCGAGGTCGACGCGGCCCTGCGACTGCCAGTAGTTGCCCTGTTCGATCAGGGCCGTGGCGGCGTCGGCCTGGGCGTGCGCCGGGTTGGCGGCGCCGAGGGTGGCGAACAGGCCCAGGCAGGCCAGCCAGCGCGCGGAGGGCAGGCCTCCCGGAGCGCGGCGCAACCGGGTCGGGCGCGGCGATGTCATGCCGTGCGGGTGGGTCGACATAGCAGTCTCCATGAGGTTTGCAGCTGGCCGTTCCGAAGGAACTGATAGCGCCCGTCGAGCCAGGCCTGGCCGAAGAGCAGCAGCATCTGTTCGTAGTAGGGAAGCAGCGCGGTCGACGGCTGGCCGTCGGCGCGCGAATTGGGCAGGCGCGCCAGCTCGGTGGCCAGCGCCTCGGGCATGTCCTGCGCCTTCAGGTAGGGCAGCAGCGCGCCGGCGAAACCCAGCGGGCCCATGCCGCGCACGGTGCCGGTGGCGGTGTCGACCAGCTCGGGGATCGGCTGGCGGTCGGCCAGCAGGCGCTTCGGGCCGGCCAGCGCCTGCAGCAGCGGCCGGCGGTCGGGCGAGGACTCGGCCAGCATGCCGGCCCAGAGGTAGACGCGGATCGCATCGTAGCTGCCGACCGTGCCCTTCTCGGGATCGGCGACGAAGGCGCGCGCGTCCTCCGACCAGGCGCACCAGTCGGGCGAGAAGCCGCGCGGTGCCGTGGCCGCGAGCAGGCGCACCGTGTTGTCGGCCACCGCGGCCCAGGGGCCCTGCGGATCGGTCTGCTGGAAATAGCGCAGCAGCTGCAGCGGCATGTAGCTCGGGTTGAGCCGCCACACCGAGCCGGTGGCCACCGACTTGGGCCAGGGCAGCAGCATGCGGCCGAAGCCCGGCAGCAGCACCACTTCCTCGCGCGCCACCATGGCCAGCAGGCTGCGCCCCATGCTCGCGTAGCGCGGCTCGTTCCAGAGCCGGCCGGCCTCCATCAGCGCATAGGCGATCCAGAGGTCGGCGTCGGAGGCGGGATTCGGATCGAGCACGCCCCAGCCGCCGCCGGGCTTGCGGCCCCACTGCCAGGCCGGCAGGTTCTTCGCGATGCTGCCGTTGGCGAGGTTGGTCTCGGCCCAGCCCAGCACGCGCGCGAACAGCTCGCGGTCGTTGTGCACCAGCGCCAGGAACATGCAGTAGGACTGGCCCTCGGAGGTCGAGTGCTGCTGCGGCGTGTTGAAGTCGATCACGCGGCCATCGCGCTGGATGTGGCGCGCGACGAAGGCGTTCCAGTCGGCGGCGGGATGGCAGGTGGCGGGCATCGGCGCGGCGGGCGGGGTGGAAGCGGCGGGCGGCGTGGCCTGCGCGGCCGCGCGCGTGCCGGTCCAGGCCAGCGCGGAGGCGGCCGCCGCCGCGAACAGCGAGCGGCGCCGCCGGTCGGGAACGGAAGAGGGAAGCGTGGGCTTCGAACCTGGCATCGTGGGGTCGGTCTCCGGGGCGAGGGTCGTCACTTGAGGCGGCGGCGCGCGCGAATCTGCAGGCTGGCATAGGCCACCGCGGCGCCGATCACGGCCAGCAGCACCACCAGTGCCGCCAGCAGCAGCGGGCTGCGCGAGAGGTTCCATTGCAGCCAGGCGATCGGCGGCAGGCGGCCGACGTAGTAGGTCTCGCTGCCGAGCACGCTGTGCACCTGCGCGTCGCGCACGATGGCCATGCTGCCCTGCACGCGCTTGAGCAGGTCGGGTGTCATCAGCGCGTTGAGCAGCGCGTCCTTCGAGGTGCTGTTGGAGATCGCGGCGACCACGCTGCGGCCGCTGCGCAGCGGCGACTCGAAGCCCGCGAGCACCGCGTCGCGGCCGTCGTCGCTGACCGCGATCTGCATCGAACCCGGCAAGTCCTCGCGGGTGCGGGCGCCGATCACGAAGTCGATCGCGGTGTCGATCCAGCTCGAGAGCTTGAACTGCGGCGAGCCGTCGCCGCTGCCGTTGGCGGCCGCGGCGCGCTTGAGCGGCATGCGTTCGGCCCACTGCGTGAACAGCGGCTGGTTCTGCAGGTTGCCGATCACCAGCAGGTCCTTGTCGGCCCACTGCGAGACCTCGGCCGAGCGGCCCACCTTCACGCGCAGCACCGGGTAGCCGGTGGCGCGGCCGATCTGGCCCATCAGGCCGAGGTAGGTCTCGGTGTCGGAGGTGTCGGCCTGGTCGGGCAGGATCACCGCGGTGTCCGACAGGTCGGCCATGCGCGAGAACGGGAAGCCGCCGTTGGCGTAGGCCGCCAGCTCGGGCATGGCGATGAAGTGCGGGAAGCCCGAGACGTCGATCTTCGAGGTCGGGTCGATCGAGCCGCGCACGTTGTCGAGCTGCGGGATGCAGCGGCCGGCCACCGGCTCGAAGTAGTAGTGCAGGCGCAGCTGGCTGCGCGGGCCCAGCGCCAGCGGCGGCAGGATCACTTCCTTGCGCTCGGCCAGCGTGCCGTCGGGCATCAGCTTGACGGCCAGCGGGTTGTACCAGCGGTCGCCGGCCGGGTTGGCCGAGCGCAGCGGGATCGCGCCGATGAAGTTCTCGTTGACGTTGACGTTGAGCGTCGACTGGTCGGGCCGCACGCGCGGCGTGTAGCGGTAGAGCAGGTCGAGCGGGATGCCGCGGCTGCGCCAGGTGAACAGGTCGGGCGGCAGCTGCAGGTTGACCCGCACCACGTCGGGGTTGTAGCCGGTCACCGAGAGGTCGGCCGCGGTCGTGAGCTCGCCGAACTGCAGCGCGCGGTCGCTGGGCACCCAGCGCGGCGCGTCGTAGGGCTTGCGCGCGGGCGGCTCCTGGAACGCGGCGATCGCGCTGGTCGCGCCCGACAGCGCGCGGCTGTTGAGCGCCAGCGAGGCGGCGGCGGTGCGCAGCTCGTTGGCGTCGCGGCCCATCACCAGCAGCAGCTTGGCGGTCGGGTCCTGCGGATGGTCGACCACGGCCAGTGCCGGCCCCTGGATCGCGGGCAGCACCAGGCCCGGCAGGCTGGTCTCGGGCGTGGCGAACACCACCGAATGGCCGCTGGGCAGCTGGCCGCGCGAGACCGGGAACACGGCGCCGCGGTAGTCGGCGAGCGCGCCGAACCACGACGAGACCACGCCCGCCGCCTCGAGCAGCGGGCCCGATTCGGCGCTGCCGAAGACGAAGGGAATGCGCGCGCGGCGCACGTCGCGGCGGTCGAAGAAGGGCTGCGGCAGCGTCGCGAGGTCGTTGCTCAGCTTGAGCGGCGACACGTTCAGGCGCAAGGTGCTCGAGGCATCGATGCGCGCCCACAGGCTGGTGTGGGCCGGGTCCTCGCAGTCGCGCGTGTAGTGGCCGATCAGCTCGACGTTGATGCGGTTGAATTCGGTGATCAGGCGCCGGTCGATCGGGATGTCGGCGGTCTGCGGCTTGCCGCCGTCGGCGCGGTTCACCGGCAGCGTGGCGACCAGCACGTCGTTGACCGTCACCTTCAGGTGCGACAGCTCGGGGATCAGCGAGGGCGAGTAGGCGTAGTTGAGGCGGAACGAGGCCGAGGTCACCAGCTCGTCGGCGCGGATGTTGAACGGGATGCCGATGGTGCCGCTGATGCCGCGCAGCTGGATCGCGTAGTCGATGCCCAGCTGCGTGAGGTTGAGTTCGCGCACCGTGCCGCCGGCGGCAGCCGTGCTGGCGACGGGCACCGGCACGCCGGCCGCGCCGGGCAGTTGCTGGGGCGGCAGCGCGAGCGTGGGCACGGCGGCCGGCGCGATCGAGGGCACGGTCGCCGGCGTGAAGGCCGGCGCGGCGGCGGCGGGTGCGCCCGGGCGCTGCTGCTGCGTCGAGGCCGTGCCGGCCGCGGTCAGCGCCAGCAGGGCCAGCATGGCGCGGGCGGCCGGACGGAAGGAGGGGGCGGCGCCGCGGCGCGGCGCTTTCGGAGTGATCGTCACGCGGTTTCCTTCTTCGTTCCGACGGAGCGCTTGGGCAGCCGCAGCCGCGAGAGGCCGGCCCGGTAGTAATGGGAGAACATGTCCTTGAAGCCGACCAGGCTGATGCTCGTCAGGTGGGCCAGCACGCGGTGCACGCCCACGCGCGGATGGTTGCCCCAGCGCGCGGCCCAGATGTCGGCGCGCGCGGTCGTGCACTGCACCAGCGCGCGCTCCTGCGCGAAGCTCATCGGCGCGAAGCGGATGCCCAGGCGCTTGCCGTTGCTGAAGCGCACGGTGGCGGGGAAGCGCGACTCCGCGTCGCCGCGGAACAGCGCCACCTCGATCGGTTCGTCGGGCGCCAGCTTGACCTCGGTCGGCAGCTCCAGGCCCAGGCCGCCGGTCGAGAAGTCGAAGGTGTTGCAGCGCATCGAGTGGCCGTTGGCGAAGTACAGCGCCGCCGGCACGTCGAGCGTCACGCGGTGCGCGGCGCGCACCTGGCGCGACTCGTTGGCCGCCGCCACGCAGGCGCCGAGGATCATCAGGTTGTAGATGGTCCAGGCCAGGTTCAGCCACACGGTGGCGATGTTCTGCGGATCGACCCAGGTCAGGCGCCAGATGCCCAGCGCCACGCCGATGAAGTTCAGCGCCAGCAGCACCAGGCTGGCCTTGGCGATCGAGGTGTCGAAGTACTGCTCCTGGATCAGGCCGCCCTTGGCCGTCACGTTGAAGCTGCCGAGCTTGGGATTGATCAGCGCCACCAGCGTGGGCCGGAAGATGTACCAGGCCAGCACCGCCTCGTAGACCTCGTTCCACAGCAGGTAGCGAAAGCGCCCCTGGATCCGGCTGTTGGTCAGGTTGGCGTGCAGGATGTGCGGCAGCGCGAACGCGAAGATCATCGAGGCCGAGGCATGGATCACGCTCGCGCCGAAGTACAGGTAGGCCAGCGGCGCCGTCAGGTAGATCAGGCGCGGCAAGCCGTACAAGAAGTGCAGCATCGCGTTCAGGTAGCACAGCCGCTGCGCCCAGTGCAGCCCGCGGCCGAACAGCGGGTTGTCGACGCGGAAGATCTGCGCCATGCCGCGCGCCCAGCGGATGCGCTGGCCCACGTGGCCCGAGAGGCTTTCGGTCGCGAGACCCGCGGCCTGCGGCAGCGCGAGGTAGGCGGTGTTCCAGCCGCGGCGGTGCATCTTCAGCGCGGTGTGGGCGTCCTCGGTCACGGTCTCGACCGCGATGCCGCCGACCTCCTCGACCGCCGTGCGGCGCAGCACCGCGCAGGAGCCGCAAAAGAAGCTCGCGTTCCACAGGTCGTTGCCGTCCTGGATCAGGCCGTAGAACAGCTCGCCCTCGTTGGGCACCGTGCCGAAGGTGTCGAGGTTGCGCTCGAACGGGTCGGCCGAGAAGAAATAGTGGGGCAGCTGGACCATGGCCAGCTTCGCGTCGCGGTTGAACCAGCCCATCGCGATCTGCATGAACGAGCGCGTGGGGATGTGGTCGCAGTCGAAGATCGCGACGAACTCGGCGCTGGTGTTCTTGAGCGCGGCATTGATGTTGCCGGCCTTGGCATGGCGGTTGTTGTCGCGCGTGACGTGGGTCACGCCCACGGCATCGCAGAACTCGCGGAACTCGGGGCGCCGGCCGTCGTCGAGCACGTAGATCTTGATCTTGTCGCGCGGCCAGTCGATGGCCTGGGCGGCCAGCACCGTCGGGCGCACCACCGACATCGGCTCGTTGTAGGTCGGGATGAACAGGTCGATGCTCGGCCACTCGGCCGGGTCGGCGGGCAGCGGCGAGGGCTTGCGGCCCAGCGGCCAGGCGGTCTGGATGTAGCCCAGCAGCAGCACGACGAAGGCGTAGAGCTCGGCCATGAGCAGGCCCACGCCCAGCACCAGGTCGACGATGTTGTCCATGTACATCGTCTCGGTGATGCGCCAGTAGGTGTAGCGCGAGGAGACGATCACCGACAGCAGCATCAGCACCAGGCCCGCGAAGTGGCCGCGGAAGCGGTTCACGAACAGGGCCGCGAGGAAGATGCCGATCGACAGCACCAGCTGCTGCTCGAAGGTCATGGGCGCGATGATCAGCGCCGGTGCCGTCGTGAGCAGGATCAGCCAGCCCAGCAGCCGCACCGGCCACAGGCGCAGGAAGGCCGGCGCGGGCCGCGGCGGGCGGTCGGCGCCCAGCGGGGTATCGGGCGAGGGAGGCGGCGCGGAGCCCGCCTCGGATGCCGGCTGCGCCTTGCTGCTGCTCATCGGGACTCCATCTGCCAGGCCGGATCGGCCGCGGGCTGTGCGTGGGCGGCGCGGTTCGCTGCGACCGCGGCGATGCGCGCCAGCAGCCGGTCGGCGCACACCGAGAGGTCCTGCGCCGCCTGGCTCAGGGGCGCGTAGCGGTGCACCGGCAGCGCCGAGGCCAGCGCCTCGGACACCGATTCGTCCTGGTGCAGCACGCCCAGCAGTTCCGACTGCAGGCGCGCGCGCAGCATCTCGAACACGTCGTGGTTGAGCCGGCGGCTCGGCGCCACCTGGTTCACCACGTAGGCGCTGCCGCCGTAGTCGGCGCGCGGGCGGCAGTACTTGTCGACCATGCGCTCGATGATCGGCAGGGTGGCGAAGGAGCCGGCATCGGCCAGCACCGTGACCACGCAGAAGTTCGCCGTGCGCAGCGCCTGCTGCATGTAGACCGTGGGGCCGGGCGGCGTGTCGAGCACCACCAGCGTGTCGTCGGGCAGCGCGAAGCGCGCGAGCGTGTCGCCGAGCCAGCCCGGGTAGCGCGCGAGCTGCTGCTCGAGCTCGATCTGCTGTTCGTCGTCGACCGTGCCGAAGGGCAGCACCACGGTGCCGCCATGGCCGGGGCGCATCGCCTGGGTCCAGGTCAACTGGCCGGCCGCGACCTCGGCCAGGCCTTCGACGCACTGGTGCGGATCGTTGGCGAGGTGGAAGCGCAGCGCGTTCTGCGGATCGAGGTCGATCGCCAGCACGTGGTGGCCGCGCTCGGCGAGCACGGTGCTCAGGTTGGCGGCGACGGTGGTCTTGCCAACACCGCCCTTGGATGAAATGACGGGGATGACGACCATGGTCACGTCGGCCGGCGCCAGCGTGACATGGGGCCCGGCGGGGGCTCGGGGCGCTGCGGTCCCGCCAGGCGCGCGAACAGCGCGTCCAGCTCGGTCGGGCTCCGTGCGTCCGAGGCGGGAGGTGTCGGCGTGGCGGTGGAGGGAAGGGCCGGGGCGGGCCCCGGGGCGAAAGCGGGAGCGGGCCGGGCGGCCGCCCAGGCGGGCACGGGCTGGGCCGGCGGCGGCACGGTCGGCGCCGGGCCGAATGGGCTCGCGAGCGGGGCGGCCGGCCGGGCGGGCGCGATGGCCGGCGCGGGGCGCACCGCCACGGGCGGTGGGGCCATGACCGGAGCCGGCGGCGGCACGGGCGCGGCCTGCACCACCGGCTTCACGGGTACAACGGGCGGCGGCGGTACCGGGGCTGGCGGCGGTTCGGGCGCGCGCTCGATCGGCGCGCCCGACAGCAGCGGCCAGCCGGCGCGGCCTTCGCCGTCGGTGGGCTCGGGCGGTGCGAATTCCTTGTAGACATGCGAGTCGCCGCCGAACTTGCGGAACAGTCCGGCCACGTCCTCGGCGGATGGATCGTCGTTGTTCATGGGGAAGACCTCGCCAATCGGAGTTCGATCACCGCGCCGGGCTGCGGATGGGACGGCAGCGCCTGCACCCGCAGCGCGGCGGGCAGGCGCTGGCTGCCGAACCAGGTCTGATAGACGCCTTCGAAGAAGCCGCTGCTCCAGCCAGTCGATTCGGGCCCGAAAGCCATGGCCAGCGGGCTGCAGGCATGGCGGATGCGCAGGCCGTCGGCTTCCTCGCGCAGGGTGCTGTAGCCCCAGTCGATGCCGTCCCAGCGGGCGTTGAATTCGGCTTCCAGTTCGGCCAGGCTCGCGCAGGGAGGCACCGGAAAGGTGCGCGCCACGTTCTCGCCGATGCGGAAGAAAAGCTGATGCAGATCCTCGGGCGGGAGCCCGGCGGCAAGCTCGGCTGCCATGCCGCGATTGAATGCGAGCCACTGCGCGCTGCAGGCTCGGCGTTCAAAGTGATCGAGGTCCCCGTTTGTTTCTTCCATGCTGGGGCATTCTCTGGGAATGGTTAACGATTGACAACAATCGTTTACTGAGTTGGTATTAGTTCACGGCTGATTGTCGGGAATTCGTGACGAACCAGTCGCATTCCGGCCTGTTCCGTTCAGTGCGATCCGTGGCCCCGACTTTCGCGTGGGGCCCGTGGCATCGAACTGGTAACTTAGGTGTTACGTATTCGTCAGCCAAATGGATTCACTGGATCCGGGGTTTCCCCAGGAAGTGTGAACTAGTGGGATTTTGGTGGGCCTTGTGGCTCCGGCCAGCGATGGCTGATTGGCGATGAAGTCCGAGGGATGTCGATAGTCGGCCGCTCAGCCCGGCACGCGCTCGGCCGGCGCCGAGCCCGCCCGGACCACGCCGCGGCCCGCGGTCTTGGCCGCATAGCAGGCCTCGTCGGCCGCGTGCAGCCAGGCGTCGACGCTCAGCGTCTGCGGCGTGAGGCTGGCCACGCCGATGCTCGCGCCGATGCGCAGGTCCTCGGGCAGCGAGGGCATGGCGATCTCGGCGATCGAGGTCACGATGGCCTCGGCCACGCGCACCGCGTCGGCATGGCGGCAGCGTTCGAGCAGCAGCACGAATTCGTCGCCGCCCAGCCGCGCCGCGAGGTCGCCCGCGCGCACCCGCGAGGCGATGGCGCCGGCGGCCGCGCGCAGCATGGCGTCGCCGGTCAGGTGGCCGCCGGTGTCGTTCACGCGCTTGAAGTTGTCGAGGTCGATGAAGACCATCGCCGCCGGCATGGTGCCCGGCAGGCCCGCGATCAGCCGTTGCGCATGGGCCTCGAAGCGCTGGCGGTTGGCCAGCCCGGTCAGGCTGTCGTGCGCGGCCGACCACTCGAGCGCCGCGCGGGTGCGGCGCTGCTGGTCGATGTCGGTCAGGATCCAGATCGTGCCGAGCTCCATGCGCGCCGCGTCCACCGGCTTGCTGCGCAGCCGGGCCCAGAAGCGGCTGCCGTCGGCGCGCTGCACCTGGCATTCGCCCACGTAGGCCTGGTCGGCGCCGAAGGCCAGCGCCTCGAGCGCGGCCAGCGGGGTTTCGCCGGGCTCGGGCGGCACCAGCACCTTGCTGGTCAGCCGGCCGAGCAGGTCTTCGCGCGCGCAGTCCAGCAGCCGGCAGAGCTCATCGCTCGCGAGGTCGAAGCGGCCATCGCGCACCAGCGCGATGCCGACCGGCGCCGCGCGCATCACCGAGCCGAGCTTGGCGATGCTTTCGCCGTTGAGCCGCTCGAGCTCGGCGCGCTGGATGCCCACGCGCCGCAGCACGTTGCCGAGCTGGCCGATCTCGCCGCCCGCGCGCGGCCAGCCGTCGGCCGCGCCCAGGCTGCCGTCGAACAGGTGCTGGGCGCGCCGCTCCAGCAGGCGCAGCGGTCGCAGCCCCCACCACAGCAGCGCGAACAGCGCGAGCGCCAGCGGCGCGACGATCAGGCCGGCCCAGCGCAGCGACTGGGCGCGCGCGGTGGCGAAGGGCGCGGTCAGTTCGGACTGGGGCCGGGTGCGCCACACCATCCAGTCGGGCCCGGCCACGCCGGCGGCGCTGGCGATCTCGCCGGGCTGCGGCAGCGCCACGCCCGCGGGCTCCGCCGGGCTGTGCTCGGCGGTCCAGGCCTTGAAGGCCTGCCCCAGGCGCGGTTCGTCGGCGAGCGAGCTCATGATGCGGCGGCGGTCGGGATGCGCGAGCACGCGGCCGTCGAGCGTGGTGACGACCAGCAGCGCGTTGTCGTCGCCGGCCTGCGGGTCGACCAGGCCGTCGAGCAGGTCGCGGCTGGACAGCCGCAGCACGCCGCCGAACACCGCGTAGATGCCCGAGGCATTGCGTGCCGGCTGCGTGAACACCACGATCGGCTCGCCCGACAGCGGGCCGTTCAGCGGCTCCGAGACGATCGCCCGGCCCTCGGCCAGGGTGCGGCGGAAATAGCTGCGCTGGGTCAGCGGCAGCGCGGGCCGCGAGACGCCGTTCTCGGCATCGACCAGGATGCGCACCTCGCCGTCGGGTCGCGCGATGTACAGCACGGTGAAGAGCCCGCGCAGGATCGGCTTGCTGTCCATGAAGCGCGCGAGCGCCACGGGGTCGTCGAGCGTGGCCTCGTCGAGCGATTCGGCGACCGACAGCAGCGCGCGCTGCAACTGGACCACGCTGCGCGAGAGCAGGGCGGCGGTGCGGGCCGATTCGCCGAGTTCGCGCTGCTGCTGCGCGGCGAGCAGGTCGCGCTCGGCGATGCTCAGCAGCACGCTGGTGCTGAGCGCGATGCCCAGGGCCAGCGCCACGATGCCGCCCAGCGTGAGGCGGACCTTGAGCGATCCGAACACGCGCTCGAGGCGCCCGCGTGGCCGGCCGATCATCAGATCATCCGTGCGGTCGGCCGCTGCGCCCGCGCTTTTCGAGGTACATCGCGGCATCGGCCAGGCGCAGTGCTTCCTCGGCCGTGGTGAAGCGCGGATCGACCGCCACCGTGCCCACGCTGGCGCCGCCGTAGCCGATCTCGACCGTGCCGAGGTGGAAGGCGCCGACCGTGGCCGCCGCCACGCGCTGGCCGAGCGCCTCGGCCGCGGCCGGCGATTCGCCGCCCGCGAGCGCGGGGCCCGGGCCGACCACCACGAATTCGTCGCCGCCGAGGCGGGCCAGCAGGTCGCCGGCGCGCAGCGTGTCGTGCAGCCGGCGCGCGATCTCCACCAGGAAGTCGTCGCCGGTCTCGTGGCCGTGCAGGTCGTTGATCTTCTTGAAGCCGTCGAGGTCGACGAAGGCCACCAGCACGCCGGTGCCGTCGCGCTGGCCCTGGGCCAGCATGCGGCGCAGGCCCTCGAGGAAGGCGCGCCGGTTCGGCAGGCCGGTCAGCGCGTCGGTCGCGGCATGGGTGGCGAGCTCGGCATTGGCGGCCGAGAGGCGCTGGAACAGCTGCTCGCGCTCGACCTGGTGGCCGATCAGCCGCGCGAACAGGCCCAGCACGTTGGTGGCGTTGGCCGGCAGCGGCTGGCGCTCGGCGCTGGCCGCGCACAGCGTGCCGTAGAGGCCGCCGCTGTCGGTGCGCACCGGGGTGCTCACATAGGTCTGGATGCCGAGCTCGCGCGCGGCATCGGAATCACCCCAGCATTCGGCGACGTTGTCGGTGTAGACACGGCCTTCGTCGAGGGCGCGCTTGCACAGGGTGTCGCCCCAGGGCACGGCGAGGCCCTCGGGAATCTGCAGCCGCCGCACGTTGCGCGCATACAGGATGTGCTGGAGCCCCTGCTCCAGGTCGATGCGCGTGAGGTAGGTCGACTCCAGGCCGGTCACGGCCTCGAGCATCTCGAGCATGGGACGGGTCAGGTCCTCGAGGGTCCTGGCCGACGATACGGAACTCGAAAGCTGGGTCAGCAATGTGTCCATGGGGTCCATTCTGCCGTTCAGACAGAAAAAAGAAACATTTGGTATTCAATTCACAAGAATCTGTGAACTTTTGTCGCGAAACTGGCCCGGCGGAGCGGGCCGCCGGGCGGGCCATTCAGGCCTCCAGGGCTTCCATCAGCTCGGTTTCGATCGCGGCCTGGGTGCGCTGGCCTTGCAATTCGGGACCGCTGATGAGGAAGCTGTCTTCCACGCGCTCGCCCAGGGTCGTGACCTTGGCGAGCTGCAGGTTCAGGTGATGCCGTGCCAGCACGCGCGCCACCGAATAGAGCAGGCCGGCGCGGTCGCTGGCCGAGATGCTGAGCACCCAGCGCTGTGCCTTTTCGTCGGGCACCAGGCTGATGCGCGGCTTGATCGGGAAGCTGCGCACCCGGCGCGACACCCGGCCCATGCTCGGCAGCGGCAGGGCGCCGGCCTCGGTCAGGGTCTGCGCGAGCCCGGTCTCGACCATGTTGATCAGGTCGCGGTAGTGGTCGGGCAGGAAGGTGGTCACCACCTGGAAGGTGTCGAGCGCGTAGCCGTTGCTCGTGGTGTGGACCTTGGCGTCGAGGATGCTGAACGAGGCCTGGTCGAAGTAGCCGCAGATGCGCGCGAACAGGTCGGGCTGGTCGGGCGTGTAGACCACCACCTGCAGCCCTTCGCCCACCGGCGACAGGTGCGCGCGCACCACCGGCGGCGCGGCCGGGTCGATCGGCACGTTCTTCGGCGGCACGAAGCGCGACAGCTGCATCGCGTGCCAGGCGATCTCGCTGGCGTCGTGGCGCATGAAGTAGCCCACGTCGAGCGTGTCCCACAGCGCCTTGTGCGCCTCGAAGCGCTGGGCATGCAGCGCGAGCTGCACCAGCGCCTCGCGCTTGCGCGACTCGACCTCGGTGTCGGGATCGGGCATGCGCCCGCCGAGCGCGCGCAGGGTGTAGCGGTACAGGTCCTCGAGCAGCTTGCCCTTCCAGGCATTCCACACGCGCGGCGAGGTGCCGCGGATGTCGGCCACCGTCAGCAGGTAGAGCGCCGTGAGGTAGCGCTCGTTGCCCACGCGGCGCGCGAAGGCGCCGATCACCTCGGGGTCGCTCAGGTCCTGCTTCTGTGCCACCTGGCTCATCACCAGGTGCTCGGAGACCAGGAACTCGATCAGCTTCGAGTCTTCGCGCGAGATGCCGTGCTGCTTGCAGAAGCGCGCCACGTCGCGCGCGCCCAGCGTGGAGTGGTCGCCGCCGCGGCCCTTGGCGATGTCGTGGAACAGCGCGGCCACGTACAGCAGCCAGGGCTTGTCCCAGCCGGCCGCGAGTTGCGAGCAGAACGGGTACTCGTGGGCATGTTCAGCGATGAAGAAGCGCCGCACGTTGCGCAGCACCATCAGGATGTGCTGGTCGACCGTGTAGACGTGGAACAGGTCGTGCTGCATCTGCCCCACGATGCTGCGGAACACGCGCAGGTAGCGCCCCAGCACCGAGGTCTGGTTCATCAGCCGGAAGGCATGCGTGATGCCGTAGGGCTGCTGCAGCATCCGCATGAAGGTCTCGTGGTTCGCCGGATCGTTGCGAAACTTGCTGTCCATCACGTGGCGCGCGTTGTAGAGCGCGCGCAGCGTGCGCGCCGACAGGCCCTTCACGCCGATGGTCTTCTGGTAGAGCAGGAAGGTCTCGAGGATCGCGTGCGGCTCGCTCTCGTAGAGGTCGTCGCGCGCGATCTCGATCAGGCCGGCGCGCTCGAAGAAGCGCTCGTTGATCGGCGTCGGCAGCTCGTCGATCGGCTGCAGCCGCTCGGAGATGTTGAGCAGCAGGATCTGGTTGAGCTGCGAGACCGCCTTGGCGGCCCAGTAGTAGCGCCGCATCAGCGCCTCGCTCGACTTGCGCTGCGATTCGCTCACGTAGCCGAAGCTCGCGGCCACGGCGGTCTGCAGGTCGAACACCAGCCGGTCCTCGCGCCGGTTGGCGATCACGTGCAGCCGCGCGCGGATCAGCGACAGCAGCGCCTCGTTGCGCTTGATCTGCTGCGCCTCGAAGGGCGTGGCCAGGCCGTTGCGCGCCAGGTCGTCCCAGCGGCTGCCGAAGCCCGCGGCCTTGGCGACCCAGAGGATGGTCTGCAGGTCGCGCAGGCCGCCCGGCGATTCCTTGCAGTTGGGCTCGAGCGCGTAGGGCGTGTTGTCGAACTTCTGGTGCCGGTGCCGCATCTCCTGCGACTTGGCGATGAAGAAGGCCTGCGGATCGATCACCGTGCCGAAGCGCTTGCGGAAGGTGGCGAACAGCTTCTTGTCGCCCACGATCAGCCGCGCCTCGAGCAGCGAGGTCTGGACCGTGACGTCTTTCTCGGCCTCGGCCAGGCATTCCTCGATGGTGCGCACGCTCGAGCCGATCTCCAGGCCGGCATCCCAGCACTGGCCGATGAAGGCCTCGAGACGCGCCGGCTCGACCGCCTGCTCGCCGCCCTCGGGCGGCAACAGCAGCAGCACGTCGACGTCGGAATAGGGGAACAGCTCGCCGCGCCCGTAGCCGCCGACCGCCACCAGCGCCAGGCCGTCGCCGAACTCGGCGTCCTGCCACAGCGTCTGCAGGCTCTCGTCGGCCAGCGCCGCGAGCTGGCGCAGCACCGTGTGCACGCTGCGCGTGGGCGCGCGCGCGAAGCGCAGGGTTTCGAAAAGGGCGAGCTTCTTCGCGCGGTAGGCTTCGCGCAGCGTCGCGACGTCGTGTCGGGCGGCTTCGATCATGGCGGTGGGGTGGCGCGGCCGGCCGCGCGGCTCATGTCTTGATGGCGCTCACGAAGGAAGGCAGCGGCGGGCTGCCCTCGGACAGGGTCAGCACCTCGTAGCCCGTTTCGGTGACCAGCACCGTGTGTTCCCACTGGGCCGAGAGCGAATGGTCGCGCGTGACGATGGTCCAGCCGTCGTACTGGCCGCCCTTGAAGTCTTCCTTCACCTCGCGCTTGCCGGCGTTGATCATCGGCTCGATGGTGAAGATCATGCCGGGCTTGAGCTCTTCCATGGTGCCCGGGCGGCCGTAGTGCAGCACCTGCGGTTCTTCATGGAAACGCTGGCCCACGCCGTGGCCGCAGAACTCGCGCACCACCGAGAAGCCCTGGCCCTCGGCGAACTTCTGGATCGCGTGGCCCACGTCGCCCAGGTGGGCGCCGGGACGCACCTGCAGGATGCCGTGCCACATGGCCTCGAAGGTGATGTGGCACAGGCGCTTGGCCGCGATCGAGGCATCGCCCACGACGTACATGCGGGAGTTGTCGCCGAACCAGCCGTCCTTGATGACGGTGACGTCGACATTCATGATGTCGCCCTTCTTCAGGGGCTTGTCGTTCGGGATGCCGTGGCACACCACGTGGTTGACCGAGGTGCACAGCGACTTGGGGAAGGGGACGCTGCTGGCGCCCATGTAGCCCACCGTGGCCGAGGTGGTGCCCTGCTTGACCATGTACTCGGCGGCCAGGCGGTCGACATCGTTGGTCGTGATGCCGGGCTTGATGAAGGGCGTGAGGTAGTCCAGCACCTCGGACGCGAGGCGGCAGGCGACGCGCATGGCGGCGATGCCCGCGGCGTCTTTGTAGGTAATGCTCATGCATGGAATTATCCCATCCGGGCGAAGAAATCAGCGCCCGAACGGGCTCTGGCCGGCCGCCCGGGCGAGGCTTTCGCCATGACCTAAAATTCGCGTCCTGCGCGGACGGCCCCAGTCAGCGGCCGCCCGCCCACGGATTTCCAGACCTCTCCAAAGCCCAACGCGGCCCCAAGGCCCCACCCATCGTGACGCAGTCCGCTTCCGTTTCCACAGCCCTTCCCGTCGTAACCATCTTCGAGGGCGGCAGCGCACTCAGCGAATTCCGCGCGCGGCAGCTCCTGCCGAAGCTCCAGGCCGTCGATCCGCGCATCGAGGGCATCGCCGCGCGCTTCGTGCACCTGGTGGTGACCGACGGCGCGCTCGACGCCGCGGGCCGCGAGCGCTTCGAGGCGCTGCTGAGCTACGGCGAGCCCTTCGAGGCGCCGGCGGCCAAGGCCTCGGCGGCGGTGGTCGTCACGCCGCGCCTGGGCACCGTGTCGCCCTGGGCCTCCAAGGCCACCGACATCGCCCACAACTGCGGCCTGGCGCTGCGCCGGGTCGAGCGCGTCACCCAATACCACCTGAAGCTCAAGGCGCCGCTGCTGGGCAAGGCGCCGGTGCTCGAGGGCGAGGCGCTGGCCGCCGCGGCCGGCCCGCTGCACGACCGCATGACCGAATCGGTGCTCGCCACGGTCGACCAGGCCGCCAGCCTGTTCAGCGAACTGCCGGCCCAGCCGATGGCCACGGTCGACGTGCTGGCCCAGGGCCGCGCGGCGCTGGAAGCCGCCAACACCGGCTTCGGCCTGGCGCTGGCCGAGGACGAGATCGACTACCTGGTCGATGCCTTCACCAAGCTGGGCCGCAACCCCAGCGACGTCGAGCTGATGATGTTCGCCCAGGCCAACAGCGAGCACTGCCGCCACAAGATCTTCAACGCCGACTTCACCATCGACGGCGCGGCGCAGCCGCAGAGCCTGTTCTCGATGATCCGCCACACCGAGCGCCAGAACCCCCAGCACACGGTGATCGCCTATGCCGACAACGCCTCGGTGATGGAAGGCGGCGAGGTCGAGCGCTTCATCCCGCGCGGCGCCGATGCCGCGGGCACACCGGCCTACACCAAGGACACGGCGCTGACCCACGTGCTGATGAAGGTGGAGACCCACAACCACCCGACGGCGATCTCGCCGTTCCCGGGCGCCTCGACCGGCGCCGGCGGCGAGATCCGCGACGAGGGCGCGACCGGCCGCGGCTCCAAGCCCAAGGCCGGCCTGACCGGCTTCACGGTCTCGAAGCTCTGGCCCGAGGACGGCCACTACGGCAAGCCCGAGCACATCGCGAGCCCGCTGCAGATCATGACCGAGGGCCCGCTGGGCGGCGCCGCCTTCAACAACGAGTTCGGCCGGCCCAACCTGCTGGGCTACTTCCGCGAGTACGAGCAGGCCCTGGCGAGCGACCTCGACACGGTGCAGCGCGGCTACCACAAGCCGATCATGATCGCCGGCGGCCTCGGCAGCATCGACGCCACGCAGACCAAGAAGATCCGCTTCCCGGCCGGCTCGCTGCTGATCCAGCTCGGCGGCCCCGGCATGCGGATCGGCATGGGCGGCAGCGCCGCCAGCTCGATGGCCACCGGCGCCAACGCGGCCGAGCTCGACTTCGACTCGGTGCAGCGCGGCAACCCCGAGATCGAGCGCCGCGCGCAGGAGGTCATCAACCACTGCTGGCAGCAGGGCGCGGCCAACCCGATCCTCGCGATCCACGACGTGGGCGCGGGCGGCTTGAGCAATGCCTTCCCCGAACTGACCAACGACGCCGGCCGCGGCGCGCGCTTCGACCTGCGCGCGGTGCCGCTCGAGGAATCGGGCATGGCGCCGAAGGAGATCTGGTGCAACGAGAGCCAGGAGCGCTACGTGCTGGCGATCGCGCCCGAGTCGCTCGAACAGTTCAAGGCCTTCTGCGAACGCGAGCGCTGCCCCTTCGCGGTGGTCGGCGTGGCGACCGAGGAGCGCCAGCTGCTGGTGGCCGACGAGGGCGCCGCGCTGCAGCCGGTCGACATGCCGATGGACGTGCTGCTCGGCAAGCCGCCCAAGATGCACCGCGACGTGCAGTCGGTGGCGCGCAGCTTCCGGCCGCTCGACCTCACGGGCGTCGACCTGCAGAAGGCCGCGATCGACGTGCTGTCGCACCCGACCGTCGCCTCCAAACGCTTCCTGATCACCATCGGCGACCGTACCGTGGGCGGCCTGAGCCACCGCGACCAGATGGTCGGCCCGTGGCAGGTGCCGGTGGCCGACTGCGCCGTGACGCTGGCCGACTACCGGGGCTTCGCGGGCGAGGCGATGAGCATGGGCGAGCGCACGCCGCTGGCCGCCTACGACGCGCCCGCTTCGGGCCGCATGGCGGTGGCCGAGGCCATCACCAACCTGCTGTCGGCGCCGATCGAGCTGTCGCGCGTCAAGCTGTCGGCCAACTGGATGGCCGCCTGCGGCGAGCCCGGCGAGGATGCCGCGCTCTACGCCACGGTCAAGGCCGTCGGCCTCGAGCTCTGCCCGGCGCTGGGCATCTCGATTCCGGTTGGCAAGGATTCGCTGTCGATGCGCACGCAGTGGAAGGAGGGCGACGAGACGAAGAAGGTGACCTCGCCCGTCAGCCTGATCGTGAGCGCCTTCGCCTCGCTCGACGACGTGCGCGGCACGCTCACGCCGCAGCTCGACGCCAATGAGGAGGACAGCACGCTGGTGCTGGTCGACCTCGGCCGCGGCCAGCACCGCATGGCCGGCAGCATCCTGGCGCAGACGCTGGGCCAGAGCGGCGACATCGTGCCCGATCTCGACGATCCGGCGCAGCTGGTGGCGCTGGTGAATGCCGTCAACGCGCTGCGCGCCGATGGCAAGCTGCTCGCCATGCACGACCGCAGCGACGGCGGCCTGTTCGCCGCGGCCTGCGAGATGGCCTTCGCGGGCCATGTGGGCGTGGCGCTCAACGTCGACATGCTGGTCACCGAAGGCGACGGCATCTCCGACAGCCGCATGGAGACCGGCGACGCCAAGAACTGGGCGCAGCAGGTCAGCGCGCGGCGCGAGGAGCTCACGCTCAAGGCGCTGTTCAATGAGGAGCTCGGCATGCTGCTGCAGGTGCGCACCGCCGAGCGCAACGAGGTCATGCAGGTGCTGCGCGCCCATGGCCTGAGCACCCACAGCCATTTCGTTGGCAAGACCCGGCCCGCGAGCTCGGCCATCGAGGCCGGCAAGGGCAAGCTCGAGGTGTGGCGCGATGCCAAGTCGGTGTTCAGCGCCAGCCTGCACGACCTGCACCAGGTCTGGGACTCGGTGAGCTGGAAGATCGCGCGCGAGCGCGACAACCCGGCCTGTGCCGATGCCGAGCACGCGGCGGCCGGCGAGCCTGCCGACCCGGGCCTGCACTGGCATCTGCCGGCCGGCGCCGAGCCCGCCGCACCCGCGGTGCTGGCTTCGCGGCCCAAGGTCGCGATCCTGCGCGAGCAGGGCGTGAACTCGCACGTCGAGATGGCCTATGCCTTCAACGAGGCCGGCTTCGAGGCCTTCGATGTCCACATGACCGACCTGCAGTCGGGCCGCGCGCGGCTCGCCGACTTCAAGGGCGTGGTGGCCTGCGGCGGCTTCAGCTACGGCGACACGCTGGGCGCCGGCATCGGCTGGGCCCGCAGCATCACCTTCAACCCGCGCCTGGCCGACGAGTTCAAGCGCTTCTTCGGCCGCGCCGACACCTTCGGCCTCGGCGTGTGCAACGGCTGCCAGATGTTCGCCGAGTTGGCCGACATCATCCCGGGCGCCGAGGCCTGGCCGCGCTTCACCACCAACCAGAGCGAGCGCTTCGAGGCCCGTCTGTCGATGGTCGAGGTGCTCGATTCGCCGAGCCTGTTCTTCGCGGGCATGGCCGGCACGCGGCTGCCGATCGCGGTCGCGCACGGCGAGGGCTATGCCAACTTCAAGCACCGTGGCGATGCCTCGAAGGCCATCGCGGCCATGCGCTTCGTCGACAACCACGGCCAGCCCACCGAGCAGTACCCGTTCAACCCGAACGGCAGCGCGGGCGGCCTGACCTCGGTGACCACGGCCGACGGTCGCTTCACCGCCGTGATGCCGCACCCCGAGCGCGTGTTCCGCAACATCCAGATGAGCTGGACCGGCGGCGACGCGAACGCGCACAGCCCCTGGATGCGCATCTGGCGCAACGCCCGCCGCTGGGTGGGCTGATCGCCGACGGCAAGGGGCCCAATCCGGCAAGACCGGTGGGGCCTTTGATGGCCGCCGGCGCGACGGGACCGGTAGACTCGGCCGCATGCTGCGCACTTCCGCTTCCACGCTGACCGCACCGGCCCTGCCGGGCGTGCTCGCGCGTGGCCGGCGCCGCGCGGCGCGGATGACGGCGCTCAAGCGCCGATCGCCCTGGCATTCCTGAGCCCGGCGATCCTTCCTCCTCCCTTTCTTCTTTCGCGCACCTCCTGATCGCCGGGCCTCCTCCAAGCCCGCGCGCCGGCGCGTCCGTTCTGTCCCGCTCCCTCGATGGAGCCCGCGACACGCCTTCACTTCATCAGGAGCCATCCATGCAAGCCACCGCCTCGTTCACGCGACTCGAACGAACCCTCACCCAGCTCGACCACGCACGCCTGCACAAGCTCGCCGCGCATGCGCTGCAGACGCGCGGCGCGACCGATCCGATCGCGCAGGCCCTCGAGGAGATGCTCGACTGCAGCGAGATCGTGGCGCCGCAGGACGTGTCGCCGGACCTAGTCACGATGAACTCGCGCGTCGAGCTCGAGGACCCCGCGAACGGCGAGCGCTACACGATCACGCTGTGCTATCCGCGCGATGCCAAACCTTCCGAGGGCGAGGTCTCGGTGATGTCGCCGGTGGGCGCGAGCCTGCTGGGCGCGCGCGTGGGGCAGCTGGTGGAATGGACCACGCCGGCCGGCGTGCACGGTTCGGCGCGCGTGGCCGCGCTGCAGTTCCAGCCCGAAGCGGCGGGCGAATACCTGCGCTGAAGCGCTCGCTGCGGCGTCAGCCGGCGGCCGCGTTCAGCAGGCTGCCGGGCGTGGTGCCGTAGGCGCTCTTGAAGGCGCGCGAGAAATGCGAGAGGTCGCTGAAGCCGCACTGGTAGGCGGCCTGCGTGACCTGCTGCACGCGGCCCTCGGACAGGATGTGGAAGCTCTGCTCGAGCCGGCGCTTCCACAGGTGGTGCATCACGGTCGTGCCATGGGCCGCGAACACGCGCGTGAGCGTGCGCGGCGAGACATGCGCGGCCTCGGCCACGCCGGCCATCGACAGGCCGGTGTCGTCCAGGTGGGCGTCGATGTAGCGCACGGCCTTCTCGTAGATCGAGCCGTGGCGCGTGGCCGCGGCGGCGCCCTCGGCCACGTCCTGCAGTTCCATCGCGGCGCTCAGCGTGTCGAGGAAGGCGGCGGCGAAGCGCGCCTGCGCGGCCAGCGCCGAGTCGCGCGCCTCGAAGCGCAGCGCCTCCTCGGCCATGCCGTGCAGCAGCCCGGCCAGCGAGCTGCCGTCGGCGATCTTGAGCGCCATCATGTGCTCGGCCTTCGGGAAGCGCGACAGCAGCTGCTGGCGCGGAAAGCGCACCAGCAGCAGCGATTCGGGCGCGAGCTCGTGCACGAAGGGCCGTGCCGCGTCGTACAGCACGATGTCGCCGGCCGACGCACGCAGCGTGCGGCCCTGCTGCGCCATGTTGGCCTGGCCGCGCTGGAAGAAGGCGGCCACGATGTCGTCGTCGGGCGCGACGCGCGCGAGCTGGTCGGTGCGGATGAAGGTGTGCGGCTTCGACTGCATGCGGCACACCGTGAGGCTGCCGAGCTGCTGGCCCGAGAGGCAGCCGTCGAAGTCGCGTGCGAATTCGCCGCGCGCCGGTATCAGGCGCCGGCACACCGATTCGCGCCAGAACTCGGTCTTGTGCCGCGGCGCGAGCGCCTCGGTCGAGTGGTAGAAGCCCATGGTCGACACCCTCCGCGCCGATGGCGCGCCGCGAATTCTTGCAAGAAACAAGCCCAAAGAAAAACGGCCCGAAGGCCGTTTTGCATGGGTGAGGGCGGGCAGGGCGCGCCGCTTACTCGATCTTCGCCTTGGCGCGCAGGTCTTCCTGGTACTTCTGCAGGCGCTGCTGCTGCAGCTGCTGCGTGATCTGCGGCTTGATGTCCTCGATCTTCGGCAGTTGGGCCTGGCGGATGTCGTCGACGCGGATGATGTGCCAGCCGAACTGGGTCTTGATCGGCGCCGGCGTGGTCTCGCCCTTCTTGAGCTTGATCATCGCTTCCGAGAACTCGGGCACGAAGTTGGCGGGGTTGGCCCAGTCGAGGTCGCCGCCGTTGGCGCCCGATCCGGGGTCCTTGCTCTGCTTCTTGGCGATGTCCTCGAATTTGCCGCCCTTCTTCAGGTCGGCCATGATCTTCTTGGCCTGGTCCTCGGTCTCGACGAGGATGTGGCGCGCCTTGTATTCCTTGCCGCCGTTGGCCGCGACGAACTTGTCGTACTCGGCCTTCACGTCGGCGTCCGAGACCGGGTTGGTCTTGCGGTAGTTCTCGAACAGGGCGCGGATCAGGATCGCCTGGCGTGCGAGCTCGAGCTGGTTCTTGTAGTCCTCGGTGGCGTCGAGGCCGTGCTTCTGCGCTTCCTGCATGAACACTTCGCGCGCCACGATTTCCTCGCGCAGCTGGCCTTGCATCTCGGGCGTGACCGGGCGGCCGGCCGCGGCCAGCTGCTGGGCCAGCGCGTCCATGCGTGCCTTGGGCACCGCCTTGCCGTTGACGATGGCTGCGTTCTGCGCCAGGGCAGCCATGGGAACGGCACCAAGCAGCGCTGCGGCCGCGACGGCCTGCAAGATTTGTTTTTTCATGGATTGAATGTCAGGCTGAGAAATGCGCGTTGGATGAAAGTGCGCGTGGAGGAAACCGGAGCAAAGACACAGGGGAGGGAGCGCCGCCGCGGAGAACCGGGCCCGGCAGCCGGAGGCTGGCGGTGGATGGACGACTCAGAGCACCTCGATGGCGATGGCGTGCAGACCCTGTGCGATGAAAAGTTGGAGGGCATCATACACAAGCCGATGACGCGCCACGCGTGGCTTTCCCTCGAACAGCGGGGAGGCGATGCGCACGCGGAAATGGGTGCCGAATCCCTCGGCATTGGCCCCCGCGTGGCCTGCGTGCGCGGCGCTCTCGTCGATGACTTCGAGCGCCGTCGGCTGCAGTGCGGCGCGCAGCGCGGCCTCGAGGGCGGCCACGGTCGGCAGCGGATGCGAAGCGGTGGTGCTGCTCATGCTCAGGCGGCCGGCTTGTCGTCGCCGCTCTTGAGGTGCGGCGAGATGTACAGGCCCTGCGCCACCAGGAACACGATCGGGAACACGTAGCCCCAGAGCTTGAAGTTGACCCAAGCCTCGGTCGTGAAATAGGCCGCGACGTAGCCGTTGATGGCGGCCATGAACAGGCAGTACCCGATCCACGCGATGTTCAGCCGCATCCAGATGCGGTCGGGCAGCTCGAGCTGCGAGCCCAGCAGCATCTTCAGGAAGTTCTTGCGGAAGGCCCACAGCGCCACGGCCAGCGCCACCGCCATCGCGCCGTAGAGCACGGTCGGCTTCCACTTGATGAAGCGGTCGTCGTGCAGCACCAGCGTGAGTGTGCCGAACAGCAGGATCAGCACCAGCGTGGCCTTCTGCATCGCCTGCAGCTTGCGTTCCATCGCATAGATGATCGCCATCTGCACCACCGTGGCGGCCATCAGCACGCCGGTGGCGGTGTAGATGTCGGCGAGCTTGTAGGCCCCGAAGAACAGCAGGATCGGGAAGAAGTCGAGGATCAGTTTCATGCAGTCGGATGGTGGCGGGGCCGGAAGAAAAAGGAGAAGGCGCCGCTCAGGGCTTCTTCTGGAAGTCGAGCGAGGCCGAGTTCATGCAGTAGCGCAGGCCGGTCTCGGTCGGTCCGTCGGGGAAGACGTGGCCCAGGTGCGCGCCGCAATTGGCGCAGACATTCTCGGTGCGCACCATGCCATGCGAGCGGTCGACGATGTTGCGGATCGCGCCCGGCACGGCTTCCTCCGAGAAGCTGGGCCAGCCGCAGCCGGCGTCGAACTTGGTGGCGGACTCGAACAGCTTGGCGCCGCAGCAGACGCAGTGGTAGGTGCCGTCGTCCCAGTGGGCTTCGTACTTGCCGGTGAAGGGGCGCTCGGTCGCCGCATGGCGGGTCACCTCGAAGGCGGCCGGCTCGGCGCCCTTTTCGGCGAGCAGCGCTTTCCATTCGGCATCGGTTTTCTGGACGGGTGTGTTCATGATGAGCAGCTGATTTCGATCGTGGAAGCCCAGTCGGGCGGGAACCCGGCATACGCCTGCGCGCCGGGATGTTCTTCAAATGGGGATTCCAGCAGGGCCAGCAAGGTCGCCACGCCCGAGAAGTCCTTGCGGCCAGCCGCTTCGATGGCCTGCTGGCCCAGGTGGTTCCGCAGCACGTATTCCGGATTGCTGCGCAGCATCAGCTCGGCCGCCTGCTCGCGCGGGGTGTGGGTATGGCGCTCCAGAAACAATAGCAGCCAGGCGTCGAAACCGGCGCGGTCGATGAACAGTTCGCGCACCGGCTCGATGTTGCCGTCGGCCCGGTAGCGGGCCAGGCGGCGCCAGAAGATCGTGTAGTCGGTCTTCTCGGCCGCCAGCAGCTTGAGCACGCCCTCGATCAGCGCGCGGTCGCCGTCGGCCGCGTCGGCGAGGCCGAGCTTGGCGCGCATGCGGTTCTCGAAGGCGTTCGGGAACGCGGCCTTGTACGACTCGAGCGCGGCCAGCGCGAGCTCCTGGTCCTCGATCAGCGGCAGCAGCGCCTGGCCAAGGCAGAACAGGTTCCAGTAGGCCACGTTGGGCTGCTGGTTGAAGGCATAGCGTCCGCCGGTGTCGCTGTGGTTGCAGATGTGGCGCGGATCGAAGCCGTCGAGGAACTGGAACGGGCCGTAGTCGATGGTGAGCCCGAGGATGCTCATGTTGTCGGTGTTCATCACGCCGTGGCAGAAGCCCACGGCCTGCCAGTGCGCCAGCAGGGTGGCGGTGCGTTCGCTCACGGCCTCGAGCAGCGCCGCATAGGGGTTGCCGCCGAAGCGCTCGTTGTGGCGGCAGGCCGGGTAGTAGCGGTCGATCACGTAGTCGGCCAGCGCGCGCAGTTCCTCGTGCTGCTGGTTCGCCGCGAAATGCTCGAAATGGCCGAAGCGGATGAAGCTCGGTGCCACCCGCGTCACCACCGCGGCGGTCTCGATCTCCTCGCGGCGCACGCGCGCGTCCGAGCCGGTCACGCACAGCGCGCGCGTGGTCGGGATGCCCAGGCCGTGCATGGCTTCGCTGCAGAGGAACTCGCGAATGCTCGAGCGCAGCACGGCGCGGCCGTCGCCCATGCGCGAATAGGGCGTGCGGCCCGCGCCCTTGAGCTGGATCTCGAGGCCGTCCGCGGTCTCTCCGAGCAGGATCGCGCGCCCGTCGCCGAGCTGGCCGGCCCAGACGCCGAACTGGTGGCCGCTGTAGACGCTGGCCAGCGGCCGCGCGCCCTCGAGCGGGATGTTGCCGCTCAGCGCCTCGAGCAACGCGTCGCTGCGCCAGCCTTCGGGCAGGCCCAGCTCGCGCGCGACCCGTTCGCTGTGGCCGACCCAGTAGGGCGGCGTGGGCGAACTCAGCGGGGTGGGGCGCAGCTCGGTGTAGAAGCGCGGTCCGAGCGTGGAGAAGCCGGTGGTGGCCCAGCCCAGGCCCAGATCGGCGCTCCCGGGCCGGGTTTCGGTCGACGTGGGGCGGTTCTCTTCGGCAAGCAGGCTCGTGGGCGTCATGCCCCCGATTGTCCGGCAGAGCGCTAGACCCCTGGCCAAGGGGGGCCTCGGAGGCCAGAAACTAGGCGGCGGCGCGCAGCATCGAGCCGGCCGTGTCGCCGTGCCACAGCCGCGTGCGGTACTGCGCCGGCGGCAGGCCGAACCAGCGCTTGCAGGCGCGGAAGAAGTTGCTGCTGTCGACGAAGCCCAGCAGGTCGGCCACATCGGTCAGCGTGTGGCGCTCCTGCGCCAGGTACTGCTGCGCCAGCTCGCGCCGGGTGCGGTCGAGCAGCGCCTGGAACGACACCGACTCCTCCTGCAGCCGGCGCTGCAGCGTGCGCTCGGCCAGGCCCAGGCCCGAGGCCACGTCCTGGCGGCGCGGCTCGCCGTGCGGCAGGCGGCGCGCGATCTCGGCGCAGACCAGGGTGCTGGTGGTGGTCTGGCCCAGCTGGTCGAGCTGGTCGTCGAGCAGGTGTTCCTGCATCTCGCCGAGCTCGGGGTGGCTGGTGGGCAGCGTCATCGCCAGGTTGGCGGCCGACAGCAGCATGCGGTTGGCCGGCGCGCCGAACCGCACCTCGCAGCCGAAGGCCTCGCGGTGCGGCCGGTCGTCGTCGGGGGGCGGATAGGCGAACTCGATCGCCAGCGGCTCCATCTCGCGCCGGATCAGCCAGCGGCACTGCATCAGCATGGTGAGCAGGGCGTATTCGACGCGCTGGCGCGGGATCGGCAGGCTGCCGCCCGTGTGCTGCATCACCATCCAGCTGCCGCGCGCCTCGGGCTGCACCGAGAAGGCGGTGGCATCGGAGATCACGGGCATGTAGCGCGCGAGCCGGTCCATCGCCTCGCCGAGATCGACGCAGCAGGCCATGACGTGGGCGACGGTGCCCAACTTGCTGTGGGTGGCGGCCAGGCCGCGGTGCAGGCCCAGCGTGGGCCGGCCCGCGCGCGCCACGGCCAGTTGCCACAGCACGGTGATCTCGTCGACCGGGATGCGCGCGTTCTGCCGCAGCAGCGACTCGGGGTCGAAGCCGGCGTCGCGCAGCAGCGAGGGCACGTCCAGGCCCTCGGCCTCGAACATCCTCAGCACCCCCTCGAGCCATGCCGACGAGCTGGTGCGCAACTCGGGCTGCGGCATGCAGCCCGGACGGCGCGCAGGCCGGCGCGCGTGGCGCGGGTTGGAGGCTCCTGAAGTCATTCGATTGGCTCGCTTGCGATAGCGGTGGAAACGGCACCCGTTCCTAGAATTTTTTTCGGGTTCGGCGGGCCGGAGTATGGCCGCGGGGCACCGATGCAGGAATTCCGATTAACCCGGTGTGGAGACAAACACATGCAAGAAATGGCAACGGCACGAAAAAGCCAGGGTGCGGCAGGACAGAAGACAAGGGTGGCTTCGGCCATCGCCATGGCCGCGATCGCGGCCGCCAGTATGGCCCTCGTGGCCTGCGGCGGCGGCGGCTCGGGGTCGAGCGGATTCTTCCCGGTGGCACCGCCACCCCCGCCGCCGCCCGCGCCGCCACCGGCCGCGGACGGCCCGATGGTGCGCCAGACCACCGCCGGCAAGATCGAGGGCGTGGACGACAGCGCCGGCACCGGCACCTTGTCGTGGAAGGGCGTTCCGTTCGCCCAGGCCCCCGTCGGCGCGCTGCGCTGGGCGCCGCCGGCCGATCCCAAGGCCTGGGAGGGCGTGCGCTCCGCCGCCAAGTTCGGCCGCAGCTGTGCCCAAGGCGGGCGCTACTTCAGCCCGGCACCGGACGACGCACCCTTCGGCCTGGGCAATCGCGAAGGTTTCGACAAGCCGGTGGGTGTCGAGGACTGCCTCACGCTCAACATCTGGCGCCCGAGCGGCGACGCCGCCAAGCTGCCCGTGATCGTGTACATCTACGGCGGCAGCAATATTTCGGGTTACACGGCCGATCCCGGCTACGACGGCGCCCAGCTCGCCAAGCGCGGCAATGCCGTCGTCGTGACGATCAACTACCGGCTGGGCGTGCTGGGTTGGCTCGACCTGCCGCAACTCAAGACCGGCGAGGCGAAGAACGACTCGGGCAACTTCGCGCTGCTCGACCAGATGCAGGCGCTGAAGTTCATCCAGGCCAACATCGGCGCCTTCGGCGGCGATGCGGGCAACGTGACGGTGATGGGGCAGTCGGCGGGCGCGGTCAACACCTGGGGCCTGGTGGTCTCGCCGGCGTCGACCGGCCTGCTGCACAAGGCGGTGCCGTTGAGCGGCGGGATCGCGTTCTCGCCGCGCGCCACCGCGCAGACCTATTCGAAGAAGCTGCTCAACGCGATCGCGATCGCCGACGGAAAGGCCGCCGACCCCGTTGCGGCCGATGCCTGGATCGCCTCGCAGACCAATGCGCAGATCGCGACCTACCTGCGCGGCCTGTCGGCCGACAAGCTGCTGACCATCGTGCTCGCGAACCCGCTGTTGGGCAACGCGCCCGCGCCGATCGAGGACGGCACCATCCTGCCCGTGAACTCGGCCGCCGAGGTGGCCGCCGGCCGCTTCAACAAGGTGCCGATGCTGATCGGCAACACGCGCGACGAGGGCACGCTGTTCGGTAACACCTTTGGTACCTTCACGGGACTGGGGCGGGGCTTCAAGCCCACCGACTACGAACGCTTCGGGCTGCAGTACAACTTCAACCCCGACGTACCGACCACGCTCACCGAGGCCGACCTGATCAACGCACCCTACCTGCCGGTAGGTAAGCCGCTGACCGGCTGGAAGGCCGCCTCGGATTTCGCGACCAACGTGGTCTTCCTCAGCGCCTTGCCGCCGCAGATCGACTCGGTCGCCAAGTACCTGCCGACTAAGACCTGGTACTACCGCTTCGACTGGAGCCAGCAGGTGGCGCCGTTCAATACCGTCTACGGCGCGACGCACGGCCTCGACACGGTGTTCATGTTCCACAACTTCGGCACCAACATCTTCTCCTTTGCCTATGGCGAGGCGAACCGGCCGGGCCGCGAGGCGCTGTCGGACGCGATGGTCGGCAGCCTGTCCGCGTTCGCGCGCACCGGCGATCCGAACCATGCGGGCCTGGGCGTGACCTGGCCCAACTGGCCACGCAAGATCGTGCTCGACGCCAGCAAGACCCAGCTGCAGAACAGCGCGCCTTGAGCACTGCGCGCACCGGCAAGGCACGCCACCGCGACGGCCATGGCCGTCGCGGTGGTGGCGAAGGTCGCGCGAGGGGCGAGGCGTCTGCATGCTCCGGCGGACGCCAGCTGTCATCCGGACGACAGATCGGTCCTCGCAGACTGCGGGTTTCTGTCATTGTGCGAACGCACATAAATTGCGTGAATCGCCGTAATCTTTGAAACCGCTGAATTTTGTTGAAAGAAGGAGCCTGTAGATGCTGGGTTTGATGCAAGACCGACCGCTTTTGATCTCGTCGCTGATCGAGTTCGTCGAGCGCCACAACGGTGACGGCGAGATCGTCTCGCGGCGGGTCGAGGGCGACATCCACCGCTGTACCTGGAGCGACATCGCATCGCGTTCCCGGCAGGTGGCCAATGCGCTGGACGGCGAGCAACTGCTGTTCAGCGACCGCATCGCGACCCTGGCCTGGAACGGCTACCGCCACCTGGAGCTCTACTACGGCGTCAGCGGCAGCGGCCGCGTGCTGCACACCATCAACCCGCGCCTGCATCCCGACCAGATCGCGTGGATCGCCAACCACGCCGAAGACCAGATCCTGTGCTTCGACCTCACCTTCCTGCCGCTGGTGCAGGCCGTGCATGCCAAGTGCCCGACCATCCGCAAGTGGGTCGCGCTGTGCGGGCCCGACAAGCTGCCGGTCGACAGCGGCATCCCCAACCTCGTGAGCTACGAGGACTGGGTCGGCGGCCAGTCCACCGACTACCAATGGCCGGTGTTCGACGAGAACTCGGCCTCGAGCATGTGCTACACGAGCGGCACCACGGGCAACCCCAAGGCCGCGCTCTACAGCCACCGCTCGACCATGCTGCATGCCTATGCGGCGGCGCTGCCCGACGTGATGCGCATCTCGGCGCGCGACTCGGTGCTGCCCGTGGTGCCGATGTTCCACGTCAACGCCTGGGGCATTCCGTACTCGGCCGCGCTGGTCGGCTGCAAGCTGGTGTTCCCGGGCCCGGCGCTCGACGGCAAGTCGGTCTACGACCTGATCGAAGGCGAGGGCGTGACCTTCGCGGCCGGCGTGCCCACCGTGTGGCAGATGATGCTGGGCCACATGCAGACCAACGGCCTGAAGTTCAGCGCCCTGAACCGCACCGTGATCGGCGGCTCCGCCTGCCCGCCGGCCATGATCAAGGCCTTCCAGGACCTGTACGACGTCGAGGTGCTGCATGCCTGGGGCATGACCGAGATGAGCCCGCTGGGCACGCTGTGCACGCTCAAGAACAAGCACCTGAAGCAGTCGCCCGAGGAGCAGCTCGCGGTGCGCCTCAAGCAGGGCCGCGCGATCTTCGGCGTCGACATGAAGATCGTCGACGGCGAGAACAACGAGCTGCCCTGGGACGGCAAGGCCTACGGCGACCTGCTGGTCAAGGGGCCGTGGATCGTCAAGGAGTACTTCAAGGGCGAGGGCGGCGATCCGCTGATCGACGGCTGGTTCCCCACCGGCGACGTCGCCACCATCGATGCCGACGGCTACCTGCAGATCACCGACCGCAGCAAGGACGTGATCAAGTCCGGCGGCGAATGGATCAGCTCGATCGACATCGAGAACATCGCGGTCTCGCATCCGGCCATCGCCATGGCGGCCTGCATCGGCGTCTACCACCCCAAGTGGGACGAGCGCCCGATCGTCGCGGTGGTGAAGAAGCCCGGTGCCGAGGTCACGCGCGAGGAACTGCTGAAGTTCTACGAAGGCAAGACCGCCAAGTGGCAGATCCCCGACGACGTGGTCTTCGTCGAGGCGATTCCGCTGGGCGCCACCGGAAAGATCCTCAAGACCCGGCTGCGCGAGCAGCTCAAGGACTACAAGCTGCCCGGCCTGTAAAGCGGGTGGGGCGGTGGCCGTGTCGCCTAGGCGATAGCACGGCCACCTCCGCGGCCCGGCTTGCGGGCAATCCCTGTGCGGACGAAAAAAGTGCGCTTGTACGCTGCGGATGCAGCCAATCGGGCAGCCCTTCAACCTGGAGACTCTTCATGCGTTTTGCCCTCAAGTCCATCGCCGTGTGCGCCCTGCTGGCCGGTGCCGGCGCGTCCTTCGCCCAGAAGGGCGAGACCGTCAAGATCGCCTGGCTCGATCCGCTCTCGGGCCTGATGGCCGCGGTGGGCACGAACCAGCTCAAGACCACGCAGTTCCTGGCGGAGGAGTTCAACAAGAAGAACGCCTCGGGCGTGAAGTTCGAGATCATCGGCATCGACAACAAGCTCAGCCCGCAGGAGACCACCGCCGCGCTGCGCTCGGCGCAGGACCAGGGCGCGCGCTACATCATGCAGGGCAACGGCTCGGGCCCGGCGCTCGCCATCATCGATGCCGTCGAGAAGAACAACGCGCGCAATCCGGGCAAGGAACTGCTCTTCATGAACTACGCGGCGGTCGACCCCGACCTGACCAACAGCAAGTGCAGCTACTGGCACTTCCGCGTGGACGCCGACACCTCGATGAAGATGGAGGCGCTGACCACCTGGATGAAGGACCAGACGGACATCAAGAAGGTCTACATCCTCGGCCAGAACTACGCGCACGGCGTGCAGGTCAGCAAGTACGCCAAGGAAAACCTCAAGACCAAGCGCCCCGACATCCAGATCGTGGGCGACGACCTGCATCCGCTGGCCCAGGTGCGCGACTTCGCGCCCTACATCGCCAAGATCAAGGCCTCGGGTGCCGACACCGTGATCACCGGCAACTGGGGTTCCGACCTGTCGCTGCTGATCAAGGCGGCCAACGACTCGGGCCTCAACGTCAAGTTCCTGACCTACTACGCGCCCGGCGCCGGCACGCCCACCGCCATGGGCGCCACCTCCGACGGCAAGGTCTACACGGTGGCCTATGCCCACTACAACATGGGCGGCGACATCCAGCGCCTGCTCGGCGGCTACAAGAAGAAGATGAACGACGACCTCACGCAGGCGTCGATCTACCACGTGTTCGCGCTGCTCGACGCCGCTTTCGCGCAGACCAAGTCGACCGACCCGGTCAAGGTCGCGGCCGCGCTCGAGGGCATGAAGATCAAGAGCTTCAACGGCGAGGTCGAGATGCGCAAGACCGACCACCAGTTGCAGCAGGGCCTGTACATCTCGCGCTGGGAGAAGGCCAGCGCCAAGTACCCCTATGACGCCGAGAACACCGGCTACACCAATGTTCCCGTGAAGTATTACGAGTCGTACGTGGCGAGCACCCCGACGACCTGCCAGATGAAGCGCCCCTGAGGCTATTCGTGCGCGCATTTCCTACCCGTCGGTAGCAACAGCCTACCGGTGGGTAGAAATTGGAGAAATGCGCTGTCGCCTGCGCGATAGAAACGGGCCTCGCGGCATCTCCCTTACGGGCATTCCCTGAGGGGAGGGGCTGCGAAGGCTTGTACGCTCGTGCAAGGTTTTTTGAATCGGTTTGACCAGGAGATATAGATCGTGAAGTTCGCTCTGAAAATCGCTACCGCAGCCATCCTTGCCGCCAGCGCCGCCGGCGCCCTGGCCCAGAAGGGTGAAACCGTCAAGATCGCATGGCTCGACCCGCTGTCGGGCCTGATGGCCGCGGTCGGCACCAACCAGCTCAAGACCTTCCAGTTCCTGGCCGAAGAATTCAACAAGAAGAACGTGGCCGGCGTGAAGTTCGAGATCATCGGCATCGACAACAAGCTCAGCCCCCAGGAAACCACCGCCGCGCTGCGCTCGGCCATGGACCAGGGCGCGCGCTACGTGGTGCAGGGCAACGGCTCGGGCCCGGCTCTGGCCATCATCGACGCGCTCGAGAAGCACAACGCCCGCAACCCGGGCAAGGAAGTGCTCTACGTCAACTACGCGGCCGTCGATCCCGACCTGACCAACAGCAAGTGCAGCTACTGGCACTTCCGCCTCGATGCCGACACCTCGATGAAGATGGAAGCGCTGACCACCTTCATGAAGGACCAGCCCGAGATCAAGAAGGTCTACCTGATCAACCAGAACTACTCGCACGGCCAGCAGGTCTCGAAGTTCGCGAAGGAAAACCTCAAGACCAAGCGCCCCGACGTCGAAGTCGTCGGCGACGACCTGCATCCGCTGGCCCAGGTGCGCGACTTCGCGCCCTACATCGCCAAGATCAAGGCCTCGGGCGCCGACTCGGTGATCACCGGCAACTGGGGCTCCGACCTCGCGCTGTTGATCAAGGCGGCCAACGATGCCGGCCTCAACGTCAAGTTCTACACCTACTACGCCGTCACCAACGGCACGCCGACCGCCATGGGCGCGGCCTCGGACGGCAAGGTCTACCAGGTCGGCTACAGCCACTACAACGCGCCGGGCCCGGTCCAGCCGCTGATGGGCGAGTTCAAGAAGCGCTTCAACGACGACCTCTACACCACCGACGTCTACACGGTCTACGCGATGCTCAGCGAAGCCTTCGTGCGCGCCAAGTCGACCGAGCCGGTGAAGGTGGCCGCCACGCTCGAGGGCATGAAGTTCAAGAGCTTCAACGGCGACGTCGAGATGCGCAAGGCCGACCACCAGCTGCAGCAGGGCCTGTGGATCACGCGCTGGCAGAAGGCCGACGCCAAGAACCCGTACAGCCCGGAGAACACCGGCTACACGCTGGCCCCGGTCAAGTACTACGAAGCCTACGTGGCGAGCACGCCCACCACGTGCCAGATGAAGCGGCCCTCCTGAACGCGGGACGCCCCTGAACGGTCGAGGCCCGACTTCAACACTCGGGCCTTTTTCTTTTTCATGTGATCCGAAAGACCGATGAACGTCGAATTCTTCGTCATCTCGCTGCTCAACGGCGTGAGCTACGGCCTGCTGTTGTTCATGCTGAGCTCCGGCCTCACGCTGATCTTCAGCATGATGGGCGTGCTCAACTTCGCGCACGCCAGCTTCTACATGCTGGGCGCGTACATCGCCTACACGCTGTCGAACATCGTCGGCTTCTGGCCGGCGCTGTTCCTTGCGCCGCTGCTGGTGGGCGCCCTGGGCGCCGGCTTCGAGCGCTACTGCCTGCGGCGCGTGCACAAGTTCGGCCACGTGCCCGAGCTGCTCGTGACCTTCGGTCTTTCCTACCTGATCCTCGAGCTGGTGCAGCTGGTGTGGGGCCGCTCGACCGTGCCCTACGGCCTGCCGGCGCAGCTCCAGGGCCCGCTGTTCACGCTCTACGGCACCCAGTTCCCCAAGTCGCGCTCCTTCATCATGCTGGTGGCGGTGCTGATGCTGGTGTCGGTGTGGCTGCTGCTCACGCGCACGCGCATCGGCCTCGTGATCCAGGCCGCGCTCAAGCACCCCGACATGGTCGAGGCGCTGGGCCACAACGTGCCGCGCGTGTTCATGCTGGTGTTCGGCGGCGGCGCCGCGCTCGCGGGCCTCGCGGGCGTGGTCGGCGGCAACACCTACGTCACCGAGCCCGCGATGGCGGGCTCGGTCGGCTCCATCATCTTCGTGGTGGTGGTGGTCGGCGGCATGGGCTCGCTGGCCGGGGCCTTCCTGGCCTCGCTGCTGATCGGCGTGATCCAGACCTTCGCGGTCGCCATGGACCAGTCGCTGGCCGGCGGACTGCAGGCGCTGGGCATGGCGGTCAACGACCAGACCTTCGGCTACGAGCTGCTCAAGCTCACCATCTCGCAGGTCGCACCGATCCTGCCGTACCTGTTCCTGGTCCTCATCCTGATCTTCAGGCCCAAGGGTCTGCTGGGCACCCGGGAGGACTGACGCCATGACATCGACCACGCAAGCTTCGCGCTACTACCGCTTCAAGCCCTGGAACATCGGCCGCTACCTGATCTGGGCGCTGTTCGCCATCGCCCTGATCGTCGCGCCGCACCTGTTCAAGAGCAGCCTGGCGCTGACCATGCTCTCGCAGATGGGCTACCTCATCGTCATCTGCCTGAGCTACAACATCCTGCTGGGGCAGGGCGGCATGCTGAGCTTCGGCCATGCCGTCTACGTCGGGCTGGGCTCGTTCATCGCGATCCACACGATGAACCTCGCGAGCAAGGGCTCGTTGCCGGTGCCGCTGGTGCTGATCCCGCTCGTGGGCGGGCTCGCGGGCATGTTCTTCGCGATCCTGCTCGGCTTCGTCACCACGAAGAAGTCGGGCACCACCTTCGCGATGATCACGCTGGGCATCGGCGAACTGGTGGCCGCCATGGCGCTGATGTTCCCGAGCTTCTTCGGCGGCGAGGGCGGCATCACCACCGACCGCGTCTACGGCACGCCCTTCCTCGGCATGACCTTCGGGCCGCAGATCCAGGTCTACTACCTGATCGCGTTCTACTGCTTCGTGTGCACCGCGCTGATGTTCGCCTTCACCGGCACGCCGCTGGGCCGCATGCTCAACGCGGTGCGCGACAACCCCGAGCGCGTGGAATTCATCGGCTACAACACGCAGCGCGTGCGCTACTTCGCGTTCATCATCGCGGGCTTCTTCGCCGGCATCGGAGGCGGCCTGGCCTCGATCAACTTCGAGATCGTGAACGCGGCCGACAGCCTCAACGCGGTGCGCTCGGGCGGCTACCTGCTGTTCACCTTCCTCGGCGGCGCGGTGTTCTTCTTCGGCCCGATGATCGGCGCCGTGCTGCTGGTGTTCGCCTCGATCCTGCTGTCGGAGCTCTCGAAGGCCTGGCAGCTGTACTTCGGGCTGGTGTTCGTGTTCATGGTGATGTTCGCCCCGGGCGGCATCGCGAGCCTGATCATGATGAACCTGCGCGTGGCCAAGTTCGGCAAGTTCGACCGCTTCTGGTGGCTCTACCTCGCGCTCGCCGCGGCACTGGTGCCGGTGGTGATCGGCGCGGCCGCGCTGATCGAGATGATCTACCACATCCAGCTCAACGCGGCGATGGGCTCGCGGCTGAACTTCTTCGGCGTCTCGCTCGACACCGCGGGCATGGGCAGCTGGCTCGGCGCGGTCGCGATCCTGGCCATCGGCCTGGGCGCGCTCGAGGTCGCGCGGCGCCGCTTCGTGCGGGTCTGGGGCCAGGCCCAGGAAGAGATCGAAACGGAAATCAAGCGTCGGGAGGCGGCGTAACACATGAGCGCTGAATACGCACTGGAACTCAAGGCGCTGCGAAAGAACTTCGGCAAGACCGAGATCATTCGCGGCGTGGACCTCGCGGTGAAGGCCGGCGAGCGCGTGGCCGTCATCGGGCCGAACGGCGCGGGCAAGTCCACGCTATTCAACCTGATCAGCGGGCGGCTCGCGCCCACCAGCGGCGAGGTGCTGCTCAACGGGCAACGCATCGACGGCAAGAAGCCCTACGAGATCAACCGGCTGGGCCTCTCGCGCAGCTTCCAGATCACGAACATCTTCCCCAAGCTCAGCGTGTTCGAGAACCTGCGCTGCGGCGTGCTCTGGAGCCTCGGCTACAAGTACACCTTCCTGCGCTTCCTCTCGAACCTCGACGACGCCAATGCGCGCACCGAGGAACTGATCCGCCAGATCGGCCTGGAACGCAAGCGCGACGTGCATGCGGTGAACCTCACCTATGCCGAGCAGCGCGCGCTCGAGATCGGCGTGACCATCGCCGGCGGCGCCAACGTGATCCTGCTGGACGAACCCACGGCCGGCATGAGCAAGACCGAGACCTCGCACTTCATCGCGCTGATCAAGCACGTGACCACCGGCAAGACCCTGCTCACGGTGGAGCACGACATGGGCGTGGTGTTCGGCCTGGCCGACAAGATCGCGGTGGTGGTGTATGGCGAGGTGATCGCCTTCGACACGCCCGCGGAGGTGCGCGCCAATGCGCGCGTGCAGGAGGCGTACCTGGGTTCGTCGGTGGCGGACGCGCAAGGGGCGGGACACTGACATGCTGAAGCTTCACGACATCCACGCCTACTACGGCAAGAGCCATGTGCTGCATGGCGTTTCCTTCGACGTGCAGCCCGGCGAGATCGTCGCGCTGCTGGGCCGCAACGGCTCGGGCCGCTCGACCACCGCCAAGGCCATCATGGGCCTGGTGCATGCCGAGGGCACGCTGCGCTGGAAGGAGCAGGACATCCTGCGCCGCAAGGCCTACGAGATCGCCCACCTGGGCATCGGCTACGTGCCCGAGAACCGCGACATCTTCCCCAAGCTCACGGTGCACCAGAACCTGCTCTTGGGGCAGAAGGGCTCGGGCAAGGGCAGCCGCTGGCAGTTCGACGACATGTACGGCATGTTCCCGCGCCTCAAGGAGCGCCAGCACACCGAGGCCGGCGTGCTCTCGGGCGGCGAGCAGCAGATGCTCACGCTGTGCCGCACGCTGATGGGCGACCCCGACCTGATCATCATCGACGAGCCCACCGAGGGCCTGGCGCCGAAGATCGTCGAGCTGGTGGGACAGTACCTGCGCACGCTCAAGGACAAGGGCATCTCGGTGCTGCTGATCGAGCAGAAGCTCACCATCGCGATGGCCATCTCCGACCGCGCGCTCGTCATGGGCCACGGCAGCATCGTGTTCGACGGCACGCCCGCCAGCCTGCGCGCCGACGGCGCGACGCGCAAGGAATGGCTCGAGGTCTGAGGTAGGCTGTGGAAGGCGGATGGCCGGAGGCGAAGGGCGCGAAGTCCTGGGCGTCCGGCGTCCGCCTTTGCTCCTTGTCCCTCCAGCGACTGCGTGCCATTGTTGCGCCGCGCCAAAGGCCTAAAATCCCCGGAAAAAGAACACTCGTGCTTTTTCTTTTTTCTCTTCACACACCAAGGAACGCAGCATGACGGCTGAATACAAAGTGCTCGGCGATGTCGCCGTGATCACCCTGACCAATCCCCCGGTCAACGGTCTCGGTTTCTCGACCCGCATCGGCATCACCGACGGCCTGTCGAAGGCCCATGCCGACGATGCCGTCAAGGCCATCGTCATCACCGGCGCCGGCAAGGCGTTCTCGGGCGGCGCCGACATCAAGGAGTTCGGCACGCCCAAGGCGCTGCAGGAGCCCAACCTGCTGAGCGTGATCCTCGCGCTCGAAGCCGCCACCAAGCCCATCGTCGCGGCCATCCACTCGGTGTGCATGGGCGGCGGCCTCGAGCTCGCGCTCGGCTGCCACTACCGCGTCGCGGCCCCGGGCACCAACGTCGCGCTGCCCGAAGTCAAGCTGGGCCTGCTGCCCGGCGCCGGCGGCACGCAGCGCCTGCCGCGCGTGCTGGGCGTGGAAACCGCCCTCAACATGATCGTGAGCGGCGAGGCCGTGAAGTCCGAAGTGCTCGCCAGCCTGCCGGGCCAGAAGCTGTTCGACAAGCTCGCCGCCTCGCCCGAGACCGTGTTCGACGAAGCCGTCGAGTTCGCGAAGTCGGTCGCGGCCAAGGGCGGCGACCTGCCGCTGGTGCGCAGCCTGCCGTGCCGCCATCCGCAGGGCGATGCCTACTTCCAGTTCACCAAGAACATGGTCGGCGGCATGTCGAAGAACTACCCGGCGCCGCTCAAGTGCATCGATGCCGTGCAGGCAGCCACCAAGCTCAAGTTCGACGAGGGCATGGCCGAGGAACGTCGCCTGTTCACCGCGCTGATGTTCACGCCCGAGTCGCTGTCGCTGCGCCACCTGTTCATGGCCGAGCGCGCCGCCTCGAAGATTCCCGACGTGCCCGAGGACACGCCCAAGCGCGAGATCAAGACGGTCGGCGTGATCGGCGCCGGCACCATGGGCGGCGGCATCTCGATGAACTTCCTCAACGCGGGCATCCCCGTGAAGATCCTCGAGATGAAGCAGGAAGCGCTCGACCGCGGCATCGCCACCATCAAGAAGAACTACGAGGCCCAGGTCAAGAAGGGCAAGCTCAAGCAGGACAAGTACGAGCAGCGCATGGCGCTGCTGAGCACCACGCTGAGCTACGACGACCTGAAGGACGCCGACCTGATCATCGAAGCGGTGTTCGAGGAGATCGGCGTCAAGGAGAAGGTCTTCAAGGAACTCGACCGCGTCGCCAAGAAGGGCGCGATCCTGGCCTCGAACACCTCGACGCTCGACGTCGACAAGATCGCATCGTTCACCGAGCGTCCGCAGGACGTGGTCGGCATGCACTTCTTCAGCCCGGCCAACGTGATGAAGCTGCTCGAGGTGGTGCGCGGCAAGCAGACCGCCAAGGACGTGCTCGCCACGGTGATGGCCATCGGCAAGAAGATCAAGAAGACCTCGGTGGTCTCGGGCGTGTGCGACGGCTTCATCGGCAACCGCATGATCGAGCAGTACAGCCGCCAGGCCGGCTTCCTGCTCGACGAGGGCGCGACGCCGCAGCAGGTCGACAAGGCGATCGAGAAGTTCGGCTTCGCGATGGGCCCGTTCCGCATGGGCGACCTGGCCGGCAACGACATCGGCTGGGCGATCCGCAAGCGCCGCGCCGTCGAGCGCGCCGACATGAAGTACAGCCGCACGGCCGACAAGCTCTGCGAACTGGGCCGCTTCGGCCAGAAGACCGGGGCAGGGTGGTACGACTACCAGGCCGGCAAGCGCGACGCGATCCCCTCGGAACTCGTCAACAAGATGATCGAGGACCACCGCAAGGAACTGGGCATCACGCCGCGCAAGATCTCCGACGAGGAAATCGTGCAGCGCCTGGTCTATGCGCTGGTCAACGAAGGCGCGCACATCCTCGAGGACGGCATCGCCTCGAAGTCGGGCGACATCGACATGGTCTACCTCACGGGCTACGGTTTCCCGATCTGGCGCGGCGGTCCGATGCACTACGCCTCGCAGGTCGGCCTGTACAACGTGGCCGAGACCATGAAGCGCTTCGCGAAGAACCCGCGCGACGACGCCGAGTTCTGGCAGCCCGCGGCGCTGATCCAGAAGCTGGTGGCCGAAGGCAAGTCCTTCGGCTGATCGTCCGGGACCGCGACCGCCCATGTTGAAACGCATCCTCCTGGGACTGCTGCTGGCGCTCGTCGCGCTGGCGGCGGTCGTGGCGGTCAAGACCTGGACCACGCCTTCGCGCCAGCTCGCGGTGGCGCCCGCGCCCAAGCTCGACATCGACCTGCAGGCCGCCGCCAAGCGGCTCGCGGGCGCGATCCCCATTCGCACGGTGTCCAGCCTCGACGACCCGGCCGCCAACCTGGCCGAGTTCGACAAGCTGCACGCCTACCTCGCGCAGAACTTTCCCAAGGTCCACGCCACCCTCAAGAAGGAAGTGGTGGGCCAGAAGGCGCTGCTCTACACCTGGACCGGCAGCGATGCCGCGGCCAAACCCATCGCGCTGATGGCGCACCAGGACATGGTGCCGATCGCTCCCGGCACCGAGAAGGCCTGGAGCGTCGACCCCTTCGGCGGCGAGATCAAGGACGGCTTCGTCTGGGGCCGCGGCACGCTCGACAACAAGGGCAACCTGTTCGCGCAGATGGAGGCCATCGAGCTGCTGATCGCCAGCGGCTTCCAGCCGAAGCAGACCGTCTACCTCGTGATGGGCGACGACGAGGAGGTCAGCGGCCTGCGCGGCGCGCTGCCGATCGCCGAGCTGCTCAAGTCGCGCGGCGTGAAGCTCGACTGGGTGCTCGACGAGGGCCTGCTGGTGCTCGACGGCGTGCTGCCGGGCCTGAGCAAGCCGGCGGCGCTGATCGGCCTGGCCGAGAAGGGCTACGCCACCTTCTTCCTCTCGCTCGACACGGCGCCCGGCCACTCGTCGATGCCGCCCGCGCATAGCGCGATCGGTAGCATGAGCGCCGCGCTCGCGCGGCTCGAGGCCCACCCGATGCCCGGTGGCATCCAGGGCGTGGCGGGCCAGATGTTCGGCACGCTCGCGCCCGAGATGAGCGGCATCAATCGCGTGATGCTGTCGAACCTCTGGCTCACGGCGCCGCTGGTCGAAGGCCAGCTGCAGAAGAGCCCGAGCAGCAACGCGATGCTGCGCACCACCACCGCGCTGACCATCGTGCGCGCCGGCAACAAGGACAACGTGCTGCCCGGCCGCGCCGAGGCCGCCGTCAACTTCCGCGTGCTGCCCGGCGACACCATCGACAGCGTCGAGGCCCACCTGCGCAAGCAGCTCGGCAACGACGAGATCAAGATCAAGCGCTACCCCGGCAACTCCGAGGCCTCGCCGGTCTCGCCGACCGACAGCACGGGCTACCGCGCGATCGAGCAGGCGGTGCGGCAGTCCTTCCCCGACGCCATCGTGGCGCCGGGCCTCATGACGGCGGCCACCGATTCGCGCCACTTCTCGATCGTGAGCGACGCGGTGTTCCGCTTCTCGCCGTTCCGCATGAAGAACGAGGACCTCGCGCGCTTCCACGGCACCAACGAACGCCTCGCGATCTCGAACTACGGCGAGATGATCGGCTTCTATCACCAGCTCCTGCGCAACACCTCGGCTGCGCAGCCCCAGTAAACCGGCTTCCCCTTCCATCTTCGAAAAGGACCTCACCATGACCAGCGCCGTCATCGTTTCCACCGCCCGCACGCCGCTCGCCAAGAGCTGGAAGGGTGCTTTCAACATGACGCACGGCGCCACGCTCGGCGGCCATGCGGTGCAGCATGCGATCGCCCGCGCCGGCATCGAGGCCGCCGAGGTCGACGACGTGATCATGGGTTGCGCCACGCCCGAAGGCGCGACCGGCTCGAACATCGCGCGCCAGATCGCGCTGCGCGCCGGCTGCCCGATCACCACCTCGGGCATGACCATCAACCGCTTCTGCTCCTCGGGCCTGCAGACCATCGCCACCGCCGCCCAGCGCGTCATCGCGGGCGAGGGCGACGTCTACGTGGCCGGCGGCGTCGAGAGCATCTCGTGCGTGCAGAACGAAGCCAACAAGCACATGCTGGCCGACCCCTGGCTGGTGAAGCACAAGCCCGAGATCTACTGGAACATGCTGCAGACGGCCGAGCAGGTCGCCAAGCGCTACAACATCGGCCGCGATGCCATGGACGAGTACGGCGCCGCGAGCCAGCAGAAGGCCACCGCCGCGCTGGAAGCCGGCCGCTTCAAGGACGAGATCGCGCCGATCACCGTGCTGGCCGGCGTGGCCGATCCCGTGATGGGCCTGCGCACCAAGGAAGTCACGATCGAGAACGACGAAGGCATCCGCCCCGGCACCACCAAGGAAGGCATCAGCGGCATCCGCTCGGCCATTCCGGGCGGCCTGATCTCGGCCGGCAATGCCAGCCAGTTCTCGGACGGCGGCGGCGCCTGCGTGGTGGTCGACGAGAAGTACGCCGAGCGCAAGGGCCTGAAGCCGCTGGGCCGCTTCCTGGGCTTCGCGGTGGCGGGCTGCGAGCCCGACGAGATGGGCATCGGCCCCGTCTTCGCGATCCCCAAGGTGCTCAAGCGCCTGGGCCTGACGGTCAACGACATCGACCTGTGGGAACTCAACGAAGCCTTCGCGGTGCAGGTGATCTACTGCCGCGACAAGCTCGGCATCCCGGCCGACCGCCTCAACGTGGACGGCGGCGCCATCGCCGTGGGCCACCCCTACGGCGTGAGCGGCCAGCGCCTCACGGGCCATGCGCTGATCGAAGGCAAGCGCCGCGGCGCGAAGAAGGTCGTGGTCACGATGTGCATCGGCGGCGGCATGGGTGCCGCGGGCGTGTTCGAGGTGATCTGAGCTTCGTCCTGAACCGCTGAATTCGGACTTCCGGACGCAGAAGTCGCGAAGGTTACGCAGAAGTCGCAGAAGAGAAACCAGAATTTTCATTGGTTTTTCTCTGCGACTTTTTCTTGGCCTTCCGCGCCTTCCGCGTTCGCTGTCCGATCCCGATCCCGCTTTCCTGGAACACACCATGAGCCTGCGTCCCACCCTCGATTTCCTGCTCTACGACTGGCTGCATGCCGAAACGCTGGCCTCGCGCGAACGCTTCGCCGACCACTCGCGCGAGACCTTCGACGCGGTGCTCGACACCTGCGAGCGCATCGCGCGCGAGAAGTACGCGCCGTTCAACCGCACCGTCGACACGCAGGAGCCGCACTTCGACGGCGAGAAGGTGATCCTGCCGCAGGCCACGCACGACGCGCACAAGGCTTTCGTCGAATCGGGAATGATGAGCGCGGCGCAGGACTACGACATCGGCGGCATGCAGCTGCCCTACACGGTGCAGGCCGCGGCCAACAGCTTCTTCGCGATGGCCTCGGTGAGCATCGGCTCGAACATGCTGACCAGCGGCAACGCCAATCTGCTGATGGTGCATGGCACCGACATGCAGAAGGAGGTGTTCGCCAAGAACGAGTTCTCCGGCCGCTGGGCCGGCACCATGTGCCTGTCGGAGCCGCAGGCCGGCTCCTCGCTGAGCGACGTGGCCACGCGCGCGGTGCCCGATGGCGAGGGCTTCCAGGACGATCCGCTGGGCCCGCGCTACCGGCTCACGGGCAACAAGATGTGGATCTCCTCGGGCGACCACGAGCTGACCGAGAACATCGTGCACATCGTGCTCGCCAAGATCCCCGACGAGAACGGCAAGCTGGTGCCGGGCACGCGCGGCATCTCGCTGTTCATCGTGCCCAAGCGCATGGTGAACACGCAAGGCGAACTGACGGGCGAGCGCAACGACGTGGCGCTCGCGGGCCTCAACCACAAGCTGGGTTGGCGCGGCACCACCAACACGCTGCTGAACTTCGGCGAGGGCAAGTACCCGGTCGGCGGCAAGGCCGGCGCGGTGGGCTACCTGGTCGGCGCGCCCGGCAAGGGCCTGCACTGCATGTTCCACATGATGAACGAGGCGCGCATCGGCGTCGGCACCGCCGCCACCATGCTCGGCATGGCCGGTTATTACGCCTCGCTCGACTACGCGAAGAGCCGGCCGCAGGGCCGCCTCGTGAAGAAGCCCGAGGGCGGCGAGGCCAAGGTGGTCAAGGACTCGGCCGGCCCGCAGGTGCGCATCATCGAGCACGCCGACGTGCGCCGCATGCTGCTGGCGCAGAAGGCCTATTGCGAGGGCGCGCTGGCGCTCGAGCTCTACTGCGCGCGGCTGGTCGACGAGCAGAAGACCGGCAACGAGCAGGCCGCCGACGAGGCGCGGCTGCTGCTCGAAGTGCTGACCCCGATCGCCAAGAGCTGGCCCAGCGAATGGTGCCTCGAGGCCAACTCGCTCGCGATCCAGGTCCATGGTGGCTACGGCTACACGCGCGACTTCCCGGTCGAACAGTACTGGCGCGACAACCGCCTCAACATGATCCACGAGGGCACGCACGGCATCCAGGCGGCCGACCTGCTGGGCCGCAAGGTGCTGATGGAGAAGGGCCGCGGCCTGCAGCTGCTGGCGGGCCGCATCACCGAGACCATCGGCCGCGCCGCCAAGGCACCCGCGCTGGCCGCCCATGCCAAGGCGCTGGGCGAGGCGCTGCAACGCGTGGGCAGCGCCACCGAGGCCGCCTGGTCCACCGGCGACCCGGCCGAGGCGCTGGTGAACGCGGTGCCGTACATGCAGGCCTTCGGCCACACGGTGCTGGCCTGGCTGTGGCTCGACGTGGCGCAGCGCGCGCTCGAACTCGACCCGGCGCAGGCCGCGCCCGCGACTGCTGGCAAGATGGCGGCCGCGCGCTATTTCTTCCACTACGAGCTGCCCAAGAACGGCGCCTGGCTCAACGTGGTCGAGAGCCGCGATCCGACCTGTACCGCCTTGCCCGAAGAGGCATTCTGATGCCCGCCATTGCCATGACCCCTCCCACACCCGCCAAGCCACCGAAACCGCATGCCACGCTCGAGAAGTGGATCTGGATCCTGATCTACGGCGGCCTGTTCCTCGTCATCCTCGGCATCGCCACCGGCCGCACCGAGCCGGCCACCGGCTGGGCCATGGCCGTGCCCGGCGGCATCGCGACCGCCGTGGGCTTCGTGCTGATCTACGTGCGCTCGCGCATGAACGACAAGTAAGGAGCGAGGCCATGCTCAGGCACATCGTGATGTGGAAGTTCAAGGCGCACGCCGAAGGCGCCGACAAGGCCGCCAACCTCGCCAAGGCCAAGGCGCTGCTCGAGGCCTGCGCGACGCTGTCGCCGGGCACCGTGCGCTTCGAGGTCGCGCTGGCCCAGCCGGGCCTGGAAGCCACCTACGACCTGATCCTCAACTCGGAATTCACCGACGCCGCCGCGCTCGCGGCCTATGCCGAGCATCCGCAGCACGTCGCGCTCAAGCCCTTCATCGGCGCCGTGCGCGAAGCGCGCCAGTGCATGGACTATGAGCTCTGACGCCCCCCGAACATCACCGACACCCGGAGACATTCCCATGACCGCACGCACCACCCAGCAACTGTTCGACCTCCGCGGCAAGACCGCGCTCATCACCGGCGGCTCGCGCGGCCTGGGCCTGCAGATGGCCCACGCGCTCGGCGAGGCCGGCGCGAAGATCATGCTGAGCTCGCGCAAGGCCGACGACCTCGAGCAGGCCGCGGCCGAGCTGCAGGCCGCCGGCATCGATGCGCGCTGGATCGCCGCCGACTGCGCGAAGGAAGAGGACACCCGCCGCCTGGCCGAGGAAACCCTGCAGCGCCTGGGCGCGATCGACATCCTCGTGAACAACGCCGGCGCGAGCTGGGGTTCGCCGGCCGAGAGCCACCCGGTCGAGGCCTGGGACAAGGTGATGAACCTCAACGTGCGCGGCTATTTCATCCTGTCGCAGCACGTGGCCAACCAGTACATGATCCCGAAGAAGAGCGGCCGCATCATCAACATCGCCTCGATCGCGGGCCTCAACGGGAACCCGCCCGAGATGCAGACCCTGGCCTACAACACCTCCAAGACCGCGGTGATCGGCTTCACGCGCACGCTGGCGGCCGAATGGGGCAAGTACAACATCACCGTCAACGCGATCTGCCCGGGCTTCTTCATGACCAAGATGGCGGCCGGCCTGATCAAGTCGCTGGGCGAGGAGAAGATGGCCGCGCAGGCGCCGCTGGGCCGCCTGGGCGACGACGAAGACCTCAAGGGCCTGACGCTGCTGTACGCGAGCGATGCCGGCAAGCACATCACCGGCCAGTGGCTGGCGGTCGACGGCGGCGTGAGCGTGGTCCTGGGCGCGGCCTGAAGCAATGACCCAAGACTCCGACGACATCAACATCCGCTCGTACACGAGCCAGATCCCGTTCGCGCGCCACCTGGGCTTCGAGCTCGTGAAGTTCGAGAACGGCGAATCCGAGATCCGCTACACGGCCAAGCCGGAGCATCTCAACACCTTCGACGTGACGCACGGCGGCGCCTGCATGACCTTGCTCGACATCACGATGGCCGCGGCCGCGCGCAGCGTGACGCCCGAGACCGGCGTGGTCACGATCGAGATGAAGACCAGCTTCATGCAGCCCTCGGTCGGCCCGCTGCACGCGCGTGGCACGCTGATCCACCGCACCGCCACGCTGGCCTTCACCGAGGCCAAGATCTACGACGAGCAGGAGCGCGTGTGCGCCCATGCCACCGGCACCTTCAAGTACGTGAAGCGCCGGTTGCCGACCGGCCCGGCGAGCGCCAACGCGATGCGCCCGCCGTCGACCGACTGACCGCGAACAGTCCAGGGGCGGTGGACCCCGTTCCGCCGCCGCAGTCCCAAGGCGCCTCGCGCGCCGCCATCCAGTTTCCAGGAGACACGACCATGCCGACCAACAAGCAGCAGATCCTCGACAACCGCCCCGAGGGCGAAGCCGTCGCGAGCAACTTCAGGCTCGTGACCGCGCAAACCCCGGCGCTCCAGGACAACCAGGTGCTGGTGCGCCACCACTACATGAGCCTCGACCCCTACATGCGCGGGCGTATGAACGACGCCAAGAGCTACGCCCAGCCGCAGCCGCTGGGCCAGGTGATGCAGGGCGGCACCGTGGGCGAGGTGGTCGAGAGCAAGCATCCGAAGTACGCCGTGGGCGACAAGGTGGTGGGCTTCGGCGGCTGGCAGGAGTACAGCGTGGTCGATGCCTCGCAGCCCGGCGCGCTCAAGAAGGTGGACACCACCCACGTGCCGCTGTCGCACTACCTGGGCGCGGTCGGCATGCCGGGCGTGACCGCCTGGTACGGCCTGGTCAAGATCATCGCGCCCAAGGCCGGCGAGACCGTGGTCATCACGGCCGCCAGCGGTGCCGTGGGCAGTGCCTTCGGTGCGCTGGCCAAGGCGCGCGGCTGCCGCGTGGTGGGCATCGCGGGCGGCCCGGACAAGTGCAAGTACGTGACCGACGAACTGGGCTTCGACGCCTGCATCGACTACCGCCAGCATCCCGACGTCAAGACCATGAGCGCTGCGCTCAAGGAAGCCTGCCCGAACGGCATCGACGGCTACTTCGAGAACGTCGGCGGCTACATCTTCGACGCCGTGCTGCTGCGCACCAACGCCTTCGCGCGCGTGGCGCTGTGCGGAATGATCGCGGGCTACGACGGCCAGCCGCTGCCGCTCGCGAACCCCGCGCTGATCCTGATCAACCGGCTCAAGGTCGAGGGCTTCATCGTCAGCGAGCACATGGAGGTGTGGCCCGAGGCGCTGGCCGAGCTCGGCGCGCTGGTGGGCAGCGGCAAGCTCAAGCCGCGCGAGTCGATCGCGCAGGGCATCGAGGCCGCGCCCGAGGCCTTCCTGGGCCTGCTCAAGGGCCGCAACTTCGGCAAGCAGCTGGTCAAGCTGATCTGAGGCCCCAAACGCGAAGGAGCCGGCCATGGACGCGACCCACGAGGTATTCAACCAGCCGGCGCCACTGGCCGGCTACAACCTCTTCGACACCAACCGGCCCCTGCGCGATGCGTTGAATTTCAATGCGCCGCAACTGCCGACGGAGTCGCTGCGGCAACTGGGCGAAACGCTGGGTTCGGCCGACATGCAGACGCATGCGCGGCTGGCCAACGTGCACACGCCCGAGCTGCACACGCACGACCGCTTCGGGCGGCGCATCGACGAGGTCGAGTTCCATCCGAGCTACAACCTGCTGATGACCGCGGCGGTGGGCGCGGGCCTGCACGGCACGCCGTGGCGCGCCGAGCCCGGCGCGGCGGCGTCGCCCCATGTGCTGCGCGCCGCGGGTTTCATGCTCTTCACCGAGCTCGAGCCCTCGATGCTGTGCCCGATCTCGATGACCTACGCGGCCACGCCCGCGCTGCGCGACAACGCGGCCGTGCATGCCGACTGGGGCGCGAAGCTCGGCAGCCTCGTGTACGACCCGGCGCTCAAGCCGGTGGCCGACAAGGCCGGCGTGACCATGGGCATGGGCATGACCGAGAAGCAGGGCGGCTCCGACGTGCGGGCCAACACCACGAAGGCCGTGCGCGCGGACAGCGATGGCTGGGGCGAGCGCTACGAGATCACGGGCCACAAGTGGTTCTTCTCGGCCCCGATGTGCGATGCCTTCCTGGTGCTGGCGCAGGCGCCGGCCGGGCTCAGCTGCTTCTTCCTGCCGCGCGTGCTGCCCGACGGCACGCGCAACGCGATCCGCATCCAGCGCCTGAAGGACAAGCTCGGCAACAAGGCCAACGCCAGTTCCGAGGTCGAGTTCCACGGCGCCAGCGCCTGGCTGGTGGGCGAGGAGGGCCGCGGCATTCCGCAAATCCTCGAGATGGGCACGATGACGCGGCTGGACTGCGCGCTCGGCACCAGCGGCTTGATGCGCCAGGCCCTCGCGCTCGCGCTCAACCACACGGCGCAGCGCAGCGCCTTCGGCAAGCCGCTGATCGCGCAGCCGCTGATGCAGAACGTGCTGGCCGACATGGCGCTCGAGAGCGAGGCCGCCACCGCGCTCGCGATCCGCCTGGCGCGCGCCTTCGACCGGCCCGCCGACGAGCACGAGCGCCTGATGGCGCGGCTGTTGACGCCGGTCGCCAAGTTCTGGATCTGCAAGCGCGGCAGCCTGCTGGGCCAGGAGGCGATGGAATGCCTGGGCGGCAACGGCTACGTGGAGGAGGGCGGCGAGGGCGTGATGGCGCGCGTCTACCGCGAGATGCCGCTCAACTCGATCTGGGAGGGCGCGGGCAACATCATGGCGCTCGACCTGCTGCGCGGCCTGCGCAAGGGCGACGCGGTGGCGGCGCTGGCGCACGAACTGGCGCCCGCGCGCGGCCAGCATGCGGCGCTCGACCGCCTGGCCGACGCGCTGCCCGCGCGCATCGAGGCGATGGCCTCCGAGGTCGAGGCGCGTCGTCTGGCACAGGACGTGGCGCTGGCCGTGCAGGCTTCGCTGCTCGCGCAGACCGCGCCGCCGGCGGTGGTGGGCGCGTTCTGCGCCTCGCGCCTCGGCGGCGACTGGGGCCATGCCTTCGGCACGCTGGGCGCCGGCACCGATTTCGATGCGATCGTGCGGCGCGCGCAGCCGGTCTAGAAGAACACTGTCTCCCTCTCACAAGGAAAAACCACGATGGCCGATCTGATCCTGCACCACTACGCGACCTCGCCCTTCTCGGAGAAGGTGCGCCTGATCCTCGGCGCCAAGCAGCTGCCGTGGAAGTCGGTCTTCATCCCGCCGATCATGCCCAAGCCCGACGTGGAGGTGCTCACGGGCGGCTACCGCAAGACGCCGTTCCTGCAGATCGGTGCCGACATCTACTGCGACAGCGCGCTGATCGCCGACGTGCTCGAGCACCTGCAGCCCGCGCCCACGCTGTACCCCGAGCCCGAGAAGGGCATGTCGCGCATCCTCGCGCAGTGGGCCGACACCACCCTGTTCTGGGCCGCGATGGCCTGGAACCTGCAGCCCAAGGGCGCGGCCGAGGTGTTCGCCAAGGCGCCGCCCGAGGCCGCCAAGGCCTTCGGCGAGGACCGCGCGAAGATGAGCGCCGGCAACATGACGCGGCTGCGCCCGGGCGATGCCACCAGCGCCTACAAGTCCTACCTGCGCCGGCTGTCCGACATGCTCGACGACAAGCCCTTCCTGCTCGGCGAGGTGCCCAGCATCGCCGACTTCGCGGCCTACCACCCGCTGTGGTACACGCGCCGCATCGAGGCGGTGAAGGGCATCCTCGACCTCACGCCCGCGGTGGTCGACTGGATGAACCGCATGGCGGCCATCGGCCACGGCACGCCCGACAAGTTCGGCGCCGACGAAGCCATCGCCGTGGCCAAGGCCGCGACCCCGCATTCGCTGCTGACCGACAGCACCTTCCAGGACGACCACGGCATCCCGCTGGGCAGCGCCGTCACCCTGCGCGCCGAGAGCTTCGGGCTCGAGGAAACGCCGGGCACCCTGGTGGCGGCCACGCGCACCCACTACACGCTGGAGCGCAACGGCGAGCGCACGGGACGGGTGCATGTGCACTTTCCGCGCATCGGCTATGTGCTGAAGAAGGCCGAGGCCTGAAGAAACCGCCGGGCCGGTGATCGCCGACCCGGCGATCCCGCTCAGTTCACCGTGTGCGAGCCCAGGCCGTCCGAGGTGTCGATGGGCAGGGGGACGGCGGGGCCCCATTGCTTCGCGGGATCGAAGGGCAACAGCGGATTCCGGTCGCCGGCCTTGACCTCGGGCTTGCGGCGCAAGGTCTGGTTCAGCGTGCTGATGGCGCCGCTCTTCCACTCGTTGCCGGGGTCCACGCCGACCTGGCCGATGCGGTCGATGACCGTGCCCGACTTCTCGATCGTCAGCGCATCGTCGCCGTTGTAGTTGACCACGCTGCTGACGATCGAGCCCGCGGGCTTGAAGGGGGCCGTGGCGCCGCTGTTCGAGAGCACCAGCGTCGCGCCCGCGGCCAGCGTGCCGCTGAGCACCTGCGTGTTGGTCGCCGTGCTCGCGCCGTTCGAGTACAGCTTGACGGTGTAGAGGCTCAGGTCCAGCGCCGCCGCGGTCGGGTTGTAGAGCTCGATCGCCTTGTTGTTCGAGCTGCCCTCGATGTACTCGCTGAAGAACAGGTCGGGCGGGCCGGGCGGAACCACCACGATCTTGCTGACGGCGACGCTGCCGGAGCGCGTGGCGGTCTGGCCCGCCGAGTTGGTCAGCGTGATCACGACCTCGAAGCTGCCCGCGGCCGCGTAGGTGTGCGTCACCGTGCCCGCGCCCGGCGCGGTCGTCGCGGCGCTGCCGTCGCCCCAGTCGACCGAGAGCGAGGTCAAGGTGGCGGTGCCGCCGGGCAGGGCTTCCGTGATCGTCACGCCGTAGCTTTCGCCGGCCTTGGCGGTCGCGGGGATCGTGCCGCCGAGGATCGGCAGCGTCACGGCCGCATCGGCCGCGAGGTTCAGCCCCACCAGCACCGGGTCATGGTCCGAGGCGCGGAACGGCGTGGGCGCGTAGCGGTCGTCGGTCGTGAAGTCGGTGTTGTAGTCGAGGGCCGTCGGCTCGTCGGCATTGATGTGCCACACGCCCACGCCCGCGACCTGCGCGGCGAGCGAGCCCGAGGCATAGGCATGGTCGAGCGCGCCGGTTTCGCCGGCGAACACGTAGGTGTAGCGGTCGTTGGCGGGCATGCGCTTGAGCAGGCTCTCGTTGCCGGCCGACTCGAGCACCTTCGTCGGGTCCTCGAGCTGGTAGCTGTTGAAGTCGCCCATCATCAGCACGTCGGCTTCGCCCTGCGCCTTGAGCTTGGCGACGAAGCTGTTGAGCGCCGTCGCCTGCTTGGTGCGCGCGAGGTTGAAGCAGCCCTGGCCCAGGTCGATGTCGCCCGTGCCCGGGCAGCTGCCCTTGCTCTTCAGGTGGTTGACCACGAACCAGAAGCCGCCGTGGTTGCCCACCGCGCTGAAGCGCTGTGCCAGCGGCGGCCGGCCGCTGGGCGCGACGTACTCCGTGAGGTCGGTGCCGGTGGGGAACACCAGACCGCCGACGCGCTGCACCTTCGCGGGCTTGTAGAGGATGTCGACCTTGATCGCGTCGGTGCCGAAGCTGCCGCTGCGCACCGAGGCGTAGGTGCCCGCGCCCAGTTTGGCGTTGAGCGCGGCCACGAGGTTGTCGGTCGCCACGTCGGTGTTCTGGATCTCCATCAGCCCGATCACGTCGGCATCGAGGCCCGCGATGGCGGCCACGATCTTGGCCTGCTGGCGGTCGAACTCGGCGCGGTTGTTGGCGCCGCGGCAGTTGCCCGCGCTCGGGGCCTCGCTGCCGAGCGTGCAGCCCTGGCCGGTCTGGCCCGCGGCGTTCTCGCCGTTCTGGAAGGTGGTGAAGTAGTTCAGCACGTTGAGGCTCGCGACCTTCAGCGCACCGCCGACCGCGGGCGCGGTGGCCGGGCGCGGATTGGCCTGCGCGAAGCTGGTCGCCTCGGTCGGCTGGATCCGGTAGGCCGCGAAGTTGTGGCTCAGGATGCCCGTGACCTTCTGCGTCGTGTCGCCCATGCGGCGCGTGCCGTCGGTGCCCGCGGCGCTGAGGTAGGGGATGGGGTTCGGGTTCTGGCGCGAGCCGCCGTCGTCGAGCACGATGCGCGCGAGCAGGTTCTGCTCGTGCGTGGCCGACGCGTTGCCGTTGGTGGGATTGAACTGGCGTCCGTTGAGCGCCAGCACCAGCTGGCCGTAGCGGCCCAGCTCGAACAGCTCCGACACGGCCAGCGGCTGCGCGATCTCGACCAGCATGCCTTCGTAGCGCTCGAGCGTGGATTCGTCGGCCACGGGCAGCGTGATCGGCGTCGGCGCGATCGCGAGGCCCGAGCCGCAGATGGAGACGGCCACGGGCTTGTCGCTGCTGCCCGCGATCTGCGTGATGCTGTCGGGCTTGGCACCGGCGCCCGCGGTCTGGCCGAACTCGGTGACCGTGCCCGAGACCTGCACGTAGTCGCCGACCGCCACGCGCGTGGCGTTGGCCGGTGCGTAGACGAAGAGGCCCTCGGAGGTCAGCGGATCGGCATCGGGCACCAGCGACTGCACGAAGAAGCCGTTGAGCCGGGGATCGCCGGTGCCGGTGGCCTGGAAGTCGCCGACCACCACGCCGCGCACGGTCACGGCCTGCTCGGCCATCGGGCTCAGGTGGCCCGTGCCCTGCACGGCGGGAATGGCCGCGAGCGGCGCATCGGCCGGAATCGCGGCGGCGCAGGTCGGTGCCGGCGGCGGTGGCTGCACGGGCGGCGGCGCGGTGTCGGTGGGCGGCGGGGGAACGAAGGGGAAGACGGCACCGCCGCCGCCTCCGCCACCGCATGCCGTCAATGCGACGACCGCCGCGAGTACCAAAGTTCTGAGTTGCCAGGTCGGCCTCGGCGCTGCATGGATCATGGGAAATTTCCTGGATGGATGAAGGTCCGGCGAGCGGGCTGCGGCGGGTTATAGGCAGCTTGTATGTAGCTTCGGAGACATCCTTCGGCCCTGTCGGCCCATGCGTAAACCAAAGGCTTCGCGCTGCGTCGCACGAACGACAGCCACGTGCGCGCCGACGCGCTCTAATGCTCGGCGCAGAGCCATTCCAAAGGAACGTATCCAATGATTCAGGACTTCAAGGGCAAGACCGCCGTGCTCACCGGCGCGGGCTCGGGCTTCGGACTCGAATGCGCGCGCATCGGCGCGGCGCGCGGCATGAACCTCGTGCTGGTCGACGTGCAGCAGGACGCACTCGACAAGGCGAAGGCCGAGATGGAAGCGGCCGGCGCGCAGGTGCTGGCGCGCAAGGTCGACGTGTCGGACGCGGCGCAGATGGAAGCGCTGGCCGCCGCCGTCAAGGAGCGTTTCGGCGCGCCGCATTTCGTCTTCAACAACGCCGGCGTGGGCGCGGGCGGCCTGGTGTGGGAGAACACCGTGGCCGACTGGGACTGGGTGCTCGGCGTCGACCTCTGGGGCGTGATCCACGGCGTGCGCCTGTTCGTGCCGATGATGCTCGAGGCGGCAGCGAAGGACCCCTCGTACCGCGGCCACGTGACCAACACCGCGAGCATGGCCGGCCTGCTGACGCCGCCGAACATGGGCATCTACAACGCCGCCAAGGCCGCGGTCGTGAGCCTCACCGAGACCATGTACCAGGACCTGAACCTGGTCACCGACCAGATCGGCGCCAGCCTGCTGTGCCCGTACTTCGTGCCTACCGGCATCACCAGCAGCGAACGCAACCGGCCCGATGCGCCCAAGCAGAGCGAGCTCACCAAGAGCCAGCTGATCGGCCAGGCCATGAGCAACAAGGCGGTGAGCAGCGGCAAGATCACGGCGGCCGAGGTCGCGGCCAAGGTCTTCGAGGCGATCAGCGACAACCAGTTCTACGTCTTCAGCCATCCGAAGGCGCTGGGCAACGTGCGCAGCCGCATGGAGAACATCGTCTCGATCACCAACCCCGCGGATCCCTTCCTCGAGCGGCCCGAGATCGGCGCCAAGCTGCGCGAGCAGTTGCGCGCGCCCTGACGCTCAGGCCGCGGCCTGCCGCAGCGCCACCGCCACCAGCACCGCCGACGACAGCGTGGCCGCGGCGGTGCGCACGCTGTTCCACAGGGTCCAGGTCCGCAGGTAGCTGTTCCACAGCGCCTCGGTGGGCGCGGCGGCCAACTGGTCGTTGAGCGGCACGTTGAAGACCATGGTCACGCCGAAGCAGCCGAGCAGGTAGAGCAGGGCGCCCAGCAGCACCAGCTGCGAGTCGGTCTGCGCGATCGAGAACAGCGACCAGATGACAAGCCCGATGCCGAGCACGGCCGTGCCCATGAACAGCACCATGAAGCTCGGCGTGATCACGGTCACGTTGATCGCGTTCATCGCGCGCATGCCCTCGGCCCCCGGCACGCGCGCCAGCGCCGCCATGATGAAGGACGAGAACGCGTAGAACATGCCGGCGACGAGCGCGCTCGACAGCGCGCCGGCCAGCACCAGCACGGTCAGCAGCTTGCCGCTCACGATGCGGCTCCCCAGACGCCGGTGGGCGCGGTGCGCGCGAGGTAGTCGGCGAAGTTGCGCGGCGGCCGGCCCAGCGCGCGCTGCACGCCGTCGGCCACCGGCGTGTTGCGGCCGTCGAGCACGGTCTTGAACAGGTAGATCACGAGCCACGCGAGATCGGGCGGCAGGCCGGCCTGGCCCAGCGCGGCCGCGTAGTCGTCCATGGTCACGATGCGGCAGCCGATGCCGCGCTGCGCGGCCTGGCCGATGCGGCGGATCGCCTCGGGGAAGTCCAGCGCCTCGGGGCCGGTCAGTTCGTAGAGCTGGCCGCCATGGCGCCCGCCCTCGGGATCGAGCAGCGCGGCGACCGCGATCTCCGCGATGTCGTCGGCATCGACGAAGGGCTCGGGCGCGAGGCCGTCGGGCAGCGTGATCTCGCCGGCGACGATCTCCTCGAGAAAGTAGTTTTCGCTGAAGTTCTGAAAGAACCAGCTGGCGCGCACGATGGTCCAGTCGAGCGCGGTGGCGCGCAGCGCGTTCTCGGCGTCCTCCGCCTCGGGTTCGCCGCGGCCCGACAGCAGCACGGTCTTGCGCACGCCGGCCTTGGCGACCGCTTGGTAGAAGTCGCTCACGGTCTCGACCGCGCCGGGCACGCAGAGGTCGGGCTGGTAGGCGATGTAGACGGCGCTCACGCCCTCGAGCGCCGGCCCCCAGGTGGCGCGGTCGTTCCAGTCGAAGGCGGGGCGGGCGTTGCGCGAGCCGGCGCGCACCGCATGGCCGGCGGCCTGCAGGAGCGCCATGACGCGCGCGCCGGTCTTGCCATGGGCGCCCAGGACGAGGATGGGACGTGCATCGTCCCGCGTCTGCACTGTGGTCTGATCGATTGCCATCTCGGACTCCTTGGGTTAATGTGAGGACTGCTCACGTAAAAAATGATATTCCCTCACATTTCGAGCGTCAACCGTTTTTTCGAGTCCGATCCGCCATGAATTCCATCGCCACCGCCTCGGCCGCCCGCAAGAACCCCACGCAGGAGCGCAGCAAGGCGCGGGTCGAGCTGATCCTCGAATGCACCTCGGCGCTGATCGAGCGCGGCGGCAGCGACTCGCTGAAGATGAGCGAGGTGGCCGCGCGCGCCGGCATCTCGATCGGCTCGCTCTACCAGTACTTCCCCGACAAGAGCGCGCTGATCCGCGTGCTGGCCGAGCGCATCAACCTGCACAGCCGCGGCTGCATCGAGGAGGGCCTGCGCGAGGTGCACGACCTCGCGAGCCTGCGGCTGGCCTTCTCGGCGCTGGTCGACCGCTATTTCGAGATCGTCGGCGCGCGGCCCGTGATGCGCGACATCTGGAGCGGCATGCAGGCCGACCGGCAACTGCTCGGGCTGCAGATCGCCGAGAGCCGCATCGCCGGCGGCATGCTGGCCGAGGCCATGCGCAAGGTGCACGGCGATGCCGATCCGCAGCGCGGCGCGCAGATCGAGCAGTCGGCCTTCCTGATCTGGGAGCTGGGCGAGGCCACGATCCGCCTCGCGATCGGCGTGGCGAGCGAGGAGGGCGCGGCGCTGGTCGCGGCCTACAAGCGCATGGCGCTGCGCGAGATCGCCGAGCCCTTCGAGGACTGATCAGCCAGCCGGCTGTGCTTGCGACGCGATCCAGTCCCAGACCGCGCGCACCGCCGGCTCGTGCTCGCGCCCGTTCGCGGTGGCCAGGAAGTAGCGCCCGGTATCGAGCGCCGGCCCGAAGGGCTGGACCAGCGCGCCGCTGCGCAGCTCCTCGGCCGCGAGCGTGAGGCTCAGCAGCGCCACGCCATGGCCGCCGAGCGCGGCCAGGATCGCATGGGTCTCGTCGGAGAACGAGAGCTCGGCCTCCGGCGCCTCCTTGGCCGCCTGCTTCGCGGAGCGCCCGCGCGGCGGCGCCATGCCCGCTTCCTCGAACCAGCGCGGCCACAGCGCCGGCGCATGGGCCTGCGGCTGCCAGTCGCAATGGATCAGCCGGTGCCGCGGCAGATCCTCCACGCGCGCCAGCCCCAGCATCGGGCTGCACAGCGGCGCGTAGCGCTCGGGCATCAGCGCGCGCGCCGCCAGGCCCGGCCAGCGGCCGCTGCCCAGGCGCACCGCGATGTCGGCCTCGCCGCGCGCCAGGTCGACCACCGTGTCGCTCGCATGCAGCCTGAGCTCGATGCCCGGGCAGGCCGCGCGGAAGGCCGCCATGCGCGGGATCACCCAGCGCGCGGCGAAGGCGGTGTTGGTGCTCAGCGTCACGGCCTGGGTGGCGGCCGGCCGGCGCAGCCGCTCGACGCCGGCCTCGAGCGCGTCGAAGCCCTGGCGCAGGTCCTCGAACAGCCGCTCGCCCGCGGGCGTGAGCGCCAGTTGCCGCGTGAGGCGGCGAAACAGCGGCTGGCCCAGCGTGTCCTCGAGCGCGCGCACCTGGTGGCTGATGGCCGAGGGCGTGACTGACAGCTCGCGCGCCGCGCGCAGGAAGCTGCCATGCGCCGCCGCGGCCTCGAAGGCGCGCAGCGCGAGCAGCGGCGGCAATCTCCTGGGCGCTCTGACAGATGAGTCTGGCTCGTTCATTGGAGGAAAAACGATCGTTTGTGAGGCGGTGTCGAGGCCCATAGATTCTCTCTACGCCTCGGCCGATCGCCATTCTGGCATCGCGAGACGAAAGACATCCATTCACTCATCTCAAGGACCACCGACCATGTCCCTCCGACTGCTCCACATCGACACCAGCGCCCGAGCGGGCCGTTCCGGCACCGATCCCCATGGCTCCCACTCGCGCCGGCTGTCGGCCCGCTTCGTCGAGCGCTGGCACGCGCTGCGGCCCGGCGACGCGGTCGAGCACCTCGACGTCGGCCAGCAGCCGCCGGGCTTCGTCGATGGGCGCTGGATCCATGCCGCCTTCACCGCGCCCGAGCAGCGCGAGCCGTGGATGACCGAGCGCCTGGCCGAGAGCGACCGCCTGGTCGACCAGCTGCTGGCGGCCGACCTCGTGGTGGTCGGCCTGCCCATGTACAACTTCGGCGTGCCGGCGCAGTTCAAGGCCTGGATCGACAACGTGGTGCGCGTGGGCCGCACCTTCGGCTTCGATCGCGCGCGCGGCGCCGTGCCGTACTGGCCGATGCTGCCGCCCGGCAAGCGGCTGGTGCTGCTGGGCGCGCGCGGCGACCACGGCTATGGCCCGGGCGGCCGCATCGCGCACATGAACCATGCCGAGGCGATGGTGCGCACGGCCTTCTCGTACATCGGCCTGACCGAGGTGCACGAGGCCGCGGCCGAGGGCGACGAGTTCGGCGGCGCGCTGCTGGCCGACTCGCTGGCCCGGGCCGAGGCCGAGGTCGATGCGCTGGTGGACGCGCTGGCCGGCGCGGTGACGGCGCCGGCGGCCGGGCAGCCGCTCGTTGCCGTTTGACGGGAGGACGCGGCGGCTGCATCCGTTCGGGCCGCCGCCGCGTATGGGGAAGCGGAGGTGTATGACGTTTCTCACCTTCCGCTGACCGACGAACGCACCGATACTCGCCCCAGGTCGCATGAGCCGGCACGGAACCCCGGCGCGCCACTGGCCTTCCCATCTCATTCATGACCCCTTCGCGACCGTTCCATCGCCGCTTCGGACTCCATACCCGCGTCAGCCTCGGCGTCGCCGCCGTGGTGCTGGCCGCGACCGTCGCGATCGCGATGGTCGCGCTGCAACTGGTGCGCGGCAGCCTGCGGGCCTCGATCACCGGCGAGCAGTTCGCGCGTGTTTCCTCGATCGCCACCGGCGTCGACCAGAAATTCGGCAGCCGCCGCATCCTGCTGCAGACCTTCGTCGACAGCGTCGAGGCGCAGAACTTCCAGGACGGCCGGCCGCTGCAGGCCTTCCTCGAGCGCCACAAGTCGCTGCGCCTGGCCTTCGACAACGTGGCCTTCCTCGACCTCGACGGCAACCTGGTGGCCAACCTCAGCAACGCCAGCCAGGTCGGCACCATCAACATCCGCGACCGCGCCTACTTCCAGCAGACGGTGCAGTCGGGGCTGGGCCTGATCTCGCGGCCCTACCGCAACCGGTTGAACGGGCTGGCGCAGATCGCCATCACCGAGCCGGTGCTCGATGCGCAGGGCAAGGTGCGCTTCGTGATCTCGGGCGCCATCAACCTCAAGGACCGCAACATCCTCGGCGACCTGGCCGACGTGCGCTTCGGCAAGACCGGCTACCTGTTCATCCTCACGGCCGACGGCGTGGTGGTCGACCATCCCGACGCGGCGCGCATCCTGAACCGGCTGCCGACCGAGAACGGCGCCAACCCCGAGATCCGGCGCGCGATCGCGGGCTTCGAGGGCACCAGCGAGGGCATCGACGAATCGGGCGTGCGGGGCCTGTTCGCGTTCCAGCGCACCGACCAGACCAACTGGATCGTCGGCGCCATGTACCCGAGCGACGAGGCCTTCGCGCGCATCGATGCGATCGAGCGCGTGGCGCTGGGCGGCGGCCTGGTGGCGGCGCTGCTCGCGGGCGCGCTCGCGCTGGGCTTCGTGCGGCGGCGCCTGACGCCGCTGGCCGCGCTGCACGGCCGCATGCAGTCGGCGCAGGATCCGGCCGCCGGCGTGCCCGAGCCGCCGGCCAGCTATGCGCAGGACGAGATCGGCGAACTCGCGCGCAGCTTCGACCAGCTGATGGCGCAGCAGCGCGCGAGCGAGCAGCTGCTGGCGCGTTCCGAGGCCCAGGTGCGCACCATCGCCGACAACATCCCGGCGCTGGTCTCGCACGTCGATGCGGCGCTGCGCTACACCTTCGTCAATGCGCACGTGAAGGCGATGCACGACGACGGCGAGCTCGTCGGCCGCCCGATGCCCGAGGCGCGCGGCGCCGAGGACTTCGCGGTCGTCGCGCCGTACTACGAGCGCGCGCTGCGCGGCGAGACCGTGATCATCGAGAAGGCCGGCAACCCGGCGCGCGGCGTCGGCGACCGCACCTACAAGGCCCACTACATCCCCGACCGCGATACCGAGGGCGTGGTGCGCGGCGTGTTCGCGATGACCTTCGACATCACCGACGAGGTCAACGTGCGCAAGGCGCTGACCGAGCAGGAGCGCCGGCTGCGCGACGTGACCAACAGCATCCCGGCGCTGGTCGGCTACTTCGACCGCGAGGAGAACTGCCTGTTCGCCAACAGCCGCGCGCGGCGCCTGGCCGACCTGTTCGACGGTCCGCTCGCGGGCGTGAGCCTGCGCTCCTCGCTCGGCGATGCGGTGTACGCGCAGATCCGGCCGCACCTGCCCTCGGTGCTGGCCGGCAAGAACGCGCACTTCCCGGTCGACGCGCCGATCCAGGGCAGCGACGGCCATTTCCAGACCCACCTGATCTCCGACATCAACCTCGAGGGCGAGGTGCTGGGCTTCTACCTGATGGCCTTCAACATCACGGCGCTGAAGGAAGCCGAGCTGCGCGCCGCCGAGAGCGAGCTGCGGCTGCGCGCCATCACCAACAGCATGCCGGCGCTGATCACCTACATCGACCGCGAGGAGCGCATCACCTTCGCCAACGCCACCAGCCACGAATGGCTGGGTCTCGGGCCCGCGCAGGTGGAAGGGCGCCATCTCGAGGAGGTGGCGGGCCGCGAGGTCTACCTGTCGCGCCGCCCGATGCTGGCGCGCGCGCTGGCCGGCGAGAAGGTGGAGTTCGAGGCGCGCACGCAGCGCGCGGGCTACGACCGCGTGACGCAGGTGATCTACGTGCCCGACACGCGCAGCGACGGCAGCACGCACGGCATCTTCTCGCTGGCGCTCGACATCACGGCGCTCAAGCTGGTCGAGCGCCAACTGATCGAGCTCGCGCGCATCGACACCCTGACTGGCCTGCCGAACCGGCTGGCCTTCAACGAGTTCCTGCCCGACGCGGTGCTGCGCGGGCGCATCACCGGCCATTCGCTGGCCGTGATGTTCCTCGACATCGACCGCTTCAAGGCCATCAACGACACGCTGGGCCACGCGGTGGGCGACGCGGTGCTGGCCGAGTACGCGCGCCGGCTCAAGGCCTGCGTGCGCGCCAGCGACATGGCGGCGCGGCTGGCCGGCGACGAGTTCGTGCTGGTGATCGAGAACCTCAAGCAGCGCGAGGCGGTCGCGGCCGTGGCCTCGAAGATCGTGGCGCAGATCAACCATCCGGCCTTCCGCGTCGACGGCCAGCGCATCGAGGTCGCGACCAGCATCGGCATCGCCTTCCACGGCCCGGCCGAGTCGGCGGTCACGGCGGCCGAGCTGCTGGCGCGCGCCGATGCCGCGCTCTACGCCGCCAAGGCCGCGGGCCGCAACCGCTATGCCTTCTTCGTGCCGGGCGAGGGCAGCCAGGGCAAGGCGGCCTTCCCGCAGTCGCCGCCGTCCTTCCTCGAACCGCCCGAAGGCGAAGGCTGACGAGGCGAGGGCGCGGGCAGGGCGCCCGCCGACTTGCCTGATCCTGCGAAGAGTCCGAGCAGCGGACAGGGGCTCGTGATGGCTATAGCATGCAGCCCTTCGCAATCCGTGCCCGTGCCCCGTGCGCTTCCCGCGCCCCGATGTGCCCCGACGCACCGCGCTCCCCTGGAAGTCCCGCGTGACACCCGAAGCCCCTCCCACCAAGACCACCCACCGCCCGCTGGTCATCGCGTCGATCATGGCGTCGATGGCCATGGTCGCGATCGAAGCGACCATCGTCTCCACCGTCATGCCGCAGATCGCCTCCGAGCTCGGCGGGCTGCATCTCTACAGCTGGGTCTTCGCCTCGTTCCTGCTCGCGCAGACCGCGATGACCGTGGTGTTCGGCAAGCTCTCCGACCTCTATGGGCGCAAGCCCGTGATGTTCGTGGGCATCGCCATCTTCCTCGTCGGCTCGCTGCTCGCGGGCTTCTCGTGGTCGATGCCCGCCATGATCTGCTTCCGGCTGATCCAGGGCATCGGCGCCGGTGCCATCCAGCCGGTGGCGCTGACCATCGTGGGCGACCTCTATCCGGTGCGCGAGCGCGGCAAGGTGCAGGGCTACCTCGCGAGCGTCTGGGCCGTGTCGGCCGTGCTCGGGCCGATGCTCGGCGCGTTGATCGTGCAGAAGCTCTCGTGGGCCTGGATCTTCTGGATCAACGTGCCGATCGGCATCGCGGCCGCGCTGGGCTTCTGGGCCTTCCTGCACGAGACCCCGGCCACGCGCCGCGCCTCGATCGACATCGTGGGCGCGGTGCTGTTCGCCGCCGGCATCGCGGCGCTGATGATCGCGCTCACCGAGTTCGGCATCGGCAACGACGCCTCCGCCTGGGGCTGGACCGCGGCCTTCGCGCTCACGGTGGTGCTGTTCGTGTGGCAGGAGCGCCGCGCGGCCGACCCGATGGTGTCGTTCAAGCTCTGGGGCGCGCGCGTCATCGCCACCGTCAACGGCGCGGCCCTGCTCGCGGGCATGGTGCTGATCGGCATCACCACCTTCCTGCCGATGTACGTGCAGGTGGTGCTCGAGCGCTCGTCGGTCACGGCGGGTCTCACTTTGACCATGGTGATGCTGGGCTGGCCGATCGGCGCCACATTGACCTCGCGCATCTTCCAGCGCGTGGGCCTGTGGCGCATCCTCGTGGCCGGCGCGGCCCTGATCCCCGTGGGCTGCGCGAGCTTCGTGCTGCTCGCCGCGGGCAGCACGCCGGTGCTCGCGGGCGTGGGCTCGTTCGTCATCGGCCTGGGCATGGGCCTGCTGAGCCTGAGCTCGCTGATCCTGATCCAGGAGTCGGTCGACGTCGCGCAGCGCGGCAGCGCCACCGCCTCCAACGTGTTCTCGCGCAACCTCGGCAGCGCGCTGGGCGCGGCCTTCTTCGGCGCGGTCTTCAACTTCGGCCTCACGCGCGCCGACGGCCGCCTCGCCTTCACCGACGAGCAGCTGCGCCTGCTGCTGCAGGGCCCGGCCTCGCCCGCGGCCGGCGACGCGGCGCTGCGGCTCGCGCTCGGCGGCTCGCTGCACCTCACCTTCGTGATGATGCTGGTGGTGGGCCTCGCGGTGTTCGCGCTCTCGCTGTGGCTGCCGCGCGAAGCCACGCAGATGCATGCGCTGGCGCGGCGCGAGGCCGCGCCGAAGTAGCGCCGAAGTAGCGGCCAGGTCGGCAGCCTCGGGCTCGCTGACCGCACCCTGACCGCGCCCCGATCGCAGGCGCGAAATTGCAAGTCCGTTGCTTTTGCGGCGTGCCGCGCACGCCGCGTGCGCTCGTGCGCGCGGCATTCTCGAGGGCGGAAGAAAGCGCTAACGCGCGCCTAAGTCTGCTGCCTTCGGACTGACATTTGGCAAAACCACCATCGACCGGTCCTTGAATCAAGGGCCGCCGGATTCGGCGAATCCGTGCGTCCGTTCGCATTCCCCAACGATCGAGAGTCGACTTTGAAACCCATCCACAAGATCAAGACCGGCCTGCTGTGCCCCGCGCTCACGGTGCTCGCAGCCTCCGTGCTCAGCGCCTGCGGCGGCGGCGGTGACGGCGGCGTGTCCTTCCTGCCGCCCACGGGCACCACCCTCAGCGGCGTCGTGGCCGCCAGCGGCTACGTGCCCGGCAGCAACACGGGCAACCCGACGCTCAAGGCCGGCTACTACGCGAAGGCCACGGTCTTCGTCGATGCCAACGGCAATGGCGTGCTCGACAGCGGCGAAGCCTCGACCACCACCGATGCCAGCGGCAAGTTCACGCTGACCACCACCCAGGGCGGCCAGCTGGTGGCCGACATCGGCACCTCCGCGACCAACACGGCCACCGGCGCCAAGGTCGCGAGCCACCTGATCCTGCGCGCCTCGGCCGACCAGATCGCCGACCAGGGCGCGGCCAAGATCGTCATCAGCCCGCTGTCGAGCGAAGCGCAGCGCCTGGTGGAAGCCAACGGCAGCAGCTACAAGGCCGAGAAGGCCAACCTGCTCGCGCGCCTGAACGTGCCCACCTTCAACCTCGGCACGGCCGCGCTCACCGATCCGCTGGCCGACGTCAACGGCCTGAAGGGCACCGACCAGTACGCGGCCCTGTACCAGGACAACGAGCTGACCAACCGCTACACCTACGCCACGGCCAAGCTCGATCGCAAGGACCCGTTCCCCGACAACCTGGCGGTGGCCGGCGGCGACCCGCGGCTGAAGAACGCGTCGGTGACCATCAGCAACAAGGACGGCAGCAGCGTCACGCGCTCGCAGCCGACGCAGACCCAGAGCGACATCACCTTCGCGCAGGCGCAGCAGGCAGCCTTCAACGTCGAAGGCGTGCCGGCCTACGACAACATCTTCGTGATCATCGAGGAGAACAAGTCGACCGACGTGATCGTGGACAACCCGCGCGCCGTCAACATCAACTACATCCTCAAGAAGTACAACCAGCTCAGCACCTACTACTCGACCGGCAATCCGTCCGAGCCCAACTACACCGCGCTGGGCGGCGGCGACGACTTCGGCATCACCGACGACAACTGGTTCGGCTGCGGCGCCGTCGCGGGCACGCCCTACGTGGTCACCGACGTCGCGTTCAAGGGCGGTACGGCGTCCGACGGCCAGCCCCTGCCCGCGCAGGCCAACCTGCCGCCGGCGAACAGCACCACCCGTGCCGGCTACAGCACGACCGCCGGCGCGGCCTGCAGCGATACGCCGACCACCGGCACCGTGCACAACATCCCCGGCGACAACCTGTTCACGCTGATGTCGAAGACCGGCCGCACGATCCGCACCTACAGCGAGTCGATGAACCCCGGCCAGGACGTGCGCGCCGACAGCATCGCCGATGCGCAGGTGGCCGCCACCTACGACGCGAGCCGCCTGGGCGTCACCAACCTCGACGGTTCCACGCCCAGCCTCGTGGGCACGGCCAACTACGCGGTGGGGAACGGTCTCTACAAGGTCAAGCACGGCCCGTCGATCGCCTTCCAGGATGCGCGCAACCTGCCCGAGTTCGTGGCCACCAACCGCACGATCTTCGGCACCCAGTACCAGGAAGCCGACTGGCTCAAGACCTCGGTCTACGGCACGCCCAGCGGCTGGATCTACGACCAGTTCAGCAAGGACCTGGAAACCGGCGACGTGGGCAACATCAACTTCGTGGTGCCCGACCAGTGCGACGACATGCACGGCGTCGGCACCGACACCAGCTGCGTGAGCAACAACAACGGCCAGGCCAATGGCGTGCAGCGCGCCGACATCTACCTCGGCATGGTGGTCAAGAAGATCCAGAACTCGGCGCTGTGGAAGAACCCGAACAAGCGCGTGGCGATCGTCGTGATGTACGACGAAGGCGAAGGCGGCAACAACGGTTCGTGCTGCGGCTGGAATGCCGGCGGCTCGAATTCGAAGACCACGCCGCTGACCGTGGATGCGAGCGGCAAGGGTCTGCCGACCGCGCCGCCGCTCAACTACAGCAACGGCAACTTCGGCCACGGCAACTCGATCTTCGGGATCATCAGCAACCAGCAGGACGTGGGCGGCGCGAAGAAGCAGGTGGTGGACAGCGATGCCTACAGCCACTTCTCGTTCGTGCGCACGCTGCAGGACATGTTCCAGATCGCCGACCCGGCCGTGGATGCGAGCTACCTGAATCGCGCCAAGTACACCGAAGCCTTCATCCTGGCCAACATCCAGGCATTGCCTGAGTACTCGGGCAGCGCGGACACGCACTTCGACTCGGTGCGGCCGATCAACCATGCCTACGTGATTCCGGCGGGCTACGCGCAGAAGCTCTATCCGGCCGATATCGTCGGCGTGAAGAATCCGGACAAGGGCAACGAGCTCGAAGGCCAGATCACGCCGCAGGTGGGACCCGACGCGAGCCAGGTCAACGTCTGGGCGACGAAGTAAGCCGAAGGACGATCCGCGGGGCGAGGTGGATCGCTTCGCCCCGCGGCTCCGTTCCCCCATGCCATTCCAGACGGGATCCGTTGCGGACCGCCTGGAATCTGGCGTTTCAGGTTTCCGAATCCCGCAAGGCGGCCCGGCCGCCTTCGCGGGATGCAACGTTGAATGATGAACTTGGCAATGGAAAAGACGGTCGCGCTCGGCATGGTGCTCGCGGCCGCGCTGTGGGCCCTGGTGGCCTGCAACGGTACCGATCCGGCAGCGGCCAAAGGGACAGCCGTTGCGCGCGCCCCGGTGCTGAGCCTGCCGGCCCAGGTCGGCCAGCTGGCCTTCTTCGACAAGAGGCTCTCGGGCGGCGGCAACATGTCGTGCGCGAGCTGCCACGATCCGCAGTACGCCTATGGCCCGCCCAACAGCATCTCGGTGCAGCTCGGTTCCGACATCGCGCAGACCGGCGCGCGCGCCGTGCCTTCGCTGCGCTACCGCGAATCGACGCCGGCCTACGACGACAACGCACCCAACCCCGACGGTGTGACCTCCGAGTCGCCGGGCGGCGGCTTCATGTGGGACGGTCGCGCGGCCACGATGGCGGCGCAGGCCGCGCTGCCGCTGCTCAACCCGGTCGAGATGAATGCCGCGTCGAAGGAGGCGGTGGTGAAGGCGGTGCGCGAGGGCAGCTATGCGGCGCTGTTCAAGCAGGCCTTCGGTGCCCAGGTCTTCGACGACACCGACCTGGCCTTCGACGACCTCGGCAAGGCGATCCAGGCGCTCGAGACCGAGGACCTGAGCTTCCACCCGTACAGCAGCAAGTACGACCTCTATGTCTTCAACAAGATCGGCGGCGTGCTGACACCCGCGGAGCGGCGCGGCGAGGTGCTGTTCCACAGCAGCGGCGTCGCCAACTGCTCGGGCTGCCACTACACGGGCGCCAACTTCAATGGCAACACCGGATTGATGACCGACTTCACCTACCAGGCGCTGGCCGCGCCGCGCAACGACCGCTCGATTCCGAACAATCCCGATCCGATCCCGGCCAACGACGATCCGAAGTACTTCGACATGGGGCTGTGCGGTCCTTTCCGCACCGACCACATGCCCGCCACGCCGGACACGGCGAACCCGTACTGCGGCATGTTCAAGGTGCCGGTGCTGCGCAACGTGGCGACGCGCGGCAGCTTCTTCCACAATGGCGTGTTCCATTCGATGGAGCAGGTGCTCAACTTCTACAACACGCGCGACACCCATCCCGAATACTGGTATCCGGCCGACAAGGACGGCAACGGCGCGGCGCAGGCGAATCCGGCCTGGGCGCTGCAGCCCACGGCCGTGCCGGGCGCGACGGTGCGCAAGTACAACGACCTGCCGCGCGCGCAGCAGGGCAATGTCGACGAGGAAATGCCGCTGGGCACGGGCGAGGGCGGCGACAAGACGGCCGCCAGCGGCACCAGGCCGCGCGCACCGGGATCGGCACCGGCCATGACGGCCGAGCAGATCGCCGACCTGACCTGCTTCCTCGGCACGCTGAGCGACGGCTACCAGCCGTCCGCCACGTCGTCGGCTTCCGACCGGTGCGCGAAATGACGGGCCCGCGCTCCAGCCTCTGGCGGCGCTTCGGCATCGCCGCGTGCCTGGCGTTGCCGATGGTCGTGCTGACCGCCTGCGGCAACGAAGAGGCGCGCTTTCCGAACCGCGACAACTTCACCGCGACCGCCAACGACTACCTCGCGCAGCGCGGCCATGTGTGCCTGGCCAAGTACGACTGGCCGATCACGGTGCCGGCCGGCTCGCAGGCGCCCGATGCGCAGCAGATGCCGCTGCTCGAGAAGCTCGGCTTCGTGGCCGGCAAGGACGTCGCGGCCGCGCGCGAATACGCGCTGACCGACGCCGGGCGCCAGCACTACCTGCAGCTACCCGTGGTGGTGCGCACCACCACGCAGACCGTCGTGCACCCGGCCGATCTTTGCGCAGCCACCTTGAGCCTCGATCGCCTGGTCGGCTGGGATCCGCCGCAGACCCGCGACGACCGCACCACGACTTCGCTGCTCTTCACCTACCGCATCGCCCTCGATCCCTGGGCCACCGCGCCCGAGGTGCAGCAGGCGTTTCCGCTGCTCGCGCGCGCGATCCAGCGCGAGGGAACGATGCAGATGCGCCTCGGCGTCCACCTCACGCGGCGCGGCTGGGTCGCGGACGAACTCGACCTGCATTGAGTCCGCAACCACCCGCGCCATGGCTACCCGATACATCCACCAGAACCCCATGACTCTCCGTTCCTCGTTCCAGACCCTGACGACCCTCACCGCGATGGGTGCGCTCTGCGCGCTCGCCGCCTGCAGCGCCGGCCCCGACGCCAACGCACCCACGGCCGAGAACCTCGCGGCCCCGCTCGATGCCTACCTGGCGGAGCGCGGCGACATCTGCCTCGCGATGTTCGACTGGCCGATCGACCTGACCGAAGCCGAGGCCGGTTCCGGCGCGCGCCATGCGGTGCAGTTCCCGGTGATGGAGAAGCTGGGCCTGGTGCGCAGCACCATCGTCGCCGCGCCCAAGAGCGCCGAGAACCCCGACGGCGCGGTCAAGCGCTTCGAGCTGACCGACGAGGGCCGCAAGTTCTACAAGCCGCATTCGCATGCGACCCGCGATGCCGAACATGCCAACGACTTCTGCGTGGCGCACCTGCAGCGCGAGAAGATCGTCGACGTGAAGCTGGCCGGCGCCGACGCCAGCCATCCGATGGCCGTGGTGAGCTACACCTACCGCATCGAGCCGGCGCCGTGGATGCAGGACCCCGACGCGCAGCGCGTGTTCCCGATGGTCGCGCGCATCATGAATGGCGCCAACGGCCCGCTGCAGCTGCGCCAGGGCTTCACGCGCGGCGACAAGGGCTGGGTGCCGCACCTGGGTCCCGTCTGAGCCGCGGCTGGCCATGAGCACCGTCGTGCGCTTCTCCCCCGAGCTGGGGCGCTGGCTCAAGGGCATGCTCGATGCCGGCCAGATGCCGCAGGCGCTGGTCGCCACCATGCGAGGCAAGGGCATGAACGAACGCGCCGCGCAGGCCATCGTCGCGGCCCATGTGGATGCGCGGCAGCGCGGCGCGCCGATGCCGGCCGATGCCGTCGAGCTGTCGGACGCGGCCGCCGCCAAGCCCGCGATGCGGCTCGCGCAGGGCACGCGGATCCAGGCAATCGACCGCGAGATCGTCGTGCATGCGCGCGGCGAGGACCCGGTCCATGCCTCGCTGGGCAACGTGATGGATGCCGAGGAATGCCGAGCCTTGATCGAGATGGCACGGCCGCGTCTCGCGCCTTCCACCTTGGTCGATCCGATGAGCGGGCGCGACGTGGTCAGCGACCGGCGCGCGAGCTGGGGCATGTTCTTTCGCCTGGCCGAGAACGAGCTGGTGGCCCGCCTCGACCGGCGGCTGTCGGCACTGATGAACCTGCCGCTGGAGAATGGCGAGGGCCTGCAGCTGCTGCACTATCCCGAGGGCGCGGGCAGCGAGCCCCACCACGACTACCTGGCGCCGAGCAACCTGGCCAACCGCGAATCGATCGCGCGCAGCGGCCAGCGCGTGAGCACGCTCGTGACCTACCTCAACGACGTGCCAGAGGGCGGCCAGACCGTCTTTCCGCAACTGGGCCTGGCGATGTCGCCGATCCGCGGCAATGCCTGCTACTTCGAGTACGGCGACGACGAGGGCCGCGTCGACGCGCGCTCGCTGCATGCGAGCGCGCCCGTGACGCGCGGCGAGAAGTGGGTCGTGACCAAGTGGATGCGCGCGCGGCGCTTCGTGTCGGCCGGCGAAGTCAGGCCGGCGCGTTGAGCGGCACCGCCACCGGGCTGCGCTCCGCGAACTGCCCGTTCCAGTACGGGTAGTAGGGATAGGGCGGCGTGATCGCGCTGGCCGTGTCGAGCCGCGCCATCTGCGCGTCGCTCAGCTGCCAGCCGAGCGCGCCGAGGTTCTGCGTGAGCTGCGCCTCGTCGCGCGCACCGATCAGCACGCTGGCCACCGTGGGCCGCTGCAGCAGCCAGTTGAGCGCGATCTGCGCATGGGTCTTGCCGGTCTCCTCGGCCACGATGTCCATCGCGTCGACGACGCGGTAGAGGCGCTCGTCGTCCACCGGCGGCGCGAAGCCGGCGGTCTCGTGCAGCCGGCTGCCCGCGGGCAGCGGCTGGCCGCGCCGGATCTTGCCCGTGAGGCGGCCCCAGCCCAGCGGGCTCCAGACGATCGCGCCCACGCCCTGGTCCAGGCCCAGCGGCATCAGCTCGAACTCGTAGTCGCGCCCGACCAGCGAGTAGTAGGTCTGGTTCGCCACGTAGCGCTCGAGGCCGAGCCGGTCGGAGGCCGCGAGCGACTTCATCAGCTGCCAGCCCGAGAAGTTCGACATGCCGATGTAGCGCACCTTGCCCGACTTCACGAGGGCGTCGAGCGTGCCCAGCACCTGCTCGACCGGCGTCATCGCGTCGAAGGCGTGCAACTGCAGGATGTCGATGTAGTCGGTGCCCAGCCGCTTCAGCGCGGCCTCGGTCGCGCCCACCAGGTGGTGGCGCGAGGCGCCGACCTGGTTCGGCCCGTCGCCCGCGCGCAGCGAGAGCTTGGTCGAGACGATGGCCTTGTCGCGCCGGCCCTTGAGTGCGGCGCCGAGGATGGTCTCGGAGGCGCCGTTCGAATAGACGTCGGCGGTGTCGAACAGGTTCACGCCGGCGTCGAGCGCGATGTCGACGATGCGGCGCGCGCCGTCGGTGCCGGTGTTGCCCCAGGCGCTGAACAGCGGACCCTGTCCGCCGAAGGTGCCGGCGCCGAAACCGAGGGCGGGCACTTTGAAGCCCGAGCGGCCGAGAAAGCGTTGTTCCATGAGAACTTCTCCTTTGTTTGAATGCGGGATGTATCAGGCGCGCACCGAGGCGCAATCGCCGGGCAGGGCGCGGTCGCCGCGGCGGTCGAGCGCGCGGCTCCACAGCGCGATCGCGAGGCCCGCCACGGTCAGCAGCGCGGCGGCCCAGCCCAGCGCGCGCAGGCCCGGGCCATGGTCGATCACCACGCCGCCGGCCCAGGCGCCGAGCGCATTGCCGAGGTTGAAGGCCGCGATGTTGAGGCTCGAGGCCAGGTTCTGGCCGGCGCCCGAGGCCTTCTCGAGCACGCGCAGCTGCATCGGCGCCACCGTGGCGAAGGAGGCCACGCCGAGCAGGCCGACGAAGACCACGGCCGCGATCGGCGTGCCGATCGCGAACTGCATGCTGCCGAGCACCACCGCGAGCACGGCCAGCGTGCCGAGCACCGCGGGCATCACGGCGCGGTCGGCCAGCCGGCCGCCGAGGATGTTGCCCACGGCCAGGCCGCCGCCGAACACCAGCAGGATCGGCGACACGGCGGATTCCGACAGGCCCGTGACCTGGGTCAGCAGCGGCTGGATGTAGGTGAAGACGGCGAACACGCCGGCGAAGCCGAGCACCGTCATCGCCAGGCCCAGCAGCACCTGGGGCCGGGCCAGCACGGCGATCTCCTCGCGCAGCGGCGCGGGTCTGGCCTCGCCCTCGACGCGGGGCACGAACACGGCCAGCACCGCGAGCGCCGCCACGCCGATCAGCGCCACGGCCCAGAAGGCCGCGCGCCAGCCGAAGTGCAGGCCCAGCCAGGCGCCGAAGGGCACGCCCAGCAGGGTGGCGGCAGTCAGGCCGGTGAACATGATGGCGATGGCCGAGGCGCGACGCTCGGGCGCCACCAGGCCGGTGGCCACCACCGAGCCGACGCCGAAGAAGGTGCCGTGGGCGAGCGAGGTGATGACGCGCGCGCCCATCAGCAGTTCGTAGTTGGGCGCCAGCGCGCAGGCGATGTTGCCGAGCGTGAAGATCGCCATCAGCGCCAGCAGCACGGTCTTGCGCGGCAGCCGGCGGGTGGCGATGGTGAGCAGCGGCGCGCCGACCGCGACCCCGAGCGCATAGCCCGAGATCAGCAGGCCGGCGGCCGTGATCGAGACCTGGAGGTCGGTCGAGACCTGCATCAGCAGGCCCATGATGACGAATTCGGTGGTGCCTATTCCGAAGGCACCGGCGGTGAGGGCGAGTAGAGCGATGGGCATGATGCCCTGTACTGTGCGGACGAAGTCCCTCGTTGACTAGAATGCCGCTGGTCAACGCACTTGTGAATTCAACTCACAAGCCGAATCCACCGGGGAACACGCCATGCCGCGCATCGAGGTCAACCGTTCGGGCGAGATGGAGGCCTTCGTGCAGGTGGTCGACGCGGGCGGCTTCTCGGCCGCCGCGCGGCTGCTGGGCATGACGCCCTCGGCCGTCAGCAAGCTGGTGGCGCGGCTCGAGGCGCGGCTGGGCATCCAGCTCGTGCACCGCTCCACGCGCAAGCTGCAGCTCACGCCCGAGGGCCTGCACTTCTACGAGCGCAGCCACCGCGTGCTGGCCGACATGGACGAGGCCGAGCGCTGCGCGGCCGCCGGCGCGGCGCCGCGCGGGCGGGTCAGCATCAATGCCAGCGTGTCCTTCGGCCACCACATGCTGGTGCCGCTGGTGCCCAGGCTGATCGAGCAGCATCCGCAGATCACGCTCGACATCGCGCTGACCGACCGCATCGTCGACCTGATGGACGAGCGCGCCGACATCGCGATCCGCTGGGGCCAGCTGCCGGCCTCCGACCTGGTGGCGCGGCGCATCGGCGACACCAGCCAGACCATCCTGGCCGCGCCGTCCTACCTCGCGAAGTACGGCACGCCGCGCACGCCGCAGGAACTCGAGGCGCACAGCCGCCTGGGCTGGACCTACCGGCGCAGCGCGCCCGACTGGCCGTTCCGCATCGACGGCAGGACGATCCTGCTGCCGGTGGCCGGCCCGGTGCGCGCGGGCGATGGCGAGACCCTGCGCCACCTCGCGATCGCGGGCGCGGGCATCACGCGGCTGTCGCTCTATCACACGCAGCACGACATCGACGCGGGCCGGCTGGTGCCGCTGCTCGAGGAGTTCAACCCGAACGAGGTGGAGCCGATCCACGCGGTCTACATCGGCAAGGCCGGCACCCTGCCGGCGCGGGTGCGCGCGGTGCTCGACTTCCTCGTGGCCTGCTCGGGCGTGGGCGGCGGGCGCTACACGCGCAGCCGCACGGCGCCGATGCCGGGGAAATCGGCCGTCACCTGATCGCCGCGCGCGCAGGGCAGCAGGCCGATCCACGAGCCCGTGGTGACCACCGTGCCGGCCGGTACGGTCTGGCCATGGCGCGTGAGATGGCGCAGCCAGATCGGCAGCAGCCAGGCCGGATCGCCGAGCGGATGGCTGCCTTCGCGCACCACCGTGTCGGCGTTGCCGATCTTCGTTTCGCAGCGCTGCGAGGCCCAGTCGATGGCGGCGAAGGGTCGCCATTCGCCGAGCACCAGCGCGCCGTGCACCTGCGAGTCGGCCAGCCGCAGCAACGGCGTGGCGGCCTCGCGGTCCTGCCAGCGCGCATCGCAGACCTCGATGGAGACGGTCATGGCATCGACCAGCGCGGCCGCGTCTTCCTGCGCGAGCGAGGCGGCCAGCGCCGGCGTGACCTCGCGGCCCAGGCGCAGCGCGATCTCGGCCTCGATGCCGGGCTGGTGGAACACGAGGTCGGAGCAATCGGCCGGGCTCTGGCGCACGCCGGCGGGCGGCAGCGGCGCATGGGTGAGCGTCGCGCCGCGCGAGCCGCCGCCGGATTTCCAGCAGCCGGGCAGGGTGCCCGCGTCGAACCAGCCGAGCGCCGCGGCCACCGCATCCTGCACCGCGTAGGCCTCGGCGGGCTCGTGCAGCGTGTCGAGCCAGGGCACGGCATCGAGCGTGCGGTCGGCGCGGCGCGCGGCGACGAGGGCGTCGGCCAGCGCGGAAAGAGCAGGGGGCAGGGTGGTCGTGTGTGCGTTCATGCCGCCGATCTTCTCAAGATTCGACGCGCACGTTGCCGTCCTTCACCACCTTGGCCCACTTGGCGATCTCGGTGTGGATGAACTGCCTGAACTTGTCCTGCGAGCCGCCGCCGTCCTCGGCGCCGTAGGTGTCGAGCTTCTCCTGCACGTCGGGCATGGCGAGCACGGCATTGACGTCGCGGTTAACCTTCTGCGCGATCGGCGCCGGCAGCTTGCCCGGGCCCGCGAGGCCGTACCAGGTGGTGGCCTCGAAGCCCTGGAAGCCCTGCTCCTGCATGGTCGGCACGTTTGGATGGCCCTTGGCGCGCTGGGTGCGCGTCTGCGCCACGGCGAGCACGCGGCCGCTCTTCACGTGCGGCGTGGCGGCGGTCATGGTCTCGAAGCTGTACTGGATCTGCCCGCCCATCAGGTCGGCCAGCAGCGGCCCGCTGCCCTTGTAGGGCACGTGCAGCGCATCGACGCCCGCCTGCAGCTTGAACATCTCGAGCGCCAGGTGCTGCGCCGAACCCGCGCCGGCCGAGCCGAAGCTCAGCGTGCCGGGCGCGGCCTTGCAGGCGGCCACGATGTCCTTCACCGTGAGCGCCTTCTGCGCCGGGCTCGCGATCAGCAGGTTGGGCGTGACGCCCACCAGCACGATCGGCACGAAGTCGCGTTCCACGCTGTAGCGCAGCTTGGGCTGCAGGCTGGGCGCGAGCGCATGGCTGTTGATGTGGGCCATCAGCAGCGTGCTGCCGTCGCTGGGCTGCTGCGCCACGTAGTCGGCCGCGAGCACGCCGGCCACGCCGGCCTTGTTCTCGACGATCACCTGCTGGTTCCACATCAGGGTGAGCTTCTGCGCCACCACGCGCGCCAGCGCATCGGTGCCGCCGCCCGGCGGGAAGCCCACCACGATGCGCACCGGCGCGTTGGGCCAGTCCTGCGCGAACAGCCGGGGCACGCCCAGCGTGGCGGCCGCGGCGGTCGCGGCCTGGATCAGGGAACGTCGTTGCATCGTGCTTGTCTCCGTGGATGGATGGGTGTGTCGGATGCGGGGCGGGAAGGGCGCATGTCCGTGCGGCCCTCGCGCCGAGGCCGCCGCGCCGTTCGAGCGGCGCGCTGCGGCCTGGAATCGATCGAGGCTCCCTGTGTCGCTAGGCGGCCTTCTTCAGCGCCACCGGCGCGGCCGCATGGCTCGCGAAATGGTCCATCGCCGCCTGCACGCCGCTGCCCGCGAGCTTGATGCCCGTGAGCTTCATGCCCATCTCGACACCCGCGACCATCGCCACCAGCGTGAGGTCGTTGCTGTCGCCGAGATGGCCCATGCGGAACATGCGGCCCTTGAGCTTGCCCAGGCCCGTGCCCAGCGAGAGGTCGAAGCGCTGGTGGATCAGCCGGCGCAGCGCGTCGGCATCGACACCCTCGGGCGTGATCACGCCCGTGAGCACCGGCGAATAGACGGCCGGGTCGGCGCACTGGATCGGCAGGCCCCAGGCCTGGACCGCGGCGCGCACGCCCGCGGCCCAGCGGCGGTGGCGCGCGAACACGTTGTCCAGCCCTTCGCCCAGCAGCATGTCGAGCGATTCCGAGAGGCCGTAGAGCAGGTTGGTGTTGGGCGTGTAGGGCCAGTAGCCGTCCTTGTTCATCTCGACGATCTCGTCCCAGGCCCAGAAGGCCTTGGGCAGCTTCGCGCTCTTGGACACCTCCAGTGCGCGCGGCGAGAGCGCGTTGAAGCTGATGCCCGGCGGCAGCATCAGGCCCTTCTGCGAGCCGCTGACCGTGACGTCCACGCCCCATTCGTCATGGCGGAAGTCGGCGCTCGCGAGGCCCGAGATGCTGTCGACCATCAGCAGGGCCGGATGGCCGGCCGCATCGATGGCCTGGCGCACCGCGGCGATGTCGGAGGTGACGCCGGTCGAGGTCTCGTTGTGCACCACGCACACGGCCTTGATCTTCTTCTCGGTGTCCTTGCGCAGCCGCGCCTCGATCAGCTCGGCCTGCACGCCGCGGCGCCAGCTCGGCGCGTTCGGCAACTGGTCGTCGCTGCCCGCATAGGCGAGGAACTCGGTCGACACGCCCAGGCGCGTGGCCATCTTCTGCCACAGCGAGGCGAAGTGGCCGGTCTCGTACATCAGCACGTGGTCGCCCGGGCTCAGCGTGTTGGCGAGCGCGGCCTCCCAGGCGCCGGTGCCCGAGGCCGGGTAGATCGCGACCGGGTGCTTCGTCTTGAAGATCTGCTGGATGCCGCCGAGCACCTTCAGGCCCAGCGTGCCGAACTCGGGCCCGCGGTGGTCGATGGTGGGCAGGCTCATGGCCCGCAGGATGCGGTCGGGCACCGGGCTGGGGCCGGGGATCTGGAGGAAGTGACGGCCGGTGGGATGGAGGTCGAGTTGCAGCATGGCGGGTCCTTTCGGCGCCAGTTTTGCATTCAAAATTCATTTTGTTCTGCTGGTTTACCCTGAAATTCAAGGGTTGTGGGTGTTCTTTTTTGCATTCAAAATGCAATCACGAGGCCCAAAGAACGCATCCCATGACCGCCGAAATCATCGAAATCTCCCGTCTCGCGCTGCACGACCAGGTCGCGGCGCGGCTGCGCACCATGCTGGTCGAAGGCCTGATCGCGCCGGGTGCCAAGCTCAACGAGCGCGAGCTCTGCCTGCAGCTGCGCGTCTCGCGCACACCGCTGCGCGAGGCGATCAAGCTGCTCGCGGCCGAGGGCCTTGTCGACCTGCTGCCCAACCGCGGCGCGGTGGCCGTCAAGCTCACCGAGGCCGACGTGATCGACACCTTCGAGGTGCTGTCCATGCTCGAGGGCATGTCGGGCGAACTGGCCGCGCGCCGCATCACCGAGGAGCAGCTGTCCGAGGTGCGCGCGCTGCACTACGAGATGCTGGCCTGCTATGCGCGCCACGACCTCTCGGGCTACTACCGGCTCAATGCGCGCATCCATTCGGCGATCAACGAGGCCGCGGGCAATCCGGTGCTGTCGAACACCTACCGCTCGATCAATGCGCGCGTGCAGTCGCTGCGCTTTCGCACCAACCAGAACGAGGCCAAGTGGAAGAACGCGGTGGCCGAGCACGAACAGATGATCGAGGCGCTGGCCGCGCGCGATGCCGCCGCCATGCGCAAGGTGCTGGTCGCGCACGTGCTGCGCAAGCGCGACACCGTGCTCGAGCTGCTGCGCGAGGGCGAGATCTATCCGCCCGCGAAGAAGACCCGTTCCAAGGCGCCCTGAGCGCGCTTCCCCCCAAAAAAAGAAAACCCACGATGCTCATCGAACCCGCCAGCCGCATCCAGCCCGCCGGAACCGTCCTGCCGCCCAACGACACCTGCGAGGCGCTGGCGCGCCGCCTGCGCGCCGAGACGCAGGGCGAGGTGCTGTTCGACGCGGGTTCGCGCGGCCGCTACGCCACCGACGCCTCGATCTACCAGATCACGCCCGTGGGCGCCTTCGTGCCGAAGACCGAGCGCGACATCGCCACCGCCATCGACGTGGCGCGCGAGCTCAAGGTGCCGGTGCTCGCGCGCGGCGGCGGCACCAGTCAGTGCGGCCAGACCACGGGCGCGGCGCTGGTGATCGACAACAGCAAGCATTTCCGGCGCGTGCTCGACCTGGACCTCGAAGCGGGCACCGCCACCGTCGAGCCCGGGCTGGTGCTCGACCATCTCAATGCGCAGCTCAAGCCGCACGGCCTCTGGTATCCGGTCGACGTGTCGACCAGCGCCCAGGCCACCCTGGGCGGCATGGCCGGCAACAACTCCTGCGGCTCGCGCTCCATCGCCTACGGCAACATGGTGCACAACGTGCTTGGCGCGAGCGCCTGGCTGTCGAGCGGCGAGCTGGTGGACTTCGGGCCCGTGGGCACGCTGGGCGTGCGCGCCGCGGGCATCGCGCAGTTCGTGCGCGGCCTCGCGCGCCAGCACCGCGAGGCGATCGCGGCGAACTGGCCCAAGGTGATGCGCCGCGTGGCCGGCTACAACCTCGACATCTTCGACAACCAGAGCGAGAAGCCCTACACGGCCGACGGCAGCGTGAACCTCGCGCACCTGCTGATCGGCGCCGAGGGCACGCTGGCCTACACGCGCAGCCTCACGCTCAAGCTGGCGCCGCTGCCGCGCGCCAAGGTGCTGGGCATCGTCAACTTCCCGACCTTCCATGCGGCCATGGATGCCGCGCAGCACATCGTCAAGCTCGGACCCACCGCGGTCGAGCTGGTCGACCGCACGATGATCGAGCTGAGCCTCGCGAACCCGGCCTTCAAGCCCACGGTGCAGACCGCGCTGATCGGCAAGCCGGCCGCGATCCTGCTGGTGGAGTTCTCGGGCGCCGAGAAGGCGCCGCTGCTGCAGGCGCTGGCTCGACTGGTGGAACTGATGGGCGACCTGGGCTTGCCGGGCAGCGTGGTCGAGATGCCCGACGAGGCGCGCCAGAAGAACCTCTGGGAGGTGCGCAAGGCGGGCCTCAACATCATGATGAGCCTCAAGGGCGACGGCAAGCCGGTGAGCTTCATCGAGGACTGCGCCGTGCCGCTCGAACACCTGGCCGAGTACACCGACGCGCTGACCGAGGTGTTCGCACGCCATGGTTCGCGCGGCACCTGGTATGCGCATGCCTCGGTCGGCACCCTGCACGTGCGGCCGATCCTCGACATGCGCGCCGATGGCGGCGCCAAGATGCGCGCCATCGCCGAGGAGGCCTCGGCGCTGGTGCGCAAATACAAGGGCGCCTTCAGCGGCGAGCACGGCGACGGCCTGTGCCGCGGCGAATGGATCGAGTGGCAGTTCGGGCCCGCGATCAACGAGGCCTTCCGCGCGATCAAGCACAAGCTCGATCCCGTCGGCCTGTTCAACCCCGGCAAGATCATCGACCCGCCGCGCATGGACGACGGCGCGCTGTTCCGCTTCGCGCCGCCGACCGCGCCCAAGCCCTATCGCCGCATCGAACTCAAGCCGGTGCTCGACTGGTCGGCCTGGAACGTGAATGCCGACCCGGTGACCGAGCAGACCTCCGCGCCCGGCACCGGCGGCGACAGCACCGGCGGCCTGGCCAAGGCGGTCGAGATGTGCAACAACAACGGCCACTGCCGCAAGTTCGACGCCGGCACCATGTGCCCGAGCTACCGCGTCACGCGCGACGAGCAGCACCTCACGCGCGGCCGCGCCAACACGCTGCGGCTGGCGCTGTCGGGCCAGCTCGGCCCCGATGCCTTCACCGGCGAGGCCCTGCACGAGACCATGGACCTGTGCGTGGGCTGCAAGGGCTGCAAGCGCGACTGCCCGACCGGCGTGGACATGGCGAAGATGAAGATCGAGTTCCTGGCCCACTACAAGCGGCGCCACGGCCACACGCTCAAGGACCGGCTGGTGGCGCAGTTGCCCGACTACGCACACCGCGCGAGCCGGCTGCCGTGGCTCCTGAACCTGCGCAACAGCGTGCCGGGCGCCGCCTGGCTCGGCGAGAAGCTGCTGGGTTTCTCGGCCAGGCGCTCGCTGCCGGCCTGGCGCAGTGACACCTTCTGGCGCGCCAAGGACGGCGAGCCCGGCCTGTTCGCCGACCGCGACACCGTGCTGGCGATCGCGCGGCGCGGCGGCAAGGCCGCGGTGCTGTTCGTCGACACCTTCAACGGCACCTTCGAGAGCGAGAACGCGCTCGCGGCCGCGCGCGTGCTGCAGGCCGCGGGCTATGTGCTGCACACGGTCGAGAAGCGCGGCGCGCACCATTGCTGCGGCCGCACCTACCTGGCCAGCGGCATGGTCGAGGAAGCCAAACGCAAGGCCGAGGCCCTGATCGATGCCTTGCTGCCGCTGGCGCGCGCGGGCGTGCCGGTGGTGGGCCTCGAGCCCTCGTGCCTGCTCACGCTGCGCGACGAGACGCTGGTGATGGGCTTCGGCGAGAAGGCCGAGACCGTGGCCAAGCAGGCGCTTCTGTTCGAGGAGTTCGTCGCGCGCGAGGTCCGCGCCGGCCGTTTCGAGCTCGCGCTCAAGCCGGCCGAGGCGCCGATCCTGCTGCACGGCCACTGCCACCAGAAGGCCTTCGGCGCGGTGAGCCCGGTGCTCGAGGTGCTGAAGCTGATCCCGGGCGCCGCGCCCGAACTCATCGAGAGCTCGTGCTGCGGCATGGCCGGCAGCTTCGGCTACGAGGCCAGCCACTACGAGGTCTCGATGCGCATGGCCGAAGCCAGCCTGTTGCCCGCGATCCGCGCCAAGCCCGGCGCCATCGTGGTGGCCGACGGCACGAGCTGCCGGCACCAGATCGCCGACGGCGCGCAGCGCGAGGCGATGCACGTGGCGGTGCTGCTCGAGCGGCTGCTGGTGCACGCGGACGCCGCGGCGCACTGAGCGGCCGATTCACGCGCGACAGCGCGGCGGCGCCGGCTGCCGCAGAATGGTGCATCCCCGCGCACCGCCCGATGTCGACCACCCTGACTTCCTCCGCCCCCGTGCCGCCCACCTTGCGGCTGGCTTTCGCCCTGTCGATGGGCGCGGCCGTCTCGCTCGGCATCACGCGCTTCGCCTATGCGCTGCTGCTGCCGCCGATGCGCGACGACCTCGGCTGGAGCTATGCGCTGGCGGGCGGCATGAACACCGCCAACGCGGTCGGCTACCTGGTCGGCGCGCTGGTCACGCCGGCGCTGATGCGGCGCTTCGGCGTGAGCCGGCTGCTGGTGGTGGGCGCGGTGCTCGCGAGCCTGTTCATGGCCGGCAGCGGCTTCGTCACCGCGGCGCCTGCGCTGCTGCTGCAGCGGTTGCTCGCGGGCATCGCGAGCGCCTGGGTGTTCGTGGCCGGCGGGCTGATGGCCGCGCGGCTCGGCGAGGCCGACGCCTCGCGCGGCGGCCTGCTGCTGGGCATCTACTACGGCGGCACCGGTTTCGGCATCCTGGCCTCGGCGCTGCTCGTGCCGCAGGTGCTGCAGGCCGCCGCGGGCGAACCGCATGGCTGGGCCTGGGCCTGGTGGGCGCTGGCGGTGGCCAGCGGCGTGGCGACCGTGCTGCTGGCCTGGGCCGGCCGCGCGCTGCCCGATCGACCCGCGCCCGTGTCCGCCACTTCGGCTTCCGGTGCCGCACCCGGCGCACCGGTCGCGCTGCGGCGCTTCGGCTGGGCGCTCGCGGGCTATGCCTTCTTCGGCATCGGCTACATCGGCTACATGACCTTCGTGATCGCGCTGCTGCGCGAGCAGGGCGCGAGCGCGGGCTTCGTCACGCTGTTCTATGCGTTGCTGGGCATCGCCTGCATCGCCTCGTCGCGGCTGTGGGCCGGGCTGCTTGACCGCTACCGTGGCGGCCAGCCGCAGGCGCTGCTCAACGGGCTGCTGGGCGTGGCGACCTTGCTGCCGGTGCTCAGCGCCTCGGCGCCCATCGCGCTGGTCTCGGGGCTGCTGTTCGGCGGCGTGTTCCTCTCGGTGGTGGCCTCGACCACCGCGCTGGTGCGCCACAACCTGCCGTCCTCGCGCTGGGCCCAGGGCATCAGCGTCTTCACCATCGTGTTCGCCTTCGGCCAGATCGTGGGCCCGACCATCACCGGCTGGATCTCCGACGGCCCGGGCGGGCTGGCGCGCGGCCTCGTGGGGTCGGCGATCGCGCTGTGGCTCGGAGCCGTGCTGGCTTCGCGCCAGCATGCGCTGGAACCCGCATGAACGGAGGGCTTCGCCATGGATACCGCTGACACGCGCCAGCTCGCCGACGCGTCCGCCGTGCCGGGCTTCGCCGTGTTCGATACCGCGCTCGGCGTCTGCGGCATTGCCTGGGGGCCGCGGGGGCTGGTCGGCGTGCAGCTGCCACAGGATGACCCCACGCTGCAGCCCGCGCTCAGGCGCATGCGCCAGCGCTTTCCCGAGCTGCCCGAGGCCGAGCCGAATGCCGAGGCGCGACGCGCGATCGCGGCGGTGCAAGCCTTGCTCGAAGGCGCGCAGGACGACCTGCGCGACATCGTGCTCGACATGCGCGGCCTGTCCGATTTCCATCGGCGCGTCTACGAGCTCGCACGGCGCATTCCGCCGGGCCAGACGCGCACCTACGGCGAGATCGCCGAGGAACTGGGCGACAAGACGCTGGCGCGCGCGGTGGGCCAGGCCATGGGCCTCAACCCCTTCGCGCCCGTGGTGCCGTGCCACCGCGTGCTCGCTGCCGGCAACAAGCCCGGTGGTTTCTCGGCCGGGGGCGGGGCGCTGACCAAGCTCAGGATGCTCGACATCGAGGGCGCGCGGCCCAACGGGATGGCGTCGCTGTTCTAGGCGCGAGGTTCAGCGGCGCCGGCGGCCCGGCGCGCGCGGAACGCTCAGCAGCTGGCTCAAGGACGCGACCTCGCGCCGTTCCCCGCCCGGATGGGTGTCGGCGCCGCGCACCTTCGCGCCGAAATCCAGCGCGGTCCTGCGCTCCAGTTCCGCGATGCTCACGTGGTAGCGCTTCACCTTCTCGAAGCTCACGCGCGCCAGGGCCGCTTCTGACAGCGTGGCCTCGGGCACGTAGTCGATGAGCGGCGTCTGGTCGATGCTCAGGGCGGTCGCCTGCAGGCGGCCGTCCTCCACCCGCAGCACGATCTTCCAGTACTCGCGCGGGGCCTTGAACCCGGCCATCCCGGGCATGCCGCGGTCCCAGGGAATGTCGTTCTCGTCGTCGAAGATCGGTCCGGTGAACACGCTGACGCGCGCCTGGTCCGCCACCGCGTTGTTGAGCACAAAGTCCTCGAGCGCGCGCCAGTACAGGGTGCCGCCCGCGTGCGCGGCCGCTTCGGCGCCCGGCTTCCTCTTGCCCATGTTGAAGAAGCCCACCTGCGGCGACCGGTTGGTCACGTGGAAGGTGTCGGCATTGGCGCGCACGACGATGTCGTCCGGCCCCCAGAGCGGATCCTGCCGGCGCGTCAGGTGGCCTTGCTGGAAGATCCGGTTCGCATGGTCCGCCTTGCGCTTGTCGACAATGGCCGCGCCCTGTGCGTCGTAGGCCGTCTGTCCCGCGTACAGCGCGGGCGGGGTCTGTTCTTCCTCGGGGATGCGCGGGTCGATGAACCAGAGCTCGCTGGCCTCCGGGGCCTCGTCCGCTTCCTCCTCGCCCGGATGGAAGGCGGCGATGACGCCGGTGCTGCGGTCGTAGCTCTTGGCGAGGCGCCCGTCGATGTTGGTGGCGGTGAAGCAGGCCAGCCGCCGTTTCTTGTGCATCACCACGCTGAAGTGCTCGTACGGCAGTTCGTACTTGGGCCGGCCCGCCTTGGGACGCGTGTTGACGGAGACCGCCCGCAGGGCCGCGGCACCGCGCGGCTTGGGCAGGGGAACGGCAACGCCGGGCAGGAAGTCGGGCTGGTAGCCGTCGCGGTTGCCGTAGTCCGGATCGACCTGGACCCGCGCCTCTTCGCCGGTGCTCGACGGCGCCGCGTCGGCATGCGGTTGCGGCGCGACGTCCTGCGCGGGCGTCGGCGATCCGTTGCGGGCCGGGTAGCCGCCCAGCTGCACGCTCACGCGCAGCGGGATGGTCCAGGTCGCCGTGCCGTCGCTGGCCACGTCGACCGACGCACCGAGCGAAGCGTCATGCGCCACGGCCGGTGCGGCCTCGACGGACGAGACCACCTGCGGATCCAGGCCCGCGGCGATGGCCTCGGTGATCTTCTCGCGCTCGCGCGCCGGCAGGCCGCTCTTGCGCGTGTTCATGTCGGTCACGATGGCGCTGATCCGGATGCCTTCGTTGACCGTCTTGGCGATCTGCTTTCCGTTCTGGTCGAGCAGGTCGCGGTGCGGCGATCCCCAGTGGTGCAGGGCGATCACCTGCCACAGCACGTTGAAGACCGGCGAGCCCGAGGAACCCGGCTCGGTGTCGGCCACGTAGTGCAGCGTGGTGCTCGCGCGCGAGACCAGCTGGTTCTCGCGCAGCACGGCTTCCTTCATGCGGCCGTCGGGGTGCTGGACGATGTTGGCGTGGTCGCCCAGCTGGTGCTTGTCGCGGGCCGCCGAGATCGGCAGGAAGCTGTAGCCCGCGAGCACCCCGGGGCCGCTCAGGCGGCCGCCGACCGCCAGCACGGTGTAGTCGAGGTCGTCCTGGTCGTTGGTGAGGAAGCAGGCCTCGGGCGCGAAGGCGAAGCGCGTGGGCACGCGCGGGCGTCCCGCGAGGTCGCGCTCGTAGTCGAACTCCACCAGCAGGTCCGCCGCATCGGCCTTGGAGCCGATCACGTGGTTGTTGGTGAGGAACAGCACGGGCGAGATCATGAAGCCGGTGCCGAGGCCCTGGCCGTCGCGCGTCACGATCCGCGCCACGGCGCGCGCCGCATAGGCGCCGCGCTGCAGGAACGCGACATCGACGAAGTCGATCGTCTTGCCCCAGACCTTCTCCGCGCCCGAATGCGGCGCCTCGCGCGCGGCCTCCTGCACCGGCAGGCCGATCCGTCGCTGCAGCACGGCGCTGCGGCGCAGCATCTCGGGCTCGGCATCGCCGGGCCGGCCGGCGCCGATCGCATCGAGCGAGCGCTGGATCTGCTCGGCCTGCTGCTGGATGCGCTGGCGCGCGGCGACACCGATATGGGCGGGCTCGTTCATGTTCTCCTCCAACTGGCCGCGGGGGCGGCGGCGATTGCGGGTTTACGGACCGTCTCGCTCGCCTTTTAAAGGGCCTTGATGACAGGACGATGCAAAGGCACGGCCGCGTCAGGCGTTCTGGATCAGCCGCCGCAGTTCGTCCACGTGCCGGCGCAGCGCCTCGTCGTCCATCGCCGTGTAGCCGATCACCAGCCCCGGCGGCAGGTCCTTGCGCTGGCAGAAATCCGAGATCGCCTGGAAGCGCAGCCCGCGCTGCGCGGCCGCGCGCAGGAACGGCGCCAGCGCCATGTCCGGCGGCAGCCACCACACGAGGTGGAAGCCCGCGTGTTCCCCGGTGACATGCAGCCGCGCGGGCTCGAGCGCCGCGCGCAGGCCGCCGAGCACGAGGTCGCGCCGCTGCGCATAGACCATGCGCGCGCGCCGCACGTGGCGTGCGAAGTCGCCGCTCTCGAGGAAGCGGGCCAGCGCCATCTGCTCGATCACGCCGGTGGAGCGCCCGGCGATGTGGCAGGCACGGCGGAAGTCGGCGACCAGCGCGCGCGGCAGCACCATGTAGCCGATGCGCAGCGCGCCGAACAGGGTCTTGTTGAAGCTGCCGCAGTGGATCACGCGGTCGGCCGCATCGAGGCTCTTGAGGGCCGGCAACGGCGCGCTGTCGTAGCTGAACTCGCTGTCGTAGTCGTCTTCGACCACCCAGGCCTTCGCGGCCTCGGCCCACGACAGCAGTTCGAGGCGGCGCGATACCGGCATCGTGAGGCCGCTGGGCGACTGGTGCGCCGGCGTGACGTGCGCGAGCCGCGCGCCCGCATGCTGGCGCGCCTGCGCGACCGAGAAGCCTTCGGCATCGATCGGGACATGGATCAACTGCTGGCCGTGCTGGCCGAAGATCGGCGCGGCATGCAGGTAGCCGGGGTCCTCGAGCAGCACCTTGTCGCCGGGCGCCAGCAGCAGCCGCGCGCAGAGGTCGAGCCCTTCGCGGATGCCCGAGACGATCACGATCCGCTCGGCCTCGCAGGCGATGCCGCGCGCCACCCCGAGGTAGCCGGCGATCTGCTCGCGCAATGCCGGGAGCCCGAAGGGATCGTCGTCGGACAGTTGTGCCGCGGTCACGCGCCGCGCGCTGGCCTGCAAGGTGCGGCGCCAGAGATCGAGCGGGAATAGCGCCGGATCGGCCACGCGTGCCATGAAGGCCTGGTGGGCCTCGGTGGCGGCGAGCGGCGCCATGTCGGTCTTCCAGGCCGGCCGCGTACGGGGCGTGGCCGGGCGCCGCTTCGCGTCGCCGGCCTCGAAGAAGCGGTCGGGCACCTGCGCCGCCACGTAGGTGCCCGATCCGGCCCGGCTGACCAGGTAGCCCTCGCTGCGCAACTGGTCGTAGGCCGCGTCGACGGTCACGCGCGACACCTGCCAGCGTTGCGCGAGCTGCCGCGTGGAGGGCAGGCGCGCGCCCTTGGCCAGCGCGCCGTCGAGGATGCGGGCGCGGATCTGGCGGTAGATCCACGCCTGCTTGGCCTCGCCCTCGAGCGGCGGCTCGGTCGCGAGATCGAGGCTCGACGGCGTGCGCCGGGCCTGCGGGGGGCTCGAAAGTGGCCTTATCGCTTTCTCCGAAATGGATCTACAAGCAAGGCCACATTCTATTTAGATTCGCGTCCCAGGCATTCCACCCACGAAGCTCCCCATGACGACGAACCCCACGCACTTCTTCTGCACCCTCGCGCCCGACGGCCCGCGATTCCCCCTCGATGGCGCGGGCAGCCTGCTCGACGCGGCCCTGGCACAGGGCGTGGCCGTGCCGTTCTCGTGCAAGCGCGGCGAATGCGGCTCGTGCCGCGCGCAGTTGCTCGAGGGCGGCGTCGAGCGCATCGCGCCGCCCTCGGAGGCGGCCTACCAGGTCGACGCGGGAGAACTGCTGATGTGCCAGTGCCGTGCCACCAGCGACCTGCGGCTGCGCTTCGCGCACTGGAGCGCGCCGGCGCTCGCGCCATCGCGGCACTCCGCGAAGGTCTTGATCTGCGAACCGCTCACGGCCAAGGTCATGCGGCTGGTGGTCGAGCTGCAGAGCGCCGAGCCGTTCCGCTGCGCGCCGGGCCAGCATGCGCAGTTCGTGCTCGAGGACGGCGAGCGCCGCAGCTTCTCGATCGCCAACCGGCCGTCGGAAGAGGGCGAAGCCTTGAACCGGCTCGAGTTCCATATCCGCCGCATGCCGGGCGGCCTGTTCACCGAGCAGTGTCTCGCGGCGCTGCGGCCCGCGGACCTGCTCGAGCTTGAGGGGCCCCATGGCGCCTTCGTCTGGCAGGCGCCCTCCGACGGAATCGAGCACCTCGTGCTGCTGGCCACCGGCACCGGCTTCGCGGGCGTTCGGCCGATCCTGCAGACGGCGCTCGCGAGCGGCGCGTTCCGCACGGTGTCGTTCTACTGGGGCGTGGCCGAGGCCGGCGACTGCTATGCGGCCGCATGGCTCGACGAGATGGCGCGGGTGCATGCGGGCTTTCGCTGGACCGCGGTGCCGTCTTCGCGCGTGGAGGTCAAACAGCACGTGCAGCACGCGGCATCGAAGGCCGCGCACGACTGGGAGCGCACGGTCGTCTATGCCTGCGGCAACCCGGCCATGGTGCGCGACGCGCGCGCGCTGCTGCAGGCCGAGGGGCTGCCGAAGGCGCGCTTCGTCTCGGAGGTGTTTCTGCCGAGCACGAAGCAGGTCGTGCGCCATCCCTGGGAGAAGGTGGGCGCCACGTTCACGCGCGACGGCATCCTCGAGGCGCGCCGCCGCTCGATGGAGGCGCTGCCGCAGATCGCCGCGCTGATCGAACCGGGCATGACCACGGGCGAAGCGATCGCGGTCGCCGACCGGCATCTGCGCCGGCTCGGCGCCGCCTACAACTGGCATCCGACCTATGTGCGCTTCGGGCCCGATACGCAACGCACTTCGCGCGAGCCGGTCGATCGGCAGCGGCGCCTGCGCGAGGACGACGTCTACACCGTCGACCTGGGTCCGGTCTGGGACGGCTACGAAGGCGACTACGGCGATACCTTCGTTCGCGGTGCCGATGCCGACCACGCGCGCGTCACGCGCGCGGCGCGCGACATCTTCGAACGCGCGCAGGAGGCCTGGCGGCAGGGCTTGAGCGGCGCCGCGCTCTACGACTTCGCGAGCGGCCTCGCGCGCATGCATGGCTGCGCACTGGTGCGCGAGACCGGTGGCCACCGGGTCTCGGACTTTCCGCATGCGCTCTACGGCAAGCACCGCCTGGCCGAAGCCGACTTCGTTCCGGGCGACGGCATCTGGGTGCTCGAGGTCCAGGTGCGCGACCTCGAACGGCCGATCGGCGCCTTCTTCGAGGACGTGCTTCTTAAGAATTGATTCAGAACATTCCTAGCTCTGCGGCCTAGAGTTCGGCAATGACTGTGAACCGTATCGACCCCCGACCGCTTTTTCTTCTTCGCATCTTCCGTTCTTCCGCGCCGCGTATGGCGCTCGCGGCCCTTGCCGCGGGCACGCTGCTCGCGGGCTGCGTGACGCCCGGCGAGCATGCGCGCGAGCAGCGCATGCGCGACGAGCAGAACTGCATGGCCTATGGCTTCCGTCCCGAGAGCCCGGCCTATGCGCGCTGCCTGCAGAACGAGAACCTCTCGCGCCAGGACCGCGACAACCTGCAGGACATCGAATCGCGCCGCCGCTCGGAAGACCCGCGCCGCTATGGCGGCGGTGGCGGTGGCTGGGAGCGCGAACGCGACCGGGACCGCGATCGCTATGACCGCATGAACGACAACCAGCGCCAGGCGCTGCGCAACTGCGACCTGCTGCCGCCCGCCAACCAGCCGGGCTGCCGCGCGATGGTCTGGTCGACGCTCAAGTAGGGCTGCGCAACGCCTCGTCCGAGGATGCGGCATCGAGTTTCGCGAGCGCGATGACCGCCGCCTGCAGCACGAAGCCCGCGAGCGCGAGCAGCAGGCAGCCGGCTTCGCCCCAGAGCGCGCCGGCTCCCGCGCCGAGTGCGGCCCCCACGGGCCGCGCGCCGGCATTCACCGTGAGGAACACGGCCGAGACGCGGCCCAGCATGCCCGCGGGCGTCACGCCCTGGCGCAGGGTGGTCGAGCTGATGGTCCACACCATCGGCCCGGCGCCGAACACGAACAGCGACAAGGCCGCGAGCCCGGCGCTGGGCCACCGCAGTGTCGACGCCATCAACACCGCGGCCAGCACCGCGCCGAACGGGCCGACGCGGATCGCGCGGCCCGGGCTCGTGCGCGCGGCGATGCGCGGCGTGAGCAATGCGCCCGCCACCATGCCCGCGCCATACATCGCGAGCGTGAGCCCCACACCCTGCGCGCCGAGGCCGAGGGCGCGCACGGCATGCGGCACATAGCCGGCCTGCAGCACGAACCACGCGATGTTGAAGACCGCGCCGGTCAGCAGCATCGGCCGCAGCCAGGCATGGCGCAGCACGAAGCGCGCGCCTTCGCGCAGCTCGGTCCATGGATGGCGCGCGGCGGGCACGCGGCGCGCCGGCTCGGGGAGCTTCCACAGCAGGGCCACCGCCGCGACCGACAGCGCCGCCGCCAGCATGAAGGCCGCGCCCGCCCCGGTCCAGGCCACGAGCGCGCCCGCCACGGCGGGGCCGGCCGCGAAGGCCGCGCTGCGCGCCAGCTCGATGCGGCCGTTGGCACGCGCCAGCGCCTCGCGCGGCACGAGTTCGGGCACCAGCGCGGGGGCCGCGACGCTGAAGGCCACGGTGCCGATCGCGCCGATGAAGCCCAGCAGCGCCATGCCCGCGATGCCCAGGCGCGCGGACCACGGCGCCGCCAGCACGGCGAGCATCAGCAGCAGCGACAGCGCGCGCAGCACTTCGGCGCGCAGCATCAGGCGCCGGCGCGGCATGCGATCGGCGAGCAGGCCCAGCGGCATCGCGAGCAGCAGGAAGGGCAGGGTCTGCACGGCCGCGAGCAGCCCGGTCTCGGCGGCGCCCGCGCCATAGGCCATCACCGCGACCAGCGGCACCGCGGCCAGGCCGAGCTGCTCGGCCGACTGCGCCGCGAGGTTCGCGTGAGCCAGGTGGAGGAAGGGGCGGGGCAGAGAGGAGGACATGACCCGATGGTCACGGGCCGCCCCGCATCGGGCTGGCCGAAAACGGACCCGTGAAGACGGGCCTCAGCCCACGGCTTCGGCCTGCTGCGCCAGCAGCATGTCCTCGAACCAGTCCGCCACCTGCCGCGCCTCGGGCGCCGCGCCCGGCGCGAGCCCGTAGTAGTAGCGCTCGAGCCGCATGCGCAGCGCGGGCAGCGGCGAGTGCAGCCGGCCCGAGGCGAGGTCGTGCGACACCAGCGAGGTCGGCGCGAGCGCGATGCCCAGGCCGTCGACCGCGGCCTGCAGCACGAAGTGCAGGTGGTCGAACTGCAGCCGACCGGCCGGCCGCACGCGCGGTGCGCCGACCTGCTTCTTCCAGGCCTCCCAGTCCTCCTTGCGCGTGCGCGCCGACAGCTGCACGTGCGCGGCCAGCGCGCGCAGGTCGCGCAGCGGATGGGCCTTGAACAGCGCGGGCGCGCCGACCACCAGCACCTCGTCCTCGAGGAAGGGCTGCACCGCGATCGCGCCCGGCCAGCCCTCGAGCCCGCGGCGCACCGCGATGTCGAAGCTGTCGGCCACCTGCTCGGGCATCACGGTGCTCGTGACCACCTGCGGCTCGATGTCCGGATGGCGCTCGACGAAGGAGGGCAGGCGCGGGATCAGCCAGCGCACCGCGAACGAGGGCCGCACGTTGATGCGCACCGTGCGCGCCGCGCCCTGTGCCTGCAGCGCGCGCGCGGCGGCGCCGATCTGCGCCAGCGCGGGCTCGACCTCGGCGAAGAACTGCTGGCCCTCGGCGGTCAGCGCGACCTGGCGGATGCGGCGCTCGAACAGCGCGACACCGAGGAAGGCCTCGAGGCCCTTGATCTGGCGGCTGATCGCGCTGTGGGTGACATGGAGTTCGTGCGCCGCGCGCGTGAAGCTCAGGTGGCGCGCCGCGGCCGCGAAGGCGCGCACGGCGTTCAGGGGAGGCTCGCGGGACGGCATGCGTGCGATTTTGTCACGCATGCGGCGCGTTAATGTCGTTTGTCGGCGCGGGCTTCGCGGGCGCACGATGCGGGCTCGATGTCTTCTTCTTCCCGCCGCTCCGCTTCCGTCCCCGCCACGTCCGCGGCCTCCGTCTCCACCACCGACCGCAACTCCCGCCACGCCGCGCTCTCGCTCGGGCTCGCACTGCCGGGCGACGTGGTGCTCTACCTGCTGCTGCCGATGTATGCCGTGCAGTTCGGCGTGACGCTCGCCGAGGCGGGGCTGCTGCTCGCGGCCAACCGGCTGGTGCGCATCGCCGGCTATGGCTGGGTGGCCGACTTCTATGCGCGCCATGGCGACCGCCGCACCTGCACGCTGGCCGTCGCGGGCGCGGTGCTGTGCTGCCTCGGCTATGCCACGCTCTCGGGGCTGTGGGCGCTGCTGCCGCTGCGGCTGCTCTGGGGCCTGTGCTTCGCGGCCTTCAACCTCTCGACGCAGGCGCTGGCCACGGCCGACCCCGTGGGCGCCGCGCGCCGCAGCGGCCGCTCGCGCGCCTTCATCGCGCTCGGTCCGGTGGTGGCGCTGCCGCTGGGCGCGGTGCTCGCGCACTGGAGCGGGCCGCGCACCATCTTCTGGCTGCTGGCCGCGGTGGCGCTGCTCGGGCTGCTGGCCGCGCGCCGGCTGCCGACGGCGCCGCATCCGGTCGCGGTGGCGGCCAAGCGCTTCCAGCGGCCGAACAGCCTCGACGGCTGGTCCTTCATGGAAGGGCTGGCGCTCGACGGCCTGTTCATCGTCGGCCTGTCGTACCTCGGCAAGGACCTGCTGCCGGGCGCGGCGGTGGTGGTGGCCGGCGTGCTGATGGCGCTGCGCTACTTCTCCGAGATCGCGCTCAGTCCCGTGGGCGGCCGCATGGCCGAGCGCTTCGGCGCCGAGCGGCTGCTGGTGAGCCTGTCGCTGCTCACGGCGCTGGCGCTGGTGGGCTTCGGCCTGGGCTGGCTCTGGAGCTGCGCGGCGCTGATCGTGGTGCTGCGCGCGCTGCAACTGCCGCTGATCGCGCCCATCGTCGCGCACCGCACGCCCGGACCCGAGCGCGTGCAGGCGCTGGCCGCGCGTTCGACCTGGCGCGACATCGGCGCGGGGGCGGGGCCGGTGCTGGCCGGGCTGCTGTTGCCCATTGCGTCGTCGGCCTGGATCTACGGCGTGGCGGCGGCGCTGCTGGCCGCGATGGCCATCGCCTGCGGGCGCAGTGCCGCGAAACTCGAGCCATCCCCGGATTCCCTTCACCATCGACCGTCATGACCCACGACCCGCACGCGATCCAGACCCTGGCCCAGCTCCAGGCCCTGTTCGGCCAGCCCGGCGAAGCCTCGCTCAAGAAGGAGATCGACTGGCTGCATCCGTCCTACCGGGCGCTGATCGAGGCCTCGCCGTTCGCGGTGCTCGCCACCCTCGGGCCGGACGGCCTCGATGCCTCGCCGCGTGGCGATCCGCCGGGCTTCGTGGCGGTGAAGGACCCGAAGACGCTGTGGATGCCCGAGCGCCGCGGCAACAACCGCATCGACAGCCTGCGCAACATCGTGGCCGATCCGCGCGTGGCGCTGCTGTTCCTGATCCCGGGCGTGGGCGAGACCCTGCGCGTCAACGGCCGCGCGCGGCTCACGGTCGATCCGGCGCTGCTCGCGCGCTTCGCGGTGGAGGGCAAGGCGCCGCAGTGCGTGATCGAGATCGCGGTCGAGACCGTGTTCTTCCAGTGCGCGCGCGCGATCCAGCGTTCGCGGCTGTGGGCGCCGCGGCCCGACGAGGCACGGCCCGACGTGCCCACGCCCGGCGCGATCCTGTCGGCGCTGACCGATGCCGCCTTCGACGGCGCGAGCTACGACCGCGAGCTGCCGGCGCGGCAGAAGGCCACGCTGTACTGAGGAACACCGCGCGGCGGGGCGGCCCGAAAAATATTTCTTCGAAGACTGAGGGTTTGGGGGCCTTCGTTCGTCTTCAGGAGGTCGGACCCGTTCCGGCCTCTCGAAGACAGCGAAGAAAGCCCCGCCCATGCACCCCGGTCATTCCCCGTTCGAATCCCTGCAGCCGCCCGCCGCGCCGCGTCGCCGCTCCAAGTCCTTCGTGCTGCGCTGGTGCGGCAACGGCTGCGGCGAGGTAGCGATGGTCGGGCCGCTGGGCTGGTGGCCCTGCTGCTCGAAGGAGTGCTGGGAGGCCTGGCGCCAGCTCGAGACCGCCAAGGCCGCGGAAGCGACGCGGCTGGCCGGCGCGGAACTGCGCGCCGGCGCCTGAACGATTTCAGGCCCGTCCGGGTGCCGTGGCCTGCTCGGTGCGCGCGTCGTGGCCGATGATCAGCACCAGCACGAAGGCCACGGCCGCCAGCAGCGCGAGGAAGATCACCGCGTAGATGTCGTTGCCCATGCGGTCCTTGAGCGTGCCGAAGATGGTCGGGCCGATGTAGCCGCCGAGGTTGCCGATGGAGTTGATCCAGGCGATGCCCGCGGCCGCGGCGGTGCCGCTGAGCATCGCGGTGGGCAGGGTCCAGAAGGTGGGCAGGGCGCTGAAGATGCCGAAGGCCGCGAGCGTTACGGCCGCCATCTTGGGCACCGGCGCGCTGGTCTCGGCCGCCAGCACCAGGCCGACGAAGATGCAGGCCAGCGGGATCAGCAGGAACCACTTGCGTTCCTTGCGCGCATCGGAGGCGCGGGTCCAGAACAGCATCGCGATCGCGCCCACCAGGTAGGGGAAGGCGTTGATGAAGCCGATCTCCACGTTGCCCAGCCCGCCGAAGCCCTTGATGATCTGCGGCAGGAAGAAGCTCAGGCCGTACAGCGGCACCGTGATGCCCATGTAGACGAAGCCCAGGCCGATCACGCGCGGGTTCAAGAGCGACTGCTTCCACGAGATCTGGTTGATCGACTCGCGGTTGCGCCGCTCGGCGTCGAGCGTGCCCTGCAGCCACGTGCGCTCCTCGTTCGTGAGCCACTTCGCGTCCTTCGGACCGTCGGGCAGGTAGAACAGCACGAAGAAGGTCAGGATCAGCGAGGGGATCGCCTCGAGGATGAACAGCCACTGCCAGCCGTGCATGCCGCCCATCCCGTCCATGTTGAGGATGAAGCCCGAGATCGGCGAGCCGATCACGGTGGAGATCGGGATCGCGAACATGAACCAGCCGACGATGCGCGCGCGGTAGGCCGAGGGGAACCACAGCGTGATGTAGAAGATGACGCCGGGGAAGAAGCCGGCCTCGGCGATGCCGAGCAGGAAGCGCACGACGTTGAAGCTGGTCGAGCCGCCGACCCAGGCCTGGGCCGCCGACAGGATGCCCCAGCTGAACATGATCCGCGCGATCCAGCGGCGCGCGCCGAAGCGCTCGAGCGCCATGTTGCTCGGCACCTCGAACAGGAAGTAGGCGATGAAGAAGATGCCCGCCGCGCTGCCGAACACGGCCGCGCTGAAGCCCAGGTCCTTCGACATGGCGGCGCCCGCGAAGCCGAGGTTCACGCGGTCGAGGTAGGCGATGAAGTAGCTGACCATGAGCAGCGGCAACAGCCGCCAGCTCATCTTCGAGATGGTTCTCTGCTCGATCGGATTCACGTGTTGTCTCCTGTTGTGTGTGTGATATGGGAGGCGTTGAGGAAAGCCGCGGCCGTCGCCGGCCGCCGGACCATGTTAGGCCGGCCGGGCCGGCATTCCTGACACGGAAATGACCGAGGCGGGAAAGCACGGGGCAGGGCGCTTGTGCACCTTCCGCGGCCGGCCTGCATCGGGCCCGGGACTCGACCGGTTCGCGCATATGGTTATCGCTTTTCCATCGTTCCGGCCCCCGGGGCGCGGGTATAGCCTTCGTGACGATCCACGCTTTGCCGACCCGTCCCGATGTCCACGACCGCCGCTTCCTCCCCGTCCTCTTCCCCTTCCGAACCCACCGCCCCCCGTGGTCCCTCCGTCGCCTGGATAGCGGGCGTCGGCGCGAGCGCGGGCCTCGGTGCCGCGCTCGCGCGGCGCTTCGCGCAGGAGGGCTTGGTCGTCGCGCTGACCGGCCGCACGCCGCAGCAGCTCGAGGCCGTGGCCGCCGAGATCGCGGCCGCGGGCGGCACGGCCCATGCCTTCGCGGCCGACGTGGCGAGCGAGGCCGAAGTGCACGGCGTCGGCCAGCGCGTGCGCGCGCTCGGGCCGCTGTCGGTGGCGGTGTTCAACGCCTCCAGCGCGGCGCGCGCGCCCACGCTCGAGATCTCGGTCGAGCAGTTCACCCAGGCCTGGCGCACCAGCACGCTCGGCGGCTTCGTGTTCGCGCGCGAGGCGCTGCGGGGCCTGCTGGCCAATCCCTTCGACGGCGCCACGCCCGCGGGGCGCGGCAGCCTGCTGTTCACGGGCGCCACCGCCGCGCTGCGCGGCAAGCCGCCGTTCGCGGCCTTCGCGGCCGCCAAGGCCGGACTGCGTTCGCTGAGCCAGAGCCTGGCGCGCGAGTTCGGGCCGCAGGGCATCCATGTCGCCCATGTGGTGATCGACGGCGGCATCGACGGCGAGCGGCTGCGCAGCGGGGCGCCCCAGCGCGCGGCGCAGGCCGGCGAGGACGGGCTGCTGCAGCTCGATGCCATCGCCGAGAGCTACTGGCAGCTGCATGCCCAGCATCGCAGCGCCTGGACGCAGGAACTCGACCTGCGGCCGTTCAAGGAACCCTTCTGATTCAGAACGAGGAGCGCATGAGTTCCGCATCGCCATTCAGTCCGCACGAGCATCCGCTCATCGCCACCCTGCCATCGGTCGAGGCCGAGCTCAACTACCTGAAGCCGGGCCAGGGCCGGCCCGCGAGCTACACCTTCGAGCCGCCGCCGGGCACGCCCTGGGTCACGGGCGAACTCGAGGCGCGGCGCGTGGCCATCCGCGACGGCCGCCCGCTGGTGGCGCTGCGCGAGCTCTCGCTCGACCGCAGCGGCTTCACCCAGATCGCGCACCGCAGCGTGCTGGCCGACTTCTCGCAGGACGCGACCATCCGCGATCTCTACTACCGCGAGTCCGAGGCGCTGCTGCGCGACGTGACCGGGGCCGAGAAGATCGTGGTGTTCGACCACACGCTGCGCGACAGCGCCCAGGGCTCGCGCCGCACTTCGGAACTGCGCGAGCCGGTGCGCCGCGTGCACGACGACCAGACGCCGGCCTCGGCGCGGCGCCGCGTCACCGACCACCTGCCGCCCGACGAAGCGGCCGAGCGGCTCGCGAAGCGCTTCGCGATCGTCAACCTGTGGCGGCCGCTGGCCACGGTGGAGCGGCTGCCGCTCGCGCTGTGCGATGCGCGCTCCATCGATCCCGCGGACCTGGTGCCCAGCGACCTGATCTACCCCGACAAGGTGGGCGAGACCTATTCCTTCACCTGGAACCCGAAGCACCGCTGGTACTGGTTCCCGCGGCTGCGGCCCGACGAGGCGCTGCTGCTGAAGATCTTCGATTCGCGCGAGGACGGCACGGCGCGGCTCACGGCCCACACGGCCTTCGAGGACCCGACCGGCTCGCCCGAGGCGCCGCCCCGCCGCAGCATCGAGCTGCGCGCGCTGGTGTTCTGGGACAAGCCGTGAGCGCGCGCAAGCAGCTGCGGCTGGGCGCTTTCATGCGCCCGGTCAGCATCCATACCGGTGCCTGGCGCTACCCGGGCGCCTGGCCCGACGCCAACTTCAACTTCGAGCGGCTCAAGCAGCTCGCGCAGACGCTGGAGCGCGGCCGTTTCGACGCCTTCTTCATGGCCGACCACCTCGCGCTGCTCAACATGCCGATCGAGGCCTTGCAGCGCAGCCACACGGCCACCTCGTTCGAGCCCTTCACGCTGCTGTCGGCGCTGGCGCAGCACACGCAGCACCTCGGGCTGATCGCCACCGCCTCGACCACCTTCGACGAACCGTTCCACATCGCGCGCCGCTTCGCCTCGCTCGACCACCTGAGCGGCGGCCGCGCGGGCTGGAACATCGTGACCACCTCGAACCCCGACGCGGCGCTGAACTTCGGCCGCGAGGACCACATGGAGCACGACGCGCGCTACGACCGGGCGCGCGAGTTCTACGACGTGGTGACCGGCCTGTGGGACAGCTGGGCCGACGACGCCTTCGTGCGCGACGTCGACAGCGGCCGCTTCTTCGATCCGGCCAAGCTGCACGTGCTGGCCCACAAGGGCGAGCACCTGTCGGTGCGCGGGCCGCTGCACATCGCGCGGCCGGTGCAGGGCTGGCCGGTGATCGTGCAGGCCGGCGCCTCGGAGGCCGGGCGCCAGCTCGCGGCCGAGACGGCCGAGCTGATCTTCGCGGCACCGGGCACGCTGGCGAACGCGCGCGCCTTCTATGCCGACGTCAAGTCGCGCATGCGCAAGCTCGGGCGCGACCCCGAGCATCTCAAGATCCTGCCGGGCGCCTTCACCATCGTGGCCGACACGGTCGACGAGGCGAAGGCGATCCGCGCGAAGCTCGACAGCCTGGTGCACTACGACAGCGCGATCGCCTCGCTGTCGATTGCGCTGGGCCACGATGCCTCCAGTTTCGACCCCGACGGCCCGCTGCCCGAGGTGCCGCCCACCAACGCGAGCCAGAGCGGGCGCGAGCGCGTGATCGAGCTGGCCCGGCGCGAGAACCTCACGGTGCGCCAGCTCGCTCAGCGCCTGGGCGGCTATGGCGGCCTGGCCTTCGTCGGAACGGCCCAGACCATCGCCGACGAGATGCAGGAATGGCTCGAGAGCGAGGGCTCCGACGGCTTCAACGTGATGTTCCCCTGGCTGCCCGGCGGGCTCGATGCCTTCGTCGACCGCGTGGTGCCCGAACTGCAGCGCCGTGGCATCTTCAGGCAGGAATACGAAGGTCGTACCCTGCGCGAGAACCTGGGCCTGCCGCGGCCGGTCAACCGTTTCTTTTCGCAGGATTAGCGGGGCCGGGGCGAGGGGACACTGGGCGCGCCGCCGGCGCGCGGGCGGCGCATTGGCGACAATCGCTCCAATGCGTTCCTCTCCCTTCTTCCGCATGGCCCTGCTGCTGGGCCTGCTCTCCGCCATCGGTCCCTTCGCCATCGACATGTACCTGCCGGCCCTGCCGGCCATCGGCCAGAGCCTGCGCGCCGACATCGGCGCGGTCCAGATGAGCCTCACGGCCTTCTTCATCTCGCTGGGCGCGGGCCAGCTGCTGTACGGGCCGGTCTCCGACATGGTGGGCCGCAAGCCGCCGTTGTACGCGGGCCTCGCGGTGTTCGCGATCGCCAGCGTGGGCTGCGCGCTGGCCACCGACATCCAGACCCTGATCGCGCTGCGCTTCATCCAGGGCCTGGGCGCCGCGGCCGGCATGGCGATCCCGCGCGCGGTGGTGCGCGACCTGCACACCGGCACCGATGCCGCGCGGCTGATGTCGCTGCTGATGCTGGTGTTCAGCATCTCGCCGATCCTCGCGCCGCTGGTGGGCAGCGGCGTGATCGCGGTCACGGGCTGGCGCGGCGTGTTCTGGGCCGTCACCGTCGCGGCCGTCGCCGGCCTCGCGATGATGGCCACCTTGCTGGCCGAGACCCGGCCGGCCTCGGAGCGCGTCGAGAGCAGCATCGGCAGCGCGCTGTCGGCCTACTGGCTGCTGCTGCGCGATCGCCACTACCTGGGCCTGGTGTTCATCGGCAGCTTCGCGATGGCGGGCTTCTTCACCTACCTCGCGAACTCCTCGTTCGTGATGATCGACCACTACGGCCTGTCGCCCGCGCTCTACAGCGTGGCCTTCGGCGTGAACGCGGCCGCCTTCTTCGGCGCCTCGCAGTTCAACGGCGCGCTCGGCGAGCGCTTCGGCCTGGCGCGGCTGGTGAAGTTCGGCGTGGCCGGCTGCGGCGTGGCGATGGTCGCCATGTTCGCCTACTACGCCATGGGCGGCGACAGCCTGTGGGTGATGATCGTCCTGTACTTCATCGCCTCGGGCTTCATGGGCTTCGTGATCCCGACCACCGGCGTGCTGGCGCTCGAGATGCACGGCGCCATCGCCGGCACCGCCTCGGCGCTGCTGGGCACGCTGCAGATGCTGACCGGCGCGGTGGCGATGGCGGTGGTGGGGGCCTTCACCGACGGCGGCCCGCTGCCGATGGTGACCGGCATGGCCGCGGGCGCACTGATCGCCGGCCTGCTGACCTGGCTCACGCTGGGCGGCGACCGCGGCACGCAACCGGCGCGCCGGGTGCAGGAGGCCTGATGAGCAGCGTGGCGGCCAGCGTGGGCACCGAGGGCGGCGCGCGCGTCATCGACGGCCTCGACCAGCCCGCGCGGCGCTGGTCGATGCTGGTCATCATCCTCGGGTTGATCGTCTCGGTGCTCGACGGCACCATCGTCAACCTTGCATTGCCGGGCATCGCGCGCGAACTCAACGCCAGCGCCTCGCAGTCGATCTGGGTCGTCAACGCCTACCAGATCGCCATCCTCGTGATGCTGCTGCCGCTGGCCTCGCTGGGCGACCTGGTCGGCTACCGCCGCGTCTACCTGGTGGGCATGGCGGTGTTCACGCTGTCGTCGGCGGCCGCCACCTTCGCCAACTCGCTGACCACGCTGATCGCCGCGCGCGCCTTCCAGGGCCTGGGCGCGGCCGGCATCATGAGCGTGAACGCGGCGCTGGTGCGGCTGACCTATCCGTCCTCGCAGCTCGGCAAGGGCATGGCGATCAACTCGCTGGTGGTCGCCACCTCCTCGGTGGCCGGGCCCTCGGTGGCGGCGGCGATCCTGTCGGTGGCCTCGTGGCCGTGGCTGTTCGCCATCAACGTGCCGCTGGGCATCGTCACCTTCGCGCTCGGCATGAAGGCGCTGCCCTTCAACCGCGTGGCGCCGGCCGCGGGCCTGCGCTTCTCGCCGATCGACGTGACGCTCAACGTGCTGATGTTCTCGCTGGTGTTCCTCGGCGTCGACCGCCTGGGCGTGCGCGAGGGCGGGGTGGAGGCGGGCGGCCCGCCGCTGAGCGCCTGGCTCACGCTGCTGGCCGGCGTGGCGGTGGGCATCGTCTACCTGCGCCGGCAGCGCTCGCTCGCGGTGCCGCTGTTCCCGATCGACCTGCTGCGCATCCCGGTGTTCGCGCTCTCCATGGGCACCTCGGTGGCGGCCTTCTGCGCCCAGATGCTGGCCTACATCGCGCTGCCGTTCCTGCTGCTCGACGTCTACGGCCGCAGCCATTTCGAGGCCGGCCTGCTGATCACGGCCTGGCCGCTGGCGATCGTGGCGATGGCGCCGCTGGCCGGCCGCCTGATCGGCCGCTATCCCGACGGCCTGCTCGGCGGCATCGGCCTGGGGCTGATGGCCGCCGGCCTGTTCTCGCTGGCGCTGCTGCCGGCGCACCCGGTCAATGCCGACATCGCCTGGCGCATGGCGCTGTGCGGGCTGGGCTTCGGGCTGTTCCAGTCGCCGAACAACCACACCATCGTGACCTCGCCGCCCGCGCACCGAAGCGGTGCAGCCAGCGGCATGCTCGGCACGGCGCGGCTCACCGGCCAGACCCTGGGCGCGGTGGTGCTGGCCGGCGTCTTCAGCATCTGGAGCCCGCACGGCGGCCACGGGCCGGTGGTGGCGCTGGTGCTGGCCGGCTGTTGTGCCGGTATCGCCGCAATCTTCAGCAGCTTGCGGCTCAGGACGACGGGACACGCGGGCTGAATAGGTTAGGGTACGGCCCCATGAAGGAAGTACCTGATACGGTGGTATGCCCCGGCTGCGACGCGGTCTATGCCCGCGCCGAACTGCAGCCGCGCGAGGTCGCCCATTGCGCGCGCTGCGGCACCGAGATCGGCCGCCATCCGGGCGCGCAGGAAAGCCGCATCCTGCCGCTGACCGTGACCAGCCTCATCATGTTCGCGATCGCCAACCTGTTCCCGATCGTCGAGATCGAGCTGCAGGGCCTGCGCAGCCAGACCACGCTGGCCGGCGCGGTGGTGGTGCTCGGCGCCGAGGGCATGTCGGTGGTGGCGCTGCTGGTGCTGGCCACCACCATCCTGTTCCCGCTGCTGCAGCTGTGCATCCTGGTCTACCTGCTGATCCCGCTGCGGCGCGAGCACCGGCCGCTGGGCTTCGCGATCCTGGTGCGGCTGATGCAGTCGCTGCGGCCCTGGGGAATGATCGAGGTGTTCCTGCTCGGCGTGCTGGTGGCCGTGGTCAAGCTCTCGAGCATGGCGACGGTGGTGCCCGGGCCCGCGTTGTGGGCCTTCGTGGCGCTCACGGTCACGCTGACGGCGGTGCTGTCGTTCAACCCGGGCGCGTTCTGGGAAATGACCTTCCGCGCCGCCGGCGACGAGGACGAGGAGAGGGCTTCCGCATGAAGTTCCCTTCGCTGCGCCGCGCGCGCCCGCCCGAGCCGGAGCCTGCCGGGCACGAGCCGCACGCCGACGCGCCGGTCGTCACCGCCGCCTCGCTGGGCCTGCTGGCCTGCCCGCACTGCGCGGCCGTCTGGCAGGACGCGCAGGAGGGCGATGCCTGTGGGCGCTGCGGCACGCACCTGCACACGCGCAAGCCGCAGAGTCTCACGCGCACCTGGGCCTTCCTGATCGCGGCCTGCATCATGTACATCCCGGCCAACCTGCTGCCGGTGATGATCACGCGCACGCTGTTCGGCGCGCAGTACGACACCATCCTCAGCGGGGTGATCTATTTCTGGGTCTCGGGCGCCTACGGGCTCGCGGCCATCGTCTTCATCGCGAGCTTCCTGGTGCCGCTGTTCAAGCTGGCGGTGCTGTTCCTGCTCGTGGTGATGGCCCAGCGCGGCAGCACCTGGCGGCAGCACGAGCGGGCCAAGCTCTATCACATCATCGAGATCATCGGCCGCTGGTCGATGCTCGACGTGTTCGTGGTGTCGCTGTTGACCGGGCTGGTGCAGATCCAGGGCTTCGCGGTGATCACCGCGGGCGTGGGCATCGCGGCCTTCGGCTCGGTGGTGGTGCTGACCATGCTGGCCTCGCTGAGCTTCGACCCGAAGCTCACCTGGGACAGCAAGCAGGCACAGGCCGTGCAAGAGAATTTCGAGAACAGGGAAGAACAAGCAGCATGAGTGAAGAAGAACAACCGCAAGACCGACCGGCGCCGTCCGCGCCGCCATTGCCGAGGCCGCAGGTCAAGCGCCGCCGCGAGTGGCTGCCCTCGCTGATCTGGCTGATCCCGATCGTGGCCGCGCTGGTTGGCGTGATGCTGGTGGCGCGCATCCTGATGGAGCGTGGCCCCGAGATCGTGCTGACCTTCAAGACCGCCGAGGGCCTGGAAGCCGGCAAGACCGCCGTCAAGTACAAGGACGTGCAGATCGGCCTGGTGCAGAGCCTGCGGCTGGCGCGCGACCGCTCGCACGTGCGCGTGCTGGTGCAGCTCAACAAGGAGGCCGAGGGCTTCACCTCCGAGGACTCGCGCTTCTGGGTCGTGCGGCCGCGGCTCGACACCTCGGGCATCTCGGGCCTGAACACGCTGCTGTCGGGCGCCTACATCGGCGCCGACGCCGGCGTGTCGAAGGAGACCTCGGGCGAATTCAAGGGCCTGGAGGCGCCACCGATCGTCACGCGCGACGACTCGGGCCAGCAGTTCCTGCTGCGCGCCGCCGACATCGGCTCGCTCGACGTCGGTTCGCCCGTGTACTTCCGCCGCATCAAGGTGGGGCAGGTGGCGGCCTACGAGCTCGACGGCGACGGCCGCGGCGTGACGCTGCGCGTGTTCGTCAACGCGCCCTACGACAAGTTCGTGGGCGTCAACACGCGCTTCTGGCAGGCCAGCGGCATCGACGCGCAACTGAGCGCCAGCGGCTTCACGCTGCGCACCCAGTCGCTCGCGACCATCCTGCTCGGCGGCATCGCGTTCCAGGCGCCCGAAGACGCCATGGGCCCGCTCGCGAAGGAGAACACCGCCTTCATGCTCGCGCCCGACGAGGTCACCGCGATGAAGGAGCCCGACGGCCCCTCGCAGACGCTGCTGATGTACTTCAACCAGTCGCTGCGCGGTCTGGTGCCGGGCGCGCCGGTCGACTTCCGCGGCGTGGTGATCGGCGAGGTCAAGTCGATCGGCGTCGAGTTCGACCGCGCCGAGCGCGAGTTCCGCATGCCGGTGCTGGTGCAGATCTATCCCGACCGGCTGCGCCGCCGCAGCGTCGATCGCACGAACGAGAAGGAGCCGCGCTTCTCGCAGCAGGAGCGCCTGCGCTTCCTCACCGAGAAGGGCCTGCGCGCGCAGCTGCGCAACGGCAACCTGATCACGGGCTCGGTCTATGTCGCGCTCGACTTCTTCCCGAAGGCGCCGCCCGCGAAGATCGACCTGACCAAGAGCCCGATCGAGCTGCCGACCATGGCCAACAGCCTCGACGAGATCCAGTCGCAGGTGCAGGAGATCGCGAGCAAGCTCAACAAGGTGCCCTACGAGCAGATCGCGCAGGACCTGCGCACCACGCTGGCCACGCTCAACAAGACGCTGACCGCCACCGAGCAGACGGTGAGCCGCATCAACAACGACGTGACGCCCGAACTGGCCGCGGCCATGAAGGACGTGCGCAAGACCGTGAACTCGGCCGAGCGCACGCTGGCCGACGACTCGCCGCTGCAGCAGGACACGCGCCAGATGCTGCAGGAGCTCACGCGCGCCGCCGGTTCGGTGCGCGTGCTGACCGACTACCTCGAACGCCATCCCGAATCGCTGCTGCGCGGCAAACCGGACGACAAGAAATGACGAAGACGCACAGCCGAACCCTTCTCGCCGGCATCGCCGTGCTGGCCGCGCTCGCCGCGGGCTGCGCGAGCAAGCCCGACAGCTACTACACCCTCGCGAGCAGCGTGCCCGCGGACCAGATCGCCGCGCCCGCCGCCAGCGGCACCGTGCCGCTGGCCATCGAGCTCGCGCCCGTGGCCGTGCCCGAGCGGCTGGCGCGGCCGCAGATGGTGGTGCGCAAGCCCGGCGGCAGCGTGCAGGTCGAGGTGCTCGAGCAGCACCGCTGGGCCTCGTCGTTCGAGAACGAGCTGCGCGATGCGCTGGCCAGCGGCATCGCCACGCGCCTGGGCGCGCTCGACGTCAGCAAGGGCGGCCGCCCCAACGTGCAGCCGGTGTGGCGCATCGCGGCGCAGCTCAAGCAGTTCGACGCGGTCGACGGCGGCCGTGTCGAAGCGGCCTTCAGCTGGACCCTGCGGCGCGCCGACGAGCCCCGCACGCTGGTGTGCAGCTTCGAGGCCGGCGAACCCGTGGGCACCGGCATGGACGCGGTGGCGCAGGGCGCCCAGCGCGTGACCGCGGCCGCGGCCGCGGCGATGGCGCGCAGCGTGGCCGCGGCGCGCGCGAATCCGTCGGCGACCGCCTGCGCGCTCTGAGGGCGGCGGCCCCGCAATGGCTGCGGGGCAGGGCGGTGCGGCGGGATGAAGCTCTGGACTGGGTGAGACCAAGAAGAAGCGGAGACCAGCGATGACACAGATCGGCAAGACGCCCTGCGACGACACGCTGATCCGGCACGGCGCCGACGCCGTCGACGACACCGGCTGTCCCGAAGCCTCCAGGCCCTGGGTGCTGGCCGCGGCCATCGTCGGCTCGAGCATGGCCTTCATCGACGGCACCGTGGTCAACGTCGCGCTGCCCGCGATCCAGGCCGACCTGCGCGCGACCGCCTTCCAGGCGCAGTGGGTGGTCGAGTCCTATGCCTTGCTGCTGGCCGCGCTGCTGCTGGTGGGCGGCGCGCTCGGCGACCACTTCGGACGGCGCCGCGTGTTCGCGATCGGCGTCGCGATCTTCGCGCTCTCGTCGGTGGCCTGCGCGCTCGCGGCCAGCGTGCAGCAGCTGATCGCCGCGCGCGCGGTGCAGGGCATCGGCGGCGCGCTGCTGGTGCCGGGCAGCCTGGCGCTGATCAGCGCGGCCTTTCCCGAGAAGCAGCGCGGCAAGGCCATCGGCACCTGGTCGGGCTTCAGCGGCATCACGGCCGCCGTGGGGCCGGTGCTCGGCGGTTTCCTGGTCGATCATTTCTCGTGGACCTGGGCTTTCCTGGTCAACGTACCGATGGCGCTGCTGGTGCTGTGGATCTGCTGGCGCCACGTGCCCGAGAGCCGCGGCGCCTCGGCCGGCGGCGGCCTCGATCCCTGGGGCGCGCTGCTGGCCACGGCCGGGCTCGGCGGCATCGTCTATGCGTTCATCGAGGCGCCCACGCAGGGCTGGACCTCGGCGGCCGTGCTCGCGGCGCTGGCCATCGGCATCGGGGGCAGCGCGGGCTTCGTCGCCATCGAGCGGCGCGTGCGCGCGCCGATGCTGCCGCTCTCGCTGCTGCGCATCGGCAACTTCAGCGGTGCCAATCTGCTGACCCTGCTGCTCTATGCGGCGCTCGGCGGCGGGCTCTATTTCTTCCCGCTGAACCTGATCCAGGTGCAGGGCTGGTCGGCCACGGCGGCCGGCGCGGCGCTGCTGCCCTTCATCCTCATCATGTTCGCGCTCTCGGGCTGGGCCGGCCAGCTGGTCGACCGCTTCGGGCCGCGGCTGCCGCTGGTGATCGGGCCCGCGATCGCGGCCGTGGGCTTCGCGCTGTTCGCGCTGCCCGGCGTGGGCGCGAGCTACTGGAGCGGCTTCCTGCCGGCCGTGGTGGTGCTGGGCCTGGGCATGACGGTGACCGTGGCGCCGCTCACCACCACCGTGATGAACGCGGTCGGCCCCGAGCTCGCGGGCGTGGCCTCGGGCGTGAACAACGCGGTCTCGCGCGCGGCCGCGGTGCTGGCCATCGCGGTCTTCGGCGCGATCATGGCCTGGGCCTTCGATGCCGCGCTGGCCGAGCACCTGCAGGCCGCGGGCGCCTCGGCGCAGGTGACGGCCTTCTTCGAGGGCGAGCGTGCCAAGCTCGCCGGCGCCGCCATGCCGCCGGGCGTGGATGCGGCCAACGCCGAGGCCCTGCGGCGCGCGGTGGCCGAAGCCTTCGTGGCGGGCTTCCGCTGGGTGATGCTGCTGAGCGCCGGGCTGGCGCTGCTCAGCGCGGCCAGTGCGTGGCGCATGATCGGCGGCAAGGGCGCGGCTCAGGCCAACTGAAGCCGCTCGGGCACGCGCTGCGCGTGCTCGGCCAGGAAGGCGGCCAGCGTGCTGTTCACGACCTCGGGGTCGGTGATGCTGAGGAAATGCTGCCCGCCCTCGACCTCGATGTAGCGCGCCTGCGCGATGGCCGCGGCGATGCGGCGGCCGACCTCGATCGGATAGGCGTTGTCGCGCGTGCCGTGCATCACCAGCACCGGCATGCGCAGCGCGCCCACCAAGGGCGCGATGGCATCGCGGCCGGCCAGCGCGTCGAAGGCCAGTTGCCACTGCACCGGGTTCCACGACTGCCAGGAACGCTTCCAGGCACCGGCGTCGAAGTCCGGACCGAAGCAGACATGGGCCATGGCCTCGATCGCCTGCAGCGGCGGCGCCTCGAAGGACGAGGCCTGCACCTCGGCGACCAGGGCGCGGTAGGCCTCGCGCGTGGCCTCGGATTCGGCATCGATCGAGGAACCGAACACCGCCACGCTGGCGATGCGCGAAGGCGCGAGCAGCGCGGCACGCAGCGCGACGAAGCCCCCCTGGCTGGTGCCGGCAACGGCGGCGCGGTCGATGCCCAGGTGGTCGAGCAGCGCGAGCAGGTCGCGCGCCGAGTCCCAGAAGCCGAAGGGATGTTCGGCCGCGCTCTCGCCATGGGCACGCTGGTCCCAGACGATGCAGCGATGCGTGGCCGCGAAGTGGCGCAGCTGCGGCGCGAACATCTCGGCGCGCATGCCGAAGCTGTGGCAGAACACCAGCGCGGGCTTGTGGCCGCCGGTGTCTTCGTAGCGCAGGCGATGGAAGGGCAGTGACAGGAAGGGCATGGGGATGTCTCCGAGGTGATCGATGGGATGGGGCCGCGACGCCGCGTCGGGGTCTGCGAGGTTGTACCGGCGGTCCGCCGTTCGTAGGATTCCGCGCTTGCTCTGTTCTTGTCCGGGATTGCTCAGTGAACCACGCGACCGCTCTTCCTGCCGCATCGTCCAGCTACGGCGCCAAGTACGCGGCGGCCGGCAGCCTCGCGCTCGCCGATTCGTTCGCGCGGCCCTGGCGCGGTTTCGGCGCCGAGATCCGTCGGCACGCGGCGGTCGACGCACCCGGCTTCGTGCAGCCGGTGACCGAGGTGGCGATCGGCATCGCGGGCCATGGCCGGGTGTCGCGGCGCGCGGACGGCGAGGCCGAGCAGCGCTTCGAGGCGCAGCCGGGCCGCTTCTGCATCTGCCCGGGCGGGGTGCCGGTCGACCATCTGCGGCTGCAGGGGGAGGGCGTGGAGCTGCTGCACTTCTACGTGGATGGCGGGCTCGACCCGGACTTCGCGGCCCGCACGGCGCTGGCCGACTGGCCCTACGCGGGCGGGCTGGCCGATCCGCTGGTGGCGCAGATCGGGCTGGCGATCGCGCAGGAGCTGCGGCAGGAGAGCAGCGGTGGCGAACTGCTGCTCGACACGCTGGGCCATGCGCTGCTGGCGCGCATCGGGCAGCGGCACACGGGCGCGCCGGTGGCCCGTCCCGCCACGGCGGGCCGAGGCCTGTCGCCCGCGCGGCTGGCGCGCGTGCAGGCCTATCTGCAGGCCCATGTGGAACGCGCGCTGTCGCTCGAGGACATGGCGCGCGAAGCCTGCCTGAGCCGTTTCCATTTCGTGCGCGCGTTCAAGGCCTCAACGGGCCGCACGCCGCATCAATATCTGGGCAGCCTGCGGCTCGAGCTCGCGAAGTCGTTGCTGGCCGCGGGCCAGGAGAGCATCGAGGCGATCGCCTGGCGCCTGCAGTTCGCGAGCGCCTCGGGTTTCTCGCGCGCGTTCCGGCGCGAGCTGGGCCTCACGCCGTCGGCCTACGCGCAGGCGCTGCGGCGTCGCTGAGCAGGGTGTCGAGTTCGGCCCAGAGCGGATCGCACTGGCCGGCTCGGTAGGCGGCGGCCTTGAAGGTGGCGTGCTCGCCGCGGTAGGTCTCCCACAGGTCGCGATGGCCATCGGCCACGCAGGCGCGCACGTTGGCCAGCCGGTCGGCCGCCTTCACGGTCAGCGCGAGTTCCTGTTCGCCCTTCACATGCGACATGGCCGCATAGGTCCGCGCCTTGCGCTCCTTGCGGTTGGCACCGGGCGCGTCGCTCAGCAGTGCCACGCAACCCGCCACCAGGGTGCCGAAGCGTTCGGCGACATCGGCCACGGTGGCTTCGGTGTCTTCCACCACGTCGTGCAGGTAGCCCACGACCTGCGCCTGTTCTCCATAGGGCCGCAGCAGCGCGACCACTGCATCGAGGTGATGAACGTAGGGGTGCACGCCGTACTTCTGGTCGCCGTGCATCTGGATGGCGTAGCTTCTCGCGGCGTCTGGGGAGGTCTCTGGGGTCATGCGGACAACCCTAGCGGGTCGTGTGTTTGGTGGCAATGGTGAGAGGGCCGTGTTGTCGTAGGCCGGGGACGGGCGCGCGCCGACGGGGTACTCCCCTCCGCGAATGTCCCCCGCCTTCGGCTCCTCCTTTATTTCGCTGCGGGGAGTACCCCATCGACGCGCGCCTGGACGCCACCGTTGTTGAACCGCCGGCACCACCGCAGCGCTCCCGTGCACAGGGCAGCGGGTGCTTCCCGCAGCGAAATCAAGGAGGAGCCGAAGGCCGGGGACATTCGCGGAGGGAAGTACCCGCTGTCCTGTGCACGCGCCCCCAGCGCCCCCAAGAACCGTTGTTTACGAAGGAAAACACCTACCGAAACGACATTGCAACACCATTGGTGTATCGATACAGTAAATCGTTCCACCAAACGGGCGTTCGACCCCACAGGAGACAAGCCATGACCTCGATTTCACGCCGCCGCTTCGTCCAGTCATCGTCGGCCCTGCCGCTCGCGATGGCGGCCGCCGGCACGGGATTCACGCCCTTCGTCGCCGCGCAGGACAAGACCGTCGCGCTGCGCCTGTCGTCCTCGCACGTCGCCGACCTCAACTCCTCGCACTTCGCGTGGAACCAGCTCATGCAGGTCAACCTCAAGAAGGCCGTCGGCGAGCGCATCCGCATCGACTACTTTCCCAACAACCAGCTCGGCAAGGAAAGCGACGTCGTGCAGCAGGTCAAGGTCGGCTCCATCGACATGATGCTCACCGGCTCCTCGATCTGGGCCACCGTCACGCCGCAGTTCGGCATGCTCGACCTCGGCTACCTGTTCGATAGCTACGAACACGTCGCCAAGGCCCTCGACGGCGGCGTCGGCGCCAAGCTCAACGACATGCTGGTCAAGAGCACCGGCTGCCAGGTCATCACCTGGGGCCAGCACTACGGCGCGCGCAACGTCTACACCAAGCAGCCCGTCAAGTCGCTGGCCGAGGTGAAGAACGTCAAGCTGCGCGTGCTGCCCACGCCCGCCTTCATCGAGACCTTCAAGATCATGGGCGCCATCCCCACGCCCATCTCCTTCGGCGAGCTCTACATGGCCGCGCAGACCGGCGTCGTCGACGGCTTCGAGCACGATGCCGCCACCGTGCTCGCGAGCAAGCTCAACGAGGTCGTCAAGCACTGCTGGATGACCGAGCACCTGTTCAGTCCCATGGTCTGCATCGCCGGGCGCCGCGCCATGGACCGCATTCCGGCCGACCTGCGACCGGCGTTCCTCAAGGCAGCGGCCGAATCGACCGCGCAGCAGCGCCAGATCGGCGCCGAGAAAGGGCAGGGCGCCATCGAGGAACTGAAGAAGCTGGGCCTGAGCTTCACGCCCATGGCGAAGAACGAGCGCGACCAGGTGCGCAAGGAGATGGAGGCCAGGCTCTGGTCGGCCTTCGCCAAGCAGTATCCCGAGACCGGGCCGCTGTTCGCCGCCATCAACGCCGCCCGCGCCTGACCGGCATGTCCAGCGTCCTGCCCCCGATGGCCCCGGTCACGCCCGCCGTCCTGCCGCCGCTGGCACCGCTGCCGGCCGCGGGCCACGGCCACGATCCGCGCGCCCTGGGCTTCAGCACCGCCCACCCCGCGGGCCGCGGCCTCGCCTGGCTCACGCGCGCCATGGAGAACGTGGCCGGCGTCGTGCTCGCGATCGATGTTCTCATCGTCTTCGTCTCGGTCGTGTTCCGCTACTTCCTGCACGACCCCTTCGACTGGGCCGAGGAGGTCGCGCGCGCGCTGATGGTGATCCAGGTCTTCTTCGGTGCGGCCACCGTGCTCGCGCGCAGCCAGCACGTGGGCGTCGACCTGTTCCGCGGCCTGCTGCCCGCGCGCTGGCAGCCCGCGCTGATCCAGTTCGGCAACTGGATCGTGGTCGGCGTCTCGGCCAGCCTGCTCGCCTCCTCGTGGGAGCTGCTGCTCGACGCCTACAACATGACCACCCCGATCGGCCTGCCGCAGTGGATCTACGTCTACCCGGTGGTCATCGGCAGCCTGTTCATGACGCTCTTCGGCCTCGCCAACGCCGTCAACGGACCGGCGCGCCGCGTGTGGAGCACCCTGGCCGTCGGCATCGCGCTCACCGCCGCCGTCGTGGGCTGGAACACCTTCGTGCCCGGCCACGCCATCGCGCCCTGGATGCTGCTGACCGCCGGCTTCCTCGGCGGCCTGATGCTCGGCGTGCCGATCGCCTTCGTGCTCGCGCTCTCGTCGCTGGTGTTCTTCATGGCCGATCCCTCGCTGCCGATGCTGGTCTATTCGCAGCAGGTGATGGCCGGCACCGACCACTACGTGCTGCTCGCCATTCCCTTCTTCGTGCTGGCCGGCCTGCTGATGGAATCCAACGGCATGTCCTCGCGGCTGATCGAACTGCTGCTGCGCATGTTCGGCCGCCTGCGCGGCGGCCTGGGCCTCATCACCATCACGGCCACCGCCTTCTTCTCGGGCGTCTCGGGCTCCAAGCTGGCCGACATCGCCGCGGTCGGCGGCATCATCATGCCGGCCGTGCGCAAGACGAAGCAGGATCCGAACGAGACCGCCGGCCTGCTGGCCTGCACCGCGGTGATGGCCGAGACCATCCCGCCGTGCATCAACATGATCATCATGGGCTTCGTCGCCAACATCTCGATCGCCGGGCTGTTCATGGCCGGCCTCGTGCCCGCCGTGGTGCTCGCGCTCTCGCTGGCCGCGGTCACCATCTACGTCGGCGCGCGCATCGACCCCGACCAGGCCTTCGACGTGCGCACGCCCATGTTCCGCCTGCTCGGCGGCGCGCTGGTCGCGCTGGTGATGGTGGCGATGATCGGCAAGGGCGTGACCTCGGGCGTCGCGACCTCGACCGAGGTCTCGTCCTTCGCCGTGGTCTATGCGCTGGTGGTGGGCTGGCTGGCCTTCCGCGAGCTCACCTGGTCGTCGGTGGCGCGCCTGTTCGTGCGCTCGGCCTCGATGGCGGGCAGCATCCTCTTCATCGTGGCGGCCGCGTCCAGCCTCTCGTTTGCGCTGACAATCCAGCAGATCCCGCAGTACCTGTCGTCGTTCATGATCGAGTTCGCGCACGCATGGGGCAGCACCATGTTCGTGATGCTCTCGGTGCTGATCATGATCGTGTTCGGCGCCATCCTCGAGGGCGCGCCCGCGCTCATCATCTTCGGGCCGTTGCTGACACCGATCGCGGCGCAGCTGGGCGTCAATCCGCTGCACTTCGGCACCGTGATGGTCATCGCCATGGGCTTCGGCCTGTTCGCGCCGCCGGTGGGGCTGGGCCTGTTCGCCACCTGCGCCATCACCGGCACGCAGGTGAAGGACGTGGCGCGGCCGATGATGAAATACCTCGCGGTGCTGTTCGTCACCCTGGTGCTGCTGGTGCTGGTGCCGGCCTTCTCGGTCTGGCTGCCCACGCGCATGGGGCTGTGACGACGCACGAATGCAGGACCGCGATGAACCCGAAAGGACCCCGAAAACCGTGAGCAGAATCAGCGATGTCGCCCAGCGGGCGGGCGTTTCGACCAGCACCGTGTCGAATGTGTTGAACGGCCGCGTGGACCGCATGGCGGCCGCCACCCTCGAGCGGGTGCAGGACGCGATCCGCGACCTCAAGTACCGGCCCAACACCTCGGCGCGGCAGCTCAAGACCGGCTACACGCCGCTGATCGGCCTGCTGGTGCCGTCGATGGCCAACCCGATGTACGGCTTCATCGCGCGCGAGGTCGAGACGCTGGCGCAGGAGCGCTACGGCTTCCGCATCATGATCGGCAACACCTACCGCGAGAAGGAACGCGAGGCGCGCTTCTTCGAGGACCTGATGGCGCACGGCGTGCGCGGCGTGATCATCATCTCGTCGCTGATCGACGAGCAGCACGTCGAGGCCGCGGCCGAGCGCGGCCTGGTGGTGGTGAGCTACGACCGGCGCGCCACGCCCGGCGAGGCCTCGGTGATCGACCACGTCACGGTCGACAGCTTCGAGTCCTCGCGCATCGCCACCGCGCACCTGATCGAACGAGGCCACCGGCGGCTGGCCTTCGTCACGCCCTCGGGCCGCACCATGAGCCGCAACGAGAAGATCCAGGGCTTTCTCGCGGCCGCGCGCGCAGCCGGCCTCGAGGCCAGCGCGCGTGTGGTCGAAGGGCTGCCGGTCGACGAGTACGGCGACTCGATGATGAGCGAGCTGGGCCGCACCCAGGCCAGCCAGCTCGCGCAATTGCCCGAGCGGCCCACCGGCGTGGTCGGCGTCAACGACCTGCTGGCCTACGGCCTGATGGCGGGCTTTCGCGATGCCGGGCTCGCGGTGCCCGACGACGTGTCGGTGGTCGGCATCGACAACGTGTTCCTCTCCACCCTGATGTACCCCGCGATGACCTCGGTGCGCGTGCCGGTGCCCGAGATGGCGCAAGTGATGGTCGAGCGCGTGATGAGTCGCCTGGCCGACGGCGCGCTGCCCGCGGGCGAGTTCCTGTTCGCGCCCACGCTGGTGGCGCGCGACTCGGTGGCGCCACCGCGCGGCTGAGGCCGCCTTCTTCTTTCTTCCTGCCTTGTCCATGACCACGGTTTTCGTCAGCCATCCCCAGAGCAAGCTCGCCCACTACTTCGGCGAACGCGCGAGCACCGCGCTGCGCGCCTTCGCGCAGGTGCGCTTCAACCCCGAGGACCGCGATCTCTCGTCGCACGAGATCGCCGAACTGGCGCGCGACTGCGACGCCATCGTCTCCTACCGCCAGACCGTGGGCGACGAGGCGCTGTTCGCCGCGCTGCCCAGGCTGCAGGCCTTCGTGCGCTGCGCCATCGACATCCGCAACATCGACCTCGCCGCCGCGAGCCGCCACGGCGTGCTGGTGACGCAGGCCAGCGCGGGCTTCATCGCCTCGGTGTCCGAATGGATCGTGGGCGCGATGATCGACCTCGCGCGCGGCATCAGTGCCTCGACCGCGCTCTACCACGCGGGCCTGCCGGTGCCGCCCGTCATGGGCCGCGAGCTGCGCGGCGCCACGCTCGGCGTGATCGGCTATGGGCAAATCTCACGCTACCTCTGCACCGTGGCGCAGGCGCTCGGCATGCGCGTGGTGGTGCACGATCCCTTCGCGGTGATGGCGCAGCCCGGCATCGCGCAGGCCGGCTTCGGCGAGCTGCTCGCGCAGTCCGACTTCGTGGTCTGTCTCGCGGCGGCCACCGAAGACACCGAGAACCTCATGAACGCTGCCGCCTTCGCGGCCATGCAGCCGGGCGCCTTCTTCATCAATGCCGCGCGCGGCAACCTGGTCGACGAGGACGCGCTGGTCGCGGCACTCGATGCCGGCACGATCGCGGGCTGCGCGCTCGACGTGGGCCGCGCGCCCGACCAGATGCCGTCGCCCGCGGTGGCGCGCCATCCGCGCGCGATCGCCACGCCCCACATCGGCGGCCTCACGCCGCCCGCGGTCGAGCACCAGGCGATGGAAACCGTGTCGCAGCTGGCCGAGATCTTCCAGGGCCGGGTGCCGAAGGGCGCGGTGAATGCCACCGAGGCCTATCGCTGGCGCCAGGCCTTCGGCGTGCCGGCCTGATCCCTTTCCCCATCCACCGAGAGCCTCCATGGAACCGACCCGGAACGCGCGCTATGCCGGCGCCTGCGACTGCCATGTCCACATCTACGAAGACCGCTTCCCGCTGATCCCGAACGTCGCCTGGGTGCCGCCGCACTCGCCGGTGTCGGCCTACCGCGAGCAGGTGCAGCAGCCGCTGGGCATCGAGCGCGCGGTGGTGGTTCAGCCCACGGGCTACGGCTTCGACAACCGCTGCACCCTCGATGCGCTGGCGCAGTTCGGCGAGGCGGCGCGCGGCATCGCGCTGCTGGCGCCCGACGCGCCCGACGCCGAGATCGCGCGCCTGCATGCGGGCGGCATGCGCGGCGTGCGCTACATGATGATCGGCGGCGTGCTGGGCTGGGAGTCGCTGCCGGGCATGGCCGCGCGCATGGCCGATGCCGACTGGATGATCAACCTGCAGCTCGACGGCCGCACCATGCCCGAGCACGAGGAGGTGCTCAGGAAGCTGCCGTGCCGGCTGGTGCTCGACCACAACGGCAAGTTCCTCGAGCCGGTGGCGCCCAGCCATCCCTCGTTCCAGTCGCTGCTGCGCGTGATCGACGCGGGTCGCGTGTGGATCAAGCTCTCGGCGCCCTACGAGACCTCGAGGAGCGGCGCGCCCGGCTACGACGACGTGAGCCTGCTCGCGCGCACGCTGGCCGAGACCTTTCCCGAACGCTGCCTCTGGGCCAGCAACTGGCCGCACCCGGGACGCGATCCGCGCCCCGAGAGCGCGCCGCTGTACGACCTGCTGTTCTCGTGGGCCACGAGCGAGGACACGCGCCGGCGCATCCTGGTCGACAACCCGGCCGCGCTGTACGGGTTCAAGGCCTGACGCGGGCCCCGGGGAGGGCGGATCCGAAGCCCGCCATAATCGGCGCTCCCGTCTTCTTGAACCGCCTCAGGTCAGCCACGCCGCGTCGAAGCCAACCTGCCTCCTGGACTTCGACCCACCCTTGCCGGTGCCGGCGCGCCCGTGTTCGAACGCTATTACCGCGAACTGCTGAACTTCCTGTCCCGCAAGGTGCCGGACCGCGCCACCGCGGCCGACCTGGCGCAGGAGAGCTATGCGCGCGTCTACGAGGCGCAGCGCGCGGGCAGCGTGGTGCGCGACCCGCGCGCGCTGCTCTACCGGGTCGCGCGCAACCTCGTCACCGACCATCACCGCCGCAGCAGCGTGCGCGCGGGGCTCCCGGAGTCCGAGGCCGAGGACGGCCTGGGCGAGCCCGACGACTGCATGGGCCCCGCGAGCCTCGAGCCCGACGCGGCCCTGGCCTCGAGCCAGGGCCTGGCCGCGATGATCGCCGCCATCGACGGCTTGCCGCCGCGCTGCCGCGAGGCCTTCGTGCTCTACAAGTTCGACGGGCTCTCGTATGCCGAGGTCGCCGAGCGCATGGGCATCTCGGTGCGCACGGTCGAGATGCAGCTGCGCATCGCGATGGCCGCCTGCTGGGACTGCCTGGAGCGCGACGGGAAATGAAGGGATCCACGATGAACCGAAGAGAGACCGCGTCCTACAGGGTTGGCGCCCGCTCGTGCGTCTCCATCTCCAGGGACGCCCTCGCCACATGAATTCGACGCCACCACCGGAAGACGCATCGCGCCTGCGAGAGGAGGTGCTCGACTGGTTCGTGCGCCGCCAGCGCGAGGGCTGGAGCGCCAGCGAGGAGCGCGAGTTCCAGGGCTGGCTGGTGGCCGATCCGCGTCGCGGCGAGGCCTGGCGCGCCTGGGCCTCGCGCTGGCAGGCCGTCGATGCGATTCCGGCCGCGACCGTGGCCGGCTGGCGCGGAGGCTTCGCGGGCCGCGCCGCCACGCCCACGCGGCGCGGCTTCATGAAGCCGGCGCTGGCGCTGGCCGCCACCGGCATGGCCGTCGGCGCCGGCTACCTGGGCTGGCGCGAGCTGCAGGCGCAGCCGGTGTTCGTGCAGGCCTTCGCCACCCGGCGCGGCCAGCAGCTCGACCTGCCGCTGCCCGACGGCACGCGCCTGCGGCTCGACACCGCGACCCGCATCGAGGTGCAGCTGTTCCGCGACCGGCGCGAGGTGCGGCTGCTCGAGGGGCAGGCGGTATTCGCGGTGCAGTCCGATGCCGAACGGCCGTTCTCGGTGCTGGCCGGGCCGCTGGAGGTGCGCGTGGTCGGCACCCGTTTCTCCGTGCGCCACACGCCGGGGATCGACGGCGCGGACGGCACGCGGGTGTCGGTGGAGGAGGGGCGGGTGCGGGTGGCGCGGCGCGACCGCACCGGAGACAGTGCCTGGGCCGCGCCCTCGGCCGCGAGCCTGCGCGAGGCGGTGTTCCTGGTCGCAGGCCAGCAGCTCGAGAGCGACGCCCAGGGCCTGCTCGGCACGGTGGCGGCGGTGCCGGGCGAGGGCATCGCGCCGTGGCGCGAGCACCGGCTGAGCTTCGTCGACACGCCTCTGGGCCGCGCGCTGGCCGAACTCGAGCGCTACGGCAGCACCGGCCTGGTGGTGAACGATCCGGCCGTGGCGGCGTTGCGGCTGACCGGCACTTTCGACCCGCGCGATCCGCGCACCCTGCGCCGCGCGCTGCCAAGCGCCTTGCCGGTGCGGCTGAAGGAGGCGGGCGCGGTCACCGAGCTGGTCGCTGCGCACTGAACGAGAGGCGCCGCTGCCGGGCGCCGGAAAAAATTTTCGGCGGGACTACGGTATTTCTCGCGCTTCGTGCGTCAACCCAGATGAGAACCATTTGTATTCAAAGTCTGGAAACGTAGATGAACTGCTTGAAATCGAAGCCGGCACCGCTGGCCCTGGCCCTGGCGCTCGCCATGGGCCACCTGACCGCATCGGCCCAGGCGCTGCCGGCCGACCCGGTGCCGATCCGCATCGCGGCCCAGCCGCTGGCCCAGGCGCTCAACGACTGGGCGCGCCAGACCGGCGTGCAGCTCGTGGTACAGCAGAGCCTGGTGGCGGGCAAGACGGCGCCGGCGGTCGCGGGCCGGCTCGCGCCGCGCCAGGCGCTCGACCAGTTGCTGGCCGGCAGCGGCCTGTCGGCCAGCGTGGAGGGCAACGCCGTGGTCATCCGCACGCTGGTGCCGGGCGCTTCCAACGCCTCGCTGCCGGCCGTCACCGTGCAGGCCGAGGGCGAGCAGAGCGCCACCAGCCGGGTGCAGGGCTACGTGGCCCGGCGCAGCGCCACCGGCACCAAGACCGACACGCCGATCATCGAGACGCCGCAGTCGATCTCGGTGATCACGGCCGACCGCATCGAGGCCATGGGCGCCGCCAACCTCAAGGACGCGCTGGGCTACACGCCGGGCGTGTCGACCACCACCTATGGCGCCGACTCGCGCTACGACTGGATCTCGCTGCGCGGCTTCGATGCCTACTCGCCGGGCTTCTACCTCGACGGCCTGCCGCTGCGCAACAACAGCACCTGGGGCGTGTGGCGCACCGAGAACTACGGCGCCGAGCGCATCGAGCTGCTGCGCGGTCCCTCGTCGGTGCTCTATGGCATGAGCGGGCCGGGCGGGGTGGTGAACGTGGTCAGCAAGCGACCGACGGCGGAGCCGGTGCACGAGCTGCAACTGCAGCTGGGCGACCACGCCCGCAAGCAGGTGGCGGGCGATTTCTCGGGTGCGCTGGATGCCGAGGGCAAGCTGCTCTATCGCATCACCGGACTGCTGCGCGATGCGCAACTGCCGGCGGCCAAGGAGGCCGACGACCGCAGCTACATCGCACCGTCGCTGACCTGGAAGCCGTCGAGCGACACCACGCTCACGCTGCTGTCCCAGTTCACCCGCACGCGCAGCGGTGTCTACACGCGCGCGCGGCCGCAGGTCGGCTCGCTCGATCCGACCGCGATCGGCAGCTACATCCCATCGAAATTGTTCGTCGGCGAGCCCGGCTTCGACCGCTTCGACCAGGACCAGGAAATGGTCGGCTACCAGTTCGAGCACCGCATCGACGACACCTGGACGGTGCGGCAGAACGCGCGCTATGCGCACCAGAAGCTCGACTACACGGGCACGCAGCTGCGGGGCTTCACCGCGCTGAACCCCGATGTGCCGAACGATCCGGTCAACTTCCAGCAGATGGCGCGCAGCGTGTTCGGCAGCCGCGAGAACATCGCCGCCGTGGCGCTCGACAACCAGGCGCAGGCCGACTTCCGCACGGGCGAGGCGCAGCACAAGGTGCTGGTCGGGCTCGATTACCAGCGCACCCGGATCGACCAGATCACCTTCAGCGGCGGCAGCGCCTCGCCGCTGAACATCTACGCGCCGGTGTACGGCGGGCCGATCGAGCGGCCCGCGCCGTATTTCGACGGCATCACCCGACTGACGCAGACCGGCCTCTACCTGCAGGACCAGATCAAGTGGGGCGAGCGCTGGTCGCTGACCCTGGGCGGGCGCTACGACGATGCCGAAAGCACGGTCTTCAGCCGCCTCGACGGCTCGACCCAGCGCATCCGCGACCACAAGTTCACCAGCCGGGCCGGCCTGGTCTACCTGCATCCGAGCGGCTGGGCGCCGTACCTGAGCTACTCGGAGTCGTTCGCGCCGACCGCCACCATCGACCCGGTCTCGGGCGACCCGTTCAAGCCCGAGAGCGGCAAGCAGTTCGAAGCCGGCGTGCGCTACCAGCCCACGGGCAGCAAGGCGATGTACAGCGCGGCCGTCTTCGACCTGCGGCGCAAGAACTACATCAGCTTCGACGGCGATGCCATGCCCAGGCAGACCGGCGAGATCTCGGTGCGCGGCCTGGAGCTCGAGGCCACGGCCGAGGTCGCGCCGCGCATGAACCTCACGGCCTCCTACAGCTACACGCCGCGGGCCATCGTCACGGCCAGCAGCAACGCCAGCGAGATCGGCAAGCAGGCCACGGCCGTGCCGCGCCACCGGTTCTCCGTGTGGGCCGACTACCGCTTCGCCAATGGCTTGAAGCTCGGGCTCGGTGCCCGCTACACCGGGACGAACTATGGCGACGGCGAGGCCGCGCGGCCGAGCAAGGTGCCCGCGTCCACGGTGCTCGACGCCATGCTCGGCTACGACATCGATCGCTGGACCCTGGCGCTGAACCTGCGCAACCTCACCAACAAGACCTACATCGCCAACTGCGGCTACGGCAACTGCTACTACGGCTATCCGCGCACCGCGACGGCCACGGCCACCTACCGCTGGTAGGCCTCAGGAGCGCGGCATCAGCTCGTAGAAGTCGAAGCCGTTGCTGCGCCCGCCGAGGCAGCCGGCCAGCGTGTCCTCGACCTTGCGCCACAGCGCGAGCCGGTTGCGCCACTTGCGCACGCTGTGGCCCTCGTCGGGAAAGCTCAGGAAGTCCACCGGCCGGCCGAGCCGGCGCAGCTCGGCCACCACGTCGTCGGAATCCTGGCGCAGCACGCGCACGTCGTTGGCGCCGTGGATCACCAGCAGCGGCGCCTCGATGCGCTCGAGCTGCGACACCGGCGAATCGCGCAGCATGCGCGCGCGCTCCTCGGGCTGGTTCACGTCGCCGAAGAAGCGCGCGAAGTAGTGGCGGTTGCGCCAGAACGGCGGCCAGTTCTCGATCACCCGCGGCCAGTTGGCCACGCCGACGATGTCGATGCCGCAGCGGTAGTCGTGCGGCTTGCGGATCAGTTGCGAGAGCACCGAGAAACCGCCGAAGCTGGCGCCCAGCACCGCCATGCGCCGCGGATCGGCCACGCCCTGGTCGATGGCCCATTGCGCGGCCTCGGCGATGTCCTGCTGCAGCCGGCCGCTGGTCTGGCCCGCGCCGGCCATCATGAAGGCGCGGCCGTAGCCGCTCGAGCCGCGGTAGTTGACCTGCAGCACCGCATAGCCGCGGTTCGTGAGCATCTGCACGGTGTTGAAGCCCGCGGGCAGCCAGCTATCGCGCGTCCACGGACCGCCATGGATGCTGATCACCAGCGGCGCCGGGCCCTGCACGCCGCGCGGGCGCGCGAGGTAGCCGTGGACCTGCAGGCCGTCGGAGGCCTTGAACGCGAAGGGTTCGGTCGACGAGAAGAAGTCGTCGCCGTTTTCGCGCGGCGGCGGGGTGAGGCGTGCCAGCGCCTGGCTGTCGCGGTCGAGCAGCAGTTCGACCGTGCCGGTCTCGGTGACGGCGCGCAGCACCATGCGCCGCTGATCGAGCGTGCTGCTCTGCGGGCGCGCGATCACTGGATCGGCCGCGAGCCAGCCACGCTCGCGCGCGAGCTTCATGGCGGCGGCCACCTCCGCGTCGAGCGTGGCGTCGAGGTAGCGGATGCGCGGGCGGCCGGGCTCGGAGGTCCAGGCCTGCGGCGCGCCCTCGTTCGGCGGGAAATAGACAGCCCCGAGGTCGACCTGCGCGTCCTCGGCCAGCACCTTCTCGGCGCCGGTGGCCAGGTCGGCCTCGACCAGCACCAGCTTGTCGCGCCCGATGTTGCCGAGCGCCCAGAGCCGGCCGCCGGCGCGGTCGATGCGCAGCGGCGCATAGGCATCGAAGGCCTCGATGGTCTTGAAGGGGCGCCAGCTGCCGTCGCCCTGGCGCAGCTCCATCAGCAGGTCGGAGCCGTCGACGCTGCCGAGCTGGCGCATGCGCGCGGCCGGCTCGCGCCGGGTGTCGACATACCAGGCGACCACGCGGCTGCCGGGCTCGCCGCGCGCCACCTCGCGCACGCTGCGCGTGCGCGGGTCGGCCTCGAACAGGTCGAGGCTGGTGCGGTCGTTGCGGTTGCTCGTGAAGAAGAAGTTCGGGCTGCCGGGCGCGCCGCCGATGACGCCGGTCGAACGCACGCCGGGCCAGGGCGTGACGGCCCAGGGTCTGGCCTCGGGCGACTGGCTGTCGAGCACGAAGATCTGCGTGTTCTCGTCGCCGCTCGCGTCCTTGAGGTAGGCGATGTGGCGGCTGTCGGGCAGCCAGGCGTAGGCGGACGCGTTCGCCAGCGTGCCGGTGGCGAAGCTGCGCGTGCTGGCCGACTGCACCGTGGCCGCGTCGGCGCTGTCGCGCACGGCCAGGCCCACGTCGGTGCCGACGGTCTGCACCCACAGCAGCTTGCGGCCATCGGGCGACAGCACGTGGCCGCCGACCGTGTCGACGTTGGCGACGAAGCGGCGCATCGGCACCAGCGGCGGCAGCGTCCGGTCCTGGCCGGCCTGGACCAGCGCCGGATGGGTGGGCGCCGTGGCGCAAGCAGACAGCAACAACGCGCCGGCGGCGCAGGCCAGGGCGAGCAGGGCGGTGGGGCGAAAGTCGCGAGGCATGGTTGCGGTTCCTGGAGAAGCGGCCGCCGATTGTGCGAAGCCCGACCTTGGGCGAAGCCAAAGATGGCGCGCCCCGTCTTTGGCTTCGCCCAAGGTACGCGCGCGCACAATCGCCGCGTGCACATCCTGCTGATCGAAGACGACCTCGACCTGGGCCGCGCGCTGCAGGCCGCGCTCAAGGTGGACGGCCTCACGAGCGAATGGCTGCGCCGCGCCCGCGACGCGCCGCGCGTGCCCGACGCGGCCGTGTTCGACTGCGTGCTGCTCGACCTCTCGCTGCCCGACGGCAACGGCTTCGAGCTGCTGGCACGCTGGCGCGGCGAGGGCGGCACGGTGCCGGTGATCGTGATCACCGCGCGCTCGGCGGTCGAGGACCGGCTGGCCGGCCTCGACGGCGGCGCCGACGACTTCGTCATCAAGCCCTTCGCCACCGCCGAACTGATCTCGCGCATCCGCGCGGTGCTGCGGCGCTCGGCGCGCCAGGCCAGCGAGGTCTGGACGCTGGGGCCGCTTTCGATCGCGCCGCGGCGCCACCAGGCCACGCTGGCGGGCAGCGCGCTCGAGCTGTCGCCGCGCGAGTTCAGGCTGCTGCTCGAACTGGCGCGCGAGCCCGGCGCGGTGGTCGCCAAGGGCGTGCTCGCGCAGCGGCTGGAACCGCTGGGCGAGCCGCTGGACTTCGCGGCGGTCGAGGTCCATGTGTCGAACCTGCGGCGCAAGATCGGCGCGACGCGCGTGCACACGGTGCGCGGCGTGGGCTACATGCTGACGCCATGAGCGCCGCGCCGGGCCGCCCCAAGCAAGCTCGCACCGCAGTGCGAAGCACGCAGGTACTTCAATGAGCCGTCTGTCATTCGCCTGGCCCGGGCCCAGCATCGGCCGGCGCGTGCTGGCCGCGATGCTGATCGCCTTCGTCGGCGTCTGGCTGATGCTGCTGGCCTACTTCTACATCGAATTCCGCCAGGCCCTCGCGGTCGACCAGGGGCTGAAGAAGCTGGGCCGCGCGATGAGCGCCTCGTTGCGCGAGCTCGACAGCGACGAGCAGGCGGTGGGCGTGATGCGTTCGACCGCGACTCAGTTCAGGACCCTGCGCATCAGCGGCAATCCGGGCGGCAGCGTGTGGATGGAACTGCGCCGGCGCGACGATGGCGCGGTGCTCTACCGCTCGGCCTCGCTCGGCGACCGGGTGCTCGACGCGCCGGCGCCGCAGGTGATCGAGCGCGATTTCGACGGCGTCTCGTACTGGGTCCACGGCACCGAGGCCGGCCGCTGGCGGCTGCAGCTCGCCGAGCCGCGCATCACGGGCTGGTGGGTGCTCGAGCGCAATGCCACGCGCCTGCTGCCCTACCTGCTGCTGGCCTTTCCGATCGTGCTGCTGCCGGTGTGGCTGGCGGTGCGGCTCGGGCTGCGGCCGCTGCAGCGGCTGGCCGACCTCATCGCGCGGCGCGGCAGCAGCGACCTGTCGCCGATCGGCTACGACCCGCCCCAGGCCGAGCTCAAGCCGTTGACCTCGGCGCTCGAACGCATGCTGCGCCAGCTGCGCGACAAGCTCAGGCAGGAGCGCGCCTTCGTGCACGACGCGGCGCACGAGCTGCGCACGCCGATGGCGGTGATCGCCGCGCAGGCCCATGCGCTGGCCGGTGCGGCCGACGCCGCCGAGCGCGAGCGCGCGCAGCTGCATCTGGAGCAGGCGATCGCGCGCGCCTCGCACCTCACGCAGCAGCTGCTCGACCTGGCGCTGCTCGACGATGCGCAGCCCTCGGCGCCGAAGCGCGTCGACGTGGCGCAGTTCGCGCGCGGGCTGCTCGCGCAGGCGGCACCGCAGGCCATGGCGCGCGGCATCGAGCTGGCGCTCGAAGCGCCCGACAGCCTGCAGGCCGAGGTCGATGTGCCGGCGCTGCAGTCGGTGCTCGAGAACCTGCTGCACAACGCGATCCGCCATGTGCCCGACGGCGCGCAGGTGGCGATGACGCTGCGCGTGGAAGACGGCCGCCTCGCGCTGCTGGTGGCCGACGACGGGCCCGGCATTCCCGCGGCCGAGCGCGAGCGGGTGTTCGAGCGCTTCCACCGCGGCGAGGGCGCGCACGAGACGCCGGGCTCGGGCCTGGGCCTCGCGATCGTGAAACAGGCGGTGCACCGCATGGGTGGCGAGGTCGCCATCGTCGACGGCCTGGCGCCGGGGCGCGGCGTGGGTTTCAGCGTCCGGCTGCCGCTTTCCGGTCGCACGAACACTTACGGCTGACGGGCATCGCCCGGGTTGACAGGGGCTGCGCGAGGCTTCGATACTGAACCCATTGGTTCATCAACAAAGCTCCAAGGAGATACCCATGCAAAGGATCGTTCCCTGCCTCTGGTTCGACGGCAATGGCGAGGAGGCATTGAAGTTCTACAGCGCGATCTTCCCGAACTCGCGCGTGACCGACACCCTGCTGTGGGGCGACGTCAACCCGGCCAAGAAGGGCTCGCTGCTCACCGCCACCTTCGAGCTCGACGGCCAGGCGTTCATGGTGCTCAACGGCGGCCCCGAGTACAAGTTCACCCCGGCCATCTCGATGTACGTGAGGTGCGAGACCCAGGCCGAGGTCGACCACTACTGGGACAAGCTGCTCGAGGGCGGCGGCCAGCCGGTGCAGTGCGGCTGGCTCACCGACCGCTTCGGCGTCTCGTGGCAGGTCGCGCCCGACGCGATCATCCGAATGTTCCAGGACAAGGATCCGGCCAAGGCCAGGCGCGCGATGGAGGCGATGATGAAGATGGTCAAGCTCGACATCGCCACCGTGAAGAAGGCCTTCGACGGGGCCTGAGCGCTACACCAGCCGGTGGATCGCCTTCTTGCGCCACACCAGCTGGTAGTACGCGGTCTGCAGCAGCAGCATCGCGCCGAAGGTCACCGGGTAGGCATACCAGATGCCGTCCAGGCCGATGCGGTGGCTCATGAACCAGGCCACCGGCACCTCGAGCCCGAGCAGGCAGGCGATCGAGATCAGCGTGGGCACCAGCACCGAGCCGCTGGCGCGCATGATCCCCGACAGCGCCGAGGCCATGCCGAAGATCACCAGGCTCCACAGCATGATGTGCAGCAGCTCCTGCGCGATCTCGATCACCGGCGCGCTGGTGATGAAGAAGCCCATCAGCGGCCGCGAGAACAGGTAGCCCAGCAGCACCAGGCCGCCGGTGAGCAGCAGGTTCATCATCAGCGCCGTGCGCGCGATGGCGCCGAGGCGGTCGGCGCGGCCGGCACCGATGGCCTGCGCGCCGAGGATCGAGGCCGTGATCGCGATCGAGATGGCCGGGAACTGCACATAGGCCACCACCTGGTTGACCGCGCCGTAGGCGGCCGTGGCGCTCGAGCCGTAGCCGTTGACCAGCGACAGCAGCACCACCTCGGCCAGCGCCACCACGATCATCTGCACGCCCGTGGGCACGCCGACCTTGAGCACGGTCTTGAGCAGTTGCGGGTCGATGCGCATGCTGCGCAGGAAGGCCGCGTCGGGCGCGAGCGGGCTGTTGCGCTGGCGCAGCCGCCAGCCCAGCCACAGGGTCGCGACCAGGAACGAGAGCACCGAACCCCAGGCACCGCTGGTCACGCCGAGCTGCGGCAGGCCGCCCCAGCCGCGGATCAGGGCCGGCGTGACGAGCATGCCGATGGTGGTGGAGATCAGGAGCGTGAGCAGCGGCGTGACGGTGTCGCCCACGCCGCGCAGCATCGCGGTCGAGATCAGGAACACGAACACGCCGGGCATCGCGATCAGCATGATCCGCGCATAGCGCGTGGCCTCGGCCAGCACATCGGGCGGCGTGCCGAGCGCGGCCAGCAGCGGCGTGGTGAAGGCGCCGCCGAACACCGCGATCACCAGGCCCATCAGGATGCCCACGCTCAGCGTGGTGCCGGCCACCGCCTTGGCGCGGGCGACGTCGCGCGCGCCCCAGGCCTGGCCGATCAGCACCGAGGCGCCGGCGCCCAGGCCGATCACGAAGGCGATGAAGAAGAAGAACACCGGGAAGAAGCTAGAGACCGCGGCCAGCGCGGTCACGCCGATCATCTGGCCGATGTAGATGTTGTTGAGCGTGCCCGACAGCGACTGCAGGATGTTGCTCAGCAGCATGGGGGCGAGGAAGAACAGGAAGGTCTTCCACAGGGCGCGCGGCGCGCCCACGGGGGCCACGGGCGTGCCCTGGAGGCCGCTCGGGTTGGGGGCTGTGTCTGTCTTGGCGTTCATTCGTGGGTCCAGCTCGCGCCGGAGAGTTCTTGTAAATGGGCCCGCAGGTCCTCGGGCCAGGTCGAAATGTGTTGCTCGAAGCGCTCGCGCTCGAGCGCGAACAGGGCGCGCATGGCTTCCTCGAAACCGGGCAGGTTGCCGGCCAGCACCGTCATCACGCCGTAGGTGGCTTCCCGCGCCGCGCGTGCGGCATCGCGCCCTGCGTTGACGCGGCGTGCCTCGTCGATCAGCCGGCGCAGCGCGACCGAGGCGCCGCCGGGCTGGCGGCCCAGCCACTCCCACTGGCGCGGCAGCAGCGTGACCTCGCGCGCCACCACGCCGAGCTTGGGGCGCCCGACGCCGCGCGGCGGCTCGCCGGCCGGCGCCGGTGGTTCGCGCAGGTCGAGGTCGATCTGCGCGCCGCTGCGGTCGTCGAACACCAGGTACGGCGTGTCGTCGGTACGCGCGCGCAGCGCGGCGACCAGCTCGGTACGCGAGCCGCGTGCGATGCGGTGGAAGCCGGCGAAGGCGGTCAGGGTGGACGCGGGATCGGCGCAGGCCGGGAGGGAAGAGGTCTCGAGGGTCATGGAGGCGGAGCGGTAATTTACCCGGGGGCAATGAAGAAAGCCTGACTTTTCTTGCGCCCGGCGAAGGAGGAAGGCGAAGGGGACGGCTGGCACCGGCGAAGGCTCAGGCGCGCGGCCGCGCCGGGGCGTTGTAGCCCTGTGCGCCGTGGCAGCCGGACTCCTCGGCCCAGAGCTCGAACAGCGCCTCGAGCTCGGCCGCGCGGTCGAAGGCCGGGTCGTCGCGCTCCTTCACGCGCGCCAGCTCCTCGAAGGCGAAGGCCTCGGCGCCGAGCGCGATCCAGTCCTGCTGCAGCGCCTTGTTGCGGTGGCTGCGCAGGTTCAGTTCGAAGCGCTGGCGGTTCATCGCGCCCACGATGTCGAGCGCGGCCGCGGCGAATACCCGCCCCGTCTTCAGGTTGCGGATCGCGAACACGCCGGCGGGGAGCGTGCTGTCCTTGTACTGCCGGGTGAGGGCGCGCCGTGATTCCTGGGAAAGTGTCATGGCGCCAATTTTACCCGGGTTAAATTGAATCTATCAATATACCCGGGTAAAAATAGGCGCGCGCCTCAAGCCCCGCGCAAGCGCCGCCATGCCCGCAGCGCGCGCCGGTTGAAGGCATGCACCAGCCGCCAGGGCCGGCTCTGCCGCACGAGGTCCAGCACCCGGTCCTTCCAGGCCTTCCAGCGCGGATACCAGCGCGCGAACAGCGGGATGCGCATCAGCGTGCCTTCGACGAGCTGGAAGATCCGCGCCACCACCGCGGTGCCGGCCAGCTTGGCCGCGACCAGCACCGCCACGCCGCTGCCCGCGTGGCCATGGCTGAACAGGAACAGCGCCAGCACCTTGACCGGCAACAGCAGCAGCACCGGCAGCAGGAAGGCCAGCAGCGCGCCCCAGGGCGGCAGGCCGCGCAGCCAGGCTTCGGCGCGCGCCCACAGCGGCAGCCGGGCCAGCCGCGCCGCGAGCGCGGCCAGCGGTTCCCAGCCCCATTCCTCGAACAGCAGGAGCGGCACCAGCAGCACGGCGAACACCGTCCGTAACAACTTCCCGAAGCGGGACGGCGGCCGGCGCGGGCCAGGGGAGGAGGGTGGTTGCACGGTGGGGAGGTGGGGGCGTGGAGCGGTCGGACAAGTGTCCGCGCCGGGAGGCCGGACGCCATTTTCACTATGGCAAACTCGCGCGCTTCATTCGACCAACGCGACCGGCCGGCCGGTCGCAGCGACAGGGACGCCACTCAGCAATGCAGAAAATCATTCGCCAGCTCGCCGCCGAAATCAAGGTGGGCGAGCATCAGGTGAAGGCCGCCGTCGAACTGCTCGACGGGGGCGCCACGGTTCCATTCATCGCGCGCTACCGCAAGGAAGCCACCGACGGCCTCGACGACACCCAGCTGCGCGAGCTCGAGGCGCGCCTGAGCTACCTGCGCGAACTCGAGGACCGCCGCGCCGCGGTGGTCAAGGCCATCGACGAACAGGGCAAGCTCACGCCCGAACTGCGCGCCGCGATCGAACTCGCGCCGACCAAGCAGGAGCTCGAAGACCTGTACCTGCCGTTCAAGCAGAAGCGCCGCACCAAGGGCCAGATCGCGCGCGAGTTCGGCATCGAGCCGCTGGCCGACAAGCTGCTGGCCGACCCCACGCTCGATCCCGCCGTGGAGGCCAAGGCCTTCCTGCAGCCCGCCACCACGCTCGACGACGGCAAGCCCGGCCCCGATTTCTCGACCGTGCCCGCGGTGCTCGACGGCGTGCGCGACATCCTCTCGGAACGCTGGGCCGAGGACGCCGTGCTGGTGCAGCGCCTGCGCGAGTGGCTCTGGAACGAGGGCCTGCTCAAGTCCAGCCTGATGAGCGGCAAGGACGAGAACAACGCCGACGTCGCCAAGTTCCGCGACTACTTCGACTACGACGAGCCGATCGGCCGCGTGCCCTCGCACCGCGCGCTGGCCGTGTTCCGCGGCCGCGCGCTCGACATCCTCGACGCCAAGCTGGTGCTGCCGGTGGAGCCCGAGCCGGGCAAGCCCAGCGTCGCCGAAGGCCGCATCGCGCTGCACCTGGGCTGGAGCCATGCCGGCCGCCCGGCCGACGACCTGCTGCGCAAGTGCGTGGCCTGGACCTGGCGCGTGAAGCTCGCGCTGTCGACCGAGCGCGACCTGTTCACGCGCCTGCGCGAGGACGCCGAGAAGGTCGCGATCAAGGTGTTCGCCGACAACCTGCGCGACCTGCTGCTGGCCGCGCCGGCCGGCCCGCGCGTGGTGATGGGCCTGGACCCCGGCATCCGCACCGGCGTGAAGGTGGCGGTGGTCGATGCCACAGGAAAGCTGGTCGAGACCGCGACCGTGTTCCCGCACGAGCCGCGCAAGGACTGGGAAGGCTCGCTCCACACCCTCGGCAAGCTCAGCGCCAAGCACGGCGTGAACCTGATCGCGATCGGCAACGGCACCGCCAGCCGCGAGACCGACAAGCTCGCCGCCGACCTGATCAAGCTGCTCGCCAAGATGGCGGCCCAGGCCGGCGCGCCCGAGATGAAGGTCGACAAGGTGGTGGTCAGCGAGGCCGGCGCTTCCGTCTATTCGGCCAGCGAATTCGCGGCCCTCGAGATGCCCGACGTCGACGTGAGCCTGCGCGGCGCCGCCTCCATCGCGCGCCGGCTGCAGGACCCGCTGGCCGAGCTCGTGAAGATCGACCCCAAGAGCATCGGCGTGGGCCAGTACCAGCACGACGTGAACCAGAGCGAGCTCGCGCGCACCCTGCAGGCCGTGGTCGAGGACTGCGTGAACTCGGTGGGCGTGGACCTCAACACCGCGAGCGTGCCGCTGTTGAGCCGCGTCTCGGGCCTGTCCTCGGCCGTGGCCAAGGCCGTGGTGCGCTGGCGCGATGCCAACGGCGCCTTCGGCACCCGCAAGCAGCTGCTCGAGGTCACGGGCTTCGGCCCCAAGGCCTTCGAGCAGAGCGCGGGCTTCCTGCGCATCCGCGGCGGCACCGATCCGCTCGACGTCACCGGCGTGCATCCCGAGACCTATCCGCTGGTCGAGCAGATCATCGTCAAGACCGGCAAGCCCATCGCCGAGCTGATGGGCCGCGCCGACATGCTCAAGACGCTCAAGCCCGAGCTGTTCGCCAACGAGAAGTTCGGCGTCATCACCGTCAAGGACATCCTCGGCGAACTCGAGAAGCCCGGCCGCGACCCGCGCCCCGACTTCAAGGTGGCGCGCTTCAACGACGGCGTGGAGGACATCGCCGACCTGCAGGAGGGCATGATCCTCGAGGGCACCGTGAGCAACGTCGCCCAGTTCGGCGCTTTCATCGACCTCGGCGTGCACCAGGACGGCCTGGTCCACGTGAGCCAGCTGAGCCACAAGTTCGTCAACGATGCGCGCGAGGTCGTGAAGACCGGCGACATCGTCAAGGTGAAGGTGATGGAGGTCGACGTGGCGCGCAAGCGCATCGGCCTGTCGATGAAGCTCGACGCCGCCCCTGCGCGCCGCGACGGCCCGCGCGACAACCGCTTCGAAGGCGCCGGCCGCGGCCAGCAGCCGCGCCGCGACAACACGCCGCAGCCTTCGGGGCAGATGGCGAATGCGTTTGCGAAGCTGCAGGGGTTGCGCAAGTAGCCAGTGCCGATGGTGAAGCCACCTGTTAAACTAGTCATCTAACTAGTCTGATTGGTGGTTTCCCATGAAAAGCTGGCCGGTACAGGACGCCAAGGCGCGTTTCAGCGAGTTCCTCGAAGCCTGCCTGGCCGAGGGGCCCCAGATGGTGACGAAGCGCGGTGCCGAGGCGGCCGTGCTGGTGCCGGCCGCCGAGTGGCGGCGCCTGCACGCGACGGCTCGTCCTTCGCTCAAGGAGCTGCTGCTGGCCCCCGAGGCACGCACCGAATTCCTGGTGCCGGAGCGCGGCGTCGCCCGCAGGCGCAAGGTCACGCCGCTGCGCTGAGGACGAGGGCCGCATGTACCTGCTCGACACCAACGTCATTTCGGAACTCCGCAAGCCGCGCCCGCACGGCGCGGTCATCGCGTGGCTCACGCCGATCGCGGACAGCGAGCTGCACCTCTCGGCCGTGACGCTCGGCGAGATCCAGGCCGGGATCGAACTCACGCGCGAGCAGGACGCGGCCAAGGCCGACGAGATCGAGCAGTGGGCCGCGCTGGTCGCGGGCTCGTACAACGTCCTGCCGATGGATGCGGACACCTTCAGGCTCTGGGCCAAGCTCATGCATCGCAGCTCCAACACGCTGTACGAAGACGCCATGATCGCGGCCACTGCCAGGCAGCACTCATTGACCGTGGTGACCCGCAACGTCGCCGACTTCGCGAACTTCGGCGTCGCGCTGCTCAATCCCTTCGAGCACGGCAAGCCATGAAAGCCCTGCGCATCTACGCCGGCCCCGCCGCGCGCCGGCACATCGAGGCCCAGGGCCTGCGGCCGCAGGATGTGCGCACCATCCCGGGCGCGGCCGGCGGTCCCAAGGGGCTGATCCTCGGGCCGATCGATCGATTCGTCTTCGGCGAGTGGCTCACGCAATCGGACCAGCCGGTGCACCTGGTGGGCGCGTCGATCGGCGCCTGGCGACTGGCCACGGCCTGCCTCGGCGATCCGGTCGCGGCCTTCGAGCGCTTCGAGCACGACTACGTGCGCCAGCAGTTCGAGGTGCCGCCGGGACAGAAGCGGCTGAGCCCGCACCAGCTGAGCGAACGCTTCGCCGAGAGCCTGCAGGCCTTCTATGGCGGGCGCATCGGCGAGGTGCTCGCGCATCCGCGCTACCGGCTGCACGTGGTGACCTCGCGCGGGCGCCACATCCTCGGGCGCGAGGGCAGGGCGCGCACGCCGGTCGGCTACCTCGGCGCCTTCGCCTCGAACAGCGTGCACCGCAAGACCCTGGGCGCCTGGCTCGAGCGCTGCGTGTTCTCCACGCCCGGCGCCGAGCTGCCCTTCGGCACGCTCGACTTCCGCACCCGCCAGCATGCGCTGCGCGAGGACAACTTCAACCTGGTGCTGCAGGCCTCGTGCTCGATCCCGTTCCTGCTGGCCGCGGTGCACGACATCCCGGGCGCGCCGCGCGGCGCCTACTGGGACGGCGGCATCACCGACTACCACCTGCACCTCGACTACCAGCCAGTCGACGACGGCCTGGTGCTGTACCCGCACTTCCAGCGCGCGGTGGTGCCGGGCTGGCTCGACAAGGGGCTGCGCTGGCGCCACAAGTCCACGGGCTTCCTCGACCGCATGGTGGTGCTGGCGCCCGATCCCGACTGGGTGAAGACGCTGCCCAACGGCAAGTTGCCCGATCGCAAGGACTTCATCCATTTCCAGAACGACGCGCAGGCGCGCATCGCGGCCTGGACGCGGGCCACGCGCGAGGCCGAGCGGCTGGCGGACGAGCTGCAGGAATGGCTGGCGCGCGGCAGCGCGGCCGAGATCCTGCCGCTCTGAGCGGCGCCGGGCAAACCCTGAACGGGCGCCAGGCCCGCGCTTCGAGAATGGCCCGCATGCCGTCCGGCCCGGACGGCCCATAACAAGCAGGAGACCGTTCCCGATGCCCCATGTCCTGATGTCGCGCCGCCGCTTCGCCATCGCCACCTCCGCCGCCGGTGCGGCCGCCACGCTCGGCCTGCCGGTGCTCGCGCAAAGCGCCTGGCCCGGCAAGCCGATCCGCATCGTCGTGCCCTACACGCCCGGCGGCTTCACCGACCAGATGGCGCGGCTGGTGCAGATCGGGCTGCAGACGCGGCTGGGCCAGCCGGTGCTGATCGACAACAAGCCCGGCGCCAACAGCCTGATCGGCGTGGATGCGGTCGCCAAGGCCGCGCCCGACGGCAGCACCTTCGGCGTCGTGATCGCGGCCTATGCGGCCAACACCTCGCTCTATCCGAAGCTGCCCTACGACCCGCGCAAGGACCTCGCGGGCGTGTCGCTGATGGGCGTGTCGCCGCTGCTCGCGGCGGTGAACCTCGACGCGCCGTTCAAGACCGCGCGCGAACTGATCGACTACGCGCGCGCCAACCCCGGCAAGGTGAGCTTCGGCTCGTCGGGCAACGGCTCGGCCGCGCACCTCACGACCGAACTGTGGAAGTCGCTCACGAAGACCTACATGATCCACATCCCGTACCGCGGCGCGGTGCCGGCGCTGACCGACCTGATGGGCGGGCAGATCCAGCTCTTCTTCGATGCGCCCACCGGTCTCATCAACCAGGCCAAGGCCGGCAAGATCCGGCTGATCGGCGTGGCCGGCGACAAGCGGCTGCCCGCGGTGCCGGAGGTACCGACCTTCATCGAGCAGGGGTTCTCGGGCTTCACCGGCAGCACCTGGGCCGGCATGCTCGCGCCGGCCGGCACGCCGCGCGAGATCGTCAAGCGCATGTCGGACGAGGTGGCGCGCATCATCAGGAGCGACGAGACGCGCGCGAAGCTCGATGCGATGGGCACCTTTCCGGCCGGCGGCACGCCCGAGGAGTTCGATGCCTTCATTGCATCGGAGACCGCGAAGTGGGGCGCGGTGATCCGCACCGCGGGCGTGAAGGCCGAGTAGCCATCGCTGGCACGGCGGGTGCTTGCCCGCCGTTCATGAAGCACTTCATCGTCGAGATCGACTACCTCGTGCCCCTGGCACGCATCCAGGAATCCGTGCCCGCGCACCGCGCCTACCTTCAACGGGGCTACGACGCCGGCCTGCTGTTGTGCTCGGGCCCGAAGGTGCCGGCCACCGGCGGCTTCATGCTCGCGCGCGCGGAGTCGCTCGAACAGTTGCAGGCCTTCTTTCTCGATGATCCGTTCAGCCGCGAGGAGCTCGCGCGCTTCACCTTCAGCGAGTTCCTGCCGGTGAAGCGCCAGCTCTGGGCCGAGGAGTGGTTCGTTGCGCCGTCCGCCCCGGCGGATTGAGGCATCACACCTTGTCAGCGGCTCAGGCCGCGAGCACCAGCACCTTGAACTGGCTCGGCACGATCCGCATGCCGACGATGTTGCAGCGGTTCTGCACCGACAGGCTGGTCATGCGCGTGCACGGCGTGCCCTTGAGCAGCACGGTGAAGGCGCCCGTGATGTGGCGCGAGGGCCCCATCACCGTCTGCGAGACCACGCCCATCAGCACGCCCGCGTTGTCGCCGTTGGTGATCGGCGTGACGGTCGCCATGTTGTGGGCCGGCGTGCCGCCGTAGAGGATGTTCCAGGCGTTGGGAATCGCGGTCGGGCCCAGCGCGAAGTTGGGGTAGGGGATCGGCAATGCCGGCGGCGTCTTGCAGACGTCGGGGAAGGCGAGGTCGACGCCCATCATCTGTGCGTTGGCGAACATGGTGGCTGTTCCTTTCTGGCTGTCGTCGGTGGTCGATGGCGCGGGTCAGCCCATGTGGATCTGCTCGGCATCCACCTTGACCAGCCCCTTGCTGCTCACGAGCGTGTTCTTCGCATGCAGCCGCAGGGTCTCTTCCGCCTGGTAGTCGATCTGCCCTGCGCGCACCTGCTCGACCTCCTCGGTGAGCCTGAAGCTCGAGCGCGTGAGCACGCTGAGCCGGTCGAGCACGGTCTCGCAGGTGCGGCCGACGAAGCGCGCGAGCAGCGTGGTGATGCGCACTTCGCTGCCGCGGTAGTCCATCTCGCCGACCTCGAGCCGCGCCTTGCGTGCCTGCAGATCGAGCGCGGGCGCGGCCAGTTCGAGCCGGGTGCCGGCCTGCAGCGTGAGCACGCCGTCGACCGCGAGACGCGCCTGCGCCGGGTCGGCCTGCACGATGACGGCGATCAGGTAGGCCTGGTCGCGCCGCGGTCCGGCCACCAGCACCGTGTCGCCGACCGAAGGCTGCAGCAGGCAGCTCGCGGCGCGCGGGCAGTGCCAGCGGTCGCCACCGGCCTCGGCCTCGACGAGGAAGGCATCGCCGGGCAGCGCCTGCAGCACGGTGCCGAGGGCGTTGCCGGTCCAGGCGGCGGGCGCGGGCAGTGGGCGGTGCAGCAAGGTCTGCATGTCGGGCGCGTCGTGCGCGGCGGGAAAAGATGCGGGAGGAGAGGCGCGTTCGCGCAGGGCGGCAGGGCTCATGGTGCGAGGTCCTCGAGGTCGTCGGAAGTGGAAGGCAGCGGCCGGCCGAAGCCGTCACGGCCCGCGCGTTGCGGCCGGTCCTGGCGCGCGGCCGAGAAGCGTTCGGCCTCGAACAGGGCCGGGTCGCTGTCGAGCACGCCGCCGCGGTCGCCCCATCGGGTGCCGGACTGCAGCGCGCGGTGCATCTGCGTGCGCTCGAAGAAGGCGCCGCGCAGGTCGGCCTCGCCGAGGTCGGCATAGGCGAAGTCCGCATACACGAGCCGGCTGCGCGCGAACGAGGTGCGCCGGCACTGCGCGCGGTGGAACACGCACTGCTCGAGCCGCGCATCCGACAGGTCGGCGTCGTCGAGCCGCGCACCGACCCACAGGCTCTGGTCGAAATGCCCGCCGCGCGCATCGGCGTGGCGCAGGTCGGCCTCGGGAAACAGGCACTGCGGCGCATGCACCGCGGTGAGCACCGCGCGCGCGAGCTTCGCGCCCTTGAAGTTGCACTGGATCAGCGTCGCGCGGTCGAAGTTGCTGCCGCCGAGGTCGGCATCGATGAACTGGCAGAGCCGGAACTGCTGGCCCGAGAAGTCCTGGCCCGCGAGATCGGCCTCGCTGAAGATCACGTTGTGGAAGCTGGCGCCCGTGAAGCGCGCGCCGCGCAGCGCGGCGCGGTAATAGACGGTGGTGTTCAGCGCCACCGCGTCGAAACGGGTGCCGGCCAGGCTCGACTCGCCGAACACGGCCTTCGTGAGTTCGGCCCCCGCGAAGCTCGCGCCATCGAGCCGGCTCTGGTGAAAGGCCGCGAGATCGGCCCGGGCCTCGGCGGCATCCATCTCGTGCAGCTCGCAGTCGCTGAAGGCCGCGCGGCTCATCGTGGCGCCGCGCAGGCTCGCGCGCGCCAGGCTGCAGCGATGGAAGCCCGCGCGCTGCAGGTCGGCCGCGTCGAGCACGGCGCCGTCGAAGCGGCAGGCATCGAAGGCCGATTCGGCGAGCTTCGCGCCGCGCAGGCTGGCGTTGGAGAAATCGCAGTCGCGCAGGGCGCCGCCGCTGAGGTCCAGGCCATCGAATCGCATCCCCTGGAAGTCCTGCCGCTCGATGAATTCGCCGCCGCGCAGTTTCAGGGCCAGGGTTTCCGGCGTCATTGCACCGGGTCCGCCGCGCGGCGTGGCAGCGTCTTGGCCTGTTCGAGGTAGGCGCCGTGGGTGTCGGTCACCGTGTCGATCACGGTCTGCGAGACGTCGGCACGGAACAGGTTGGCTTCGCGCAGGTCGCAGGAAAGCAGGCGGGATTTCTGCAGATGGGCATTCATGAGATTGGCGCCGCGCAGCGAGGCCTGCGTGAAGTCGGCGCGGATGAACAGGCTGTCGGGGGCGTCGATGGCGCTCAGGTCGGCGCCGGTCAGCACGCAGCCCGAGAGATCGCAGGTGTCGAGCGTGGCGCGCACGAAGCGCGCGCCCTCGAGCTGCATCTCGCGCAGGCTGCAATGGACCAGCGTGGCGCCTTCGAAATCGACCGTGCGCAGGCTGCTGGTGCCGACGAAGCAGGTGGTGCGCAGCGTGGCGCCGCGAAAGCTCACGCGCCGGTCGGCCACGGTGTGGGCCCAGGCGCAGGCTTCGAACGAGGCGCCCGCGAAGTCCAGGCCCTCGACCTCGCAGGCAATGAGGCCGAACTTGTGCAGCGTGGCGCCGCGAAAGCGGCAGTCCACGAGTCGGCTGCCTTCGAGCACGGTCACGTAGTCGAAGTGCGCATCGTCGAAGCGGCAGCCCTCGAAGTGCATGCCGAACAGGTTCAGCTGCGCGAGCCGCGCGCCGCCGAAATCGCAGTGCTCGAAGCGACTCTTCTCGCTCGTGGTCTCGGACAGCCGGGCGTGCGCGAACGAGGTGCGCTCGCAGCGCGCGAGGCTCAGGTTGGCGCGGTCCAGCACGCAGTGGGCCAGCGAGGCATGCGCGAGGTTCGCGCGCACCAGCACCGCCTCGGTGGCATCGGCGCCGTCGAGCTGCGCACCCGCGAGCGACGCGCTCTCGAGCAGGGTGCGGTGCAGCCTCGCGCCGCGCAGGTCGATGCCCGAGAGGTCGGCGCCGGTCAGGTCCAGGCCCGAGAGATCGCGCGTGGTCGCCATGAGCTGCAGCACGCGTTCGCGCGCCTCGGCCGCGCGGGTGCCGTCCATCGCATCGGCGGCGCTCTGGTGCTGCGCGCCGAGCCGGTACATGTCGATCAGGCCGCGGCGGCCGTTCTCGGCCGCCTGTTCGAGCGCGCGCTGCTGCTCGGGCGGCATCTGCGGGCTGCGCGTGGCGGGCGCGATGCCCAGCAGGCCCTGCATCACGGTCCTCGCATCGAAGGCAGGCGGGCCCTTGACCTCGGTGCGCTGCGCGTTGTCGACCATCTCGCCGGTGTCGAAGCCGACCTTGCGCGACTCGGGCGCGTTGGCCTTCGCATGCCGCGCGAGGTCGCGGCGGCCGTCCTCGAGCTTCTGCAACTGTTCGCGCTCGTAGGCCTTGGCGCGCTCCATGAACGCGGGCAGCTCGCTGAGGCTGGGCCGCTTGGTGAAAGGCTCCGGCACCGCGCGTTCCTTGAAGTGGCGCGGCTTGTGGCCGGCGGCCACGCCCTGGTCGGCGAGGTCCTCGCGCAGCGTGCGCGCGCGTTCGCGCATGTTGCGCACCAGGGGCGATTCCTCGTCCTCGAGCTGGTCGATCCAGGGGCCGATGGTCTTGGCGGGCAGCAGCTCCTCGTCGCGGAAGGTGTGGAGCGCGCCGGTCTCGGGGTCGCTGCGGCGCTGCAGGATCTCGAGGTAGTGGGCCAGCGGGCGCGGTGCATCGGCGGCGCGCTCGATCGCGGGCATGACGTGCGTGATGTCGGCGGCGTCGTCCTCCGCGATCGCGGTCTCGCCGTGGAAGATCAGCGCGATCTGTTCGCGGTGCGGGAAGAACCAGGCCGTGGTAAGCCGCAGCTCGACCTCGTCGAAATGTTCGGGCTCGTCGCCGCCGGCTTGCGTCTTGCGCGCCACGAAGCCGCGCGCGCGCCAGTCGGGCAACCGACCGCGCTGCACGGGCTGCGCGGGGTGCATGTTCCAGACCTCGTAGGGCGTGCCGCCCGCGATGCGGTCGGCCTGGGTCCAGCGTTGCTCGGGCGCGGCGGCATTGAAGAGCCGCCAGTCCATGTCCTGCGCGAAGCCGGGGAACAGGTGCTCGCGCCAGTGCGCGCCGTAGTCGCTGCCGATCAGCCGCATGCGCGCGGGCCAGCTCACGTCGATCGCTCCGAGGCAGGCCGGCTCCATCGCCCGGCCCGGATGATCGATGCGGCGCTGCGGATGCTCGACGTTGGGCAGCCGCTGCACCCACAGCCCGTTCACGAGTTCCGGCTGCTGGCCGATGCCCAGCGGGTTGTCGGCGAAGGCCGGGCCGCCGTAGGCGCGGCTCCAGTCCAGGCGCATCGATTCGAAGGGCTGCGGCGCGCTCGCGCGGCCGTCGACCCAGTAGCGGTCGCCGAACACCACCAGCTGCCGCGCCAGCGCGCCCACGCGCAGCTCGACCGCGCAGGCCGTCTTCTCGGGCTGGTGATGGGTGTAGGCATGGCCGGTGGCCAGGAACTCGGCGCAGGCCTTGGGCATGCCGAGGTCGATGGCGCCGGTGGGGCCGAGCTCCTCGGAGACCGTCTTCCAGAATTCGGTCTCGGGCAGCAGCACCGGCTGTTCGTCCATCGACACCATGCCCATCACCGTGAGTGCCAGGCGCTGCTGGCCCTGGCGCAGGAAGGGGCGCGTGATGACGCTCAGCCGCAGGGGTTTGACTGTTTTCACGGGCAGGCGCGGCTCAGTGCGAGGCGCGCGGAATCTCGAGCGGCGTGCGCGCGCGGTCGATGGCGAAGATGGAGGCGTCGTTCGGATCGCGCAGCAGGTGCACCGGCTTGCCGGGCACGGCGAACTGCGGCAGCAGTCCTTCGTCGATCAGCGTGCGCACGATGGCGGGGCGCTCGTCCACGATGGCGTCGGTGCCGATCACGCGCAGCGCGAGTTCGACGGCATACACGGTCTGGCCCTGCGAGCCGCCGCGCGAGAGTTCATTCTCTGAACGCTTGAGCGACTCGACCACGGCCTGCGCGGGAATGCCGGTCTGCGCCAGCCGCTCCCAGGTCTTGGCCTCGGCCGAATAGGCGCGGTTCTCGCGCGTGGCCACGACCACGACCGACACCGCCACCAGCAGCATCGAGCCCATCAGCACCGCGAAGACGATCCACAGGAGGATTTCCATCGTTGCCGGGTGCGTCAGACCACCAGGGTCAGCACCTTGAACTTCGCCGCAAGGCCGCCGGTCGCGATCAGCATGCCCTTCTGGGCGATCTTCAGGCCCGTGGTGCTGATCTTCAGCGGCGCGTTCTTCAGCGAGAAGATGGCCACGTCGATCTTGACCGTCGCGAGCTGCGCGTTGAGCGCCGCGTAGTACTGCAGCCGCGCACCCCACACGTCCAGCGACATCCCCACCAGGCTCAGCCGGAAGCCGACGCCGCCCACGCGCGCGAGCCGCCAGTCGCCGCTCGATGCGTAGTTGTTGTTGTAGACGGTGGAGTTGTTGGTGTAGTTGTTGGTCGTGTTGTTGTAGGTGGTCGAGGTCGTGTTGTAGACGTTGGTGTTGATGACGTGCTGCGTCGTGTTGTGGATGTGGTTGGTGGTGTTGAAGGTCACGTCGGGCGAGGTGTGCACCGTCGGGCCGGTCACGATGGTGGTCGAGGGACCGTTGACCGTCACGTTGTTGACGGTGTTGATGGTGTCGTTGCGCCCGCCGCTCACGAAGCGGATCTCCTGGCCGTCGATGGTGCCGTGGAAGCCGCCGGTGATCGCGAGGTTGACGCCGCCGGTGATGGTGTCGTTCAGGCCGCCGGCCAGGTTGCGGTTCTTGCCGCCGGTGATGCGCTGGTTGACGCCGCCGCTGATGGTCTCGTTGAAGCCGCCGGTCACGTCGCGCGTGTCGCCGCCGGTGATGGTCTCCTGCGCGCCCGCGGTGATGTCGCGCGTCTCGCCGTCCTGGTAGGTGGCCGACTCGTGGCCCTTGATCAGCGTGGTGCGGGTGCCGTCGGTGGTGTGGGTCTCGTCGGCCTCGACCTCCACGTCGAGGTTGCGCTCGGCATGCAGCAGGATCTGCTCGGCGCCGGTGCGGTCCTCGAAGCGCAGCATGTTCGCCTGGTTCGCCGCGCCGCCTTCGCTCGAGCGCGTGAGGATGCCGCTGGCCGTGGCGTTGGCCGGCAGCTCCCACGGCGGCATCTGGTCGCTGTTGTAGACGCGGCCCGTGATGATCGGCCGGTCGGGCTCGCCGCCGATGAAGTCGACGATGACCTCCTGGCCCACGCGCGGCATGTGCATGGTGCCGAAGTTCGCGCCGGCCCAACTGCTCGACACGCGCACCCAGCAGGAGCTGTTCTCGTCGGCCTGGCCGTAGCGGTCCCAGCGGAACTGCAGCTTCACGCGGCCGAAGCGGTCGGTCCAGATCTCCTGCGGGCCGACCACGGTGGCGGTCTGCGGGCCGTTGGTGCGCGGGCGCGGCGTCTTGCGCGCGGGCCGGTAGACCACGGAGGAGGGCAGCACGCTGAAGTCGAACTCGCACACCGACTCGCTGCTGCCGCCGCTCGAGTACTCGGGCTCCTGCAGGTCGTAGCGGGTCTCGGTGACCAGGTACTCGCGGTTGTCGGCTTCGCGCGGGCAATGCGTGAGCGAAAACAGGTAGCCGGGCGCCATGCCCGCCACGTTGGTGTGGCCCGCGGCCAGCTCGTGCGCGCACTGCAGCTCCTGCAGGCGGATGCGCGCATAGGTGTCGCCCTGCTGGTGCTCGCTGTAGCCGCCCAGCCATTCGTAGACCTCGTACGAGGCATGGTCGTGGCCCTTGGGGTCCTGCTGCACGCTCTGCAGCGAGGCGCGCGACTTGCGGAAATCGAAGTCGTCGAGCATCACGCGGCCCGAGGTGATCTGCTCGGCCACGCGCCAGCGGTCGATGCAGGGCTCGAGCGCGTCGACCACGCGGTCGCGCGGCCGGTACGGGATGCTGGCGTAGCCGGGCAGCGGCCGGTAGGCGCCGGCATCGTCGGCCAGCACCAGCAGGTGCGAGCCGTTGCTGTGCTCGAAGTGGTAGGAGATGCCTTCGTGCTCCATGAGGCGGCTCGCGAAGGCGAAGTCGCTCTCCTGGTACTGCACGCAGTTCTCCCAGCTGCGGTAGCTGCCGGTCAGGCGCTTCTCGTACTCGAAGCCGTACTTGCCGAGCACCTCGTCGAGCACCTCGGGCACGCTCCTGTTCTGGAAGATGCGGCTGTCGGTGGTGCGCGTGAGGTACCAGAGCCAGGGCTGCACCAGCGCGCGGTAGACGTAGTGGCGGCCGGTCTCGTTGGCGCGGCCCAGCAGTTCGAAGCGCACCACGGTGCCGTTGAGGAAGCGCGGGCCGGCGTCGTCCGAGACCTCGATGCTCAGCGAGGTGCCCAGCAGCGTCTTCAGGTCGAGGTTGAAGCTGGTGCTGACCATGTCGACCTCGAACTCGAAGAGTCGGGAGAGGCCTTCCTGTCCCCGCATCGCGCGAAACTTCAACTGCTCGGCGCTCAGTGCGGTGTGGACCCGGATGGTTCGCGTCATTCGAAGGTGTTCCCTGTTCTCGAAGGACCCGGCGGGTGCGGGTCGTCGAGGCCAGTCTAGGAAGCCCTCATGTCATCGACATGACGCGATGGCGCATGCGGCGCGCTAAGACCGCGCGCTTAAGACGAACTGTTTATAAGGCCGGGGTCGGCGCCCCGGCCGGGCCTCACATGGAGGCTTCGAGCATCGCGCGGTAGTCGTCGCGCGTGGCCAGTCGCGGGTTGGTCTTGTGGCAGTGGTCGGCCATTGCGCCGTCGATGATCTGCTCGAACAACGCGGGCGTCACGCCCACTTCGGCCAGGCCCTTGGGCAGGCCCAGGCGCGCGTTCATGTCGCGGATCGCATCGCCGAGGTCGCCGGCCGAATCGAGGTGCATGGCCTGCGCCATGCGCTGCAGCCGCTGCTCCTTCTGCACCGACTCGGCACCGGCGTTGAAGTGGATCACCGCGGGCAGGAACAGCGCGTTGAGCGTGCCGTGGTGCAGGCGCGGATCGACGCCGCCGAGGCTGTGGCTCAGCGAGTGCACGCAGCCCAGGCCCTTCTGGAACGCCATCGCGCCCTGCATCGAGGCGCTCATGAGGTTGAGGCGCGCCTCGCGGTCGCTGCCGTCCTTGGTGGCGCGCTCGATGTGGCCCCAGGCGCGCTCGAGGCCGTCGAGGCCGATGCCGTCGGCCGGCGGGTTGAAGGCGGCCGACATGAAGGTCTCCATGCAGTGCGCGATCGCGTCCATGCCGGTGGCGGCGGTCAGGCGCGGCGGCAGGCCGAGCGTGAGCTCGGGGTCGCAGATCGCGGCCTTGGGCATCAGGAACCAGCTGTGGAAGCCGAGCTTGCGGTGGTCGTCGACGATCACGATCGCGCCGCGCGCGACCTCGCTGCCCGTGCCGCTGGTGGTGGGCACCGCGATCAGCGGCACCGCGCGCTCGGTGATCTTGGGCGAGCCGCCCTCGATGGTGGCGTAGGTCTTGAGCGGACCTTCGTGCGTGGCGGCGATCGCCACGCCCTTGGCGCAGTCGATGGCCGAGCCGCCGCCCACGGCGATCAGGCCGTCGCAGCGGCCGCTGCGGTAGAGCTCGACGGCCGCGCGCACGGCGGCCTCGGTCGGGTTGGACGGGGTCTGGTCGAAGATCGTGACCTCGAGGTCGGCGATGGCATCGATCGCCTTCTGCAGGATGCCGGCCGCGCGCACGCCGGCGTCGGTCACGATCAGCGGGCGCTGGATGCCGATGCGCGCGCACTCGCTCGACAGCAGCTTCACCGCGCCGAATTCGAACTGGATCTGGGTCAGGTATTGGATGAGGGCCATGGGGTGGGGGAGGGGTTCCGGAGCTTGCGGGCAGTACGATGGCGGACCATCGAATCTACCGAAACTATCAGGAGGGAGGCACCTTGCACACGAAGAAAACCCTTGCCGCTGTCGCGCTCGGCACAGCGATCGCCGTGCTGTCCGCCGCACCGGCGCTGGCCGCCTGCCTCAGCGACGAACAGGTCGCCGATTTCGCGGCCGCGCTCGAGGCCCACCGGCCCGCGGCGGACATCGAGAACATGGGCGAGACCGATGCCTCCTGCACGCGCGCGAAGCTCAATGCGCTGCATGCGCGCAAGCACGGCCCGGTGGTCGGCTACAAGGCCGGGCTCACCAATCCCGCGGTGCAGAAGCGCTTCAACTACGACCAGCCGGTGTGGGGCGTGCTCTACCGCGACATGGTGCTCGACACCGGCGCGGTGGTCGATGCCGCCTTCGGCGCGCGGCCGCTGTTCGAGGCCGACATGCTGGTGCGCGTGAAGAACGCCGACATCAACGCCGCGAAGACGCCGGCCGAGGTGCTCGCCGCCATCGACCAGGTGATCCCCTTCATCGAGCTGCCCGATCTCGCGGTGCAGACCCCGCCCAAGCTCGGCGGCCCGGGCCTCGCGGCCATCAACGTGGCGGCGCGCCTGGGCGTCAAGGGCGTGGCGATCGACGTGCCCGCCGACAGCGCGGGCCAGGCGGTGTTGCTGCACAGCCTGCGCGACATGACGGTGGTGATGAAGGACGGCTCCGGCAACGAACTGGCGCGCGGCAAGGGCTCGGACATCCTCGAGCATCCGCTCAATGCCGTGGTGTGGCTGGCCGTTGCGCTCGGCAAGGAGGGCATTGCCATGAAGCCCGGCGACCTCATCAGCCTCGGTTCCTTCTCGCCGCTGCTGCCGCCCAAGGCGGGGCAGACGGTGCTCGTGACCTACGAAGGCCTGGCGCGCGCCCAGCCCGTGGTCGTTTCCTTCAAGTGACATGACGACGAATCCCACCGCACAACGACTTCCCCATCCGCTGACCGCCAAGATGGCCAGCGTGGTCGAGCGCATGGCGCGCGCCGGCCACCCCTCGCTCGACCAGCTCACGCCCGACGAGGCCAAGGCCTCGTACGAACGCGGCGCGGGCGTGCTCGAGGTGCCCAAGCCCGCGCTCGCGCGCATCGAGGACTTCGAGATCGCCGCGCGCGACGGCCATGCGATTCCCGCGCGGCTCTACGCGCCCTCGGCCGAGGTGCTGCCGGTGCTCGTGTACTTCCACGGCGGCGGCTTCACGGTCGGCAACATCCGCACCCACGACACGCTGTGCCGCGTGCTGAGCAAGAAGAGCGGCTGCGCCGTGGTGTCGGTCGACTACCGGCTCGCGCCCGCGCACAAGTTCCCGACCGCTTCCGACGATGCCTGGGATGCCTTCGCCTTCGTCGCACGCGAGGGCGCGAGCCTGGGCCTCGATCCCGCGCGGCTCGCGGTCGGCGGCGACAGCGCGGGCGGCACGCTGGCCGCGGTCTGCGCGATCCTCGCGCGCGACGCGGGCCTGCCGCTGTCGCTGCAGATGCTGATCTACCCCGGCACCACCGGCCACCAGGACACCGAGTCGCACCGCCGCTACGCCCAGGGCCCACTGCTGACCAAGGCGCTGATCGACTACTTCTTCGGCCAGTACGTGCGCAGCCCGGCCGACCGCGACGACTGGCGCTTCGCGCCGCTGATCGCCGACGACGTGGACGGCGTGGCACCGGCCTGGATCGCGCTGGCCGAGTGCGACCCGGTGGTCGACGAGGGCATCGCCTATGCCGACAAGCTGCGCGCCGCGGGCGTGCCGGTCGACCTCGAGATCTACCGCGGCGTGATCCACGAGTTCCTCAAGATGGGCCGCGCGGTGCCCGAGGCGCTGCAGGCGCAGGACGACGCGGCGAAGGCGCTGCGCGACGCGCTGCGGCCCTGACGACCCCGATTTCATTTCCCCTGGAGACAACAAGAATGCAACGCAGTGATTTCCGTTTCTTCCACCGCCTGCGCGTGCGCTGGGCCGAAGTCGACATGCAGAAGATCGTCTTCAACGCGCACTACCTGATGTACTTCGACACCGCCATCGCCGACTACTGGCGCGCGCTCGCGCTGCCCTACGAGGAGGCGATGCATTCGCTGGGCGGCGATCTCTACGTGCGCAAGGCGACCATCGATTTCCGCGGCTCGGCGCGCATGGACGACGTGATCGACGTGGGCATGCGCTGCGCGCGCATCGGCACCTCGTCGATGACCTTCGAGGGCGGGCTGTTCCGCCAGGGCGAGTTCCTGGTCGGCTGCGAGCTGGTCTACGTGTTCGCCGACCCGGCCACGCAGACCTCGAAGCCGGTGCCGGCCTCGCTGCGCGCGATCCTCGAGGGCTTCGAGGCCGGCGAGACCATGCGCGCCATCGACACCGGCGACTGGGCCACGCTCGGCGAAGGCGCGGCGGCGCTGCGACGCGCGGTCTTCATCGAGGAGCAGAAGGTGCCCGAAGCGATGGAGTGGGACGAGCACGACGCGGCCGTGCCGCATGTGGTGGTGCGCAACCGGCTCGGCCAGGCGATCGCCACCGGCCGGCTGCTGCCGGCACAGGACGGCCGCTCGATGATCGGCCGCATCGCGGTGCATCGCGCGCTGCGCAGCGGCGGCCACGGCGTGGCGGTGGTGCAGGCGCTCGAAGCCGCGGCCCGGGCGCGCGGCGATGCGGAGATCGCGCTCTACGCGCAGCGCAGCGCCGAACGCTTCTACGAACGGCTCGGCTATGCGGTGCACGGCGAGCCCTTCGTCGAGGCCGACATCCCGCACATCGAGATGCGGCGCGTGCTGCGCTGAGCGTCGTTCAGTAGCGCGGCGGCGGATCGGGCACGTAGCCCGCTTCGGATTCGGGGAACGGCGTGGGCCCCGCGGGACGCGGCCAGCGCGGCGCCGGATTGGCCGGGATCACGCCCGCGGCGACCAGGTTCTCGCGGCTGTCGTAGCGGATGCGCACCACCTCGTCGGGCGAGGAACGCAGGCGCTCGAAGGTGGTGTGGCCGACGTACGAGGTCTCGCGGCGGCCATGGCCGGTGCCGAGGCTGGGCGCGGGCTGGCTGCGCGACTGGGCCATGGCGGAGGATTCCGCGGGGGCCGCGCTGTCGGCCGAGGGCGCGGTTCCCGGCGCCGGCGCCATCGACTTGTTGCGGGCCTCGAAATCGCCGCGCGGGGCCGACTCCTCGCGGCTGTAGCCGTCGCGGCGCGGGAAGGGCATCGGCACGGGCGGCGGCGGTGCGACGCGCTCGCGGAACACCGCGACGCCGATCACACCGACCTCGTCGGGCCGGCCGGTGCGGCTCGCGTAGGAATTGCCGTTGGCGGTGAACTCGAAGGCCGCGATCTGCGAATCGCTCTTGCGCCAGCCCGCGATGTCGGCGCGCTCGCCGCCCGTGAGCACGTAGCCGTTCTGCTGCACGCCCGCGGTTTCGCCGGTCAGCACGTTGACGCCGTCGACCGACATCACGGTCATCAGCCGTTCGCCCATGCGGTTGCGCAGCCGCAGCGCATAGCGCGCGCCGGGACGCCCGGCCAGCCAGTACTCGCCGTTGGCACGGTAGATCGGCAGCTCGCGGCCGGTGGCGCGGTCGACCACGCTGACTTCCATCAGGCCGCCGAGGCGGTCGACGGGCGAGGGCGGCAGGTAGGGGCGCGCCGGGGTCTGGGTGCAGGCCGAGAGCGCGGCCAGCGCGAGGGCGGTGGAGAAGAATCTGCGGTTCATGGAGGTCTCTCTTTCCTTGCCGGAAGTGGTCGGTGCAGGCTTCTACGGCGCACCGGCGGCAACGGGGTTAAGAAAGACGCACAAAAAAAGGCGCTATCTGAAAGATAGCGCCTTGCGCCCGAACGACGGGCGTTGGAAGCCCAAAACGCCTCACTGATTGGGCTTCAAGCTGCAGCGCGGTGCCGGTGGTCGGCGCCCGGTGCTGTTCGGAGACTCAGATATCTTCGAGCAGCGGATAAGGCAAAGGTTCCACCTGGAGCGCCGGGCCGCTGGCCGAGGCCGCATGCAGGCCACCGGCCTCGAGCGCCGCGATCTGCATCGAGATCAGCGCGGCCCAGCCGCCGTCGGGCGCCGGCGCGGCCTGCGCGACCGTGCCCACGGGCTGTTCGGCATCACTGGCGGCAAAGACTTCCTGGCCGGCCGCGACTTCCCCGTCGGCCTTCACGAGGTAGGTGCGGCGCTTGAGCGTGCCGCGGAACTGGCTGCGCGCCACCACTTCCTGGCCGGGGTAGCAGCCCTTCTTGAAGTTGACGCCGCCCACCGATTCGTAATTGATCATCTGCGGCACGAAGGCCTCGACCACCGGCGTGGTGAGCGTGACGATGCCGCTGCGCACCTCGCTCCACGACCACAGCGCCGCGTCGAGCGCGGCGCCCTGCGGCGCGGCGCTGCCGGCCGGGGCCAGCCAGAGCGCGCGCGGCACGCCGTCGGCCGGGTAGAGCGAGATGGCGCTGCCGCCCTCGATGCCTTCGATCGCGCGGCGCTGGCCGGGCGCGGCCGAGGCGTCGAGGCCGTTGGCCGCGAGCGCGGTGCCCGCGAGGCCGAGCAGCGCGAACTGCTCGCTCGCGTCGCTGAGCTTGGCCTTGGCGCGCAGCACGTACATCGACAGCCGCTTGAGCGTGGCCGCCAGGATGTCGCGGCTGCAGACCAGCAGCACGAGATCGGGCTGCGGGCGGATGCCGATGAAGCTCGCGATCACACGGCCCTTGGCGGTGCACAGCGCCGCCAGGCGGGCCTCGGCGGCGCCGAGCAGGGAGAAATCCTGAGTGAGCTGGCCATGCAGGAAGGCCGCGGCATCGGGGCCCTCGGCACGGATCACGCCCAGATGGGCGAGGGGCGCAACGCCATTGAGAACGACTGTGGTCATCGCTGAATTATCATGGCCGGGCCTGATTCGTCAGGACCGCGGCGACGGCAGCCTTTCTTCTTGCAGGGCCACCGCCTCGAGCGGCCGCCACGCTGCCGCGAAAAGCCCCGTCCAGCCCGTTCCGCCACCTCATCCTCCTCCGCTCTTCCATCGGATCCGTGCGCCGCTTCATCCTCACGCTCTTCCTGCTCGCTGCCCTGGCCGCGCTGGCCGCCGGTGCCGGCGGGCTCTGGTGGGTGCACCAGCCGCTCAAGCTGCCGGCGCCCAACGTCGATCTGTCGGTCGAGCCCGGCACCACGCCGCGCGGCATCGCCCAGGCCGTGGCCGACGCCGGCGTGGCGGTCGACCCCCAGCTGCTCTACCTGTGGTTCCGCATCTCGGGCCAGGACCGGCAGATGCGCGCCGGAAGCTACGAGCTCGACCGCGGCGTGACGCCCAAGCTGCTGCTCAACATCCTGGTGCGCGGCGAGGAGGCCACGCGCAGCCTGGTGCTGGTGGAAGGCTGGAACATCCGCCAGGTGCGCGCCGCTCTCGCCAAGGCCGAGCAGCTCAAGCCCGACAGCGTGGGCCTGAGCGACGAGGCGCTGATGGAAAAGCTGGGCCGGCCCGGCCAGCACCCCGAAGGGCGCTTCTTCCCCGATACCTACACCTATTCGAAGGGTTCGACCGACATCGCGCTGCTGCAGCGCGCGATGCGCGCCATGGACAAGAAGCTAGAGGCCGCCTGGGCCGCGCGCGGCAGCAACCTGCCGCTGCAATCGGCCGAGCAGGCGCTGATCCTCGCGAGCATCGTCGAGAAGGAGACCGGCAAGGCGGCCGATCGGGCCGAGATCGCCGCCGTCTTCAACAACCGGCTACGCATCGGCATGCCGCTGCAGACCGACCCGACCGTGATCTACGGCATGGGCACCGCCTTCGACGGCAACCTGCGCAAGAAGGACCTGCAGACCGACTCGCCCTGGAACACCTACATGCGCAACGGCCTGCCGCCCACGCCGATCTCGATGCCCGGCAAGGCCGCGCTGCTGGCCGCGGTGCAGCCGGCGCAGAGCAAGTCGCTGTATTTCGTCTCGCGTGGCGACGGCACCAGCCAGTTCAGCAGCTCGCTCGACGACCACAACCGTGCCGTCAACCGCTACCAGCGCGGCGGCGGCACTCCTGCGACGAAGGCGGCCCAATGAACGCTGGCGGACTCTTTCTCACGCTCGAGGGCATCGACGGGGCCGGCAAGTCCAGCCACCTCGATGCCTTGCAGGCGCTCTTCGAGGGCCGGGGCCGCGCGGTCACGCGCACGCGCGAGCCGGGCGGCACGCCGCTGGCCGAAACGCTGCGCACGCTGATCCTCGAACAGCCGATGGACCCGCTGACCGAATCGCTGCTGGTGTTCGCCGCGCGGCGCGACCACATCGTGCAGGTGATCGAGCCGGCACTGGCGCGCGGCGACGTGGTGCTGTGCGACCGCTTCACCGACGCCACCTTCGCCTACCAGGGCGGCGGCCGCGGCTTCGACGCCGAGGTGCTGTCCACGCTCGAGCGCTGGGCGCAGGCCGGGCGCGGCGGGCAGTCCGAGGTGGCCTTGCTGCAGCCGCACATCACGCTGTGGTTCGACCTCGCGCCCGAGATCGCGGCCCAGCGCCTGGCCGGCGCGCGCGTGCCCGACAAGTTCGAGGCCCAGCCGGTCGAGTTCTTCCGCAAGGTCGCGCAGGGCTATGCCGAGCGCGCGGCCGCCGACGCGGCGCGCTTCGTGCGCATCGATGCGAGCCAGAGCCGCGACCAGGTCTGGCAACAGGTCGAGGCGGCGCTTGTGGCGCGCGGCCTGGCCGGGGAGGGGCGCGCATGAGCGCAGCGGAACTGTCGCCCTGGCTGCGCCAGCCGCTGGTCGAACTGCTGCGCCAGCGCGGCCACGCCTGGCTGTTGCAAGGGCCCTCGGGCCTGGGTCAGTACGACTTGGCGCTCGCGCTCGCCTCGGCCTGGCTTTGCGAGCAGCCGACGGAGGAGGGCGCCGCCTGCGGCCATTGCCCGAGTTGCCACGCCATCGAGGTCCGCACCCATGCCGACCTCTGCGTGCTGATGCCCGAGGTGGCGATGCTGGACCTGGGCTGGCCGCTCGACGAGAAGGCCCAGGCCGACATCGACGATAAGAAGCGCAAGGCCAGCCGGGAGATCCGCGTCGAGGCGATGCGCGACGCGGTCGGTTTCGCGCAGCGCACCAGCGCGCGCGGCCGCGGCAAGGTGGTGCTGGTCTATCCGGCCGAGCGCATGAACACCATCACCGCCAATGCGCTGCTCAAGACGCTCGAGGAGCCGGTGGGCGACGTGCGCTTCGTGCTCGCGAGCGAGGCTGCCTGGCAACTGCTGCCGACCATCCGCAGCCGTTGCCTCGGTTTCACCTTGCCCTGGCCCGACACGCAGCAGGCCGAGGCCTGGCTCGCGGCGCAGGACGTTCCCGCCGCGGATGCCGCCGCCCTGCTGCGCGCGGCCGGCGGACGTCCGAGCGACGCCTTGCGGCTCGCGCGCACCGGCCAGTCGCCCAAGGCCTGGGCGCTGCTGCCCAAGGCCGTGCTGCGCGGCGACGTCGGCGCGCTGGCCGACCAGGCGCCGGCCCAGGCGGTCGGCGCCTTGCAGAAGCTCTGCCACGACCTGATGGCCGTCGGCAATGGCGCCGCGCCGCGCTTCTTCGAGCCCGGTGACCTGCCGGCCGCGCCATCGCGGCTCGCGCTGGCGCGCTGGTCGAAATCGCTGGCCGCGTCGGCCCGGACCGCGGAACATCCGTTCAATGCAGGACTCATGCTGGAAGCGCTCGTGAGCGAAGCGCGCAGCACCCTCAACTCAGCCGCTCGCCGCCCATGAACCAACCCGCAGCCCCCTCCGCCAATTCCGCAGCGACCGCTGCCGCAGCAGCCGCCGCCGCTGCGGGTGGCGCCACGCCGCACCGGCCGAGCGTCATCCAGCTCGCCATCAAGGAGAAGGGCGCGCTCTATGCGGCCTACATTCCGCTGTTCTCCGAGGGCGGTATCTTCATTCCGACCTCGCGCGAATACCGGCTCGGCGACGACGTCTACGTGCTGCTGACCCTGCCCGAAGACCCGCAGCGCTATCCGGTGGCCGGCAAGGTCGCCTGGATCACGCCGGCGCGCGCGGCCGGCAGCCGGGCGCCCGGCGTGGGCATCCGCTTTCCGTCCGACGAGAAATCGCGCCAGCTCAAGGCCCGCATCGAGGCCGCGCTGGGCGGCTCGATGGCTTCCGACCGGCCGACGCAGACGATCTGACATCCGGCGCGGCCCGGCCGCCCCTTGCGCTCGCCAGTTTTCCGGCTCCCTTCGTTTCCTCAGATTCCTGGCGATGTTCACCGACTCCCACTGCCACCTGACCTTTCCCGAATTCGCCGACCAGATGGACACGGTACGCGCCGCCATGGCCGCCGCCCAGGTCAACCGGGCCCTGTGCATCTGCACCCGGCTCGAGGAGTTCGACGAGGTGCAGGCATTGGCCGCGCGCTACGACAACTTCTGGGCCAGCGTGGGCGTGCATCCGGACACCGAGGACACGCTCGAGCCCAGCGTCGACGACCTCGTGCGCCTGGCCGCGCGGCCGCGCGTGGTGGCGATCGGCGAGACCGGCCTCGACTACTACCAGATGGAGGAACGCAAGGGTGGCCGCAGCATTGCCGACCTCGAATGGCAGCGCGAGCGCTTCCGCGTGCACATCCGGGCCGCCCGGCAGACCGGCAAGCCGCTCGTGATCCACACGCGCGAGGCTTCGGCCGACACGATCGCGATCCTCAAGGAGGAGGGCGAGGACGGCTCCGCGGGCGCGGCCGGCGGCGTGTTCCACTGCTTCACCGAAACCGCCGAGGTGGCGCGCGCCGCGCTGGACCTCGGCTTCTACATATCCTTCTCGGGCATCCTGACCTTCAAGAAGGCGCAGGATCTGCGTGACGTGGCGGCCTTCGTGCCGCTCGAGCGCATGCTGATCGAGACCGACAGCCCGTACTTGGCACCGGTGCCGTACCGGGGCAAGACCAACACGCCGGCCTACGTGCCGTACGTGGCACGGCAGATCGCCGAGCTGCGGCAGTTGCCGGTCGAGGCCGTGGCCCAGGCGACCAGCGACAACTTCGAGACACTGTTCAAGGGGGTTCGACAATGATGAAGAAAAACTTCAAGAAACTCGTTTATCTGTCTGCTTTTGCAGCAGTTTTTTCCGCGCATGCAGGTTCTTTCGAGGACTTCTTCAGGGCCGTGCGCGCCGACAATCCGAGCGGTGTCCGCAGCCTGCTGCAGCGCGGCTTCGACCCCAACACGCGCGACGAGCGCGGCCAGACGGGCCTTCTGATCGCGCTGCGCGAGCCGTCGCCGAAGGTGATCCAGGTGCTGCTCGAATCGCCGCAGACCAATGTCGAGCTGCGCAACGCCAAGGACGAGAGCCCGCTGATGCTCGCGGCCATCAAGGGCCAGCAGGACCTGGTCACCCAGCTCATCAAGCGCGATGCCGACATCAACAAGCCCGGCTGGACGCCGCTGCACTACGCGGCCACCGGCGGGCACCTGGCGATCATGAAGCAGCTGCTCGACAACTTCGCCTTCATCGACGCGCAGTCGCCCAACGGCACCACGCCGCTGATGATGGCCGCGATGTATGGCTCGACCGACGCGGTCAAGCTGCTGCTGGCCGAGGGCGCGGACGTCACGATGAAGAACCAGCTGGGCATGACCGCGGTCGATTTCGCCAACCGCGCCAATCGATCGGAAGCCGCGGCGCTGATCGCCGCGACGTCCGCGGCAAAGCCGGTGCCGAAGGACGGCAAATGGTAGGTATTGGTTAATAAAGTATTAGTTTTTGCTGTTGACGATCGTTATTCGTGACTTATTTCATGCTCCATCAGATGAGAAACCGATGGGGTTTGTATTTTTTGGAAACAGGCGCGAACAGAATGAGGGCTTCGATGAAGCCCTTTTTTTCGCCCGAAACATCCATGCAAGTCACCATCCAACAGCTCGGCGGCGGCGCCCTGGCATGGCAGATGTCGTTGCTCGCAGCACTTCTGATCGCCGGCACGCTCGTGGGCTGGCTCCTGTATCTGGTCATCAAGGCGGGCGTGCGCGATGGCATGAGCGAGGCGCTGCGTCGGCGCCGGCAGATCCGGCAATCGGATCTGGTTGCGGATGGCGGGGCGAACACGCGGGATTGAGGTTTCGCGCGCGGCCTGGGCTGGGCGCCACGAATCTCCACCTGCCTGCCTCCCCAGATAATCGGCACAATGTGCATTATGTAAAATCAATGATCTTGTTGTTTGGCCCGATGGCAGCCAAGCGAGGCAAGACCGTTGTGATGCGTGATTGCGGAAATGCGGCCTGAAGAGGCCCCCGCTGCCCCATCCCCACGAAGCCCATCGACCCCGCAAAAGAAAAGGCGCCCGGCACCAAGGCCGGGCGCTCAAGAACCTACAGCTGTCACGGTAGGTGCCCCAAGCCAGGGAGGAGGAGTCGCTCGGGACACCGGGATGCTGAGTCTTCGTGATGAACGTCCGTGTCGGACGGCGCCGATAGTTCGGGGCTTTCGGGAGGCCCTCGAATCCGCATGAATTCGGTGAGTACTCATATTCTGTTCATATTTGCCGCCTAGCATCCGCCGCATGCTGCTGGCCAGGCTTCGCCGATGGATCGACGCGCACCGATGCATCGGGTGCGTGATCGGTCTTTGGCTGGTGCTGCTGCATCCGTTCATCTCGGCGCATTTCCACAGCGACGGCCTCGAGGACGAGCCCGGCCTCAAGGTGCGCAATGCCGGCGAGACCGTGCGCTTCGAACCCGACGAGCGCGCCGGCCATGCGAAAAGCCTCGAGACCACCATGTTCGCGCAGGCGTCCTGCTGCACGGTCATGGTCAATGTCCTCAGCGCGGCCTTCGATGGCTTCATGGGCATCGTGCTCGCGCTGCTGCCGTTGACCATTGTCGTGGCGACCGGCCTGACCGGTGCGCGCCACGAACCGCCGCGGCGCATCGGCGCGCGGAGTGGGGCGCCTCCCCTGCCCCGCCCCTGGCTGCGGCTGCCGCCGACCACGGCACCGCCGTCCTTCGCCTGATCCGTTCCGGCGGCGCGCCCGCGCCGCATCCATCGCTTCCCTGACGCCCCTGCGGCAGGGCCGCTTCACTTCGCCCACGAGGCCTCCTCCATGTCCTTCGCCCGTCCGCGTCCTTGCCGCGCCGCTCGTGCCTGCCCGCGCACCGTCTTTGCCCCATCCCGTTCGTTCCGGTAGGCTGCATGAACGCATTCCATCTCGACCTGCTGCAGTGGCTCGCCGCCGGCCCCCATCCCACGCCCTGGGTGCTGGCGATCGCGGTCGGGCTCGCGCTCGGCGGTCCCTGGCTCTCCACGGCCGTGATCGGCGCCGCCGCCTGGCGCCGGCCCGGCCATCGGGCCTATGTCCTCTTCATCCTCGCGGGCGCCGGGCTCACCGCCATGCTGTGCCAGGAAATCGCCGCGCGCATCAACATGCCGCGGCCCTTCATCCTGGGCCTGGTGCCCGCCTACATCCCGCACGGCGCCAGCGCCGCATTGCCGAGCACGCATGCCTCGGTGATGTTCATGGTGGCTTTCGCCTTCCTCGCGCGGCCGGCGCTGCGCGCACCGGGCATCGCTCTGTTCGCGGTGGCCGCCGCCACGGGCTGGGCGCGCATCCACGTGGGCGTGCATTTCCCGCTCGACATCGCAGTCGGCCTGATGTTCGGCGCACTCATGGCGGGCCTGCTCGGCGCTGCCTGGTGGATGCTGGAACTCGGGGCACAGCAACTCGCTGCCCGCATACCGGGCCTGGCGGGCAAGCGCTGGCCGACGATGCCGAGGCCGCGCGCCTGAGCCGCGCGGCATAAGAAAACTCGAAAAGCGCATTTCCCAATCGAAGGGCGCGGCTGCAAAGTCGTCGCCCCATGGAATCCCTCACGCATCCGCCGCGCACCGCGCCCGGCAACCCATCGCCCGTGGCCGTGCCGCCACGTGCCTCGCAACCCCAACCGCCCTCCTACGACCAGCTTGCCGACCGCTTTCGCCCGATCTTCGCGCGCATCGCCGAAGGCGCGGTGCAGCGCGAGAACGAACGCCTGCTGGCCCACGATGCCGTGGCCTGGCTGGCCCAGGCCGGCTTCGGCGCGCTGCGCGTGCCGGTTGCCCAAGGCGGACTCGGCGCCTCGGTCGAGCAGTTCTTCGACCTGCTGATCGAGCTCGGCGAGGCCGACTCCAACCTGCCGCAGATCCTGCGCGCCCATTTCGGCTTCATCGAGCGCCTGTTCGCCGAGATCGATCCCGCGCTGCACGGCCCCTGGCTGCGGCTCGCGGCCGACGGCGTGATCTTCGGCAACGCCACCACCGAGCTCGGCGAAGGCCCGCTCGGCCAGATGCAGACCACGCTGCGCCGCGACGGCGACGGCTGGCGCCTCGAAGGCGACAAGTACTACAGCACCGGCACGCTCTATGCCGAATGGATCGCGGTCTCGGCGCAGCGCCACAACGACGACGGCAGCAACGACCGCGTGATCGCGCTGGTGCCCTCCGAGGCGCCGGGCGTGGAGCGCGTCGACGACTGGCGCGGTTTCGGCCAGCGACTGAGCGCCTCGGGCACCACGCGCTTTCGCAACGTGCGCGTCGATCCGGCGCACGTGCTGCTCTACGTGCGCGACCAGCCCACGCCGCTGACCGCGCAGTTCCAGCTCACGCACCTCGCCACCCTGGCCGGCATCGCGCGCGCGATCGTGCGCGACGCGGTCGATTTCGTGCAGCCGCGCAAGCGGGTCTACAGCCACGGCAGCGGCAGCACGCCGCGCGAGGACCCGCTGGTGCAGCAGGTCGTCGGCCAGCTCGCGAGCACGGCCTTCGTCGCGAGCTCGACGGTGCAGGCGGTGGCGCGCACGCTGGGCGAGATCGATCGCCTGCGCCAGCGCGGCGAAGCGATCCCCGAGCCGCTGCTGTTCCAGGTCGAGCTCGAGACCGCCAAAGCCCAGGCCGGCATCGTCGATGCGGTGCTGCAGGCCGGCACGCGGCTGTTCGACGTGGGCGGTGCCTCGGCGCTGCAGGAGGACATCCGGCTCGACCGCCACTGGCGCAACGCGCGCACGCTGGCCTCGCACAACCCGACCATCTACAAGGGCCGCGTGGTCGGCGACCACCTGCTCAACGGCGCCCGGCCCACCTTCTACTGGGCCGTGGGCGCGAACGTCTCGTCCTGAGGGCCCCGGCGGCGACATGCCGCAGCCGACGAATCCGCATATCCATGCGTGCATTCATTCGTTGGCCGGGGCGGGTGCAGCGCCAACACTCGCCCTTCCCTTCTTCATCCTCCGGCGGAGCAATTCCCATGACCCTCATCGACGATCAACCTGCCATCGGGAGCGCCCAGGCATGACCTCGGCCGATCACGCACTCGACGTGTCCGGCGTGCTGAACGCGCCGGAGTTCCGCGGCACCACAGCGGCCCCGACGCCGCGCGCGCCGCGCCCGCCCGCGCCGGTGGCCACCGATGCCGCCGCCGTGCTCGCGCGCCGCCACGCGCTGCCGCCGGGCCTCTGGCGCACCGGCGTGCTCGCCGCCGCGGCCTGGCTGGCGCTGGGCCTGCTCACGCTGCTGTGGCCCAACAAGCCGATCGGCTTCAGCGACTGGAACTTCACCGAGGAATTCGGCTACGCCACGCTCGTGATCGCCGCGGTCTTCCTCGTCATCGCGCTGCTCGGCCCGCGCGCCGGCCGCGTCGCGCGCACGCTGCGTCCGGCCGGCCAGTGGCTGGTGGCCTCGGCGCTGGTGCTCGCGCTGTGGGAGATCGCCACCGCCAAGCTCGCCGTGCTGCCCTCCCCCTTCTTCGCGCCGCCGCAGAGCCTGATCGACGTGCTGCACGAGGACTGGCAGCGTCTGGGCCTGTCCACCGCCTACTCGCTGCGCCTGCTGGCCAACGGTTTCGTGATCGGCGCGCTGGTCGGCTTCGTCACCGGCGTGGCGGTCGGCTGGTCGCGCATCGCGGGCTACTGGGTGCATCCGCTGCTGCGCTTTCTCGGCCCGGTTCCGGCCTCGGCGCTGCTGCCGCTGGCCTTCTTCTTCGCGCCCTCGAGCTACGTGGCCGCGGTGTTCCTGGTCGGCCTCGCCACCTTCTTCCCGGTTGCTGTGCTGACCTGGTCGGGCGTGGCCTCGGTCGGCAAGAGCTACTACGACGTGGCGCGCACGCTCGGCGCCTCCGAGCGTTTCCTGGTGTTGCGCGTCGCCATCCCGGCCGCGCTGCCGCAGGTCTTCGTGGGCCTATTCATGGGCCTGGGCGCCTCGTTCTCGGTGCTGATCACGGCCGAGATGATGGGCGTGAAGGCCGGCCTCGGCTGGTACCTGCAGTGGGCACAGGGCTGGGCCTCGTACGCCAACATGTATGCGGCGCTGCTCGTGATGGCCGCGCTGTGCTCGGGCTTGATCACACTGCTGTTCAAGGTGCGCGACCGCGTGCTGTCGTGGCAGAAGGGAACCGTCAAATGGTAGAAGCCGTCCTCTCCCCCAGCGTCGAGGCAGGCACCGCCGCCCACACCGGCGCGCTGATCGACATCCACGGCGTGAGCCACTGGTTCGAAGTGCCCACGGGCGTGCTGCAGGTGCTCGACAACATCGACCTGCAGGTGCGCCCCGGCGAGTTCGTCGCGCTGCTCGGCCCGAGCGGCTGCGGCAAGTCGACGCTGCTGCGCCTGGTGGCCGGCCTCGAGCCCGCGACCACCGGCCGCATCACGCAAAACGGCGAACTGATCGAGAAGCCCGATCCCTCGCGCATCGTGGTGTTCCAGGACCCCACCTTGTTCCCGTGGCGCAGCGTCTGGGACAACGTGGCGCTGGGCCTGCAGGCGCGCGGCGTGCTCGACGCGCAGCGCGGCCGGGTCGACGAGGCGCTGCAGCGCGTCGGCCTCACCGAGTTCGCGAAGGCCTATCCGCATCAACTGTCGGGCGGCATGGCGCAGCGCGTGGCGTTGGCGCGTGCGCTGGTCAACGACCCGCAGCTGCTGGTGCTCGACGAACCGCTGGGCAAGCTCGATTCGCTCACGCGCATCGCGATGCAGAGCGAGCTCGTGAACCTCTGGCAGCGCGACGGCTTCTCGGCGCTGCTGGTCACGCACGACGTCGAAGAGGCGCTGTTCCTGGCCAACCGCGTGATCGTGCTGAGCGACCGGCCGGCGCGCATCGCGGCCGAGCTGGTGGTCGACCTGCCCTACCCGCGCCATCGCGGCGATCCGCGCCTGGCCGAGCTGCGGCACGAGGCGCTGCGCCACCTGGGCCTGGACGCGACCTGGTGAGACCGGCCTTCGAGGCGCGGGCGCGATGAACGCGCTGCCCGATGCGGCCTGGCTCAATGTCCTGATCGAGGGGCTGCAGACCCTGCAGTTGCAACTGCTGAGGCTGCTCGATGCGCTGGGCCTGGTCGCCCATGCGCACGGACAGCCCGCCTGGCCCTGGGCCGAGCGGCTGTCGGGTGAGAACCTGCTGATCGACCTGGGCCAGGCGCGCCGGCTCGGCATCAGTGTCGTGCTGCTGGGACTGTCGCTGCTCGTGCTGGTCCTGGCCCTGCTTTGGCGCCGGCGCCGGATCTGGCTGCTGGGCGCCGCGGTGTTGCCCGTGGTGCTGGCCCCCTGGCCCGATGCCAACGTGGTCCTGGCGCCCGCGCATCCCACGAGCTTTCAGCAGCATGCGGCGGGCTTCAGCGCCGAGGCCATCGCGCGTGGCCGCACGCTCTATGCGCAGAACTGCGTGGCCTGCCATGGCAGCGACGGACGCGGCCAGGGTCCGCTGGCCGCGGCACAGCCCGTGTGGCCACCCAATCTCACGGGTCCGCTGCTCTGGCGCCGTGCCGATGGCGACCTGCTGTGGCGCGTGCTGCACGGCACGCGCGATCGCCATGGCGCAATGACGATGCCGGGCTTTCAAGGCCGATTGAGCGAGAGCGACGCCTGGGCCCTGATCGACTACATGAAGGCCCAGGCCGCCGGCGAAAGCCTGCGCGTGGCGGGCGTGTGGGCCCAGCCCGTGAGCCCACCCGACATGGCGGTGCGTTGCGACGGCAAGCCGGTGCGCATGCTCAGCAGCTGGCGCGGCCAGCGCATGCGGATCGTTGCCGGTGGCGATAACGCAAGTGCGTTGCTCGAGGACCCGCGCCTGGTGACGGTGCTGCTCGAACGCAAGCCCGCAGCTGCTTCGAAACAGGACGACCGGAGCATCGCCTGCGTGGCCGATTCGCCCGCGGCGTGGGAGGCCTTCTCGCTGATCGCGGCCACCGAGAAGCTCGAAGGCACGCAGTTGCTGGTCGATCGCGCGGGCTGGCTGCGCGCGCGCGGCGAGCCCGGCAAGAGCGCATGGAGCGACGACGATCTTTTGTGCCGCGCGGAGGCTGCTTCAGGAACGGCAGCCACGCCGGTGGCCGCGGCCGACGGGCTCGGCGCGCTGATCACGCGCATGGATGCGCAGCCGGTGCGTTTCGTGAAGGGCGGCTTCGTGCATTGACGGCGCGGCGCCGTCGTTCACCACGAATGCATCAGCACCGAGGGCCGCAGCGTGGCCATGGCCTGCAGGCGGCGCAGCGCACGGCGCGGCACATGGCCGTAGGCCGCGCGGCGCGCGATCGCATGGGCCGACGCGGGCGGCACCCGCCACGCGGTGGCGGTGCGCGAGATGACGAGCTGGGCCTGGTCGGCCACGGAATGGTAGGTGCGCAAGGGCATGGGGGACTCGATGGGTAACGCATCGATTCTGCGCAAGGCATGCGGCAACTCAAAGACGGATTGCGAGTTACCTGATGCATTCCGTGATCGCCCTGCCGCGCGGTGCGCGGCGTACGATGGACCGGCATCCCTTCTTCCCTTTGCATCGCTGCACATCAGGAGATACCGATCATGTCGAACCATGTCTACAAGAGCCTCGAGCTCACCGGCTCGTCCACCACCAGCATCGAGGACGCGATCCAGGGCGCGATCGCCAAGGCGCACGAGACGGTGCGCAACATCCAGTGGTTCACCGTCGTCGAGACGCGCGGCCATGTGGCCGAGGGCCGCGTGGCCCACTGGCAGGTCACGCTGAAGATCGGCTTCACGCTCGAGTGAGCGTGAGCGCCGGCTCGTTCAGGCGAAGTCGGTCGATGGTTTTTCCCAGAGGTTGACGCCGCCCTCGACCGCATGGCGGTCGATCTCGGCGAGCTCCTCCGCGCTCAGCGGCGCACCCTGGAGCGCGGCCACGTTGTCGACGATCTGCTCGGGCCGACTCGCGCCGATCAGCGCGGAACTCACGCGCGGATCGCGCAGGGTCCAGGTCAGCGCGAGCTGGGCCAGCGACTGGCCGCGGCGCTGCGCGATCGCGTTCAGCGCGCGCGCACGCTCGATGTTGGCATCCGACAGATGCTCGGGCTTCAGCGAACCGCCGCCCGGGCGGTTGATGCGCGCATCGGCCGGCACGCCCTGCAGGTACTTGTCGGTCAGCAGGCCCTGCGCCAGCGGCGTGAACGCGATCACGCCGGCACCGAGTTCCTCGGTGGCGCCGAGCAGGTCCTTCTCGATCCAGCGGTTGAACAGGTTGTAGGCCGGCTGGTGGATCAGAAGCGGCACCTTCCATTCGCGCAGCAGCGCGGCCATCTCGCGCGTCTTGCCGGCCGAGTACGACGAGATGCCGATGTACAGCGCCTTGCCCTGCTGCACCGCCTGGGCCAGCGCCGAGGCGGTTTCCTCGAGCGGCGTGTGCGGGTCGAAGCGGTGCGAATAGAAGATGTCGACGTAGTCGAGGCCCATGCGTTGCAGGCTCTGGTCGAGGCTGGCCAGCACGTATTTGCGCGAGCCGCCGCCCTGCCCGTAGGGGCCGGGCCACATGTCCCAGCCGGCCTTGCTCGAGATGATCAGCTCGTCGCGATAGGGCTTGAAGTCCTCGCGCAGCAGGCGGCCGAAATTGGTTTCGGCGCTGCCGTAGGGCGGGCCGTAGTTGTTGGCCAGGTCGAAGTGGTTGATGCCGAGGTCGAAGGCGGTGCGCAGCAGCTGGCGCTGGGTGGCGATCGGCGTGGTGTCGCCGAAGTTGTGCCACAGGCCGAGCGAGATGGCGGGCAGCACGAGGCCGCTGCGGCCCACCTTGCGGTAGGGCATGGATTCGTAGCGCGTGGAGGCGGCGAGGTAGGTCATGGGCGATGGAAGAACGCGAAGAGAAAGAGAAAGGCGCCATGTCGGCGCCGGTACTTCGCGTTCGAGGATAGCGGCAATCGCGTCGGCGCGCAGGCCGCCGACCGCTCCCTTACGACGCCACGGCCGTGTCGCGCCCGAAGGCCAGCGCCGCGAGTTCCTCGTCCGATGCGGGCAGCACCGGCGGCACCAGCGCGTCCTGCAGGAACAGCCGCAATGCGGTCCATCCCGAGCCGTCGGCCTTGCGCGCCTGGCGCCATGCGGCCGCTTCGAGCAGCAGCACCGATTGGTAGGTGCGCGCCATGCCCCAGGCCAGGCGCCGGCCGTCGCTCTCCTGCGCGCGCGGCATCAGCTCCGCGAGCGTGCGCCGCGCATGCACGATGGCATCGGGCGCGCGCGTGCCATGGCCCGCGAGCGTCGAGAGCCGCCCGTCGATGTCGGCGAGAAAGGCCTCGCCCGCTTCCGGCGCGCGCAGCGCCCGCAGCACGTCGTGCGCGAGCACCGAGGTCGTGCCCTCCCAGATGCAATGCACATGCAGGTTGCGCAGCACGCGCGGGATGCCTGTGTCCTCCACATAGCCCGCGCCGCCGAAGCTCTCGACCAGCTCGCTCGCGGCCCAGATGCTCTGGCGCGCGCAGGCCAGCTTGGTCAGCGGCGCCAGCAGCCGCGCGAGCCCGGGCGCGCCGGTGCCGCGCTCGTGGCGATTGAGCGCGAGCGCGGTCTCGAAGTTGAGCGCGAGCATCGCCTCGTACTCGGCCGTGATGCGCGCGATCCACTGCGCATGCAGCGGCTTCTCGCTGAGCAGCTGGCCGAACACGCGACGGCGGGTCGCGTAGTCGCGCGCCAGCATCAGCAGATGGCCCACGCCCGCCGGGCCGCCCCACGAGGCCCACAGCCGCGCGACGTTGAGCAGGTCGCCGATCTTGGCCACGCCGCGATCGATGCCGCCGACCGGCACCGCGACCGTGCCTTCGAGTTCGAGCTCCGCGGTCGGCAGGGCGCGCGTGCCGAGCTTGTCCTTCAGGCGCCGCACGGCGATGTGGTTCCAGCTGCCGTCGGGGCGGCGCAGCTCGACCAGGAACAGCGACAGCCCGCGGCTGCCCGGCACCGCGTCCTCGGGCCGCGCGAGCGCGAGCGCCATCTGCGAGGTGGTGGCCGAGGTGAACCACTTGGTGCCGTGCAGCGACCAGGTGCCGTCGCCGCGCGGACGCGCGACGGTCGAGGTCTGGCCGACGTCGGAGCCGCCCTCCTTCTCGGTCATCCACTGGCCCGAGGTCCAGCCGCCCTGCCGCGCCGTGAGCTTCGGCTTGTAGCGCGCGGCCAGCGCTTCGTCGTGCAGCGTGAGCAGGCGCGCGGCGCCATCGGTCATCACCAGCGGACACGAGGCCACCGCGCCCGCGCCGTCGTAGAGGTTCACGAGGCCGGCCTGCACCACGCGCGTGAACTCGCCATAGGGGTTCTCGTAGGGCAGCGCGACCAGGCCCTCCTCGAGGCCGATGTCGACCAGGCGGTGCCAGGCCGGATCGACCTCGATGCGGTCGACGCGCCGGCCCCAGGCATCGAAGGGCTCGTGGCGCGGCACGTTGTGCTCGGCCGTCGCGGCCAGCGCGGGAATCTCCCGCATCGCGCGCTCGCCCATGCGCTGGAACAGCGGGCTCGCGTCGGCGAAGACCTCGGCGGGCAGCAGGCGTTCGAGCGTGTGGTGCAAGGTGCGGTCGCTCGCGAAGCGGTTCGACAGCTCGGGATGGGGCTGGATGAAGTCGGTCATGGTGTCTCCTTTGCCGAAGGCGGAACCGGCGCATTCGCGCCCTGCCCTTTCTTCGCGGGGGCGGCGCGCGCGGCGTGGTCGAGCACCGCGGCCAAACACAGCGCGACGATGTCTTCCACCACGCGCTGCGCCGCGCGCTTGGACAGCACGCCGAGCGCGAGCGGGCCGATCATGGCCTCGGCCAGCGCGCCGACGATCGCCGCGGCGCTGGTGTGCGCGTTCTGCGCGCGGAACTCGCGGCTGTCGATGCCGTCCTCGATCACGGTCACGAAGATCGCGCGATAGGGTTCGCGAAAGCGCAGCCGGTCCTCGTCGATCTGCGGCGCCACCGGTTCGGCCAGCAAGGCCCACGCGAGCTTGGGCCGCTTGAGCGCGCGGTGCGCGAAGGTGCGGATGATCGCGGCCAATCGCTCGCCGGCACCGCTCTCGGAGGCGGCCGCGGCGGCGCAGGCGTCGATCTCGCGCTGTGAGGCCTGGCGGAAGACCTCGTCGAACAGGTCGGTCTTCGACGGGAAGTACTGGTAGAGCAAGCCGGTCGAGACCTCGGCCGTGGCCGCGACCATCGGCATGGTGGTGCCGCCGTAGCCATGTGTGGCCACGAGTTCGAGCGCGGCCAGCACGATGCGCTCGCGCGTGAGCGTCATGCGCTCTTCGACTTTCGATGTGCGTCGGTAGGTCACGCGAAGAATTGAATCACAGTTCATTTCTTATTGCAATTGCACTCCGGCTCCCTATACTTCGACGCCTCGGCCGCATCGCAACGATCGCGCCGCCGGCGGCCACGGCGTTCAGTTCAACCACCAAGGAAGCTTCTCCATGCGCAGGTTCGACGACTCCTCTTTCGGTCATGGCTGGTTCCAGGCTGCCTACAGCGAGGACCTTCGCAAGGGCGACGTGCAGCCCCTCACGGCCATGGGCCGCGAGTTCGTGCTGTGGCGCGACATGCAGGGCCAGGCCCATGCGATGGATGCGCACTGCCCGCACCTCGGCACCCACCTGGGCCATGGCGGCCGCGTCTGCGGCACCTCGCTGCGCTGTCCGTTCCACGGCTGGCAGTTCGCAGGCGACGGCGCCTGCACCGACATTCCCTACAGCCCGAATCCGCGCCTCGAGATGCGGCACCTGAAGTCCTGGCCACTGGTCGAGCGCAACGGGCTGGTGATGGTTTGGTGGCATCCGCGCGGCATCGCGCCCACCTTCGAGGTGCCGGCGATGCCCGAGCATGGCGATGCGCAGTGGTCGCGCTACCGGCGCCAGCGCTGGGAGGTCGCGACGATCTGGCAGGAGGTGCAGGAGAACATCGTCGACACCACGCACTTCCACCACCTGCACGGCGTGGCCACGCTGGCGCGGCTCGACCGCTTCGAGCCCGCGGGGCCGGCGCTGCACGTGAACATCCTGCACGACTTCAACACGCCGCGCGGCCGGCTGCCGGGCTTCCTGCAGACCTCGCTGTACGGCCCCTACTTCGCGACGGTGCGCTTTCGCATCGCCGATCTGGCCGAGATCCTGTTCGTCGATTCGGTGGTGCCGATCGAGGCCGGCCGCGTCGCCGTGAGCTTCAGCCTGATGGCGCGGCTGCAGGGCATCGCCTCGCCCGACATGAGCCTCGCGCTGATCGACGAGGCGATCCACCAGGTGAGCCAGGACGTGCCGATCTGGGAGCACAAGATGCGCTGGAAGCGCCCCAGCCTCGCCGAGGGAGACGGGCCCATCATGCGCTTCCGCCATTGGGCCGAGCAGTTCGAGACCGAGGACGAAGTCCCGGCCCCCGCGCCCCTGCGCCGTATCGAGATCGCCGCCCATGCATGAGCTCGCCGCCACCGATGCCGTCTTCGTGCGCGAGGACGCGAACACCTGGCGCGCCAGCGAGCTCGCGCGCGGTCCCTGGGATCCGCGCGCGCAGCATGGCGGTGCGCCCTGCGGCCTGCTTGCGCACATCGCCGAGTCGGCCATGGAGGGCGAAGGCTGGCAGCTCGCGCGGCTCACGGTCGAGCTGATCCGGCCGGTGCCGGTCGACCTGCTGTCGTCCGCCGTCACGACCGAGGCGGGCCGCACCACCGCGCGCGTCGAGATCGCGTTGCTGGCCCAAGGCAAGCCGGTGGCGAAGGCGCATGCGCTGCTGGTGCGCACGCAGCCCGTGGTGCCGCCCGAAGAAGCGTTGCAAAGGCCGCTGGCCCCTGCCCTGTCGATGCCGGCACCCTCGGACTGCACGGCACCGCTGCGCATCCCGGGCCTGCCCGACGTGCGCTCGTTCTATTACACGGCGACCGAAAGCCGCGTGGCGGCCGGCGATGCCGCGGCACCCGGTCCGGCCGCGGCATGGTTTCAATTGCGCGTGCCGCTGGTGGCCGGCGCCGCCAATTCGCCCGCGATGCGCGCCGCCGCCGCGGCCGACTTCGGCAATGGCCTGAGCTGGGTGCTGCCGGTCGAGCGCTTCAACTTCGCCAACGCCGACCTCTCGCTGCAGCTCGCGCGGCAGCCGGTCGGCGACTGGATCGGCCTCGATGCCGTGACCACGGTCGCGCCCGACGGCAGCGGCTGCACCTTCAGCCAGCTGCACGACGAGCGCGGCCGCTTCGGCTTCGCGACGCAGACGCTGCTCGTCTTCGCGCGCTAGCGTTTCAGCTCAAGCGCTCGTCAGCCCGCGCGACACCGGCAGCTTGCGCACGCGCTTGCCGGTCACCGCGAAGATCGCGTTGGTGATCGCGGGCGCGATGCCCGAGGTGCCGGGCTCGCCCATGCCGCCGGGCGCTTCGCCGCTGGCCACGATGTGGGTCTCGATCGCCGGCGTCTCGTTGATGCGCAGCGGCCGCACGTCGTGGAAGTTCGACTGCTCGATGCGCCCGTCCTTCACCGTCGCCTCGCCCCACAGCGCGCCCGAGATGCCGAAGATCACGCCGCTCTGCACCTGGGCCTGCACCGTGTCGGGGTTGACGACCACGCCGGTGTCGAGCGCGCACACCACGCGCCTGACCACCGGCTCGCCGCCGTCCTTCGGCACCTCGACCTCGGCCACGAGCGCCATGAAGGTGCCGAAGGCGAACTGCAGCGACACGCCGCGCCCGCGCTGCGGCGGCAGCGGCGTGCCCCAGCCGGCCTTCTGCGCCGCGAGCTCGAGCACGGCCTTGGCGCGCGGGTTGGCGCCCAGCAGCGCACGCCGGTAGTCCACCGGATCGGCCTTGGCCGCATGCGCGAGCTCGTCGATGAAGCTCTCGACCACGAACACGTTGTGCGTCGGCCCCACGCCGCGCCAGAACGCGGTGGGCACCGGCGGCTCGTGGTTCACGTACTCGATGCGGATGTTCGGCAGCGCATAGGGCGGTTTCTCGGCGCCGTCGATGGTCTCGGGATCGAAGCCGTTGTTGTAGGCCGGCGGCAGCCAGCGCTTGAGGATCGACGAGCCCGTGATGCGATGACGCCAGGCCACCGGCCGACCCTGCGCATCGAGGCCCGCGCTCACGCGGTCGTAGAAGTACGGCCGGTACATGTCGTGCTGCGTGTCCTCCTCGCGCGTCCACACCACCTTGACCGGGCCGTCGACCTGCTTCGCGATCTGCACCGCGCGCGTGATGCTGTCGACCTCGAGCCGGCGGCCGAAACCGCCGCCCAGCAGGTGGTTGTGCACCGTGACCTTCTCCACCGGCAGGTCCGATGCGGCCGCCGCCGCGGCACGCGCGCGCGTGATCACCTGGGTGCCGACCCACACCTCGCAGCCGTCGGGCCGCACATGCACCGTGCAGTTCAGCGGCTCCATCGCCGCATGGACCAGGAACGGCACCTCGTACACGGCCTCGAGGCGCTGCGCCGCGCCGGTCATCGCCGCCGCGTTGTCGCCCTCGTTGCGCGCCACCGCACCGGCCTGCAGCGAAGCCTGCTTCATCGACTCGACGATCGCCGCCGAATCGATGCCCGCGTTGGCGCCGCCGCCCCATTCGATCGCGAGCGCCGCCAGGCCCTTCTTCGCCGCGCCCATGTGGTCGGCCACCACCGCCACGCAGTCGTCGAGCCGCACGATCTGGCGCACGCCGCGCACCGCCTTCGCCTTGCTGTCGTCCACGCTGCGCAGGCGGCCGCCGAACACCGGCGACTGCGCGAGCGTGGCGACCTTCATGCCCGGCACCTTGGCATCGATGCCGTAGAGCGCGCTGCCGTCGACCTTGGCCGGCGAGTCGAGCCGTTTCGCGGGCGTGCCGATCAGCCGGAAATCGGCCGGCGCCTTGAGCGCCACCTTCTCGGGCAGCGGCAGCTTCGCGGCGTCGGCGACCAGCGCGCCGTACTTCAGGCGCCGGCCGCTGGCCGCATGCACGACCTCGCCGCGGGCCGCCTTGCAGCTGTCGGGCGCGACCTTCCAGCGCTGGGCCGCGGCCTGCACGAGCACCGTGCGCGCGGTGGCGCCGGCACGCCGCAGCGGCTCGTAGGCGGCGCGGATGGTGGTCGAGCCACCGGTCACCTGGAAGCCCAGCAGGGGATTGCCATAGAGCTTGTCATCGGGCGGCGCATGCTCGACGCGCACCGCGGCCAGGTCGACCTCGAGCTCCTCGGCGATCAGCATCGGCACGCTGGTGTAGGTGCCCTGCCCCATCTCGATGTAGCCCATGGTCACGGTCACGCGGCCATCGGGCGCGATCTTCACGAAGGCATTGGGTGTCCAGGACGGCGTGCCGGCCGAGGCGGCCTCTGCCGCATCGGGCACGGCGCCCAGGCCCACGCCGATCAGCAGGCCGCCGCCGAGCGCGGCGCCGATGCTCAGGAAGCCGCGGCGCGACAGCGCGGGCGAATCCACCGGCGCGTGTTCCGTCAGTCGATCGATCAGCATCTCAGGCCACCGCCTTTCCGGAGAGCGCGCGTGCCGCTTCCTTGATGCCCGTGCGGATGCGCACATAGGTGCCGCATCGACAGACGTTGCCGCTCATCGCGGCATCGATCTCCTCGTCGCTCGGCGCCGTGTTCTTGCTCAGCAGCGCGGTAGCCGACATCAGCTGGCCCGATTGGCAGTAGCCGCACTGGACCACGTCGAGGTCGAGCCAGGCCTTCTGCAGCGCGCGGCCCACGCGCGTGGCGGCGAGCGACTCGATGGTGCTCACGTTCGCCTTGCCCACCGATTCCACGGTCGTGAGGCAGGCCCGCGTGGGCGCGCCGTCGACATGGATGGTGCAGGCGCCGCACAGGCCCATGCCGCAGCCGAACTTGGTACCGGTCATGCCGAGCACGTCGCGCAAGGCCCAGAGCACCGGCGTGTCGCCGTCGACGTCGAGCGGGCGTTCGATTCCATTGACTTTCATGTTGTTCGTGTCCTTGTCGTGGGGTGGTTCGCTGCCCCCGCGACGCACCCGGCGGTGCGGCACGCAGGCAGGCCGACCGGAGGATGTCACGCCGCGCGAATTCCTGCAGGACGCGCAAGCCTCCTTTCGAGACATCGTGCGTAGGCGATGTCCGGCCGCACGATGCGCGGCGCGGCCGTTCCCGGGCGCCGATCGGGCGTCGACCATCCACAGACCGCCAGGAAAGGATCACCATGTTCGACCACATCGGCTTCAGGGTGCGCGACCTGCGCGCCGCGCGCCGCTTCTACGACGCGGTCGCGGGCGCGCTCGGCCTGCAGACCCTCGACAACAGCGCCCATTCGTTCCTGCTCGTGCGCAGCACCGAGCACACGGTGCCCTTCGTCTGGATCGGCACCGACCAGCCGGCCTTCTGGAACGGCGCGCACCAGGTGTCGGCCAGCCCGATCCATCTCGCGTTCTCGGCGAAGACGCCGCAGGAGGTCGATGCCTTCCACCGCGCGGCGCTGCAGGCCGGCGGCATCGACAACGGTTTTCCCGGCCCGCGCGGGCCGGCCGAGATGCACTACTACGGCGCCTACGTGCTCGACCCCGACGGCAACAACGTCGAGGCCGGCTGCCGCGGCGCGGGCTGATGCGGCCGGCTCAGGCCGCGACCGCGCCGGCGTACATGTAGCGCCGCGACCAGGGCAGCGTCTTCGCGGCGCGGCCGGCCTTGCGGCCCACGATCTGGTAGATCGCCACGTCGTCGTTCTCGAACGCATAGGCGCAGCCCGCGAGGTACACGCGCCAGATGCGGAACTTCTCCTCGTCGACCATGGCGCGCACCTGCTCGGTGTGCGCCTCGTAGGCGTCGCTCCACAGCCGCAGCGTGCGCGCGTAGTGGCGGCGCAGGTTCTCGATGTCGAAGGCCTCGAGGCCGCCCTGTTGCATGGCTTGCAGCGCCAGGCCGATGTGCGGCAGCTCGCCGTTCGGGAACACGTAGCGGTCGATGAAGTCGCCGCCGCCGTACGAGACGCCGCCGCCCTCGGGGTCGGACGAGGTGATGCCGTGGTTCATCACCACGCCGTCATCGGCCAGCAGCTCGCGCACGCGCTGGAAGTACTCGGGCAGGTTCTTGCGGCCCACGTGCTCGAACATGCCGACGCTGGTGATGCGGTCGAACTGCCCGCCCACGTCGCGGTAGTCCTGCAGCCGGATCTCGATGCGGTCGGCCAGCCCCGCGGCCTGCACACGCTCGGTCGCGAGCTCGAACTGGTTCTGCGACAGGGTCACGCCCACGCAGCGCGCGCCGAACTTCTGCGCCGCGCGGATCACGAGCGCGCCCCAGCCGCAGCCGATGTCGAGCAGGGTCTGGCCCGGCTGCAGCTGGATCTTGGTGAGGATGTGGTCGATCTTCTTGAGCTGCGCGGTCTCGAGGTCCTCGTCGCCGTTCTCGAAGTAGGCGCACGAATAGACCATGTTCGGGTCGAGCCAGAGTTGGTAGAAGGCGTTCGAGACGTCGTAGTGGTACTGGATCGACTTGCGGTCCGACGCCTTGGTGTGCGTGAAGTAGCGCGCCATGCTCTTGAGCGCGCTGGCACCGGCGCCGGTGCCGCTGTCGAGCGAGCTCTTCGCGAGCGCGTAGGCGATGTCGATGATGTCGCTGAGCTTGCCCTCGATGTCGATCTTGCTCTGCACGTAGGCCTCGCCGAGGTTGGCCAGCGTGGGCTCGAGCATCAGCGACAGCGCCGAGGGCGACTTCACGTGCAGGGTGACGGCGGGGCCGCTGAAGTCGCCGAAGTCGTACGACTTGCCGTCCCACAGGGTCAGCCGCGCGGGCAGATTGGCACGTGCGCGGACGGCCGCGCTCCACTGTTCGACCTTCTTTTCCCAAAGCATGCATTTCTCCGTGTTGGTGTTGCTTGCGATTCGGGAAAGCACGATAGCGAGATTCCTTCGGATGTGCAGGGACATGCCGTGCTCGACCTGATGGCGACACGACTTAGCGTTGGAATCTGACGGGAAGCCGTGGGTCCGGCGGCAACGTGCGGGAAAACTACAGTATTCAGAAATCTGACAATCTGTAATACAAATGCACTATTTACAAAGAATAATTGCGGAAATCGTAACGAAGCTGCGTACAGGCCACAGAGCCTCGGCTAGGGAAAAAGCTCGGATGCAAACCAACCTCCAATCCCAATGCAGATGGCTATTTCGTCTTCCAAGTGTTCCTGCGGGCTCGCCCATCTCGAACGCATACCGCGTCGCGCCTGGATGCGCTGGCTCCCGTGGCTGCGCCACTACCAGTGCACGCTGTGCGGCGGCAGGCGCATGGCCTCTGAAAACTCGGTGAACTCCGCCGTGGCTGCCCGTGCGAGCCGCGAAGCCGTCGAGCGACGGTAATCGGCCGGCCCTGACCATCGCCTGAACGGGCGCGCCCGCGGGGCGCGCACTTCTTCACCCGGCCCTCGCGCCGGGGATCTTCGAAACTCTCTCGACCGCCGAGAGAAGCTCAGTCGTAGCGCACGGTCACGAGCGCGACGGCGGCCGCCTGCGCCGCCATCGACAACACCCCACCGTCCTGCCCGATCGACCGCTCGCTGCTTGGCGCGAGCTGCGTCGTGCGCCCCCGCGCGTCGATGAACGCGATCGCCAGCGGCTGCTCGCCGAGCGTATCGACCCGCACGCTGGCGCTGGGCGGATCGATCTCCTGGCGCAGGAAACGGATCTCCATGGTGCGGCCCGTCACGCGGTGAACGAGCGCGCCCGGTCTCGCGTCGACGCGCATCTCGTAAGGCGCGCCGACGATCGCGCCGGTGAAGTGGATGGTCCCGTCGGCGGCCGTGGCCGCCAGCGGCAGAAGGCACAGGGCAAGCATTGCCCGAGGTGCCAGGTTTCGAAGCGTCGACCCGTGATGGTTCACGTTGACTCCCTTCTCGCTGCTCAGTTGGCTCCCTTATTTCTGAACAGAATGAAACCATTCTTTACAAGTGAATGCAAGCAATTGTTTCCGTCATTGCGAGGGGTTGCCAGTCGATCCGGGACGCTGTACGGGGCTGTCACCACGCTGTCGCGCCAGCGTGTTCCGCGCGGCGGCGGCGGCGTCCGCGATCAGGAACGCGGGGCCAGCTCGGGCGGCGCGTCGCTGGCCTCGATGAACAGCCGCTTGATCATCGGAAAGCGCGCGCGCACCTGCCGCTCGATGGCGGCGATGGCCGCGGCGGCTTCGCCGGTGTCGGTGTCGTCCTTGAAATTGACGTCGACGATCGCGAGCACCTGGTCGGGTCCGATGTACATCGACAGCACCCGGCCCACCTCCTCCACGCTGGGCTGCGCCATCGCCAGCTCGCGGATCGCGCGTGCCGTCTCGGGCCGCACGCCCTCCCCGATCAGCAGGCCGCGCGACTGGGCGATCAGCAGCAGCGCCACGCCCGCCAGCAGCAGGCCGATCACCATCGAGGCCGCGCCGTCGAACACCGGCATGTCGAAGCGGTGCCCGAGGTAGATGCCCAGCGCCGCCACCGCGAGGCCGGCCAGCGCGGCCGAATCCTCGGCCAGCACGGTGTAGGTGGTCGGGTCCTTGCTGCGGTCGAGCGCCTGCCAGAACGGCGTGCCGCCGGCCTGGGCGCGGAACTGCCGCAGCGCGATCAGGAAGCTCGTGCCTTCGAACACCGCCGCGGCCGCGAGCACCACGTAGTTCCAGGTCGGATCGCGCAACGGCTCGGGATGGCGGATGTGCTCGATGCCTTCATAGAAGGACACGCCGCCGCCGAGCCCGAAGATCAGCACCGCGACGATCAGGCTCCAGAAGTAGAGCTCCTTGCCGTGGCCGAACGGATGCTCCACGCTCGCCGGGCGCTTGCTCAGGCGCAGGCCGACCAGCAGCAATACGCCGTTGAAGGTATCGACCGACGAATGGATGCCCTCGGACAGCATCGCCGAACTGCCGGTGATGCCGGCCACGACGAACTTCGTGACCGCGATGGCGATGTTGGCGCCGATCGCGCCGTAGATGGCGATGCGGGATTCGGCCATGGGTGGGGCGTGGCCGTACGCCGAGCGGTTCAGGGCAGGCCGAGATAGATGCGCAGGTCGTCCCGCTGGGTGCCGGCCGAGGCGACGGCGGTGCGAAGCCGTTCTTCCGACACGCCGAACCATTCGGTCCAGTAGTCGACTTCCTTGAGATCGGTCACGTCGATCCGGTCATCGTCCCTGGGGATGCGGATCTGAAGGTCTTCGGACATCGGGCGTTCTCCTGCGTTGAAGCCACGCAGTGTCGCGAGCGCGCGGCGCCACGAGGCCGGACGCGGACGACAGCGCGTGCAGGACGGCATCCATGCGCGCGGCGCAGGCAAGAAGCTCAGGCGGCCTCGCGCGAAGCCGCCCCGAGCGCGTCGTTGCCCGCTTCCCCGAGCCAGCGCCGCTTGTCGCGCAGCGGCGGCGCGCCGAACATGCGGCCGTACTCGCGCGCGAACTGCGAGGGACTTTCGTAGCCCACGTCGTGCGCGGCCGTCGCCACGTCGGCGCCGGTCAGCAGCATCAGCCGCCGGGCCTCCTGCAGGCGCAGCTGCTTCTGGTACTGCAGCGGGCTCATCGCGGTCACGGCCTTGAAGTGATGGTGGAACGAGGACACGCTCATGTGCACCGCGCGCGCCATGTCCTCCACCTTCAGCGACTGCGCGAAGTTCACGCGCAGCGCGCTGATCGCCTTGGCCACGCGCTGGGTGTGGCTGTCCTGCAGCGCGATCTGCCGCAGCCGCGCGCCCTCGCCGTTCACCAGCAGCCGGTACATGATCTCGCGCTTGATCAGCGGCGCCATGATCGGCACGTCCTCGGGCGTTTCCAGGAGGCGCAGCAGCCGCAGCACCGGCTCGAGCACCGGCATCGCGATGCGGTTGACGTACATGCCGCGCGAGGCCGGCGCATTGGCCTTGGCCGGCAGCTGCTCGTTGCGGATCAGCTCGCCGATCTCGTCGACCGCGAGTTCGAGCCGCAGGCCCAGGTAGGGCTCCTGCTCGCTGGTCACGCGCACCTGGCCGCACACCGGCAGGTCGACCGAGGTCACCAGGTAGTGCATCGGGTCGTACACGTAGATGTCGTCGCCCACCATGATCCGCTTGGAACCCTGCGCGATCAGGCCCAGCGCCGGCGTCTGCATCGCGTGCTTGGGACCGTCGGGCTTGCTGACGCAGTAGACGAACAGGCCGGGCACCGCGGTGTCGACGGAGCCGTCGCGGCCGCCGGTCACCAGGTTGATCAGGCGCACCAGCTCCTTGCGGGCTTCGTCGAGTTCGGGTTCGAGCGGCAGCGGCGTGCCGATGGCGGAAAGGATGTCGGGGGTTTCGTCGGACATGTGGCGGGGTCCTTGTCACGGTGGAGAAACAAGCGGCTCGAAGCTTAAACCTGCCCTGGCGCCAGCGCGCGCCCGCGGCCATCGGTCTGGAGAATTAGGCAAGACCTTTGCAGGAACGCGCTGGCCCTGGGACGCTGCCCGGCCGGATACTTTTCGCAGCCCTCCGGGCTTCCCAACGCAAAGGAATTCTTTCGATGCAATACCGCAAATTCGGCCGCACCGGCCTCTTCGTCTCCGAACTCTGCCTCGGCACCATGACCTTCGGTGGGTCTTCTGGCATCTGGGGTCAGATCGGCGATCTCCAGCAATCCGACGCCGAGGCGCTGGTCGGCCGCGCGCTCGACGCCGGCATCAACTTCATCGACACCGCCGACGTCTATTCCGAAGGCCAGTCGGAAGTCATCACCGGCCAGGCGCTCAAGAACCTCAAGGTGCCGCGCGACAAGGTGGTGGTGGCGACCAAGGTGCTCGGCGAGACCGGCAGCAAGGGCGTCAACTCGGCCGGCGCCTCGCGCTACCACATCATGGACGGCGTGAAGGCCAGCCTGCAGCGGCTGCAGCTCGACCACATCGACCTCTACCAGATCCACGGCTTCGACCCCGCCACGCGGATCGAGGAAACCGTGGAGGCGCTCGACACCCTGGTGCGCCACGGCCACGTGCGCTACGTCGGCGTGTCGAACTGGGCCGCCTGGCAGATCGTCAAGGCGCTGGGCATCGCCGAACGCAAGGGCCTGGCGCGCTTCGAATCGCTGCAGGCCTACTACACCATCGCGGGCCGCGACCTCGAGCGCGAACTGGTGCCGATGCTGCGCAGCGAGGAGGTCGGCCTGATGGTCTGGAGCCCGCTGGCCGGCGGCTTCCTCAGCGGCAAGTACAGCCGCTCGGGCGAGGCGCAGCAGGCCGAGCAGGGCAGCCGCCGCATCGCCTTCGACTTTCCGCCGGTCGACAAGGAACGCGCCTTCGACTGCATCGACGTCATGCGCGAACTGGCCGAGGCACGCAAGGTCTCGGTGGCGCAGATCGCGCTGGCCTGGCTGCTGCACCAGCCGGTGGTGACCAGCGTGATCATCGGCGCCAAGCGCGTCGACCAGCTCGACGACAACATCGCCGCCACCGCCATCCAGCTCGATGCCGACGAGCTCGCGCGGCTCGACAAGGTCAGCGCGCTGCCGGCCGAGTACCCGGGCTGGATGCTCGAGCGCCAGGGCGGCGTGCGGCGCCAGCGCGTGGCGGATTCGCTGTCGCGCGGCTGAGCCGACGAAAGGGCCGCCACGCGGCGGCCCTGCCCTACTTCTTCGGCTGCACCTCGAAGGCCAGCAGCTGCGTGATCTGGCTCGCGGTGTTGAAGTTGTTGTCCGACACCAGCACCAGCGTGTCGTTGCCGTTGGGCAGCTTCGGTCCCCAGGTGATGCCCTCGATGTTGTCGAGCTTGGCCAGTCCCAGCGTGTTGAGGTCGAGCACCAGGCGCTTGCGCACCGGCTTGTAGTCGGCGCCCACGAGGCTGGCGAGGCCGCGCACGTCGGTGGCACCCTCGGTCTCGATCTCGTAGAGACGGATGTAGTTGCTGTAGTTGCCGTCGGCCGCTTGAACGCCCGCGCGCTCGATCACCAGGAACTGGTGGTCGTTGATCGCGAGCATCTCCGACACGCCGTTGTCGGCGTTCGGGCCCGTGGGCGCCTTGGGGATCGCATCGATCGGATAGGCCACCTGGCGCAGCACCGCGCCCGCGCGGTCGAACTGCGTGAAGCGCGAGACCGCGCCGCTCGTGGGCGTGGGCAAGGGGCCGTCCTCGTAGATCGGCGCTTCCATGCCGACCCACAGGCTCTTGCCGTCGGCCGAGAAGCTCAGCGCCTCGTAGGTCGCGTTGTTGCGAGAGCCCTTCTCCTGCGTCGGCGACATCCTGAACATCGCGGGCGCCGGCAGGATCAGGTTGGCCACGCCGTCGATGGCCATGCGCGCCACGAAGGGATCGAGGCCGCGTGCGCGGTCGCCCTCGCTGCCCCACCACAGGCCGCCGCCCTGCGGATCGATGCGGAACGATTCGGGATCGGCCGCGATGCTGGGGCTGCCGGAGACGTTGGAATAGACATTGCCGTTCATGTCCTTGAGCGCGATCGTCGAACGGAAGCGCACCGAGGAGAAGCGCTGGCCGTCGTAGTCCAGCTCGGCCGTGTGGAAGCGCGACGAGACGCGGTCGTCGCTGAGGAAATACCAGAGCCTGGTGGCCGGGTCGTAATCGACCGCCGAGAGGCCGCCGACCTGCACGCCGTCGATCTTCAGGTCGTTGGCCAGCACCTGTTCGCCGATCAGCCGCACGCTCTGCACGCTGCGCTCGGGTGCGGGCGCCGGCGCGGGTGGCGGCGCCGCGGGCGCGGGCGCCGGTGCCACCGGCAGGAACACGGCGCCGTCGCCACCCCCGCCGCAGGCGGTCAGGACCGTGGCCGCGCAGAGCGCCGCGACCAGAAGACGAAGAGCGGCAGGCTTGAAGGGAGGTGCGAAGGAAGGCATCGGGCGCTGCGCGAGTGGGCGAAGCGCCGGATGCTAGGGAGGGCAGATGACGGTTCGGTGAAGCCGCGCCGACCGCGACAGCAGGAGCGCCCCCGCTCAGCCCGTGTTCCGGCGCACCAGCGCCGCGATGTATTCACGCAGCGAGACGCGCCCGCGCTCGGGGTTCTCGACCTCGTACTTCTTCTCGAGCGTGACGCGCGTCATCGCCGCATAAGAGGCCGCGCCCGCGTCCGAGAAACCCATCGCCTTGAACGCATGCTCCCACTGGCTGCGCGGCGTCTGGACCGCGCGCACCGGCTTGTTCAGCGCCAGCGCGAAGGCCTCGGCCACGTCCGCGCTGGTGTAGGCCTCGGGCCCTTCCACGTGGTGCGGGCCCGAATCCTTGGCCGGCCCTTCCATCAGGCGCGCCGCGAACTGGCCCAGGTCACGCGGCGCCACCATCGGCAGCGCGAAGTCGACCGGGTACATGGTGTGGACCACGCCCTGCTGCTGCGCCGTTTGCAGCGACAGGTCCCAGTTGCTCATGTAGTAGGCCGCGCGGATCACGGCAGTGGGAACCGGCTGGGCCGCGAGCGCCTGCTCCATCTCGTAGAGCACGCCGAGGTCGCCGATGCGCTCGCCGGGCTGCGCGCCATAGGCCGACTCGGCCACGATCTTCTCGAGGTCGGCGCCTTCCACCGCGCGCAGGATGCTGCGCAGGCTGCGCCGTTCCTCGGCCGCGGTGTCGGTCGAGGGTGCCGCGGGCGGGTTCAGCAGGAACAGGCGCTTGCCGCCGGCCAGCACGCGCCGGAAAGCGGCGATGTCGAACACGTCGACCACCGCGACCTTGGCGCCCTTCTTGCGCAGCGCCTCGGTCTTCGCGGCCTGGCGCGTGATGACGGTGACGGGCTGGCCCTTGGCCAGCAGGGCTTCGGCCAGGGCCGAGCCCACGTGGCCGGTGGCTCCGAGGATGATGTGCATGGTGTCTCCGTGAGTGTGCTTGCGCTCAACCGCGCTGTTCGTTGCGCTTGCGCGTGGCCGCGGCCTTGCGCGCCGAAGCCGATCGCGCGGCCGCGGGCCGGCTCGCCGCCGCGGCACCGCCCTTGTGGCCACCCTTGCGCGACGGCGCATGGTTCTCGGCCTTGCCGCGGCCCGAGCCGCTCTTCTTGCCGCCGCCGGTCTCGGCATTGACGGTGGCCCAGGCACGGCGCTCGGCCTCGCCCTTGCCGACGCCGCGTTTCTCGTAGCCGTCCTCGATGTGCTCCGCCTTGCGTTTCTGCTTGTCCGTGTAGGACGACTTGTCGCCTCTTGGCATGGTCATCGCTCCTGTGTGGATGAAGATGAAAACCATGCTGCGCGCGCCGCGTGCACCCCGGGTAAGAAAAGCCAAGCGGCCTGCGTCAGTGCTGTCCGTCGTCGGCGACGCAACAGGGATGCATCGAGGTGTGTGGCGGGCGGTGACGGTTCAGGCCACGTGCGCCCGCGATGGCGATGCAATCAGCGGATGCCTTCGCGCTGGGCGACCGAGCGCGCGTCGCGCGCCCACACCTGCAACACGAAGTCGTCCTCCTCGTGCAGCACCAGCCGCGCCAGGCCGAGCGCGGCCAGTGCGCCGTGCACGTCGGCGGTCGAAAGGCTGCGCTGCGCGAAGTCGGGGCGCCAGTCGCAGGCCACCAGCGTGCCGTCGGCATCCAGCGTGCGTTCGCAGCAGGCGGCCACGCGGTCCATGGCCTCGCGGTCCAGAAAGTAGCCCATCTCGCTGAGCACGATCAGATCGAAACGGCCGGGGCCCGGCTGCGGCTCGAGCGGCCAGTCCTCGGGCAGCGTCTGCTGCCGCACCTCCACATGGCCGAGCCCGGCCGTGCGCCGCCGCGCGGTCGCCACCGCCTGCGGCGAGAAATCGCTCGCGAGCAGCCGGTCGCAGCGCGGGGCCAGTTCCAGCGTGAGTTCGCCGATGCCGCAGCCGGGTTCGAACGCGTCCCGGTAGTGCGGCCGCGGCAATGCGGCGAGCAGCACCGCGCGTTTGCGCGCCTCGTACCAACGCGCGCGCAGCGCATAGGGGTCCTCGCTGGCCGCGTAGAGCGCGTCGAAGTACGGGCGGTGCGTGTCGCCGCTCACAGGAAGACCACTTCGTACGGCCGCTGCGCGCGCGCCAGCGTGGTGGCGCGCAGCACCGGCGGCGCGCCGGTCGATGGATCGCGCCGCAATTGGCTCGTGAAGGCGCGCACCGCGTCGCGCTTGCGCCGCAGCGCCTCGGGGTCGAGCAGCAGGCGCCGTGCGTGCCGCCATGGCATGCGCGCATCCGCGGGGCGCGCCCAGTGCCAGCCCCAGACCGGCACCTCGACCAGCCGCGCGCCCGCGCTCGCGGCCGCCAGCGCGCAGGCCTGGCCCGTGGCCTCGTGGTCGGGATGGCCATCGCGGCGCCAGGTCGTGAAGACCACGTCGCGCGGCCGCAGCAGCGACACCAGCTGCGCCGCCAGCATCGCCTGCATCGCCTGCAGCCCGCCGTCGGGCAGCGCGAGCCGCACCGGCTCGATCGACAGGCCCAGCCGCTCGAGCGCGCGCAGGCTTTCGCGCGGACGGTTGCGCGCCAGCCGTTCGGGCGGCCACACGGCCGATCCGCGATGGCTGGCGGTGCCGTCGGTCACGGCGATCACCACCACCTCGCGGCCCTGCTGCGCGAGCTGCGCCAGCAGGCCGCCGACCGCGAGCACCTCGTCGTCGGGATGCGGCGCCACGACCACGACGCGCGCGCCCGCGGGCACCAGTTGCTCCGCGTCGATGGCGGGCAGCCGTGCCAGCCCAGGCCAGTCGTTCCATTCGTCCTCGGTGGTGCCGTCGCCGCGGATCGCACGGCGGGCCGTGTCGTCGAGTGCCTTGTCCGTCACAGCGCCCATGCGGCACTCCTTTGGTCGAAAACGATCTGGCCCAGCGCGGCCAAGTCGCGCTCGGCATGGCTTTGGCGCAAGTACACCGGCAGGTCGGCCATCGCGCGCGCGAAGCGCGCATCGCGGCACAGCGGCGCGGCGCCGAGCGCGCGGCCCGCGTGGCGCAGCACCGTTTCGGCCGACTGCTCCACCACGAGGCGCGCGTTCAAGGCCACGCGGCGGGCGTCGTCGGCCGGATGGGTGTCGATCCAGTGCGCGGCCTGCTGCAGCACCGCGGCGCCGCCGGCGAGCGCGGCATCGATGGCACCGAGGTGCGCGAGCCGATGCGCGTCGGGCTTGGCGCCCTGGGCCGCGAGCGCGAGCACCTGGCGCGAGATGCCGAGCGCGCCGCCCCACCAGCAGGCCGCGATGCCCGCGCCGCCCTGCCAGAAGCCCGGCCGGCTCACGTAATCGCCCGGCTTGCCGATCGGTACCGCGAGCGCATGGTCGAAATGCACGTCGACGCTCGCGCTCGCCGCCATGCCGACGGCCTCCCAGCCTTCGTCCGAGACACGCACGCCCGGCTGCCGGAGCGACACGGCCGCGAGGCAGGCACGGCCCTCCTCGTCGTGCACGCTGACGATCGCATGCGTGAGACCCGCGGCACCCGAGCACCAGGCCTTGCGCCCGTCGAGCCGCATGGCGCCGGGACAGCCCTCCTCGGGCCGCATGGCGACGCGCGCAGCGGGCGGCTCGGCGCACCAGGTGCCCCAGCGCGAGCCGGGCGGCACGGCCGGGCCATGCAGTTCGGCCAGGATCGCGAGCGCATCGGTGTGGCCTTCGTAGAGCTTGGCCAGCGAGAGATCGTGCGCCGCCACCTCGGCCAACGCGCGCCAGCGCATCAGCGTGCGGCCCTGGGCGGGCCATGGCACGCGGTCGGCGCCGGCTTCGACGAGGCGGGTCAGTGCGGCCGCGGGATCGGCGGGAAGCCGAAGCCTCTCGAGGGTGTCGCTGCTGAGGTCCTCCGTCATGGATCGTGGGCGTCTCTGTGTCTGTGTGGGCCTGTTGAACTCACGCGACCATAGACAGCGCCTTTCCCCCGTCCCGTCGGCAGGCAGCCTCCGGCCTTGTAGGAGCAGCGGTGACGCGCGCCCCACCGGGCGCGATCAGTCAGTCCCCGAGCACCTTCTCGAGATCCGCCTTCAGGCTGGTGGCGCGCTCGGGCGCCTTCGCCAGGCCCGTGTCGACCAGCGTCTGGGCGATCGACCGCTCGCCCAGGTGCACCGCGATCCGCGCGAGGTGCAGCGCCGTGCGCGCATGGATCGCGGTCGGATCGGTCTCGCGCAGCATCTGCACGAAGCCCTGCGGATAGCTGCCGTGCCGCGCGAAGAAGGCGCGTCCGGGCCTGGACCATTCGCTCACGATGAACGCGACCGTCTCCTCGGTTTCCGCCATCGAGCTGCCATAGGCCCAGCCGTAGGCCGGTCCGGGCGGCGGGTCCATGCGGTCGCGGAACACGCAATGCGATTCCTCGATCTCCGTCGGCGCGACCTGGCCACCGCCTTCGGTCGGCAGGAAATCGAGGTGCGCGCCGAGGTTCAGGTAGCACTGCTTGCCGCCGCTCGCGCCCTGCACGTTGAACACGTGGATCACCGGGCCCGCGATGCGTCGCAAGGTCTGGCCCGTGCCCTCGAAGCCTTCGGCCTGGAGCACGGGATAGAGCTGGCGGGTCAGCAGCTTGAGGAAGGCGGCACGGGTGGTCATCGGCTTCGTGGTCGGAGTGGATGGAAGGCGCATTCTGACCGCGCCATCGTGTTCGCTATGCTCGCCCCGCGTTTCAGGAGAACGACGGATGGCAGTGGTGGCACAGGATCAACGGATGGCGGCCTTGCGCGAACTCGGCGTGTCCGCGGCCATGCAGCGGCTCGCATCGGGCGAATGCCTGCACGAGGCCTTCAGGGGCTGCTGCCTCGGACCGCCCTTTTATGCCTACCGCGGCGCCGCGGTGCCCGAGGGCCCGGCGCTGGTGCCGCTGTGGGACCGCGACAGCCGCGTCGCGGCCGTCTGGCGCCAGCACGACGGCCTGGCGTTCATCGAGTTCAGCATCGAGGACCCCGGCGCCTTCGAAGTGCGGGCCCGAACCGAGCAAGGCTTCTGGGCCAGCCGCTTCGACTTCCTCTACGAATGCGACCTCGCCATCGAGACGTTGCAACAGGCGGCCGACTCCGTGGGCTTCCGCTTCCTCGATCGCCACCTGGCATCGCGCGAAGCCGCCGAGGATGTTCTGACGAGCTTCGCGGCGCATCGCGGCTGGCTGCACGCCCTGGTCGCGGAGATCGACCGCGAAGCGGCCGACCCCGGTCTCAGCGCCCGAGCGGCGCGAAGGCCGTCGCCTTGATCTCGACCAGTCCACCTTCGGGGTTCAGCTCGGTGACGGCCAGTTCCACCGCCGCGGGATAAGGCGCCGCGAAGAACTCGTCGCGCACGCGCGCCATGGCCGCGAGCTGGCCGGCCTTGTCCAGGCGCAGCTTCGCGCTGCCGAAGACATGGAACATCTGCAGCTCGACCACGTCGTCGAGCCGCGCGTCGCAGGCGAGCAGCAGGCGCTCGATCTGGCGGAAGACACTGCGCAGCTCATCCTCGAAGCCGGCCTCGTTCATCGCCTCGGTACCGCGCTGGCAGGCCACGATGCCCGAGAGATGGACGACATCGCCGGCGCGTCGCGCGGGTGCGTAGTGGAACTGCGCGACATCCGCCGCGAGCGCGTCGGGGATCACGACCTTGCCGGTGCGCGTGGGAATCTCGCGTATGCCGTCGATGGAAATCGGGTTCATCGTTTCAATGGAATGATTGTTCAAGAATTGGGCAAAAAAAGCGGACCGCGAAGGCCCGCCGTCATGAAACGCAGGCCGGCGTCAAAGCCTCGCGAGCGTCCCCTCCATCGCGTCCTCGAGAAAGGCGCGATCGGGCATCGACTGGCCGAGGATGCGCAGGCCGTAGTAGCTCGCGAGAAAGGCGCGCGCCATCTTCAGCGGCTGCCGCTCGCCGCCGAACTCGCCGTTGCGCTGCCCCACCGCGAACAGGTGGCACAGCAGCTGCTCGAGCCGCACCACGTAGACGCGGCTGATCTCGGCCACCGCCGGGTCCTTGCCCGCGCGGTCCAGCGTCGCGAGCAGCGCCATGCAGCCGCGCCGCTGCCGCGGATCGAGGTCGCCCTCGATGCCCCACAGCATCAGGCCGCGCAGCCGCTCCTTCGCGCTGCCGGGCCCGTTGAGGATGCGCGTCTGCGCCTCGATGCCGAGCTCCTGGTAGCGCAGCAGCGCCTGCTCGTAGAGCTGCTGCTTGCTGCCGAACGCGTTGTAGAGGCTGCCGCGGCCCAGGCCGGTCTGCTGGCACAGCGCCTCGGCCGAGCTGCCGTCGTAGCCGTTCGACCAGAACACGTCCATCGCCGCCTCGACCACGGCGGCGTCGTCGAAGCCGCGCGGCCGGCCGCTCATCGCGTGGCCTCGGCCACGGCCCAGCTGTCCTCGAGCATGTGGTAGCGCACGATCAGGCCGTCGCGTACGCCGATGTCGAAGGCGAAGGCGGTCTCGATCAGCCGGCCGGTGCGCTTCACGCGCGTGGCCAGGTCGCCGAGCACCACGGCACGCCCCTGCCCCACGAGGATGGCGTCGATCGCGAAGCGCTCGGGCGCCACGTGTTCGCGCAACTGGCGGAAGAACTCGGCCACGCCATGCCGGCCGCTCTTGCGGCCGATCCACGGCACGGTTGCCGTGTCGCCGGCGATGAACCAGTCGACGTCCTCGCTGAACAGGCGCGCGATCTCGGTCGCGTCCGCGCCTTCGCGGATCCTGCGAAACAGCGTGTCCACGGTCTCGCGCACGGCGGTGTCGGTCATTTCTGCGTTTCCAAAAAAGAAGGGGCCGGTCCCGTACCGGCCCCTCGAATCGATTCTAGGGCTTACTGTAACGATCGATCAAATATCGACGGCCGATGCCCCCGCTCACGCGAGGGCCGGCGCGTCAGCCCGTCACGGGGATGGGCCTGAACGACCAGACCAGCGGCGTGTAGTTCGCGTAGTCCACGTCGACCACGACCGCGATCGGGTCGGGGATCGTCGGGGCCGCCGCATTGCTGGTACCGATGACCTTGGCATTGAGCTCGTTGCTCACCACGGACTTGCTCTGGATGAACCAGTAGCCGAGGACTTCGCTGGGCATCAGGCACCAGAGTTGGTTCTTGCGCTGGTCCTCGTCCTTGGAGATCGGCGCCACCACCACGTTCTGCTCGGTGGCCAGGGTGAGCACGAAGCCGGTGGTCATGGTCGTCTGCAGGTACCACCAGCCGGGCGCGCCCGCGGGGATGAAGCGCCATGCCTGGTTGGGTCCATCGTTCGGCGGATAGGCGATGACCTGCCGGTTCGGGGCGGGGTTGTTCCCGTAGACGTCGAGGACCAGGCTCGGCTTGCCGAACTGGCCGATGACGAAGGGCTGTTCCGGCGTGATGAAGTAGGCATCGGGTGCAATGAATCCCGGGTCGGTGATCGGCATCATTTCTCCTGTTCGCAATGGGTGGGAATGGCGGCGTTCAGGGCTCGAGCGGCTGATCGCTCGAACCGCCCGGCCAGTACTTGTCGATGAGCTGGTAGGCCGTCTCGAGATCCAGCTTGTTGCCGTGGTCTTCCAGCAGCGAGATGGCCTGCGGGCTCGTGGAGTTCTCGGGGATGAAGCACGGCAGCCGCGGATTGAGGTTGGTGAAGCGGTCCCCGAGCATCAGCTTGGCCAGGGTCGGCATGAGGTTGTCCGAGGTGCCGTTGAGGCACATGTCGAGCATCGGCGAGGACCGCTCCTGGTTCATCAGGAACGGTGTCGTGTTCTCGAACGGATTCGGCACGCCGTCCATCCATTGGCGCGCGCCCCATTCGTAGGTGTTGGGCGCGACCCAGTCGGGCATCAATCCGGTGCCGATGGTGATGGCCGAGATGTCCTCGAGCTTGTGGCCGTTGTGCACGGCCAGCGCGATCGCGGCCATGGTGGGATCGTGGTTGAAGAAGGCGCCATCGACATTGCCTTCGAAGGAATTGAGCTGGCCCGGCATCGAGCCGCTCGAGGTCGCGGCCTTGGCGATGGGGTAGTTCACATGCCCATCGAAGCCGTCCTTCAGGTCGGCCTCGGTCAGCATGTTGGTGACCATCCAGGGCGACCACGGCTTGGGGACCACGATGCCGTCGACCAGTTCGAGACCGCCCACGTTGAAGGTCACGAACAGCACCTTCTTCCGGGTCTCGTCGCCGACCTTCTTGGCGCCGTGCAGCAGGTCCTGCGTCTCGTACACCGACTTGATCGGATAGGCCGGCGCCGTCGGATCGGTGTTCATGTTGTCGTAGAAGTTCAGCTCGCCGTGCGTGAAGAGATGGATGATCTCCTCGGGCGTCTTGCCCGCCAGCAATTCGCTCGTGATGATCGAGCCGGTCGAGCAACCCGCGATCAGGTCGACATCGCGAATCAGGTCGGGCCTGTATTCCTTCAGTCGCTTGAGAATCGTGACCGACATGAGTCCGCGAATTCCGCCGCCCACAAAAGCCAGGATGGTGAATTTCTTTGCCACTGGAAAGACTCCTTTAGGACATATCCCGAGATGGGACGCGGAGTCTCTTCTTCGCCGTCAATCGTCGTCTACGAGTGGATTCCCGCTGAATTGGAATGTTGTACAACCCAATGGATTAGCACCCACGGCAATCCGTTGCGAGAAGAAAGTTCAATGGCGGAATAGATAATTCCGCATCAATTGGATGGTCTATTCGACATGGCGAATGATCGCATTGAAATGCATTCGCCGGAATTGAGATTGCAGCTTTCGATTGGCAGATCGATGTGACGGTATCGTGACCGTCAACGCCCGAACACCAGCAGCAGATTGTTCGCCGGCATCTCGTGCCGCGCGTGCAGGCGCAGCCCCGCATCGCGCGCCTGCGCTTCCACGTCCTTCAACGGGCGGATGCCCCAGGCCGGGTCGCGCTCGCGCAGGCTCCGGTCGAACGCGAGGTTGCTCGGCGCCGGCACCGTGCCTTCCTCGAAGTAAGGCCCGTAGGTGACCAGCACGCCCTCGGGCCGCAGATGCCGCGCCGCGCCTTGCATCAGCGCGGCACAGGTGGCCCATGGAGAGATATGCAGCATGTTCGCGCAGTAGATCGCATCGAAATCCTGCGCGAAGGCCACTCCCTGCGAGGGCCAGGGTGCATCCATCACGTCGAGCAGCACCGGCGGCTTGAGCCCGGGCAGTCCGGCCTGCTCGACGCGGCGCGCGAGCGCGGGCAGCGCGCGCGCATCGGCATCGCTGGTCTGCCAGGTCCAGCCGGGCAAGGCCGTTGCGAACCACTCGGCATGCTGGCCGGTGCCCGAGGCGATCTCGAGCGCCGCGCCCTCGTCGCCGAGGAGGTCGCGCAGCCGCTCGAGGATCGGTTGCTTGTTGCGGTCGGCGGCGGGGCTGAAGGAAAGATCGGACATGCGGTGCTCGGTGGCGATGGGCGGGAGCCGGAGGCTATCAGCCCTCGACCGGCACGTGGAAATCGATCACCGCGCCGGGCCGCGTGGGTTCGAACTTGCCGTCGTACAACTCGAAGTCCGGGCTGTCGGCCAGCTTGAGGCCCGAGGCCGGGATCAGTTGGCCCCAGATGGTCGCCATCGCGTTCTTCACCTGCGGGTGCAGGGCCGATCCGTCGAGCGTGATGCGGAACACCGCATAGGTCGCGGCCGGGATGCGCTTCTCGCTGAAGCCCGCGGGCAAGGTGCTGCCGGGCGCGATGCCCACGCCCGCCATGTAGTCGAAGCTGCCCTCCTCCCGGTCGACGCTCCAGACCGCGCCATAGGTGGCCCAGCTCGGTTCCTGGCCCTTGAACGGCAAGGCGCCGATCAGGGCGGACCACAGTTGCGGAATCTCGGCGCGGCTCTCCTGGTCGAAGCGCCGGGCCGGGCCGGCGATGCTGAAGGCCTCGAGGCGCACGAGGTCGGGCAGCCGGGTCACGGCGGTGGAGGTGCTGGTGGGCAGGTTCATGGGATATTGGCCTTCGATGGGTGTGAGCGCGAAGCCGGCACGAAAGCGGCCGGGCGACACGCCGAAGATGCGCTTGAACGCGCGGGTGAATGCTTCCTGCGACTCGAAGCCGCAATCGAGCGCGAGCTCGACGAGCTTGAGCTCCGGCTCGTCGCAGAGCCGGCGCGCGCCGCGCACCAGCCGGCGGCCACGCACATAGGCCATCACGCTGCGGCCCATGCGCGCGGTGAAGAGCCGCGAGAAGTGATACGGCGACAGTCCCGCCTGCTGCGCGATGCGATCGAGCGTGAGCGTGTCGTCGAGCCGCGCCTCGATCCAGGCGATGAGCTCGGCGATCAGGTCAGGGGTGGGTCGGTCCATGCCGCGATCATCGGCCACGCGGGCGCGGCGCGTCCTGACCGAACTTGCTGTCCGGCCCTTCGGGTTCGCTAGATCAGCCGCTGGATCGGCTTGCGCTTCCACACGCCGTGGAAGTACAGCGCCTGCAGCCCCAGCGCCACTAGGTAGGTCAGCGGATAGGCGACCCAGACGCCGCGCAAACCGAGCGCCTGCTGCAGCACCCAGGCCAGCGGAAACAGCAGCACGGCCAAGCAGCCCAGCGAGATCGTCGTGGGCACGCGCACGGTGCCGGCCGCGCGCATCACGCTCGTGAACACGCTCGCCATACCGAAGGCCACGCTGCCCCAGACCGTGATGCGCAGCACCGAGGCCGCGAGTTCGATCACGGCGGGGTCGTTGCTGAACAGGCTCACCGCGAGCGGCGCCGCCAGCGACACCAGCGCGGCCAGCCCAGCCGTGAGCGCGAGGTTCATCCACAGGCCCACGCGCTTCACGTGGTCGATCTCGTCCAGGCGGCCGGCACCGATGGCCTGCGCCGCGAACACCGAGGCGGCGATGGCGATCGACATCGCCGGGAACTGCACATAGGCCATCACCTGGCCCACCGTGCCCCAGGCAGCCGTCGCGCCGGGGCCATGGCGGTTCACCAGCGACAGCAGCATCGCGTCGGCCAGCGAACTCGTGATGAAGAAGAGCCCGGTGGGCACGCCGAGCCGCGCCACCGTCGCGAGCACGGGCGCGTTCCAGCGCAGGTGCTCACGCAGCTTCGCGGGTGCGAGCAGGCTGTTCTTGCGATGCAGGTGCCAGGCCAGCCATAGCACGGCCAGTGCGTTGCCCGTCATGCTGGCCCAGGCCGCGCTCTGGGTGCCGAGCCGCGGCAGCCCGAGCCAGCCGAGGATGAAGGCCGGCGTCAGCAGCACCCAGACCGAGGACGCCACGGCGAGCGCCTTGAGCGGCGTCACCGTGTCGCCCAGGCCGCGCAGCAGCGCCGCCAGCATCAGGTGCACGAACAGCACGGGCATCGCGGCGAACAGCACGCGCGCATAGCCCACGGCATCGGCGAGCACGTCGCCCGGCGTGCCCAGCGCCTGCAGCACCGGGCCGATCCCCGCCGCGCCGATGCCCGCGATGACGCACGACAGCAGCAAGGTGCCCAGCAGCACCGAGCCCGCGACGCGCCGCACCTTGTCCGTGTCGCGCGCACCCCAGGCCTGGCCCACGAGCACCGAGGCGCCCGTGCCCAGCCCGATCGCGAAGGCCATGCAGCACATGAAGAGCGGAAAGAAGCTGACCGCCGCGGCCAGCGCACGCGTGCCGAGCAGCTTGCCCAGGTAGATCGTGATGGCCGTGCCGCCGAGCGCCTGCAGCACGTTGGTCAGGACCAGAGGGCCGAGGAAGACCAGGAAGCGTTGCCAGAGGGGGCGGGTGGAAGTGGACTCCATGGGGGGCGGATCGTAGCGCGCGCCCTGCCCCGGCCTCCGGCGTGCCTCAGCGGTCGTCGTCGTGCCACGCCGGGCCGGGCGCGCCCACCCTGCGCCGCGAGCGCGTGCGCAAGGTGATCGAGTAGCGCAGCGCCGGCGTCGGCGCGATCGCGTGCTGCCATTCCCAGCGCGCCGCGCCGCGCAGCAGGTAGATCGAGCGCGGCTCGATCCCCAGCTGAACCATGGGATCGTTGGCCGCGTAGTGGCCGTCGCGCCGGTAGGGCCGCAGCTGCATCACGGCGTCGCCGCGCAGCGAGATGCCGACGATGTGCTCGAAGTCGGGCACGTCGCGGTGCCAGCCCAGCGGCGTGCCGGGCTGGTACTCGGAGATCAGCGCATGGGTGAGCTCGGCCTCGTCGATGCCGGCCCAGGCCGCGGCGCGGCGGCGCAGCGGATGCAGCGATTCGGGCAGCGGCGCACCGGGCAGCAGCCGGTTGGCATCGAAGTCGTAGCGGCCGCCGAAGCCGATGCCGCGGCGGCGCGCGGTGTAGGCCTTGTAGCGCATCTCGCGCAGCGTGAAGCCACCGACGATGGCCAGCAGCTCGGCCTCCTCGGCGCGGCTCAGGAACTCCGGCGCATAGCGCAGCCCGTCGATGGCCGCGACCGGCGCGGCACCGAACAGGTCGGGCTGCGCATCGTGCTCGATGCGTCTAGCGGCGCGCATCGTCGCCCCTCCCCGGCCCACCTTGGCCACCCTGCCCGCCAAGGCGCACCTCCCACCAGCGCGGCAGCAGCTCGCGGATCTCGGCGCGCGAGAAGCGGTCGTCGAGCAGGTGCAGCACGCCCTCGTCCTCCTCGGTGCGGATCACGCGCCCCGCGGCCTGCACCACCTTCTGCAGGCCCGGGTAGAGGTAGGTGTACTCGTAGCCCTTGCCGAAGCGCGCGTCCATGCGCTCGCGCGTGATCTCGTTGAGCGCGTTGTATTGCGGCAGCCCGAGGCTCGCGACGAAGGCGCCCACGAGGCGCGTGCCCGGCAGGTCGATGCCCTCGCCGAAAGCGCCGCCGAGCACCGCGAAGCCGATGCCGCGGCCGCCGACGGCGAAGCGCTCGACGAAGGCCTGGCGGTCGGCCTCGGGCATGCCGCGGGTCTGGCTCCACACGGGCACCTCGGGATGCCGCGCGACGAAGGCGGCGCAGGCCTGCTCGAGGTAGTCGAAGCTGCTGAAGAAGGCCAGGTAGTTGCCGGGCCGGCGCGCGTACTGGCTGCCGATGATGCCGGCCACGCTGCGCAGCGAGTGCGCGCGGTCGCGCCAGCGCGTGGAAACATCCATCGCCACCTCGACATGGAGCTGGCGGCCGCTGAACGGCGAGGCTACGTCGAGCTCGGCCACGTCCTCGGGCAGGCCCAGCGCATCGCGGTAGAACGGAAACGGCGAGAGCGTGCCCGAGAAGCAGACGGCCGAGGCGGCATCGGCGAAGCGGCCTTCGAGAAAGGGCGCGGGCACGAGGTTGCGGATGGCCAGCCCGCGCGAGCCGTTCGGCCCCAGCGTGCGCTCGAACACCGAGTGGTCGCCGAAGCTCTCGGCCAGCCGCGCGAAATGCAGCGCATCGAAGAAGAAGCGCTGCAGCGGGCCCTGCGCCGCATCGGGCGTGGCCGCGAAGTGCTCGGCCATGGCGGTGTTGGCGGCCTGCAGGCTGCGCGCGAAGCGCTCGGGGATCTCGTCGGCGGTCTCGTAGTCGACCGCGTTGGCCTGCTGCGCCTCCTGCAGCGCGCCCCATTCGCGGTGCAGCCGCGCGAGCGGGCCGCGCACGGCGGCCGGCGCGGCGCGATGCGCCTCCTCGAGCGCGCCGTCGTCGAGCGGCGCGGTGTACATGCCGCGCGCGCGCTCCAGCAGGTTGTGGGCCTCGTCGACCAGCAGCGCCGCGCGCCATTCGCGCTCCTTCATGGTGGCCCAGAGGAAGGCGCTGCCGTCGAAGTAGTAGTTGTAGTCGCCGACCACCACGTCGCTCCAGTGGGCCATTTCCTGCCCGAGGAAATAGGGGCAGACCTCGTGCGCGAGCGCGATGCGGCGCAGCGCCGGGCGGTCGAGCCAGGCGGCGCGCGCGGCCTCGGCGCGCGCTGCCGGCAGCCGGTCGTAGAAGCCCTTGGCGAGCGGACAGGCATCGCCATGGCAGGCCCGGCCCGGGTGCTCGCAGACCTTTTCGCGCGCGGTCAGCTCGAGCACGCGCAGCGGATCGGCCGGCGCCTTGCCGCCCGCGGCGGCCTGGCGTTCGAGCAGCCGCAGCGCCTCGAGCGCGATCGCGCGGCCCGAGGTCTTGGCCGTGAGAAAGAACACCTTGTCGACGCGGCCGGCCGCGCGCGCCTTGAGCAGCGGGAACAGCGTGGCCAGCGTCTTGCCGATGCCGGTGGGCGCCTGCGCCATCAGGCAGTGGCCCTTCGAGGCCGCGCGGTAGACGGCCTCGGCGAGCTCGCGCTGGCCCGTGCGGAAGGCGCCATGCGGAAAGGCCAGCGCGCCCAGCAGGTCCGCCAGCGCCGCGTGATGCCGGCCCTCGCGCTCGGCCCAGGCGATGTAGCGACCGCAGAGGTCCTCGAAGTGGGCCTGAAGTTCCTCGCGCGTGTGCAGTTCCTCGAGCACGGTTTCCTCGCCGCTCGCGAGGTCGAGGTAGACCAGCGCCACGGTGATCGCCGCATGGCCGTCGGCTTCGCAGAGCATCCAGCCATAGCAGCGCGCCTGCGCCCAGTGCAGCGCGCGGTGGTTGCCGCGGATGGCGTCGAAGTCGCCGCGGAAGGTCTTGATCTCCTCGACGCGGGCACTGCCCGACTGCAGCTCGTAGCCGTCGGCGCGGCCGCGCACCAGCAGGGCGCCGCATTCGGACTGCAGCGCGACCTCGCTCTGGTAGTGCTCGCCGCGCCGCCCCTGCACCAGCGCGTGGCCCGCCATGCCCTCCTGCGCGCTGGGCGCGGGCACGAAGCGCAGGTCGAGGTCGCCGGCCTTCGCGCCGAAGGCGCACAGCGCCTTGACGGAGACGGGCGCAACGGTGGCGCAGAGGGCTTCGCGGGACATCGGCGTGGAGGTTCGACAGGACGCAGCGGCCGCCAGTATATGGATATTCATCCAGTGTGCTGGTGGAATTCACAGTATCCCTGCCGGCGCGTAGGCTGGGGCGCACGGGCGTTTCCGGGCCGAACCGGCAGCGGCGCCCTGTCCGGAAGGGTCCGATGTGCCACCGCCTTCGCCTCGCCTGTCCGACTTCCGAAAGGAGACACCGATGACTACCCTGAAACCCGCCACCGAACTCGCCGCCGCCGCGAGCCGCCCGTACCCCAACGACAGCGCGGCCTACCGCCAGGCCCGCACCGCCCTGCTCGCCGAGGAGATCGAGCTGCGCCGCCACGTCGAGCGCGTGGCCGCCCAGCGCCGCGAACTGCCGCTGGGCGGCGAGCCACCGCCCTACCGCTTCCGCGACGAGAACGGCCGCACGGTCGGGCTCGACCACCTGTTCGGCGACCACGACACCCTGGTCACTTACTTCTGGATGTACGGCCCGCAGCGCGAGCGGCCCTGCCCGATGTGCACCGCCTTCCTGGGCGCGCTCGACGTGCCGGTGCGCGACATCGCGCAGAAGGTGGCGTTCGCGGTGCTCGGCCGCTCGCCGGTGGCGCGCCAGCTGGCCTTCGCGCGCGAGCGCGGCTGGCGCAACCTGCCGTTCTACGAGGCGGTCGGCGACGACTTCGCGCGCGACTACCGGGGCCTTGCGCCCGACGGCAGCGAATGGCCGGCGCTCGACGTCTGGGTCCGGCGCGAGGGCCGCGTGCATCACTTCTGGGCGCCGGAGCTGGCCGAAACCGCCGACCCGGGCCAGGATCCGCGCCTCGCGGTCGATCCCACGCCGCTGTGGAACATCCTCGACCTGACGCCGGCCGGCCGCGGCAGCGACTGGTATCCGCGGCTAGAGTACTGAGCGCCGGGGGAGGCCCGCGGCCTCTCCTCCCCTCCTCTTCCCTCGCGCCTTGCCGCCGTTCCGGGGCCGGGCGGGCGGCCGCGCGCCGCCCGTCCCGTCCGGTCGAAGACAATGTCAATTGTTCGTTCACAACTACGTTCGAAATGAAAACTGCTGCCGCGATCGACACCGCCGACTTCGAGCGCCTGCTGAGCCGCAACATCAAGCTGCCGCTGCTCGGGGGGCTGTTCGGTGCCGTCGTCTTCGTCGCCCTGATCCTGTACCTGCTGTCCACCATCGCCTGGGTCGAGCACACCGACCAGGTGGTGCGCAGCGCCAGCGAGCTGCAGCGCCGTTCCATCGACATGGAAACCGGCATGCGCGGCTTCCTGATCAGCGGGCAGGACCGCTTCCTCGAACCCTACGACGCCGCGCTGGCGCGCGTGAAGACCGACACTGCGGCGTTGCGCCAGCTGGTGGGCGACAACCCCCAGCAGATCGAGCGCGTCGACCGCATCGGCTCGCTGCAGGGCGCCTGGAACGAGTTCGCGGCCGACATGATCGCCGCGCGCCGCAGCGGCGGCGACTTCGAGGCCGCCGTCAAGCTGGGCCGCGGCAAGCGCCTGACCGACGACATCCGCAACGAGTTCGACAACTTCATCAACACCGAGCAGTCGCTGCGCTTCCAGCGCAACGCCGAGGTCAAGCGCACCAGCTGGATGGTGGTGGGCCTGTTCCTGCTGTTCACGCTCACCTTGAGCGGCCTGGTCGCCTACTTCGGCCGCCGGCAGCTGGTGCGCCTGTCCGAGAGCTACGACGCGGTGCTGCAGGAGCAGGAGGCGCACACCGAGCGCCTGACCGAGCAGGCCTGGCTGCGCACGGCCCAGACCGAGCTGGTCGGCGAGCTGGTGGGCGAGCTCAGCGCGGCCGACATGGGCCGCAAGATCCTGGCCTTCTTCTCGCGCCACCTGGGCAGCACCGTGGGTGCGCTCTACGTGCGCGAGCGCCATGGCCCGCTGCGCCGCGCGGCCAGCTACGGCTTCTCGGTCGAGGCGGAGAACGCGCAGCAGGTGTTCTCGCCCACCGAGAGCCTGGTCGGCCAAGCCGCCGCCGAGAAGCGGCTGATGCTGATCGATCCGGTCGAGGCCGACTACCTCAAGGTCAACTCGGGCCTGGGCGAGATGCGCCCGCGCGCCGTGGTGCTGCTGCCGGTGGCCAACGACGGCGTGTCCAACGGCGTGGTCGAGCTCGGCCTGCCCGGCACGCCCGACCAGCGCGCGCGCGACCTGTTCGAGGTGGTGGCCGAGGACATCGGCACCTCGCTGGCCGCGGCGCGCTACCGCGAGCAGCTGCAGGACGTGCTGGCCGAGACCCAGCAGCTCAACGAGGAACTGCAGGTGCAGCAGGAAGAGCTGCGCACCGCCAACGAGGAGCTCGAGGAGCAGTCGCGCGCGCTGCGCGCCTCGCAGGCCATGCTCGAGAACCAGCAGGCCGAGCTCGAGCAGACCAACAGCCAGCTGTCCGAACGCACCGAGGCGCTCGACCAGCGCAACATGGCGCTGCGCCACGCCCAGCGCGACCTCGAGGAACGCGCCGACGAGCTGCAGCGCGCGAGCCGCTACAAGTCGGAATTCCTCGCCAACATGTCGCACGAGCTGCGCACGCCGCTCAACAGCGCGCTGATCCTGGCCAAGCTGCTAGGCGACAACCCGCAGGGCAACCTGAGCACCGAGCAGGTGAAGTTCGCCGAGTCGATCTATGCCTCGGGCAACGACCTGCTGGTGCTGATCAACGACATCCTCGACATCGCCAAGGTCGAGGCCGGCAAGCTCGACCTGGTGCCCGAGGACACGCGCCTGGACCGCCTGGCGCAGGGCCTGGAGAGCACCTTCCGTCCGCTGGCCGACGAGAAGCGGCTGAGCTTCCGCCTCGAGCTGCATCCGGCCGCGCCGGCCTCGCTGGTCACCGACCGCCAGCGCGTCGAGCAGATCCTCAAGAACCTGCTGTCGAACGCGCTCAAGTTCACCGAGCAGGGCGAGGTCTCGCTGGTGATCTCGGGCACGGCCGACGGCGGCGCCTCGTTCGCCGTCTCCGACTCGGGCATCGGCATCGCGCCGCACCAGCAGGAAGTGATCTTCGAGGCCTTCCGCCAGGCCGACGGCACCACCAGCCGCCGCTATGGCGGCACCGGCCTGGGCCTGTCGATCTCGCGCGACCTCACGCAGCTGCTGGGCGGCACGCTCAGCGTGCAGAGCGAACCGGGCCAGGGCAGCACCTTCACCCTGCACCTGCCGGCGCAGGCACCGCAGGCACCCGCGCAGCAGGAGCCGGCCGCCGCGCCATCGCGCGCCGTGGGTTCCGCGCCGGCGCGTCTGCCCGCGCGCGCGCCGGTGCCGGTCGCGCCCCCGGCCCCGGCCGCGCCGGCCCCCGTGGTGCCCGCGCCGCAGTTCGCCGACGACCGCGCGCTGCCGCGCGACCTGCAGGTGCGGCGCGTGCTCGTGATCGAGGACGAGCCGCAGTTCGCCCACATCCTCTACGACCTGGCGCACGAGCTCGGCTACCGCTGCCTGGTCGCGCACGGCGCGGCCGACGGCTTCGCGCTGGCCAGCGAGTTCGTGCCCGACGCGATCCTGCTCGACATGCGGCTGCCCGACAGCACCGGCCTGGACGTGCTGCAGCGCCTGAAGGACTCGCCGCTCACGCGCCACATCCCGATCCACGTGGTCTCGGCCGCCGACAACGCCGAGGCCGCGCTGCACATGGGCGCGATCGGCTATGCGCGCAAGCCCGCCACGCGCGACGAGCTCACGCGCGTGTTCGCGCGGCTGGAGGAGAAGCTCACCCAGAAGGTCAAGACGGTGCTGCTGGTGGAGGACGACGACCTGCAGCGCCGCAGCGTGATCCAGCTGATCGGCGACGACGACATCGAGATCGTCGACGTGGCCTCGGGTGAAGAGGCGCTGGAGCTGCTGCGCAGCCGCATCTTCGACTGCATGATCACCGACCTGAAGCTGCCCGACATGCAGGGCAGCGAGCTGCTCAAGCGCATGGCCTCGGAGGACATCGTCTCGTTCCCGCCCGTGATCGTCTACACCGGGCGCAACCTCACGCGCGAGGAGGAGGCCGAGTTGCACCGCTACTCGCGCTCGATCATTATCAAGGGCGCGCGCTCGCCCGAGCGGCTGCTCGACGAGGTGACCCTGTTCCTGCACAAGGTCGAGGCCGAACTGTCGAGCGAGCGCCAGGGCATGCTCAAGGCCGCGCGCGGACGCGACCGGATCTTCGAGGGCCGCACGGTGCTGCTGGTGGACGACGACGTGCGCAACATCTTCGCGCTCACGAGTGCGCTCGAGCAGCGCGGCGCGAAGGTCGAGATCGGCCGCAACGGCCGCGAGGCCCTCGAGCAGCTCGACCGCGTGAAGGAGATCGACCTCGTGCTGATGGACGTCATGATGCCGGAGATGGATGGCCTGGAAGCCACGCGCCACCTGCGCGCCGATCCGCGCTTCGCCAAGCTGCCGGTGATCGCCATCACCGCCAAGGCCATGAAGGACGACCGCGAGCAATGCCTGGCCGCGGGCGCCAGCGACTACCTCGCCAAGCCGGTGGACCTCGATCGCCTGTTCTCGCTGCTGCGCGTGTGGATGCCGAAGATGGAGCGCCTGTGACCGGATCGCCGCCGCCCTCGCCGCCCGAACGGCCGTCGACCGGCCGCCCGGTCCTGCCCGCCTCGCCCGCCGTGCCGGGCGCGATCGGCGCGCCGCCGCAGCCGCTGAGCGACACCGAGATCGAGCTGCGCCTGCTGATGGAGGCGATCTACCTCAAGTACAGCTACGACTTCCGCGACTACACGCTGGCCTCGCAGAAGCGCCGCGTGCTGCACGCGCTCACGCAGCTCGGCTTGCCCTCGATCTCGGCGCTGCAGGACCGGGTGCTGCGCGACGCCGCGCTGTTCGGGCGCCTGCTGCAGTTCCTCACCGTCCCGGTCAGCGAGATGTTCCGCGACCCGGCCTATTTCCTGGGCCTGCGCCGGCACGTGGTGCCGCTGCTGCACACCTATTCGTCGGTCAAGGTCTGGGTGGCGGGCTGCAGCACCGGCGAGGAGGTGTTCTCGCTCGCCATCCTGCTGCGCGAGGAAGGCCTGCTCGAGCGCACGCAGATCTATGCCACCGACATCAACCCGGCCTCGCTCGAGAAGGCGCGCCAGGGCATCTTTCCGCTCGAGGCGATCCGCGGCTACACCGCCAACTACCAGCGCGCGGGCGGGCTGCGCGCGTTCTCCGACTACTACACCGCGGCCTACGACGCCGCGCGCTTCGACCCCTCGCTGTGCGCCGACACCATCTTTGCCGACCACAGCCTGGCCACCGACAGCGTGTTCGCCGAGACCCAGCTCGTGTCCTGCCGCAACGTGCTGATCTACTTCAACCGCGAGCTGCAGGACCGCGCGCTCGGCCTGTTCCACGAGTCGCTGAGCCACCGCGGCTTCCTCGGCCTGGGCGCCAAGGAGAGCATCGACTTCTCGGCCTACGCCGAGCGCTTCGAGCCGCTGGCGCGCCCCGAGCGCATCTACAGGAAGGCCACGTGAGACAGGCGCTGCCCTCCCACCTGCGCCGCCGCGTCGAGGCGGTGGTCATCGGCGCCTCCGCGGGCGGCATCGACGCGCTGCTCGCCCTGCTGATCGGCCTGCCCCTGATCAGCCGCATCCCCAAGGTGGTGGTGCTGCACCTGCCCGAGGGGCACGACAGCCGGCTGGCCGAGGTGTTCGGCGAGCGCGTCGCCATGCCGGTGCGCGAGGCGGCCGACAAGATGCCGCTGGTTCCCGGCACGCTCTATTTCGCGCCGCCCGGCTACCACCTGTCGATCGAGCGCGATCGCTGTTTCTCGCTGAGCTGCGAGCCGCCCGTGCTGTTCTCGCGCCCCTCGATCGACGTGCTGATGGCCTCCGCGGCCGACGTCTACGGCGCCGGCCTCGCCGGCGTGTTGCTCACCGGTGCCAACGACGATGGTGCCGAGGGCATGGACCGCATTCACCGTGCCGGCGGGCTGACCGCCGTGCAGGACCCCCAAGAAGCCCTGGTTTCCGTCATGCCCAACGCCGCCATAGCGCGCCATTCGCCCGACTTCGTGCTGCCGCTGCGCGATCTCCACTCCCTGCTGATGCACCTGGAGACCGCTCATGGAAATTGATGTCGAAAGCAAGCTGCTGATCGTCGACGACCTGCCCGAGAACCTGGTGGCGCTCGAGGCGCTGATCCGCGCGCCCGGGCGGCCCGTGTTCCGTGCCCAGTCGGCCGAGGAGGCGCTGACGCTGCTGCTCGAGCACGAGTTCGCGCTCGCCATCGTCGACGTGCAGATGCCCGGCATGAACGGCTTCGAGCTGGCCGAGATGATGCGCGGCACCGAGCGCACGCGGCACATCCCGCTGATCTTCGTGAGCGCCGCCGGGCGCGAGCGCAACTACGCCTTCCAGGGCTACGAGAGCGGTGCCGTCGACTTCCTGCACAAGCCGCTCGATCCGCATGCCGTGATCAGCAAGGTCAACGTGTTCGTCGACCTGCACCGCCACCGCAAGGCGCTGCGCCACGAGATGGAACTGCTGGCCCACGCGCACCGCAAGCAGGAGGAGCTGGTGGTGCAGCTGCAGGTCACGCAGCGCGAGCTCGAGCGCGCGGTGCGCATGCGCGACGACTTCATGTCGATGGTCTCGCACGAGCTGCGCACGCCGCTCAACACCCTCTACCTCGAGGCCCAGCTGCGCCAGCTGCACGTGTCCAAGGGCAACCTCGCGGCCTTCACGGCCGACCGCCTGCCCGCGATGATCGAGCGCGACCAGCGGCAGATCCGCAACATGGTGCGGCTGATCGACGACATGCTCGACGTCACGCGCATGCGCAAGGACGCGCTCTCGATCCAGCCCAAGCCGACCGACCTCGCGCAGCTCGCGCGCGCCGTGGTCGAGAACCTGCGCCAGCAGGCCGAGGCCGCCGGCTCCGAGATCTCGCTGCAGGCGCCGGCCGAGCTGCCGGGCGTGTGGGACGAGTTCCGCATCGAGCAGGTGCTGACCAATCTGCTGACCAATGCGCTGCGCTACGGCGGCGGCCGGCCGGTCGAGATGGTGGTGGAACAGGTGGGCACCGGCGACGACGGCTTCGCGCGCGTCAGCGTGCGCGACCGCGGCATCGGCATCGCGGCCGAGGACCAGGCGCGCATCTTCGAGCAGTTCGAGCGCACCGAGCACAGCCGCAAGCATGCGGCCGGGCTCGGCCTGGGCCTGTACATCACGCGCCAGATCGTCGACCTGCACGGCGGGCGCATCGGCGTCGAGAGCGCGCCGGGCGAGGGATCGACCTTCAGCGTCGAGCTGCCGCTGGCCGCGCCGCGAGGATCGGCACAACCGTAGGCTTGCTCCTACCCCACGCGCGGCGCGGTGCCGGGACAATGTTCCATTCCGGACATTTTCAGAAAACCAAAGGCCGCAAAGGCCACCAAGGACCGACCGCCGTGAACGTGCTGATCGTCGACGACAACGAAGCCGCAGCCGACCTGCTGCAGGAACTGCTGACCCTGCAGGACCACACCGCCCGCTGCACCTACACCGGCCAGCAGGCGCTGGACGCCGCCGCCGCCGAACGCTTCGATGCCGCGCTGATCGACCTCACGCTGCCCGACATCCCCGGCACCCAGGTCGCGCGCCGGCTGCGCGAGACCGAGGCGCAGGGCGCGCCCAAGCTGCTGATCGCGATCTCGGGCTTCTCGGCCGCCGATGCCGGCGCCGCGGGCGGCCCCGACGGGCGCAAGCTGTTCGACCACCATCTGCAGAAGCCGATCGACATCGGCGCGCTCGAGGACATCCTCGCGGCCGCGGGCTGAGGCCTTTTTCCGCTGCATTAGCATCGCGGCCATGCGCCGCTTTCTTCCCTCCGCTCTCCTCGCCCTTGCGCTGAGCGCGCTGGCCGCATCGGCCGCCGCGCAGTCCCCCGACACCGTTCCCATCGCGCCCGCCGAGCGCGACCGCCTCGTGGCCCGCACCGCCGAGCTGGTGCAGGCCCGCTACGTGTTGCCAACGCAGGCCGATGCCATCGCGGCCCACCTGCGCGCCCGGCTGCGCGACGGGGCCTATGCGGGCATCGAGACGGCCGACGCGCTGCGCGCGCAGCTCGAGCAGGACCTGCAATCGGTGAACCAGGACAGGCACCTGCTCGTGGGCTTCAGCCGCGAGCCGCTGCCGAAGCCGGCCGATCCGAAGGCCGTCGCGGCGGCGCAAGTACAGCTGGCGCGGCAGTACGTGCGCCACAACCACTGCTTCTACAAGGCCGAGCGCATGGCCGGCAACGTCGGCTACATCGACCTGCGCTGTTTCGACAAGCCCGCGGCGCTGGCGGCGACCGCCGCGAGCGTCTTCGGTTTCCTCGGCCACACCGATGCCCTGATCGTCGACCTGCGCCAGAACGGCGGCGGCTGGCCCGCGGGCGTGGCCCAGGTCAGCAGCCATCTGCTCGAAGGCAAGGTGCACCTCAACGACGTGCTGCATCGCGAAGGCCACCGCGTGGAGTCGCACTGGACCCGCGCCAGGCTGCGCGGCCCGCGCTACCTGAACCGGCCGGTCTATGTATTGACCAGCAGCCAGACCTTCTCGGGCGGCGAGGAGTTCGCGTACAACCTGCAGGCGCTGAAGCGCGCCCGCATCGTCGGCGAACGCACCAAGGGCGGTGCCCATCCCTCCAGGAACCATCGGTTGAACGATCACTTCGAGGTCACGATCCCCTTCGCGCGCTCGATCAACCCGATCACGCGCACCAACTGGGAGGGAACGGGCGTCGTGCCCGATCTGCCAGCCGGCGCGGACGAGGCGCTGGGCGTGGCGCACCTGGCGGCGCTCAAGGAGCTGGTCGGCAAGGACAGCGATCCCGCGACCGTGGGCGATGTGAGCGCGGCGATCGAGGCGGCGGAGGCCGCGAAGGCATCGGCCGGCGCTCGCAAGTAGATCCGGGCGATTGCGCCGCTCAACTCGCCGTCAGCACCTTCAACGTCAGCTGCAACACCATCGGCTGCCGCATGTCCCGTGGCGGCGGCTCCGACAGCGGCTGCGCGGTCAGCAGCTGGCGCAGGTCTGCATCGGCCTGCGCATTGCCCAGCGAATCGAAGGCCACGCGCTCGGGCCGGCCGTCGGGTGCGACCCACACGCGCACGATCAGCGGTGGCGGCGGCAGGGTGCGGCCCTCCTCGAGCAGGCGCTGCTGCATCCAGGCATGCAGGCGCTGCACGGTCTCGTCGGCGGGGTCGCTGAGGCGGCCCTGGAACTGGTTGCCGGCCAGCTCGGCATAGCTGATCCAGTGCTGCGGCACCGGTGCGCGCGCCGAGGGCGCGGGCTGGGCCTGCACGGGCATGTGCACGGCGGCCAGGCCGAGGCCGGCGAGGCCGAGCGCGCGGAACAGGCTGGCCCAGGGCCGCGGCGCGGCGGCGGAATGACGGTGCGAGGGGAACATGCGTTCTTTCGGGGAAAGTTCTGGAAATCGGTGTCGGCTCAGCCGCACAGCACGCCGACCGACAGCGTGGCGGCGCGCGCGGCCGGCGACTGCTGGGGGCCGAGCTGCGGGGTGTCGCTCTCGCTGTAGGCCACGCCGTTGTCGCGCAGGAAATGCTTGATGCGCGCGGCGGTCTCGGCGCGCACGCGCGTGGAGCCCGCCGCCGCGCCGCTGCCCGACAGGCTGGGCAGCCGGCTCAGCGTGCCGCCGCTGGCGCCGGGCGCGGCCGCGATGCGCTCCACCACCACGCCCAGCAGCAGGCCGCCGGCGTCGAGCACCGCGCTGCCGCTGGCGCCGGGCTTGGCGCCCGACAGCAGCTGCAGGCCCTCGGCGCCCGGCACGGTCAGCGCGTTGCCGAGCACGGCCGAGCGGTCGGCCATGCGCTGCAGCGGGCCGTGGGCTTCGGAAAACACCGAGATTGTCGCGGCAGGCAGCACCTCGCTGCGCGGGAAGGTCGCGCCCAGATAGGGCTTGATGTCGCTGTGCAGCACGGCGATGTCGAGGTCGGCCAGCGGGCTCGTCACGCGCACCGTGGCTTCGGCCACGCGCCCGTCCTTGAGCACGAACAGCGAGCGGCAGCCGGTCACGGCATGGCGCGCGGTCAGCACGTCGCCGGCTTCGTTGAGGAACACGCCGCTGGCGTTGCCTTCGAGCCCGCGCGCGGGCTGTTCATCGGCCGCTTGGGCGGCCGGCCACGCCAGCACGGCAGCGGCCGCGCAGGCGACAGCCGCCATGCGGCGTGCAAAGCGTAGGGAAGTCATCGCCATAGAGACGGATGAGCGGGCCGCCGAATGCGCTTTGTCACGCAAGTTTCACGAAACTCTTCCCGCGCCTAGCGGCCGCGCGCGCCGGCGCCGCCGAGTTCGGCCAGCCGCGCGCGCTCGGCCGGCGTGAGCTTCGCGAGCTGCGCGGCGTCGAGCGCGCCCTGCCCCAGCATCTGGAACGGACTGGCCGGGTCGTAGCGCACGCTGCGCTGCGCGGGTGCCGCCGGCGCGCCCGTGGCACCGCCGGACGGTGCCGGCGCGGGGGCCGGCGCCTCGTCGCCGAAGCCCAGCACGCGCACGGTGAACACCGAGGGCAAGGCCTGGCGTGCGCTCGCGCGTTCGCGCTGCATCACGTCCTGCGCCGCCATCGTGGCCTGCGAGGCGGCGGCACTCGCATTCGTGAGCGCGCCGACGTTGACCGAGGCCACCACCGGCAACCCGGCCGACTCGCCCTTGACCTGGATGTTGGCGGCGTTGACCACCTGCAGCGCCGCGAGGTTCACGTTGCCCGAGACGCGAATCCCTGCCTCGCCCGCGTCGATGGTCCCGAGAGGCGCGATCAGGTCCACGTCGCCCGGCGGCACCTCGGGAATCGGATCGAGCGTCGCGATGCCCGCGCCGGTGCTCGGCACGTTCGGCGAGAGCTTGACGTTGCCCAGCGCGTCGTACTCGCGCTTGGGCGGCGTGTAGACCAGCGTGGTCTTCGAACCGCGCCCTGCATTGATGTCGCCCGTGGCCGACCAACCGAGGATGTCCCCGCCGAAGGTGGTCATGATGCGCGACAGGCCCAGCAGGATGCTGCCCTGGCTGTAGATGTCGATGCTGCCCTCGCCCTGGGTGATGAGGCCGGCGGGGCTCACGCTTCCCACGCTCGCCGGGGTCACGCCCTCCACGCCGACGATGGTGCTGCCGCCCGGCGTCAGGGTCTGGATGTCGCCGCCCACCACGGTGCGGATGCCGGCGTTGCCGTTGCTGCCCTGGTAGAGCGTGAGGCCGCCCGCGCGCGCGATCGGCTGCCCGTTCGCGTCGCGCTCGGGGAACAGCGCCGCGATCGCGTTGCGCCCGCGCAGGTAGCTGCCGTAGCGCTTGCTGTCGGGGTCGTTGTACTCGCGCCCGCCGGCCGTGAGCTCGGCATAGAACACCGCGCGCACGAACACGCGCTGCTGCTCGGGCGGCAGCGCCTGGAAATGCGCCAGCGCATCGGCCGGCGACGAAGCCGCGTAGCCGAAGCGCTCGCGCAGCCATTGCGCGAGCTCGGCGTCATAGGTCTTCACCACCTTGCCGGGCTGGTCGGCCAGCGCCGCCGAGGGGTCGATCACGCGGGCCGGGTCCAGGTACTGCGCCGCGAAGCCCGCGAAGTCGCTCGCGCCCTGCCCGCGCGGGCCCGCGCCCAGGCCCGCCTGCACCACGATGTCGGCACCGGGGCGCCGGTCGCCGAGCGCGATGGCGCCCAGGCTGGTCAGGCTGGCGCGGTTGCCCTGGTAGACCTGCCCGCCCGCCGACACCTCGAGCGTGCCGGGGCCGGCGATGCTGAAGTTGGTGTAGAGGATGTCGCCGCCGGCCGCGATCATCGAGATCTCGGCCGGGTCGCTCTGCACGATCAGGCCGCTGCTGTTGACGATGTCGCCGCCGGCCAGGATGCGCAGCGGCTTGGAGGCCAGGTAGGTCGGGATCGGCGCCTCGCCGTTGCCCAGGCTCACGTTCTGCAGGCTGCCGATCTGCACCGCCAGCACGTCGCCGTCGACCGCATAGATGTGCGAGGCCACGCCGGTGCCGGCCATGCTGGCGTCGCTCACGGTGTTGAGCCCGAAGTTGAACAGCGTGCCGCCCGTGCCGATGTGCGCGGGAATGTAGTCGGCGAAGCTGTTCTGGTACATCGCGTCCCACTCGTACTGCTGCAGCTTGCTGGCGTTCCAGTAATTGGTGGCGGCCAGCGGGTTGCTGGGGACATTGCGCAGCATGCGCCAGCCCGGGCGCAGCGGCGTGACCATGCTCGACAGCGCCGTGCCCAGCGGCCCGATCGCGTTGTGCCCGAAGGTGACGGAATTGGTCGCGTCGCCGCTCACGAGGTCGCGCGCCAGCAGGTCCAGGTGGCCGACCGGCGACGGCATCATCTGGCCGGCACCGGGGCTCTCGGTCGCGTAGTAGATGCTGCCGCCGGCCGCCACCGCGCTCAGCGTGGCCGGCATGATGTTCGTGCTGCTGCTCACGTCCTGGATGTTGGTCACGGGATCCATGTTCGGCATGCCGAAGGGCGAGACGTTGCCGCCCGCGGAGAACAGGTCGAGCGCCGTGCGGTCGGTCCACAGCGTGAACCAGCTGGCGGTCGGGCCGCTCAGGCTGCCGTTGCTGGCCTGCGTCTCGACGCGCTCGCCCGCGCGGCCCGCATCCACCACCGCGCCGATCGCGAGGTCGCCCAGCGTCTCGATGCGCAGCACGCCGTCGCCCGGCGCGAAGTTCACGACGCCGTCGCGCTGCCCGCTGTAGGGCGTGTGCGGATCGACCGCGCGCGGGTCCTGGCTGTTGGGCGTGGCGAAGTTCTTGAGCACCACGCTGCCCACGTCGGCGGCGGCCATGCGCGTGTCGCCGCGCAGGTTCGCATACAGGCCGGTGCGGATCTGCCCGCCGGCCGAGACGTCGAGGTTGCCGCCGCCGGTCTGTGCCAGCACGCCGCCGTCGGCGACGCGGCCGGTGCTGCCCACCGCGACCAGCAGGCCGCGCGTGAAGGAGCCCGTGGTGCCGATGTTGCCGCCCGCGTGCACGCTGGCATTGCCGCCGCCGAGCGTGCCCATGCCGGCGAAACCGCCGAAGCCCAGCCGCGGCTGCGCGAGGGTCGGCCAGCCGTCGATGGCATAGCTGCCGAAGTTCAGGCCCCAGGCCGTGCGCTCGCCAATCTCCGCGCCGCCCTGGCGCCACAGCCACTCGCCGGTCGACAGGGTCTCCGGCTGCAGGTAGCCGAGGATGTCGCCCTGCGCCGAGAGCGTGAAGTCGCCGCCGTTCTCGGTGAACCACATGCGTTGCGCGGGCAGCGTGCGCTCGTAGTCCGCGTTGCCCGCGCCGAGCACGCTGCCGTCGGGCAGCCTGGCGCGCGGCGCGTTGTAGCCCGAGTCGTTGCCGGTGCCGGCCACCGAGGTGCCCGCGGTGTACACGCCGAACAGCGACTCCTGCCGGTAGCTGCCGCCGGCGTAGAGCTCGAGGTCGCCGGTGCCGGTGCGCACCACGCTCGGCGCCTGCACGGTGAACTGGGTGGTCGTGCCGGCCAGGTGCAGGTCGTCGAGCAGCAGGTTGCCGCGGCCGGCCAGTTGCGCGGCCCCCTGCAGCCGGCGCGTGTCGGCGGCGCCGAGGTCGGCGCCGCTCACCAGCCGGATCGAGGCCGACAGGCTGCCCGCGGCCAGCATCTGCGACGCGGCCCACAGGCGGCCGGGCTCGGCGCGCGGGCCGCTGAGCAGGATGTCGGCGCCGCCCGGCGCGACCGCGGTCAGCACCGTGCCGGCCGCGACCGTGATGGTGCCGGCGAGGAAGCCGTTGTAGATCGTGTCGCCCGGTCCATAGGTGCCGTAGTCGTCGCTGATCGAGCCCGACACCACGACCGGGTAGTCGCCCGAGAAGATGCCGGGGAACACGTACCAGAAATCGCCCCAGGTGGCGTTGAAGGGCACGCTGACCGTGACGTCCTTCGGCGCCGGCTGGTTGGTGAACAGCACCTGCAGGCGGGTCTGCCAGCCGTTGTCGTCGGGCGTGGCCGGCGGCGGCGCGAAGCCGTCGTTGATGCTGCCGTGGATGTTGAGGTCGCCGCCCGCGCGCAAGGCCAGCGACATCGGCTCGCCCGCGCCGTAGCGCGCCGAGGCCAGGTCGCGGTCGGCCGCGGGGCCGTAGCGGTAGCCCGACAGGTCGAGGTCGCCCTTGACCGTGAGGTTGCCCGTGGGCGTGCTGCTGGCGATCTCCACGCCCGGGCGCAGATGGAAGGCCTCGCCATAGGCCGTGAGCCCGGCCATGCGCGCGCGCAGGTCGGCATTGCCGCGCGCGGCGGCGTCGAAGGCGCGGCTGTCGCTGTCGATGCGGTTCAGGTAGTCCTGGTCGACGATCTGGCCGCTGGCGTCGTCGGGGTCGGGCCGCGCATTCGTGTAGCGCGCGACGCCGTTCAGCGCGATCGCCTGCGCGCCCTTGATGTTGAGCGTGCCCGCGGCCGCGATCGCGATGTCGCCGCCGGTGGCGTTGGCCGGTGCATCGGGACCGGTGGCGCTGGGGCCGGTGCTGCCCACGCGTGGCGCGTCGATGTCGACGTGGCCGCGCGCGATGCCGTCGGGCGAGCGCAGGTCCAGCGTCGCGCCCGGCTCGAGGCGTACCGTGCCGCCGGTGCTGCCCAGCGAGATCTTCGCGCGGTTCGACGCATCGATGGGCACGCCGTAGCTGTCGGTGACCAGCGTGGTGGCATGGGTGTCGAGCACCGCGCCGGCTGCCAGCGTGAGGTCGCCGCTGGCGTTGAGGCGGATGCTGCCGGGCGTGGCGCCCGAGGCGTCGATGGTGCCGTTGACCGTGAGGCGGCCCGCGTCGGTGGCGATGCTCACCTGCCGCGCGCGCACGCCGTCGCCCACGTTCAGATCGCCCTGCTTCACGACGAAGCCGCGCGCGCCGAAGAAGGCGGCATGGTTGAGGCGCGCATTGAGCGCCGCGAAGTCGGCGTCGGAGATGGCGCGGGTCGTCAGGTCGAACTTGCCGTCGTCGAAGCCGGCGCCGCCGCCCGCGCCGAACAGCGCGCCGGCCAGCGTCACCGTGCCGGCTTTGGCGTCGAGCGTCAGCGCACCCGCGTCCTCGTGCGCGGCCGACACGTCGATGCGCGAGCCCGCGGCCTGCGCGATGCTGCCGTTCGTGCTCGTGAGCGTCGCGGCGCCGCCCCAGCTGTACTTGGTGATGTCGTAGAACTGCACGGCGCGGCCCGACAGGTCGATCTGCGCGCCCTCCCCCAGTGCGATGTCGCCATCGGCCAGCAGCTCGAGCACGCCGCTGGGCAGCGCCACCGTGGTATCGAGCGACACGCGCCGGCCCTGCAGGCTCAGCGAGGCGCCGAGTTCGGCGATGGCGGCGGTGTCTGGTGCGCCCGCGCCCGCGGGGGCCGAGACGTCGATGTCGCCGCCCGCCACATAGCGCATCGCCGAGCCGGCCTGCCCCGTGAGCAGCGGCGTCACGATCGACAGCGAGCCGCCCTGCAGCGTGCCGTCCGCGTCGCGCGAGCGCCCCACCAGCAGCGCGGCCTTGTTGTTGGCCGTGACGCGGTCGCTCGCCTGGATCTTCACCGCGCCGAAGCCCAGCGCCAGGCGCTCGAGTTCGGCCTGGCGCTGCGGCTGGCTCAGTGCGTCGTAGCCGAACTGCACCGTGCGCGCATCGATCACCAGCGTGCCGCTGCCCGTGCCCGGACCGCCCGGCTGCACCGCCACCGGGGCCGCGCCCGCGTACGGCGTGGTGGTGCCGTTGCCCGTGGCGATGCCGTTCCAGACGAAGTCGCGCGTGGCGATGCGCACCGTGTCGGCGTCGCCGCCCAGGCCGTAGAAGGCCGGCGTGTTGAACACCAGCTGTACCGGCGAGTCGCCGGTGTCCAGCGTCAGCGCGCCGTAGAAGTTGAAGGCGCCGCCGGCCGTGAGGCTCAGCCGCTCGAGCGCCGGCACGCCGGTGCTGGCCGAGGGGCGCAGCAGGCGGTCGAGCGTGCCCTGGGTCAGTTGCCAGCCCGGCTGCATGGCACCGGCGGCCTGCGCGGCCGCGAGGCTGGCGGCGGTGCCGATGTTGATCTGGTCCTGCGCCACCGTGAGGTAGCGCGCGCCCAGGTTCACGTCGCCCAGCGTCAGCCCGCCGGGCGCGGCGAAGGCGATGGTGCCTTCGCTGAGCACCGTGGCGCCGTCGTGCACCGTGATCCGGCCCGTGCCGAGCGCCGGCAGGAAATCGAGCCAGCCGTTGCTGACGGCGAACACCGCCGGCGAGTACGGGGCGCTCGACACGCCGGGTGCATTCGCATAGAGGAAGCCCAGATCGGAATCGACGCCGGGCCGGCCCATGCCGCGCGTGTCGAGCACCGCGCCGCCCTCGACCTCGACCTGGTTGCCGATCAGGAAGATCTGGCCCGCGCGCAAGGTCGCGCCGCTGCGCACGTTCACCAGGCCCACGCCCAGGCCGTTCGAGAAGTACACGCGCGCGCTGTCGCCCGAAGAATCCTGGCCATTGAAGAAGGTGTAGATGCCGCCGATGGCCAGCGTGTCGGCGCGGAAGGCATTGAGCATGTCGGCCGACACCTCGATGGCGCCGGCCTTGGGCTGCGCGGTGCCGCCGACGATGTCGATGGGCTTGTCGCCCAGCAGGTTGACCTGGCCACGCAGGCCGCCAGGGGCCGCGTCCAGCAGCGCCCGGCCCTCGAACTGCAGCGGTGCCACCGCGTCGTTCTGGGCGAAGCTGAAGCGCAGCACCTTGCCGTCGACCGGCAGCAGCGGCCGCACGTTGCCGAACAGCGCCGCCTGCGCCTTCGCGAAGTCGGCGTAGCTGGTCTCGTTGTATTGCGAGAAGCGCCGCACCGTCTGGCCCGGCGTCACCAGCACCTGGCGCGGCAGGCTGTCGCGGATGCCGGTGCCGGCGATGCCCAGCGTGCCGGTGGTGGCCCACGAGCCGCTGCCATCCGCCAGCGCACCGGTGGCGGCCGCGCTGCCCGACAGGGCCCCCATGCGCGCACCCACCTCGACGCGGAAGGCGCCCGGCATCAGCGCATAGCTGGCGGGCAGCAGCGTGTAGGTGCCGGCGGGCAGGCCCGGCACCCCCGTGCCGACCGTGATCTGCCGGCCCACCGCCGGGTCGCCGGCGCCCTTGTCGCGCACCACCGGCGCATAGGCCGAGGCGTAGCCGGGCACGATCGCATAGACCGCGCTGCCCTTCGCGGCGGGCGCATAGGCCGCCGGATTGGCATTCGCCAGCGCCGTCGTCAGCACGTCCACCGAGCCACCGCGGCCGGTGATGAAGCCCGCGCCGCGCAGGTCGCCGCCGCCCGAGAGATCGAGCACCGAGCCCGGCTCGGCCACCACCGAGCCGCCGCCGATCGAGATGCCCTGCGCCAGCACGTAGGAATCGCTCGGCGAATTCGAATTGAGCCGCTGCGTGAAATTGCCGCCGAGGCTGAACAGCGTGCCGTCGGTGCCGCGGTAGGTCAGGCCGTCCTGCGTGCCGCCGTAGGGCATGGTCAGGCCCGCGGCGCTCACCGAGCTCAGGCTGCCGTCGCGCAGCACCAGCTTCATCCAGGGCAGCGCCTCGGGATTGGCGATGACGCTGTTCATCCAGGCCGGGCCGTAGAGCGAGCCGCCGATGTCGTTGAGCCCGATCGTGCCCAGCGGCGCGCGCACCACGCCGCCCTGGTCCAGCGTCGGGCCCATCAGCACCAGCTGGCCGAACACCGAATCGGGCACCGGCGCGGCGCGGCCGTTCGAGCGGATCACCAGGCTGCGCGCCTGGTCCCAGACATTGGAGGAATTCGGCAGGCTGGCCTGGCCCGCGATCACCACGCCGCGCTGCCCGCTCACCGGATAGAGCTGCGCCGCCTCGATCAGCAGGTCGCCGGTGACGACGAAGGCGGCATTGCCTAGCCGGATGTCGCCCTCGCTGCGCAGCGTGACGGCAGCGAAGCCGTCGGCCTCGACGGTGCGGCTGGCGCTCGAGCCGCTCGGCGTCACGGAACCGTCGCCGTAGCCGGCGACGACGCCCGACTGCATGCGGCCGTAGATGTCGATCAGGCCTGCATCGAGCGTCAGCGCGCTGTCGCCGTGCGCCGGGCGGCCCACGGCCCGGCCGCCGATGATGATGCCGGGGCTGAAATAGCCCGAGGCGCCGTCCCAGCTGCCGCCATCGAGCCGGATGTAGGGCGCGGCCAGCCGCACCTTCGCATCGGGCGTGGCGTCGGCCACCGTCAGGAAGCCGTTGCGCAGGTTGAGGCTGCGGCCGAGCTGGAGGTCGATGTCGCCGTCGAACAGCAGCAGGTCGTGCGCCGACAGCGTCAGCGCATCGAAGCCGCCCGCGCTCACCCGGTCCGCCGAGAGCACCGCCGCGCCGTACTTCAGGCCCGCGTCGGCCTGGCCCGGCGCGAGGCCGTCGGCCAGACCGCCGGGACGGTAGTGCTGCGTCAGCGTGATGTCGTGCATCGTCTGCACGGCGTCGGAGAGGTTCTCCACACCCGCGAGGTAGCGCCGGTTGGCCATCTCCAAGGTCAGCGAGCCGCCGGCCGCGCCGGCGCCGCCCGCGCGCGCGACCAGCGTGCCGTCGATGACCATGCCGACGTACGAATGCAGCCCGATGCTGCCGCCGGCACCGGCCAGCGCGAGCGGCCGCGCGGGCACGCCGGCGGCGCCGCCGGCCGAACCATCGATCTCGGCATAGGCACCCGAGGCGTCGAGCACGGCACCCGGCCGGATCACGAGGAAGGAATCGGACAGGCCGAGCTCGATCGTGCCGCCGTCGGGCGCGACGCCATAAGCGCGGCCCTGCGCATCGCGCGCGACGTAAGCGCGCGCGGCCGCGTCGAGCACCGCGTTGTCGCCGATCCAGACCGAGCGCGTGGTCGAGGCCTGGTAGCTGAACTGGGAAGTCGGCTGCGAGGCGATCGAGATGGCGCCGCCCCAGGCGTCGAGCCGGCCGTCCACCGTCAACTGGCCGCCGTTGCTCCACAGCGTGATGGCCTGGCCCGGATCGACCGCGATGTGCGCATCGGTGCCCACTGTCAGCGGCGCGAGCAGGCCCGGGCCGGCGATCCTCGAGCCCGCGTCGAACTCGATGCTCGCGCCGCCGCGCTGCGCGAGCCGGGCGTGCTGCGCATCCTCCTGGTAGAGCGGCGGCGTCCACACCGGCAGCGCGGTGGCGAGCCGGCTGCCGCCGGGCAACGCCTGCAGGCCGTCGACATCGGTGCGCAGCACCGGCATGGCGACCTCGATGCGCGTGCCCGGCACCACCACGAGGCCGTCGCTTGCCGTCACCACGTAGTGCGAGAAGCCGGTCTGGAACAGCGTGGGCGACAGCGTGCCCGTGGGCGCCACGGCGACCGACCGCGCCAGCACCGCGCCGGCGGCGAGCGAGCTGCCGGCCGCCAGCGTGAACGGCATGTCGAGCACGCTGCCGGCGTTGTAGCGCACCAGCGTCGGCACGATCGGCAGCCCGTCCGGGAACACGTCGGCGGGAATGGTGACGCCGACCGGCAGGAAGAAGCCCTGGGTCACCGTGGTGCCCGCGGGCACGGTGCTGCCGATGCGATGGAGGACCCCATTCGAATCGAAGAGGTTGAACGGCACCACCCAGTCCGCCTCCAGCACCAGCGGCGCATTGCCCGGGATCCGGATCTCGACCTGCTGGCCCGTCACGGTGTAGCCGGCCGGCCGGCGGGTCAGCGTCACCGTGAGATCGATCGGCGCGATGTCGCCCGCGACCAGCTGGTAGTCCTGCAGCAGCCGCAGGTTGACCGGCGCGGCCTGCCCGGCCGCGAGCAGGCCGTCGGTGTCGAGCGCCTGGCCGCCGATGCCGACGGCGGTGCCCGAGCGCACGTCGAGCGTGCCGCCGCCGTTCACGCCGAAGGCGCGCAGCTCGCCCGCCAGCGTGAGCAGCGCGGTGGGGTCGGTCGCGGTCGAGTTGGCGTCGGTCACGTAGCCGGCCGCCAGCGTCACGTCGCCGCCATGGCCGCCGCGCAGGGCGCCGTTGCGCAGCAGCGCCGCGCCCGAGGACACGTCGATCGCCGCGCCCTGCGCCAGAGTCACGTCGCCGGTGCCGCGGATCGACACGCTGCCGCCGTCGACGTAGGGCAGGCCCGCATCGTCGCGCGGATCGGCCAGCAGGTTGGTCCACAGGCCGCTCGCATCGAGCGTGGCGCCCGCGGCCACGGTGGTCCGCGCACGCTGGCCCGTGGCGGGCGCCAGCGCGATGCTGATCGTGGTGCCCTGGCCGGCGACCGAGGGCAGCACGTTGCCCAGCGCGATCTGGCCGCCGCGCGCCACGAGATCGGCGTTGATCTCCACCTGCGGCGCATACAGCGCGATGCTGCCGCCCGGCACCACCGCGAGCGCCGCCTCCACCGTCAGGCTGCGCGTGCCGCCGGCCATCAGCTGACCGAGCTGCCAGCCGTTGACGCGGTCGCTGTCGACATGCAGCACGTCCTCGAGCGCCTGCGGCAGCGGCCCGTCGGGCGCGATGCCGTCGCCCAGCGCCGGTTGCGCGGTGCCGAACACGACCTGGCCGAAGCTCGGCGTGAAGTTGTGGAACACGCCCTGCGGTCCGTTGGTCTTGTCGGCGTTGAACACGGTCGTGTAGTTGCCGAGGATCAGTTGCGCGGCGAGCGCCGCGGCGTCGTGCGACTGCGCATAGCCGTCGATGCCGCCATCGCGCTGGATCGTCTGGCGCGGGCCGCGGTAGACCGTCGTCGTCAGGTCGCCCTCGAGCACGGCGGCACTGGTCGAGACGATCAACTGGCCCGCATCGCGGCCCACCGTGTAGCCGTTCTCGAGCCGCTGCTGCGGCCCGATCAGCGGGTTGTAGAAGAAGCCCGTGGTCTTGTCGCCCCAGCGCTTGTGCGCGTCTTCGTAGCCCTTGTAGAGGCCCGTGTACTGCACATCGGCGGGTGCGCTCGAGACTTCGTAGAGCCGCCCGTCGGCCCCCTTGAGCCAGCTCTGCTTGATCATCCCGGTCTGCACGTCCAGCGTGCCGCCCGAGAGGTTGATGTTCGAACCCGCCTGCGCGACCAGCTCGTTGCCCGCGAACACCACGCTGCCGCCCTGCGCGCCCCACTCGCCCACCGTGTGGCCCTGCAGGCCCAGGTAGCCGCCGACCTCGAGCAGGCCGCCCGGCGTGTACCAGCGCTCCTTGTCGTAGCCGCCCACGCCGGCCGCCACGCGCAGCAGCTTGCGCCGGTCGATCCATACGTTGCTGTTGTTGAGCATCGTGGTGTCGCGGTTCAGCGGGGCATCGCGCTGCTCGTTGCCCTGGATGTTGATCTCGACGTTGTTCGAGGACATCGCGACCTGCACGCCCACGGCGCCCGAGACGTCGAGCCGCGCGCCATTCGCCACCGTGCTGCGGCCATTGCTCGCCGCTACCGCGATCTGCCCGCCGGTGGCCAGCGTGGTCGAGCCGCCCTCGAACACCACGCCGCCGCCCGAGACGATCTCGATGCGCGACTGGTCGCGGCGGTCGTCGAGGCGCGCGAGGTTGTCGAAGCCGCCCGAGGCCGCGGTGCGGCGCGCCAGGTCCTGCACGGCCGAATCGGCGATCAGCGCATCGCGCTGGCTGTCCAGTGCCGTGCGGCCGTTCTGGTCGTCGAGCAGGATCGCATTGAGACCGCGTGACGTGACGGTGACGCTGCCGAGCTTGTCGCTGGCCGAGTTCAACAGATGGATCGTGCCGCGCGTGTCGACCGTCGTCGTGGACACGGCCACGCCGTCCTGCACCACCTTGCGCCCCGCGAGCGTGATGTCGCCTTCGGGCGCCTGCAGCAGGCCGGTGTTGGTGACCGCGCCCGCCGTGCTGTCGGCATTGAACTGCGGCGCCACTTCGTTGCCGCGCGTGGTCGCGTACTGGTTGCCCGTGGTGCTCTGGCCGGGCCGCACGATGAAGAAGTCGCCGGCCGCCATCTGCACCTGGCCGCGTGGCGTGGCGATGGTGCCGGCGTTGGCGACCTCCTTGCCGAGCAGCAGCGCATAACCACCGCCTTGCGTGACGGTCGTCGGCACCGCGGTGTTGATGCGCGCACCGGCCTGCACCTCGACCTTGCCATTGGCATCGGTGAAGCTCGGCGTGTAGGCCCCGCTTTCCTGCGCGCTGTAGATGCCGCGCGCCTTGAACTGGTCATCGCCGATTTTGGCGGCGGCCGCCACGAGATTGCGCGTATTGGTCTGGCTCGAGCCGCTGAACACGATGCCGTTGCGGTTCGCGATCAGCACCGTGCCGTCGCCCTTGATCTGCCCCTGGATCTGCGAGGGCCGCGCCTGTGGGTCGTTGACGCGGTTGAGCACGGCCCAATCGGCCTGCTGTTTGAAATCGACCGTGGTGCGCTTGCCGACGTTGAAGGTCTCCCAATTGAGGATCGCGCGGTCGCCGGTCTGTTGAATGGTGACCGTGGTGCGGCCATCGGTGCCTTGCGATTGCACGGGTGCCTGGGCATTGAGCCAGCCCGCGGTCAACGAATTGGTGTCGACACGAAGACCACCATCGGCCAAGCCATCAGGCACCGACGAAGGATCATCCAGCGCCGCCTGCCGTGCCGCCGCTTGTGCGGCCTGCTGCGCCGCAATGCTCTGCGCGGCCAGGTTCAGGTTGCCGATCGAACGCTGCAACTGCTCGCGCGCCTGCTGCTGTTGCGCGCTCGGCGTATTGAGCGACGACACGGGCAGGCCATTGGGCAAGCGCCCGGTGGCGATCGCCTGACCCTGCGCGATGTTCTTCTGCGCCATCCAGGCGGCACTGAACGCGCGTTGCTGCGCATGCGCCGCGCCCACCGCGCCGACCGCGAGGACGACGGCGACGGCATGGGCCAGGGGTGCGAGGCGTCGCGGTCCGGTGCGGCGGCCAGGGCGTGCGGGGAACGCGGGCTTCACCGGGGCAGGATGGAGGGGCGGCATGACAGGAATCTTTCAGTGGCGTTTCGAATGGACAGGAAGCCATGCGATGGCTTTGCCCATAGACGAATGCCGACGACGAAAGCTGTACACCTCGCCGCGCATCGGCAGCGAAGAATGCCGCCTCAGTGAAGGATCACGATGCCGCCCGGCAAGGCCGTGAGCTCGAGCCGGAACAGCCGCTGGATCTGCGCCAGCGCCTTGTCGAGGTCGTGGATGTGAAAGCGCCCGCTGACGGGCTTGCCCGCGAGCCCGCTGCCCAGCAGCATCACGCGGCCCGGCCGGTAGCGGTTGATCTCGTCGACCACCTGCGCGAGCGCGGTGCGCTGGAAGCGCAGCACGCCCTCGCGCCAATCGGAACGCTCGCCGCCCTCGATGCTGCGCACCGGCTGCGGCTGGCGGCCCTCGTACACCAGTTCCTGCGCGGCACGCAGCGCGAGCGACTCGGCGCCGAGCGTCACGCGCACCTGGCCTTCGAGGCAGCGCACGCAGACGCTGCGCGCATCGGTGTGGCGCACCTCGAAGCGCGCGTCGACGGCCTCGATGCGCCCGAGCGCCGCGCTCACGGTGAAGGGCCGGCCGCGCCGCGTGGCATCGACCGCGACCTCGCCGCCGATCAGCTCGATGCCGGCGGTCTCGCCCTGCGCGGCCTGCAGCGCGATGCTGCTGCGCGTGTTCATCTCGACCGTGAGGTCGGGCGCGAGCGCGAGGCTGCGCTGCTCGCCGGTGCCGGTGCGGTAGTCGGCCTGCCAGCTCTCGGGCGCGGGCCACAGGCCCAGCGGCGGATGCATGACGACCACGCCGGCCGCGACCGCCGCGGTGGCGATGCCGGCGCCCAGGAAGGCACGGCGCGGCAGTGTGCGCACGGCCTGCGCCACCGGCCGCGGCGCGGCGCGCAAGGCCGCGAGCGCGGGATCGTCGGCACCGGCCAGCGCGGCCGCGCCGGCCATGTCGCGCCACAGCCGGTGGGCGCGGCCGAAGGCCTGGGCATGGGCCTCGCTGAGCGCGCACCAGCGCTTGAGCGCGCGCGCATCGCGGGCCCGCGCGCTGCCCGAGGCCAGGCGCTGCACCCAGGCATGGGCCTGGCGCTCGAGGGCCTCGGCATCGCGCGGCGGCATGGGGGACGAATCGGACACGTTCAACGGCCTCGCAAGGAACCAACACCGGGCCGCGGCGCGCCTGCGCGCGGTGCCCTCTTCTTCCAGACGTTTGTCGCGGCCCGGAACTGCACGGCGGCGGCGAGGAATTTCATCGCGTGCGCTCCACGATGTACTCGTGCGCGCGCCGCAGTTCGCGGTCGACCAGGCTCAGCGACACGCCGAGCCGGTCGGCCACCTCCTGGCGCGGCATCTCGTCGACGCGCACCAGGATCAGCACGTGGCGCCGGCGCGGCGGCATCTCCTCGATGATCGCGGCCAGCTGCGCGAGCTCCGAGCGCCCCAGCGCCTCCTGCGCCGGGCCGGGCGCGGGATCGCTGAGCTCGGCGAACACCTGCTCGACCTCCTCGCCGTTCATGAAGCGCGCCTCGGCCCGGATGCGGTCGAGCGCCACGTTGGTGGCCATGCGCATCAGGTAGCTCAGCGGGTACTGCACGGGCTCGCGCGGGTCCTGCGCCTCGGTGGCGCCGGCCTGCAGCCGCAGCCAGGTGTCCTGCAGCGCATCGCCCGCGAGGTCGGCACTGCCGAGCTGCAGCGTGAGCCGGCGCTTGAGGTCGTCGTAGCGGCCCACCAGATAGTCGCGCAGCATGCCGAAGCTGGAACCGCTCACCGTGCCGCCCCCACGCGCGCATCGCAATGCCAGCCGCCGCCTTCCGCGCGCGGCGCGATCAGCATCACGTAGGGCGGCTGTTCGGCGCCGGCCAGCGGCGGCCGGCCCAGTTGCACATCGGCCAGCGCCGCGAGCACCGCGCGGTCGCGCGCGGCATCGCCGGTGGAGCCGAGCAGCAGCGGGCGCACCACGCGGCCCTGCGCGTCGAGGCCGAAACGCAGCGCCGCGCGGAAATCGCCCGCGGCCAGTCGCGGGTCACCGCAGAAGGCCTCGTTGACGCGTGCCTGCACCAGCCCGTCGTCGGGTCCCGGTGCGCGCGCCGCCTCGGCCGGTGCTTCAGCGGTTGCCGGCGCGCCGGGTTCGAGCACGAAGGCATCGGGCGCCGTGTAGTGGACCGCAAGGCCGGTGCCCTCGAGCAGCCGCTGCAGCGCCACCTCGGGCGTGTAGCGGCCCTGCACCGCCGCGCTGCTGCGCCCGGCGATCGACTCGGCCGTGTAGAAGCCCGAGCGCCCGGTGAGCGCGCCATAGGCATCGAGCGCGCCCTGCAGCGGCTGCACGCGCAGGTCGAAGCGCAGCAGTCCGGCGGACGGCATCGTCGAGGGAGCGGATGGCAACGCAGGTTCTGCGGCGGCGATCGGGTTCAGGAACGCCATGCACCCCGCCAGTGCGAGCGCACCGGCCGACGGGACCGTGGTTGCCATACGCGGGACATGCTCATGCCATTTCGGAGGAAGGGAGCGAAGCGGCGGCACCGCGGCGCGGCCGTTGTTCGGCGGCGATGCTAGGCAGAAAGTTTGACGGCGGCGTGACGCGCGCCGTGCGTTTCACTTCGGCCGCGTCGGCGCGAGCGCGCGCCGCGCCGCGTTGAGCTCGGCGTTGGTGATGTGCAGGTCGGCCATGACGCGCGCGAGCATGTCGAGCAGCGCCTCGCGCTGCCGCAGCCGCACGGTCTCCGCGCGCCGCGCGCGCTGCACCTGGCGCGCGGTGGCGTGGATCGCGCGCAGCGTCGGCGAGTCGTGGCCGTCGAAGGACTCCCCGGAACGAAGGCTGTCGGGCATCGCGCTGGGATGCGTTCGGCGCGCGCTCAGGCGGCGGCTTCGACCCGGTCGGCGGCACCAGCGGCCGGCGCTGCGCCGTTGGCGGCATCGCCGCGCGTGGCGGCGGCCGGGCCGTAGTTGCGCAGGTGCAGGAAGAACTCGCCCATCATCTGCATCCACAGGCGGGCGCTGAACGCGAGGTGCGCGGGCGTCACGCCGCCGGCGACCACCACGTCCATCTCGAGCACCACGAAATCGCCATGCTGCGCGACGCGCGCGAAGCGCTTGCTGCGGTGCCAGGCGGCCAGCACGGCCTCGGGCAGCGTGCCGCCCTGCACGTGCAGCGGGCAGCTGAAGGTGAAGTCGGTGTACTGGGTGGTGGTGACGGGATTGCCCCACAGCACCTGGAAGCCGATGCCGTGGCTGGCGCTGTGCAGGCGGACCACGCCGTCCTGCTCGATGGTGGAGACGGCCGCGCCGGCGGCCTTGATGGCGTCGGAGACCTGTTCGGGCGTGACCGCGTCGAGCAGGTCGAGGGCCTCGGCGGGCGTGGCGGCGGCGGTGGTGGTGTCGGTCGGGGTGTTCGTCATGAGGTTCCCTGTCTGTGGATGGTGGTTGTTGGTTGTGGAAGGCGGTTCAGTTGGTCTTGCGCAGCGCGGCGTCGAGCGCGGCGGCATCGATGCTCAGTTGCGTGGCCGGCGCGAGCTGCGCCAGGTGGGCCTGGATCAGCTGCTGCTGGCGCTGCTGGCGCAGCGCGGCCTGCAGCTGCGGGCGCATCTCGTCGAGCGTGGCGGTGCGCGCGGGCTGGCTCTCGAGCAGCTTCACGACGTGGAAGCCGGCGGCCGATTGCACCGGGTCGCCGACCTGGCCGGTCTTGAGCTTGCCGACGGCGTCGCGCACCTCGGGCAGCATGCGCGCGAGCGGCAGGTTGCCGACCTCGCCGCCGCGCTCGGCGCTGCTCTTGTCCTGCGACTTCGCGCGCGCGAGCGCCGCGAAATCGGTGCCGCGCGCCTCGCGCGCCAGCTTCTGGGCTTCCTCGCGCACCTTGGCGACGGCCGCGGGCGCGGCGTCGGGGGTGGCGAGGAAGATCTGTGCCACGCGGTAGGTGGGCGGCAGGTTGAAGCCAGCCTTGCCCTGCTCGTAGGCGGCGGTGAGCTCGGCATCCGACGGATAGCCCGCCGGCACCTGGCTCACCGACTCGAGGTAGCCGGTGGTCACGATGCGGGCCGTGAGCTCGCGCACCGCGGCGTCGATCTTGGCCTTGACCTCGGGCTTGTCGGTGAAGCCCTTGTCGCGTGCCTCCTTCAGCAGCGCCTCGCCGAGCAGCCGCTGGCGCAGCCAGCCCTCGACGCTGGCGCGGTTGTCCTTGACGGCCGCGCGCTCGGCATCGGGCAAGGCCTGCAGCAGCTTCTCGACCTCGTCCTGGCGCACGGTGAGTTCGCCCAGGCGGGCGACCACCGGTGCGCCCGTGGGCGCGGCGATCTGCTGCGCCGCGGCGCCGAGGCAGGCCGACGAGGCCAGCAGCAGCGCGGCCAGCGTGCGCAGGCGCGCGGGAGCAAGGGGTTTCTTCGGGTTCATGGGCTGGGTTCCTTCTGGCCGCTCACTTCGCGGCGGGTGCCGAGGCGGCGGCGGCCGGCGGCGTGGCCGCGGCCTCGGCCGGCTTGGGTGCATTGACGGCGCGCGCGTCGAAGCGGCCTTCGTACAGCTTGTCGCCGTACTGCTGCGCGATCTGCTCGAACTTCACGCGGCTCTGGGCCGCGAACGGCTGGCGCGCGGCGAACACGCTGCCCATGTCCATGGTCTCGTAGGCGCGCAGCACCTCCTGGCCCACGGCATAGAGCTGGGTGTTCTTCGCCTCGCACTGGGTGAGCGCGGTGCGCTGCGTGCCGGTCTCGGCCAGCAGGCGCTGGCGCTCGGCTTCGGAAGCGCGCGCGGTGCGCAGCAACTCCTCGTAGGCGCTGCGGAACTGCGCGATCTGGCCGCCGGACTTCTCGGCCGCGGCCTGCGCCTGCTGGCGGATCTGCTCGACGCCGGCACTGGCCTGCTCGCGCGCCTGGCGTTCGCCGGCGAGCTGGGACTGGGCGCGCGCGAGGTCCTTGCGCAGCGCCTCGACTTCGGCCGCCGGCGCGGGCGCGCCCGGTGCCGCGGCGACCGGCTTGCCGGCCTTGAGCGCGGCCAGCTCGTTCTGCGCCTGCTGCAGCTGCGAGGTGGTGATGCGCAGCTGCGCACGCAGCCGCTCTTCCATGCTCTGCGCACCGGCCGCGGCCGGTGCGCCCTGGGCGTGCGCGCCGCCGGCCAGGCCGGCCTGACCGGCGAAGGCGAGCGCCAGGACGAGCGCTGGGGTCTTGAAATGGGATCGGGCCACGGCGACGTCCTCAGAAGCGCGCATTGAGTTCGAGCTGCAGCGTGTCGATCGACAGCGGCGGACCATAGACCTCCTTGGTCGAGATCCAGCGGCCGGTGAACCAGAGGTTCTTGTCGAACGCGTACGAACCGCCGAGGAAGTAGCCGCGTGCATTGGTGCCGCCGCCATGGAAGGTCGAGTCGTTGTAGCCGTCCGGCAGCGCATCGGGTTCGATGCGCTTGTAGCCCGCGAGCACGTTCCAGTCGCCGCGCGCGGCCGGTGCCGGGCGGCCGTAGGTGGCCTGCAGCATGAAGGCGTTGCCGCCGCTCTTGTAGTCGGCCTGGGTGGTGCCGCCGGTGTTGCCGAAGTTGTTGACGATGGCGCCGCGGATGCCCGCACGGCGCCAGATGTCGTTGGCGTCGTAGGCGGTGTTGCGGATGAAGTTGGCGTCCAGGCGCAGGTTGTTGCCCGCGACCTTGGTGTCCCAGCGCATGTTCAGGTCGACCAGGCGGAACTTCGAGGCCAGGCCCACGTACTGCGGCTGCGGCGTGCCGGCCGGGTTGAGCGGGTCGAGCGAGATGTCGCGCAGCAGCATGAGCGTGTTGCCCTTCTGCATGAAGGCCGGGCGCGACCAGTCGGTGCTGCAGCCGTCGGCGCCCGCGTACAGCGCGCAGGGCTCGGAGACCTTGCCGCTGATGTTGCGGAAGTTGTAGTACGCGAGCGCGCCGCGCAGGCGGTTGTCGTCGTCGATCTTCCAGTCGGCGCCGACCTGCGCGCCGAACAGCCACTTGTTCTCGCTCTTGGCCTTGTCCTGGCTGCGGCTGGGCGCGTTGTCCGAGGAGTACTCGAGCGGGATCAGGCCCACCGTGCCGAACAGCGACAGGTCCTTGTTGCTGGCCAGCGCCTTGTCGAACTGGAACGCGATGCCGTCGAAGTTGAGGTCGCTCGAGAACAGCGTGTCGGTCGACATGAAGGGGTTGCCGAAGCGGCCACCCGTGACGGTGAGCCAGTCGACCGGCTTGTGCGAGATCCACATCTGGTCGAGCCAGACGCTCTTCTTGCTCAGGCCGCCGCCCAGGGTCTGGGTGGTCGAGACCGGGTTGTCGTCGCTGCCCGAGGCCAGGCGCACGCCGGCCTTGGTGTTCTCGCTGAGGTCCGCGAAGATGCCCACGCGGGCCCGGGCGCGGAACAGGTTGCGCCGGTCCTGGCGCGTGTTGAGCAGCGAGGGCAGCGCGAGGTTGGTGTTGGGGTTGACGTCGTAGCCGCTGCTCTTGTTGAGGTCGGGCCAGTTGATCTCGATGTTGCTGTTGTTGCCCGCATAGCTGCGCGACTCATTGCGCACGCGCACGTCGCCTTCGAAGCGGATGCGCTTGCTCCACTCGGGCGTTTCGTTGGGCGCGGCCCAGCCTTCGTCCTTGGCCTGCGCCATGACCTGGGCCTTGACCTCGTCGCGGATCTGGTCGCGCACGGTCTGCGAGATGTAGGGCACGCGCACGTCGCCCGGCTCGAGCCGCAGGCCACCGGCGCTGGCGCCGGCCACGGCACCGGCCGACACGGCGGCCAGCCGCTGCTGGGCCTGCTGCGAGGCCATGGCTTCGGCCTGGGCCTGCGCCAGCAGCGCCTCGCCCACGTCCTTGGCGAGCGTGCCGCTCTGGATCAGGCCGCGGATCAGCTTGACCATGGCGGTCTCGCCGGCCGGTCCGGCCGGGGCCGACTGGGCGGCCGCGCCGCCCGCGGCCAGCGCGAAGGCCGCGGCCACCGCGGCGGCCAGCGCGCCCTGGCGCAGGGCCGGCGCGAGGCGTCGGGCTGGGGAATATTTGGAGGGGTTCATCGCTTCGTTCACAGGATTGAATGGGGGGATGGGCGGGGCTTCGGCGTGCGTCACTGCCGGCGCCCCTTCATGGACACGCGCATCGGGAAGCGCAGCGAGGCCGGTGGCTTCTCGTCGAAGCGCTCGAGGCCGCGCACCATCGCCAGCACCGCTTCGTCGATGTCGGTGGTGCCGGTGCCGCGCACCAGTTGCGCCCGCGTGGTCCGGCCCTCGGCGTCGAGCCAGATGTCGATCTGGATGTCGTCGAAGCCCAGGTTGCGGGTGCGCGGGTCGCGCAGCAGCGCCTGCTGCAGCACGCTCGCGGCATAGCGCGAGAATGAGCCGCTGCCCAGGCCGCCGCCGGCACCGGTGCCGCTCATGCCGCCGCCGCTGCCGGCCTGGATGCCGAAGGCATCGCTGCCCGCCTGCGCGGCGCTGTCCATGGTCACGGGGTCGCCGAGGTCCTTGTTGGGACTGGGCGGGGTGTCGTCCTTCGGCGGCTCCAGCGGCTCGATCGGCTTGGGCTCGGGCTCGGTCACCGGCTTGATCTTTTCCGGCTCGGGCTCGGGCAGCTTCTCGGGTTCGGGCGGCGGGGGCGGTGGCGGCGGCAGCATCAGCGTGGGAGCGTCGGCCACCACGCGCTTCTGGCTCGCGGTGTCGGCCAGCAGATACCACACGAGCGCCGCCAGCAGCGCCAGCAGCACCGTGCCGATGGCCCAGCCGCCCCAGCGGCGCCACAGCGCGTGCGCGTCGGCAGGCGCGCCGCCGCCGGCCGCGGCGCGGCCCTCGAAGGCGAAAGTCGGATCGCGAGGTTTCACGCGCCGGTCCTCACTTCTGCTTGCCGGTCACGAGGCCGATCTGGTTCAGCTCGATGCGGCGCAGCAGGTCCAGCACGTCGACCACCTTGGCGTACTGCACGCTCGAATCGCCGCGCACGATGACGGGGAAATCGGGCGACAGGGCCTTCTCGGTGCGCAAGCGCTCCTCGAGCTCCGGCAGCGAGACCGGGTAGGCGTCGAGGAACACGTTGCCCGCGTTGTCGATCGTGATGGCCTTGGTCTTGGGCTTCTCCAGCGCCACCGAGGAACTGGCCTTCGGCAGGTCGACCTTGATGCCCGGGATGCTGGCGTTGCTGGTGAGGATGAAGATCACCAGCACGACCAGCAGCACGTCCACGAACGGCGTGATGTTGATGCCGCCGGTGCGCTTGCGCACGGCGAACTTGGCTGCGTTGGGCATGTGCGTCGCCTCAGGCCGGAACCTGTGCCGGCGAGGTCCAGCCGCCACGTGCCGCGTTGTCGTCGGCCGTGCGGCGCGCGCCGCCCTGGGCCGCGACGGCCGCGGGCACCGACCTGCCCTCGCCCTGCTCTTCGGCCAGGCGCGTCACGAACTCGTCGACGAACACCGCCATGTCGGCGCCGATGGCGTCCGAGCGCGAGGCCAGCCAGTTGTAGCCGAACAGCGCGGGGATCGCGACGCCCAGGCCGGCGGCGGTACACAGCAGCGCGGCCGCCATGCCCGGTGCCACCGAGTTGATGTCCACGGCACCGGCCATCGCCGCCACCACGAACACCAGCATGATGCCGATCACGGTGCCGAACAGGCCGACGTAGGGCGCGCCTTCGATGGTGGTCGACAGCCAGTTCATGCGCTTGGACATGCGTTCGGTCTCGCGCACCATCACGCCGTCCATGGCGGCGCGGATGGCGCCGATGGTCGCGCTCGACACGGCGCTCAGGTCATAGCCGCGTTCGTGGCGACGGCGCATCTCTTCGATCGCCACCTGGTAGAGGCGCCACAGCGAGGAGTCGTTGCGGACTTCCTGCGACACGGTGTTGCTGATCGCGAGGCGGTCCAGCGGGGCGCCGGCGGCTTCGCGGAAGTGCTCGATGAAGCGGGCATTGGCGCGCGAGGTGGCGCCGTAGCTGCGGCCCTTGCCGATCATGATGGCCCACGACAGCACCATCATCAGGCCCAGCAGGCCGACGACGATCCAGGCGTCCAGCGGCATCGCGGCCAGGATGAAGCCGAAGTGGCTCTTGCCGGCCTGCTGCTCGTCGGCACCGAAGGCCGTGAGGCGCGATTCGGCGCCTTGCGAGACGGCGTCGGCCAGCAGCAGCGCATCGCCGCGAGCGACCTTCGACAGGCGCACTTCGTCGATCGCGCCGGTGAACGGCGCCCAGGCGGCGGGTGCGGGAGCGTTCTGGCCGGCGGCCGGGGCGACCGGCGTGGCGGCCACGTCGGCGCCGAGCGCGGCGGCCGTGTTCAGCGCCGGCAGGCGCGCGGCCAGCGACACCGCGGGGCGGCCGCCGACGTACAGCGCGACGCTGTCGCCCTCGGCCTTGACCGCGATGTGCGACCACTGGCCGGCCTGCACCGGCTGCGCCGGGGTGCTGCGCTGGCCGTTGACCTGCACGAAGGGCACGCCCTGGTCGATGCCGACCAGCAGTTCGCCCGCGCCGTCGCGGCGCGCATAGATCACCTGGCGCGCGCCGAGCTGGTCGGGCCGCACCCAGGCGGAGAAGGTGAAGCTGGAACCGGCGGCCAGTGCCAGCGAGGGCGTGGCGGGCAGCATCAGCGGGGCGCCGGCGAACTGCGCGCCCTTGCCGATCACCGTGCCTTCGGCCGGCACGGTCGGGGTCTGGCCGTTGTTGCCGTAGGCGGTCGTGTCGCGCGGCGGCACCGCGCCTTCGGCGAAGTGGTAGACCAGCGTGTAGTCGGGATCGAAGCTGCGCTGGCCGTTGCCCGAGGCCGGGGCCTTGGGGTTGCCGTAGTACATCCAGAGCTTCTGCGGCGTGCCGGCCGAGACGTTGGGCACGTCGACCCAGACCAGCGCGATGCCCAGCAGCGGATCGAACTGCTCGATCTGGTGGTTGAGCACGGTCTTGTCGTCGCCGGCCACGAAGCGCAGGTCGGCACCGGTCTCGCTCACGCCTTCGAACTTGAAGTTGCCCGTGTGCAGGCGCACCAGCACCGGCACGCGGCCGGCGTCGCTGCCGATGGCGCCGGCCTGCGGGCCGCCGTCCACGGTGATCGGCTTGCGATAGGCCCATTCGGGCTGCCACCATGCATGGGCCAGGCCCGGCAGGAGCGTGCTCAACAGCGTGAGCGCGAGGAAAAGAAAGCGTCGCATGACAGGGGTTCTCCGGAAAGCTCGTGGAAAAAAATTCTTGAAAGTGGCGTTGCCGCGTTCGGATTCGGGTTCGGTGATCAGTAGCTGGCGTTGATGCTGAAATTGACCTGCGTGTCGCCCTTCTTCGTGCGCGGGCCGTCCTTCAGCGGACGGCCGACATCGATGCGGCCCGAGAAGTACTGGCCGACCTTGAAGGTGGTGCCCAGGCCCACCGAGGCGAGCGCGAAGCGGTCGGCCTGTTCGGGCAGCGGGTTCTTCAGGCGCAGGCGCGCACCATCGAAGAAGGCATAGGCGCGCCAGCCCTCGACCCAGGGGTTGAGCCAGGTCAGCGGCGGCGTGCGCCATTCGACCGAGCCGACCACGCCGTAGTCGCCGGTGGCCTCGGCCGACAGATAGCCGCGCACCGAGTTCATGCCGCCGCCGGCGATCTGTTCGCTCGACACCAGCGGCGAGTCGGTCATCTGGCCGTTGACGCGGAAGGCGAGCTGCGAGCCGCCCTCGAAGGTGTAGCTGCCGTTGAGGTCGGTCTTCAGCACCATGAAGCTCGGCGAGGACTTGTAGCGCTTGTAGTCGAACTGCGCCTGGTCGCTGCCGTAGCTGAAGAAGCTGCGCGTGCCCACCACCAGCGACACGCCCACGCCGTACTGGCTCTTCTCGGTCTGGCGCAGGCCCGAGTACGACAGCGTGATCGGCGCGTACTTGAGCGGCACCTCGTCGCTGCTGTTCTTGAGCGTGAGCGCCTCGCGGTTGTTCTTGAGGTCGACGCCGGCGCTGAACGAATGCCACCAGTTGCCGGCGTTGGGCACCGTATAGGTGGCCTTGATGCCGAGCGAGTGGCCCTTGCCGAGCACGTCGGTGCCGCCCACGGTGGCCACGTTGCTGTCGGACCAGAAGGCCGAGCCCTCGAGCGACCAGTTGCTGTTGGGCAGCGGCGCCAGGTACGAGGCCGACACCACCTGCGTCTGCTTCAGGTCCTGCGGCGCGCCGAAGAAGCTGATCGAGGCGCTGTGCCCGAGCTGCCACAGGTTGTCGTGGCCGATCGAGGCCGAGGCGCGCAGCTTGCGCGTGTCGGCGCTGTAGTCGTTGTTCAGGCCGACGCTGGCGCGCCACGGGCTCTGGTCCTCGACCTTGAGGTCCACGTCCATGGTGCCGGGCATCGCGCCCTGGCGCACCAGCGGCATCACCTGCCGCTTCGGACCGCGGTTGAGCGCGGCGAGCTGCGACTGGGCCTTGTTGAAGTCGGGCACGGTGCCCTCCTGCAGCGCGGGCACCTGGTCGCGCACGTCCAGCGGCGAGTTGTACTCGGCGCCGACCACGCGCACGCGGCCGACGCGGGTCTCGCTGACCTGCAGGAACACCACGCCCTGCGCGACCTGCTGTTCGGGCAGGTCCACGTAGACCGACTGGTAGCCGGCGGCCTGGTAGGCGGCGAGCAGCGCGTCGCGCGCGCCCTCGATGTCCTTGAGGGTGCGCTCGGGACCGAGGAAGGGCGTGACCGCCTTCTCGATCGCGCGGGCGTCCAGCGCGGTGTTGCCGCGCACGATGTATTCGGTGACGTCGACCTTTCGTTCGGGTGCGGCCGGCGCGGCAGCTGCCGCGGCCGCGGGGGGCGGGTTCTGGTTCGGGGCCTGGGTGTCGGCGGGTGCGGCGGCCGCCGGCGCGGTGTCCGCGGCTTGCGCCGACGCGACGCCGTGCGCACTCAGCGCCAGCACTGCCAGCCACACCGCTCTCCAGCACATCGGTGGGGCGTTCTTCTTCAAGTCATGCATTTCCAGCTCGGTTCTCAAGGATGAAGCTCGCTCGGCAGCGGCCCATGGTGGAGAGCCTTCATGTCGCCGCTGCGTACGTTTCCTAGACGCCCGGCAAGCGCGGCGACTGTCGTTTGTCACGAAAACTTCATCAAGAAAAGTCGGACGGGTCCTGCACGGGGTCGTCCCCGCACATAAGAAGAAGGGCCTCCACGCGGGAGGCCCTTCCTGGAATGACGCGGCGGATGCCGCGTGGTCCTTCGTGCTACTGCTTCAGATTGCGGCGCTCGCCCGGCGTCAGCGACTGCATCTGGGCGGTGCTCAGCGCGCCGGCGCCGAGCACCTGCACCACGCCCTTGGGGTCGTAGGCGGCGCCGGTGGTGCCGCGCTCGCGCGCGCCGCCGTTGCCGGCCGGCGCGCCTTCGGGCGCCTCGTTGCCGAAGCCCAGCACCCGCACCGTGAAGACCGAGGGCAAGGCCTTCCTCGCCTCGGCGCGCTCGCGCTGCAGCGAGTCCTGCGCCGCGATGCCGGCCTGCGCGGCCGCCGCGCTGGCGTTCGAGAGCGCGCCCACGTTGACCGCCGCCACCACCGGGATGCCGGTGGACTTGCCCTGCACCTGGATGTTCTCGGCATTCACCACGTGCAGCGCCGCGAGGTTGACGTTGCCCGAGACGCGGATGCCGGCCTCGCCCGCGTCGATGGTGCCCAGCGGCGCGATCAGGTCGATGTCGCCCGGCGGGATCTCGGCGATCGGGTTCAGGGTGGCGATGCCCGCGCCGGTGGTCGGCGCGTTGGGCGACAGCGTGACGTTGCCCACGCCGTCGTAGACGCGCCGCTGCGGCGTGTAGACCACCGTGGTCTTGGCACCGCGCCCGGCGTTGATGTCGCCCTCGGCCGACCAGCCCAGGATGTTGCCGCCGAAGGTGGTGAAGATGCGGCTCTGGCCCATCAGGATGCTGCCGTGGGCGTAGATGTTGACGTCGCCCTCCCCCTGCGTCATCACGCCCGAGCCCGGCCCCGGCACGAAGCCGCCGTCCACGCCCACCAGCGTGCGCCCGCCCGGCGTCATCACGTGCACGTCGCCGCCGAACTGGGTGTGGATGCCGGCGTCGAGCACGTCGTAGAAGTTCACGTCGTAGGCCGGGCTGCCCAGCGCCTCCCACTCGGCCTTGGTGATGTAGGTCTTGCCCGGCGTCGGACGGTCCTTGCCGACGCCGTTGCTGACCACGTAGCCGTCGATGTAGATCGCGCTGCTGAACAGCGTGAGGTCGCCCTCGTAGCTGCGCGGGCGGCCTTCGGCATCGGTGTCGGGCAGCAGGGTGGCGATGGCCTCGCGGCCGCGCAGATAGCTGCCGCGGCGCTTGCCGCCCTCCTCGTTGTATTCGCGCCCCGAGGCCTTGAGCTCGGCGTAATAGACGTTGCGCAGGAAGGCGCGCTGCTGCTCGGCCGGCAGCGCGGCGAAGAAGGCGCGCGCGTCCATGGTGGCGGCGTCGAAGTGCAGGCCGAGGCGGTTGGCCCCGCCGAAGCGCTCCGTGAGCCAGTTGACCAGGTGCAGCCGGCTCTCGACCTTGTACTCGCGCGCCAGCGAGCGGTTGGCCGCGCTGTCGCCGCGCGAGAGCGCCTGCTGGCGCTCGCGGTCGAGCTCCACCTGCTTGCGCGCCAGGAAGGCCGGGGCGCCGGCCTCGTCGCCGTCGTAGCCGAATTCGCGCACGAGCCACTGCGCGAGCGACAGCGCGCCGTTGTAGACCGCCACGGCCTTGCCCGGCTGGTCGGCCAGCGGCTGGCCCGGATCGGCCAGGTTGGCCGGATCGAGGTAGCGCTTCGCGAAGGCCTGCCAGTCGGCGCCCGCGCCCATGCCGGCCGACACCGCCACGCTGGCGCCGCTGCTGCGGTCGCCGGGCTTCACGTCGACCACGGCGCCCAGCGTCTTGACCTCGCCGCGGTCGGCGAAGTACAGATCGCGCCCGGCCGTCACCTCGAGCAGGCCCGGGCCGGTGACGTAGAAGCTGCTGTGGCGGATGTCGCGGCCGGCCTCGACCACCGAGATGTCGTCGGCCAGGCCGTGCGAGATCAGGTTGCCGCGGCCCTCGCCGATGGTGTCCTTCTGGCCCAGGCGCGTGCCCGAGTCGGTGATGTCGCGGCCCGCGCGCACCGCCACCGGGATCGAGCCGTCGTAGCGCGTGCCTTCGCGGCCCAGGTGGCCCAGGCTCGCCATCTGGCCGAAGCGCAGGCCGACGATGTCGCCTTCCACCGCGTAGTAGCGCGCCGGCTCCTGGCCTGTCGCGGCATAGGCCGAGGTGGCCTGGCTCGCGAAGGTGAACAGCGGTGCGTTCGCATAGCGGCCGCTGGAGTTCGCGAGCCAGTCGGTCCGCTCGTTGACCACCGACGGATGCAGGTTGTGCACCAGCATCGGACTCAGGCCGTAGGGGCCGCCGCCGGTGTAGGCGATCAGTCCCATGAAGCCCGGACGGAACGGGCTGGTGAGCGCCGCCGGGTCGGCGGTCGACGCGGTGATCGCATAGCCGCTGGCCTGGATCGAGTCGCGCGCCAGCAGTTCGAGCACGCCCTTGCCGGTGACGTTGGTGTACTGCTCGCCCTGCGGCGCCGGCGAGAGCGTGAGGCCGAACTCGGTGCGCGTGAAGGCCGCGCCGTTGTTGGCCAGCAGGTTCGCGGTGCCCACGCCGTAGTAGAGGCTGCCGCTGGCCGCGACCGCGCGCAGGATCGACGGATAGAAATGGCCCTGGTAGGTCGCGCCGACGTTGGTGTCGCGGCGCGCGTTCACCACGTCCTCGGCCACGGCGCCCTCGCCCCAGGCGGTGGTCGGCGTGAGGTTGCCGCCGGCGCTGAACAGGTCCACGCCGGTGGCGGGGGTCCACAGCGAGAACCAGCTGTAGCCCTGGCCCGTGTATTCCTTGCCCTGGTAGCCGAACGGCGTGGCGTTGAGCAGCTTGGTGCGGCCCGCGTCGGCCACGCCGCCGAGCACCAGGTCGCCGCGCGCGTCCAGCCGCGCCGCCGAGTCGCCGAGCACCAGCACCGGTCCGCCGCTGGCCCCGGCGCGGCCGGCGCTGTAGGGATCGCCGCCGCGCGAGTCGAGCTGGTCGCGCGTGCCCACGCCCACGTCGATGCCGCCGATGGCGCCGGCCTGCACGCGCAGCGCGCCGCGCAGGTTGACCAGCGTGCTGTTGAGGTCGTGCTCGTTCCTGCGCAGCGTCGCGTTCGGGTTCAGGGTGCCGCCGATGCGCAGGTCGAGGTCGCCGCCGCCCGTGAGCACGAGCTCGCCGCCGGGCGTCATGCGGCCGGTGCTGGCCACGGCCAGGTGCAGGCCTTCGCTGCGCGGCACCCGGGTGGTGTAGCTGCGCAGCGGACCGTCGTTGAAGTAGACCTCGCCGCGCGGGCCGATCATGCCGGCGTCGCGCCCGGCCTCCACCACCAGGTTGCCGCCGCCCAGCGTGCCGAAGCCGGTGAAGCCCACGAGGTAGGGGTCGTTGGTGTAGCTGTTGCCCCCGTACGGGTAGTACTCGCCGTTCGCGCCCACCACGTAGGTGCCGAAGTTGATCCACCAGGCCGCGGGACGCGCGTCGGCGCCGGTCGCGACGCTGCCGCTGCCCTGGCGCCAGAGCCAGGTGCCGGTGGCGGTCGAGCCGATCTGGCCGCGCATCTCGGACAGTTCGAAGCCCTGGCGCGGGCTGCCGCCGCTGCCGACCAGGTCGCCACGCAGGTCGCCGCCGGCGCGCAGCAGCAGGTTGCCGCCCTGCTCCGGATACCAGGCCGCGTAGAGGCTGCGCGCACCGCCGTCGATCAGGTGCTCGTAGGGCTTGCCTTCGATGGGGAACAGGATCGAGCCGTCCTTGAGCAGGCCGCGGGCCTGGTCGTAGAGCCGGTCGGCCGCGCCGCCCACGCCGGGCGCGGTGGCGGTGCCGGCCGTGTAGACGCCGTAGGGCGAGCGCAGCGTGAGGTCGCCGCCCGACACCAGGTCGAGGTCGCCGGTGCCGGTGCGCAGCACGCTGAACAGCTGCTCGCGCGCCGGGTGGTAGGCCGCGACGCGGTCCGGCGGCACGGCCGGCTTGTCGACGGTGGCGTATTGGCCGTAGCCGAAGTCGTTCATCTCGCCGGGGTCGTTGCCGACCAGGCCGATCATCTGGAGCTCCTCGATCTGCTCGGGCGTGATGGGCGTGCCCGGAACGATCTGGAAGCTCAGCACGTACTCGCCGAAGAAGTCGATCACCAGCTTCTCGCCCGCGTCCGGTCCCCAGAAGTAGGTGGCCGGCGAGCCCGTGCCCGGCACGTCGCTGACCTTCGCGCCGAGGCCGAAATGGGTGTCGGCCAGCTGCAGCCGTCCGGTGGCGTGCGGCTGCGCGAGGCGGGTGTCGGCCGCGCCGAGGTCGGCGCCGGCCACGAGGCGCAGGTCCCACGACAGCGAGCCCGCGGGCAGCATCGGCGCCAGCGCCCAGGTACGGCCCTGGTTGCCGTCGGCATCGGCGGGCCGCAGGTTGATCATCTCGACGCCGCCGGGCAGCTTGACCTGGGTTTCCGAGGGCACCACCGCGCCCTTGGACAGCGGGAGCGGGCGCGACAGCGACATGCCCACCGGCAGCGGCACGCCCGCGGGCCAGATGCCCGCGGCCATGCGCACCGCGGCCGGCAGGCGGAAGCCCGCGGCCAGGCGCGTGCCGGCCGGCAGCGTCACGGGCTCGCCCAGCACCGAGCCGGCCGCGTGCAGCAGCTTGCCCGCGGCGTCGCGCACGTCCGCGCCGAGCACCAGGCCCGCGGGCACGGTCAGCGGCTGGTCGAGCACCATCGCCCCCGGCAGTTGCGTGCCCGAGGGCAGCGTCACGGCGGCGGCCGGCAGGTCGAAGTTGAGCGTGCGGCCCTGCTCGAAACCGGTGCCGGTGTCGAGCGTGACCAGGCCGCCGTGCGGGATCACGAGGTCGCCGCCGAAGGGAATCCGGCCGCTCGGCAGGATCCAGCCCTTGTCGTCGGGCGTGGCGCCGCGCACCAGGCGCGAGCCGTCGAAGCCGTCGTTGATGCTGCCGAAGACCTCGAGGTTGCCCGGCGCGCGGATCACCAGCGCGCCCGGTTCGCCCGAGCCGTAGGCCAGGGTCTTCTGCGTGCGCGGGTTCACGCTCGCGTAGCGGTGGCCCGAGAGGTCGATGTCGCCGTCCACGTGCAGGTCGCCATCGGGGTTGATCACGGCGTCGGTCACGATCTGCACGCCGGGGCGCAGGTGGAAGCGCTCGCCCTGCGCGCGCAGGCCCGCGAGGCGGCCGTTCATCAGCGCGCCGTTGCGCAGCGCGGCATCGATGAAAGTCTCGCTCTGGCCGTGCAGGCGGTCGAGGTAGGCCTGGTCGATCACTTGGTAGCTGCGGCCGTCGACGCTCTTGTCGGTGCCCTTCGTCGCGCTCTTGTCGGTGACGAAGGCATTGACCGCGACCGACTTCGCGCCCTGGATCACGATGCTGCCCGCGGCCTCGATGGCCACGTCGTCGGCGCCGCGGCGCGGTGCGTTGAGCGCCACCGTGCCGTAGTCCTTCGCGGCGCCGGCCACGCGCAGGTCCATGCGCGCGCCGCTGGCGATCGAGAGCGTGCCGCTGCCGGCATCGAGTTCGATGACCGCGCGGTTGGGCGCGTCGATCGCCTGGCCGTAGCTGTCGCGCCGCAGCACGCTGGCGCTGGCATCGAGCACCGCCGTGCCCGCGAGCGACACGCCGTCGCGCGCGGCCAGCCGGATGCTGCCGGCCTGCTCGCCGCTGGCGTCGATGCGGCCCGCGACCGTGAGCCGGCCGCCGTCGACCGAGAGGTTGATCTCGCGCGCCTTGAGCTCGTCGCCGACCACCAGGTCGCCGCGCTTGAGCTGGAAGCTGCGCACGCCGAAGGCGCCGCCCTCGTTGAGGCGCGCGTTGAGGCCCTGGAAGTCGGCGATGGTCTGCGCGCGCAGCTCGATGTCGCCCGCTGCGTAGGGCACCAGCGTGCCGCCCGCGTCGTAAGAGCCGCTGCTGCCGGCCGCGATGGCGCCGCGCAGATCGATCGTGCCCGCGCCGGCATCGAGCGCCAAGGCATCGAGGCGGCCCGCGCGGTTGTTGCGCGCCGACAGGTCGATGCGCGCGCCCGCCGCCTGCGCGATGTTGCCGGCGCGGCTTTCGAGCACCAGGTCGCCGCCCCAGCCGTACTTGCTGACGTCGAAGAAATCGACGCGGCGGCCCGCGAGGTCGAGCATCGAACGCTCGCCCAGCAGCAGGTCGCCCTGCGCGACCAGGCTCAGCTTGCCGCTGGGCAGCAGCACCGTGGTGTCGAAGCGCAGCTGCCCGCCCGCGTCGAGCCGCAGCTCGGCGCCCAGCGCCTCGGGCGCCACCGCGCCGACCGCCGGTGCCACCGCGCCCTCGGGTGCCGTCACCGCGATGCGGCCGCCCGCGCGGATGTCGTTGACCGAGCCGGCCTTGCCGGTCATCAGCGGCGTGGTGATCAGCAGCTCGCCGCCGCTGCGGTCGAAGGCCTTGGTGCTGTCGTTCCAGGCCCCCTGCGACTGGTAGACGCCGAGGCTGCCGCGGTGGTTGGCCGTGATGCGTTCGCTGGCGTTCAGCGCCACCGTGCCGAAGCCCAAGGTCAGGCGGTCGTGCGAGATCACCGACTTCGGCTGGGTCTGGGCCGCGTAGCCGAACACGATCTCGCGCGCATCCACCTCGAGCCGGCCGCTGCCGGTGCCGGCGCCGCCGCTCATCACGCCGCCGGCCGGCGAGGCCGAGCCGTTCCACACCAGCGTGTCGGTCTCGATGCGCGCCACGTCGCCGGCGCCGCCATGGCCGTAGATGGCCGGCGTGGTCAGCACCAGTTGCGCCAGCGAGGGCTGGCCGTTGGCGGACGACAGCGTCGACAGCCGCACCGATTCGTAGAAGTTGACCGAGTCGCGCGCGGTCAGCACCAGGTTCTCGAGCGCCGGTGCGCCGGTGCTGGTGTCGCCGCGCAGCAGGCGGTCGAGCACCTGCTGGTTCAGCGTCATGCCCGCGGGCAGCGCACCGCCCGCGCGGGCGCGCTCCAGCGCCTCGGCGCTGCCGACGTTGATGCCGCCCACGGCCAGCACCAGGTTGCGCGCGCCGTAGCGCACTGAGTCGCCGAGCTCGAAGGCGCGGTCGGTCGCGGCCGTGATCGTGCCCTCGGCATAGAGGGTGGTGGTGCCGCCGCAGCGCACGCTGCCGCCGCACACGCCGATGCGGATCGGCCCCTGGCCGTAGCGGGTGTCGGTGCTCAGGCTCGGGGCCAGCATGTCGAGCCAGCCGTTGGAGACCGCGAGCACCGACACATCGCCGGGCTTGAAGACGTAGCCGGCCTTCGAGTCCCAGGAGACCGGGCCGCGGCGCAGCGTGTCGATGGCCGCGCCCTGCTCGAGCACGATGCCGCCGTCGCGCTGGCCCGCGACCAGGAACACCTGCGGCGCCGACAGCACGGCGCCTTCGCGCAGCACGATGCCGCTGGCGGCCTGGTAGGCCGTGCCGAAGCCGGCGAGGTACGAGGACTGGGTGTTGCGCTCCGACTCGAAGCGCGACTGCGGCGCACCGCCGATCGCCATGGTGCCCGCGCCGATGCCGTTGAGCATGCCGGCGTCGAGCGTGACGCCGGTGAAGCCCTCGGTGGGCCCCTTGCCCGCGGCCACGATCTCGAACATGCGCGTGCTGCCGCTCACCACCAGCTCGCTGCCGAAGCCGCCCGGCGCGGCCGCGTGCCGCACCGTGCCTTCGGCGATGCGGATGCCGCGGTCCTCCATCGGCTTGATGCCCGGGGTCAGCGTCAGCCGGCCCGCGTCGCGTTCCAGGCGCGGGCGCGGCACGCCGTCGCGCGCGGCCCAGTCGAGGCCGAACTGGGCATAGCTGGTCTCGTTGTACTGGGAATAGGTGCGCAGCAGGTCGGCCGGCGTCACCACCAGCTGCGTGGTCAGCGCGTCGAGGATGCCGGTGTTGGCGACACTGACCCGGCCCGCGGTGCTGAAGGAGCCGTTGCGCATCGCCTGCGTGGCGCCGAAGGCCGCCTGGCCGCTCGCCAGCCCGTTGAGCTCGACGCGGAAGGCGCCCGGCAGCAGCGCGTAGGTCGAGGGCAGCAGCGTGTAGGTGCCCGGCGGCAGGCCCGGCACGCCCGCGCCGATGGTGACCTGGCGCCCGACCATCGGTTCGCCCGCGCCCTTCTCGGGCGCGATCGGCGCGGCACCGGGCTGCGCGCCCGGCACGATGGCGTAGACCGGGTTGGTCGCGAGGCCCGGCAGCACGAAGGCCGCGCGGCCGGTGCCGCTTTGCACCAGCGGGTTGAGCCGCGCGTCGGTGGAGCCGCCGCGGCCCGAGAGGAAGGCCGCGCCGGTCAGCGTGCCGCCGCCCGACAGGTCGATGAGCGCCCCGCCCTGCACGTCGATGCGCTCGCCGAGCAGCGTGACGCCGCCGAAGGCCGACGCCGAGCCGCCGATGCCCACGTAGCCGGCGTCGAGGCCGTTGTGGACATAGGTCAGGCCGTCCTTGGTGCCGCCGTAGGGCATGGCCAGGCCGGCGCCGCTGGTCGAGGTGATGCTGCCGGCGCGCAGCAGCACCGTGGAGGCGAGGTCCTCGGCCTGGCCCTCGGGACGGCCCAGCGTCACGCTGCCCAGCGGCGCGCGCACCACGCCGCCCTGGTCGACGTTGGCCGACATCAGCAGCAGGGAGCCGAAGGCCGAGTACGGCACGGCGGGTTCGCCCTCGCCGATGCGCTCCACGCGCAGGCTGCGCGCCGGGTCGTAGAGGTTCTTGTAGTTGCCCCAGGTATCGAACTCGCCCCTCTTGCCGGCACGGATCTCGGCGCGCGCGCCGGTGGCCGGATAGATCTGGCTGGCCGCGAGCACCAGGTCGCCCGCGGTCTCGAGCGAGGTGCGGTCGCGCACCAGCGAGGCCTGCAGCCGCAGGTCGCCCTGGCTGCGCAGTTCGAGGCGCTCGAAGCCGTCGCGCTCGACCTGCACGTTGCCCTCGAGCTCGGGCTGGGCGCCCGCGGTGCCGAAGGCCACGGTCTCGATCACGTCGAGCACCGAGGACTCGATGCGCAGGCCCGAGCCGGCGGCCAGCCGCGGCACGCGCGGATTGACCGGGATCGGCAGGATGTACCTGTCGCGGCCCAGGCCGGTGTTGCCCCCGAGGCGCACATAGGGCGCCGCCAGCAGCACCTGCGAGCCGTCGCCCGAACCCTGCGCGAGGCTGAAGCTGCCCGAGGTCATGCGCAGGGCCTGGCCGAGCCGCAGGTTCACGCCGTCCTCGAAGCTGATCACGCCGTTGACCAGCAGCGAGAGGCTGTCGAAGCCGCCGGCCTCGATACGGTCGACGCCGATGCGCGCACGGCCGTAGGCGAGCGCGGCATCGGCCTGGCCCGGGCGCAGGTCGGCGCGCAGCGAGTCGGGGCCCTGCCGCGCACCCACCTTGATCTCGCGCAGCGAACGCACGCGCGCGTCGGGCGCGTTGGCCTCGGGATAGGCCGGCGCCTCCAGCGTCAGCCCCAGCGTGCCGCCGGCCGCGCCCGCGCCGCCCGCCGCGGCGTGCAGCGTGCCGTCGATGAACAGGCCGTTGAAGCTGCTCAGGTAGATCAGGCCGCCGTCGGAGGCGACCGCCGTGGCGCCGGCCAGCGGCAGGTCCAGCGTCGCGCTGGTGCCCGAGGCCTCGAGCCGCGCGCCGGGGCGCACCACGATGAAGTTGTCGGCGCCCACCGTGCTGGTGGCGCTGGCGTTGTAGCGCCCGCCGATCTGGATGCTGCCGCCGTCGCCGACCAGGCCGTAGCGCCGGCCGCGCAGGTCGGTCGCGATGCGGGCCTCGCCCGACACGTCGAGCACCGCGTGGTCGTCGAGCCAGATCGAGCGGTCATGGCCCTTGGACGAGGCGCCGTCGGAGCCATAGCCGAAGGTCTGCAGCTCGATGCGCCCGCCCGCCGCGCGCAGCGTGCCGTCGATGGTGAGCTGCCCGTTGCCGACGAGCGTGATGGCACGGCCGGCATCGACCTGCACCCGCGCGTCGCGGCCCACGTCCAGCGGGGCCAGCGAGCCGTAGCCCCAGCCGGCCGTGAGCTGCAGGTCGGCGCCCTGGCGCTGCGTCAGCAGGCCCTTGGCCGCGTTCTCGGTGTACTCGGGCGGCAGCCAGGTCTGGAACACGCCGGCGGTGTCGGCGCCCGTGGGCAGGCTGCGCGCGGCGGTGGTGTCGGCGCGCTGCACCGGCATCTCCACGCGCAGCGCGGCGCCCGGCGCGACCGCGAGGCCCTGGTGGCCGACGAGCTCGTAGCGCGAGAAGCCCGTGCGCAGCAGCTCGCCATCGAGATGCAGCACGCGGCCGACCGCCACGTCGCGATCGAAACGCGCGCCCACGGCGATGCGCGTGCCGGCCGCGAACTCGAGGTCGCGCGGCGCCGCGGTGCCGGCCGGGAGCATGGCCGCGGTCGGCTGGATGCCCATGCCCTGCGGGAACACCTCGGGCGACACCACGTAGCGGCTCGGGAAGCCGCTGCCGGACTGGTTCGCGAGGCCGATGATCACCGTGCCGGCCGGCAGCGTCGGCACCTGGCTCCACGAATAGATCGAGTAGGACTGGCCGGCCGCGGTCTGCAGCACGTAGCTGTCGTTGTTGCCGATGGGCTTCGGCGGGGTCCAGCTCGCGGCCAGCGTCAGGTGGGTCTCGGGCCGCGCGCGGTCCACCCGCGGCGCCGCGCCCAGCGCCTCGCCAGGCTGGGCGCGCGTGCGCATGTAGCTGAAGTCGGCCGGCAGCGTGGCGCCGGCCTTCACCACGAAACCCTCGCTCGCGATCAGGTCGATCGGCGCGACCTCGCCCGCGGCCAGCACGCCGCGGCCGCCCGCGATCTCGCCGCCGATCACCACCGCGCCGCCCGACTGCAGCCGCAGCGTGCCGCCGCCCTTCATGCCCTGGCTGCGCAGCGCGCCGCCGAGCACCAGTTCGCCGATCGGCTGGCCCGCGGTGCCGGCCTGGTAGGCATTGGCGGCCAGCGCGATGTCGCCGCCGCGGCCGCCCTGCACGCTGTGGTCGGCGCGGTAGATGGCGCCGGCCGAGGTGTCGAGCACCGCGCCTTGCGACAGCACCACGTCGCCGCTGGACTGCACGCGGATGCTGCCGCCCGCCACGAAGGGCACGCCCGCCGTGCCCGCGCGGTCGAGCGCGAGGTTGGACCACAGGCCGCGCGCATCGAGCAGCACGCCGTCGGCGATCTTCACGCCGGCCGCGAGCTCGGGCTTGAGCGGCGCCGCGAGGCGGTCGACCCAGCCGAGGCTGGCGCTCCACTTCTGGAACACGTTGCCCAGCGCGATGCTGCCGCCGCGCGCTTCGAGTCCCGCGTCGACCTGCACCTGCGTGGCATGCAGCGCGATGTCGCCGCCCGGTGCCACGCGCACCGCCTCGCGCACCGCGATGGTGTCGGTGGCATGCAGGCGCAGCGCGCCGAGTTCGAGCGCGTCGAGCCAGCCGGCGTCGAGGTGGAGGTCCAGCCCCTCCTCCGCCGCGCCGCCGATGGCGATGCGCTGCGCCACCGCGTCCTCCATGTAGCGCAGGCCCTCGGTCGCCTTGTCGTAGACCGGCGTCTGCTTGCCGACGATCAGCTGTCCGCGCAGCGCCACCGCGGTCTGCGCCTGGCGGTAGCCGTCGAAGGACTTGTCGCGCGCCTGCGTCTGGCCCTGGCCCTGGAAGGCGCTGGTGTCGATGTCGCCCTCGAGCGTCGCCTTGGCCGTCGCCACCACCAGGCGGCCCGCGTCGCGGCCCACGGTGTAGCCGTTCTCGAGCCGTTCCTTGGCGCCGATCAGCGGGTTGTAGAAGGCGTCGGTCACGCCCCAGCGCTTGTGCTCCGATTCGAAGCCCTTGTAGAGGCCGGTGTAGAGCAGGTCGCCGGGCGCGCGCGAGGCTTCGTAGAGCCGGCCGTCCGAGCCCTTGAGCCAGGTCTGGCGGATCTTGCCGGTCTGCACGTCGAGCGTGCCGCCCGCGAGGTTGATGCTCGAGCCCTTGTCGGTGCGCAGCTCGCCGCCGCCGAACTGCACCGTGCCGCCCTGCGCCGACCATTCGCCGATGCCGTGGCCGGCGATGCCGAGGTAGCCGCCGACCTCGAGCAGGCCGCCCGCCGTGTACCAGCGGTCGGTCTCGTAGCCGTTGGTGCCCGCGGGCACGCGCACCAGGTAGCGCCGGTCGAGCCAGATGTTGTTGTTGAACAGCGCGCGGCCGTCGCGGTTGCGCGGCGCGTCGCGCTGCTCGTTGCCCTGCACGTTGATCTCGACGTTGTTGGCCTCCATCGCCACGCGCACGCCGACCGCGCCCGCCACGTCGATGCGCGCGCCCTCGCGCACGCTGCTGCGCCTCGTGGCATCGACCAGCACCTGGCCGCCGGTGGCCAGCGTGAGCGAATCGCCGAGGAACTCGACCTCGCCGCCACTGGCGATGCGCACCAGCGACTGGTCGCGCCGGTGCGCCACGCCGTCGCCGGCCTTGTCCGAGTCCTTGATCATCGCGTTGCGCTGCACGTCGAGCGCGGTGGTCGCGCTCTCGTCGAGCAGGATCGCGGTCACGCTGCCGGCCTCGAGCGTCACCTTGCCCGCGGCGTCGGCCGTGTCGTTGAGCAGGTGCACCGTGCCGCGCGTGTGGACCGAGGTGGTCGACACCGCCACGCCCTGCTGGCGCACGTCGCGGCCCGTGAGCGTGATGTCGCCCTGCTCCGCCTGCAGCAGCCCGGTGTTGCGCACCAGCCCGGCGGCGCTGCCCTCGAGGCGCAGCGGCGTGATGGTGTTGCCGCGCGTGGTCGAGGCCTGGTTCTCGTCGGTGCCCAGGCCCTTGCGGATCACGAAGGCATCGCCCGCGGCCAGCATGACCTGGCCGTTGGGCGTGCTGATCTGGCCGTGGTTGTGCGCCTCGCGGCCGGCCAGCAGCACATAGCCGCCGGCCTCGGTCACCGTCTCGGGGCGGCGCGTCGCGATGCGCGCGCCGGCCTCGACCACCACGTCGCCCGTGGCCGCGCCATGGCTGAAGCTGTTGGCCGTGGTCTGCAGGTCGTTGGCCAGGCTCGGAACGAACTTCGTGCCCTGGGCTTCGCTGTAGAGCCCCTTCCTGAACTGCGCATCGCTCATGCCGACGGCCGAGGCCACCAGGTTGCGCGTGTCGACCTGGCTGCTGCCGCTGAACACGATGCCGTTGCGGTTGACCACCATCACCGTGCCGTCGGCCTGGATCCGGCCCTGGATCTGCGAGGGCCGCGCCTGCGGATCGTTGACCCGGTTGAGCACGGCCCAGCTCGGCTGCTGCTCGAACTTCACCGTGGTGTTGCGCCCGACGTTGAAGGTCTCCCAGTTGAGGATCGCCTGCGGCGCGGTCTGCGCGATGGTCACCTGCGTCTGGCCGCCGTTGTGCGATTCCACCGGCGCATTGGCATTGGCCCAGCCGGCCGTGAGGCTGGCCGTGTCCACGCGCAGCCCGCCTTCGGCCAGGCCGTCGGGCACGCCCTGGCCGCTGGCGATGGCCGTGCGCCGCGCCGCTTCCTGCGCGGCCTGCTGGGCCGCGATGCCGCGCGCCGCGAGGTTCAGGTTGCCGATCGAGCGCTGCAGCTGCTCGCCCGCGCGCTGCTGCTGGGCCTGCGGGCTCACCAGCGCCGAGGCCGGCATGCCGTTGGGCAGCCGGCCGGTGGCCAGCGCGGTGCTCTGCGCCATGTTCTTCTGCGCCATCCAGCCGGCGCTGAAGGCGCGCTGCGCATGCGCGGCGGGCACCGTGGCGCCCGCGGCCAGCATCAGCGCGATGGCATGCACCAGCGGCCGCAGCCGGATCTGGGGAGTGAAGGAAAAGGGGCTGCTCTCGTTGCGCCGGGACACCGTGCTGCTGCTGCGTTGCATGCGGACTTCCATGGGTTCGTGTTGCGTTGCTCGATCGATGCCGCGAGGCCCGCGGCCTCGTGGTCTACCGAGCTATGACAGCGAAGCCACGGCGCGACTGCACCATGTCACGAAAACTTCACGAACGACCCGCGCCACCCCGGCGCTCAGGCGCTGGCCAGGCCCAGCAGCACGATGCCGCCCGGCAGTTGCGTGAGCTCGGCGCCGTAGACGTCGCGCACCAGGAAGGCCACGTCGTCGAGCCGGTCGATCGAGAAGCTGGCCTGCACCCTGGTGCGCCCCAGCGCCGCGTTGGTGATCACCAGCCGGCCATGGCGGTAGCGGTTGACCTCGGCCACCACCTCCGACAGCGGCACCCGGTCGAACACCAGCTGGCGCCGGCGCCAGGCGCTGACCGCGCCGGTATCGACCGCCGCGACCGCGCCCAGGCCGGCCGCGCTCCAGCGCAGCTGCCGCCCCTCGTCGAGCCGCACGCGCTGCGTGCCGCGCGCCACCTCGACCTGGCCCGACAGGCAAGTCAGGCAGACCTCGCCGTCGAGGTTGCGGATATTGAAGCGCGCGCGCTGCGCCGACACCGTGCCGCCCGCGGCCGTGACGGTGAAGCGCGCCGAGCCCGAGGCCTCGTTGGCGAACTCGGCCTCGCCGGCCACGAGTTCGACGCTGTCGCCCCCGCCGCCATCGCCCGCCGCGCGGCGCAGGTTCACGCGCGTGCGTGTGTTGAGCTGCAGCACCACGCCGCCGGCCACATGCACCTCGCGCTGCTCGCCGGTCGCGGTGCTGTAGTCGGCGTTCCAGTCCGTCACCGGCGACCAGAGCCCGAGCGGCGGCGACACCGCGAGGTAGGCGACCGAGGCCGCCACCGCGCCGCCGAGCCAGGCGCGGCGGCCCGGCATCGGCAGCCGGTGGCGCGCCGCGCGCTCTTCCTGCCGGCGCAGCTGCAGCCCGGCCGGCGCCATCGCGCGCCAGACCTCGCGCGCCTGCGCGAAGGCCTGCGCATGCTCGCGGCTGCGCGCGCACCAGGCCTTGAAGGCGCGCGCGTCGTCCTCGTTCGCCTGGCCCGAGGCCAGACGCACCGCCCAGGCCTGGGCTTCGCGTTGCAGGGTCTTCATCGCGTCGGGATCTCCGGGTTCGTCGAAGGGCGCGGCTTCATCGTTTTCAGCCTTCATCTTGCTTCGACTGTTTTCCGGCGCCAGGACCGAAGCGCTGGATGAAATCCCGGCCCAAGCGCTCGCAGCAATGCTCGAGGCCGGCGCGCAATTCCTTCTCGACCGTGCGCACCGAGACGCCGTAGCGCGTGGCGATGTCCTTGTGCGGCATCTCGTCCACGCGCGCGGCCAGCACGATCGCCTTGCGCCGGCGCGGCAGCTCGGCCAGCGCGCGTTCGAGCGCCGCGAGCTGGTCGCGCGCCTCGGCGCCGCGCGCCGGGTCGGCCATCTCGTCGGCCATGTCGTAGAGCGCCTCGACCTCGCCCACGCTCAGCAGGCGCGCGTTGCTCTTGCGCTGGTCCTCGGCCACGTTGAGCGCGATGCGGAACAGGTAGGCCGAGGGATAGCGCACCTCGCTGCGCACCGTGCTGTTCTCCACCCGCAGATAGGCTTCCTGCAGCGCGTCGTTGGCCAGGTCCTCCGAGCCCAGCCGCATGTGCAGGTGCTTCCTGAACTGGGCGTAGCGCGCGAGGAACAGCGTCCGCAGTGCGGCCTTGAAGCGGTCGGGCATCGCCGCTCCCTCAGCCCGCGCGCGACCGATGGGGCCGGCAATCGCGCGCCGGGTCGGTGCGCGGGGTCAGCAGGATCGTGAGCGGCTGCGGCAGCGCGGGCGGCGGCGCGTCCAGGGCCAGGTCGCGCAGGCTGCGCAGCACGCGCGCATCGCGCTCGCGCTGGCCGCTGCCTTCGAGCACCCGGATGTCGCGCACCGTGCCGTCGGCGTCGATCCACAGCTGCACGCCGAGCCGGTAGCGGCCGAAGGCATCGGGCTGCGCGATGCACAGCACGCGCGTGATCGAGGATTGCAAGGCGGCCGCGTAGTCGCGCAGGTCGGCGACGGCTTCGTCGCTGCGGCCGCTGTCCTCGCCGCGCGAGGCCACGGGAGCGCTCGCCTCCGCCACCGATTCGGGCACCAGCGTGAACGACTGTTCGCCGACATAGCGCGCCACCAGGCCGGACCCCACCAGCAACTGGCGCAGCGCATCGCGCGGCGCGAGCCGGCCCTGCACCGACGAGGCCGTGCGGCCCTCCGCCAGGCTGCTGCTGACCAGCACCGAATGGCCGGTGATGCGGGCGAATTCGGCCAGCGCATCCTGCAGCGGCTGCGCCTGCATGTCGAAGTTCAGCGCGCCGGCCCCCTCGCGCGGACCGGGCAGTTGCGCGTGGGCGAAGCGCGCGCCCATCATCAGCAGCACGACGAGGCACCAGGACAGCGACAGGGCACTGCCCGAGGCGGAAGCACGTGTCATGAGGCGGAAGAGAGAGGCAAGGAAGTGCTGCGGGGAGAAAGTGGGGGCGCGACCGTCCGCCTCGCGGCCTGGCTCGATGTTCGCGGCCTGAGGCTATTCGGCTGACATGACCGACCCATGACAGGTGCCGGACTCCCGAGTTCGCGACACCGCCGCGACTTGTTTCCGGCCTACACTGGCGCGTTTTTTTCTTCCAGGGATCGGAGACTTCGATGCGCGCAGCCTGTGGATGGATCGCGATGCTGGCCGCCCTCGGCAGCCTGGGCGCCATGGCGCAGGAAGCCGCCCCGGCCAATCCCTGCATGGAGGTGACGGTGAACGGCGAGCGCGCCCCCTCCTACGACTGCCTGACGCAGAAGATGCGCCCGCCGGCGTCGGCGCCGCGCGACGCCGACGGTACGCCCCAACTGGCCTCGGAAGCGATCGCCAACCGGCCTTCGAACCAGCTCGGCCTGTTCAACCGCGCGGCCACCAGCACCCGCATGGGCAATACCTTCGGCACCTCGGTGTATCCGCAGCGGCCGCCGACGGTGGCGCCGGTGTCGCCGTTGATGCCGGGGCGTTGAGGGAACGAGGCCGCGCCGCGGCCTCGCCTCGTCTCAATACCCCAGCGTTCGCCGCTCCGCCGGCGTGAGCTGGTTGCGCTCGGCCGGCCCCATGGCCGAATCGCCGAGCACCTGCACCGCGCTGCCGCTGCGATAGCCGGTGCGCTGCGGCGCGGCATCGTTGCCGGCCGGCGCGGCGGGTGTGCCGGGCATGGGCTCGTTGCCGAAGCCCAGCACGCGCACCGTGAACACCGAGGGCAGCGCCTGCCGCGCGGCCGTGCGTTCGCGCTGCACCGAGTCCTGCGCGGCCATCGCGGCCTGGGAGGCGGCGGCGCTGGCGCTGGTGAGCGCGCCCACGTTGACCGAGGCCACCACGGGCAGGCCGCTCGATTCGCCCTTGACCTGGATGTTGGCCGCGTTGACCACCTGCAAGGCCGCGAGGTTGACGTTGCCCGAGACGCGGATGCCGGCCTCGCCCGCGTCGATGGTGCCCAGTGGCGCGATCAGGTCGACGTCGCCCGGCGGCACCTCGGCGATCGGGGCCAGGGTGGCGATGCCGGCGCCGGTGCTCGGCACGTTCGGCGCCAGCGTGGCATTGCCCAGGGCGTCGTAGCTGCGCTTGGGCGGCGTGTAGACCACGGTGGTCTTGGCGCCGCGCCCGGCGTTGATGTCGCCCTCGGCCGACCAGGCCAGGATGCCGCCGCCGAAGGTGGTCATGATGCGCGACAGGCCCAGCAGCACGCTGCCGCGCGTGAAGATCTCGACCTCGCCCGCGCCCTGCGTGAGCAGGCCGGTGCTCGGCGGCGGCAGCACGCCGTTCGCGCCGAGCGTGAGCCCGCCGCCGGGCGCGAGCACCTGGATGCCGCCACCGAACAGCGTGTGCGTGCCCGCCGCGCCCTGGAACACGATGCTGCCGCGCCGCTCGACCGGCTGCCCCTGGGCATCGGCTGGCGGCAGCAAGGCGCCGATCGCCTCGCGCCCGCGCAGGTAGCTGCCCACGCGCCGGCTCTCGGGGTCGTTGTATTCGCGGCCGCCCTGGCGCAACTCCTCGTAGAACACCTCGCGCACCAGCACGCCCTGCTGCTCGGCCGGCAGCGCGAGGAAGGCCGCGAGCGCGCCCTCGGCACCGCCCGCATAGCCGAAGCGCTCGCGCAGCCAGGCCAGCAACCGGTCCTCGTAGGTCTTCGCGACCTTGCCGGCCTGGTCGGCCAGCGGGCTGGCGGCATCGGCGAGCCTGGCGCGATCGAAATAGCGCGCGGCGAAGCCGGCGTAGTCGGGCCCGCCCTCGCCCATGCCGGCCGACAGCACGATCGAGGCGCCGGGACGGGTGTCGCCCTCGGCGACCGGACCGATGCTGCGCAGCGTGGATGCGCTCACCTGGTTGCCCAAGAGCGGCTGCCCCTGCAGGATGTTGCGCCCGGCCGAGACGTCCAGCAGGCCGGGCCCCGCCACGTCGAGCGTGGCGTTCAGCACGTCGCGCCCCGCATCCAGCAGGGAGACGTCGAGCGCACCGCTGTGCGCGATGTAGCCGGTCGCGATGATGTCGCGGCCGGCGCGCATCTGCACCGGCTTGCCGGCGATGTAGAAGTTCTCCACCGCGGCGCCACCCTCGTAGCGCGCGACATAACGGCCGGTGTTGGCCAGGATGTCGCCGCGCACGGCATACAGGCGGATCGGCTCGCTGCCCGGTGCGTGCAGCAGGGTCGCGCGGTCGACGCCGTGGCCGAACAGCACGCTGCCCTCGATCAGCAGGTCGTAGAGGTCCGCTTCCGGCGACGGCACATCGAGCGGGCCGTAGAAGTTGCTGGCCACCCACGCGCCGGGGGAACCCATCAGCCACAGCGGGCGCTCGGGCGTCGCCAGCGCGGACAGCGGCCCGCTCGACATCGCGGAGGTGCCGGACACCCGGTCGCGCGCCAGCAGCTCGAGCCGACCCTGGCGCGAGGGCGCGAGCGTGATGTTGGTGGCGATCGACCCGTTGGCCGCGATCGCCGACAGGCGGCCCGGGTCGTAGCGGATCCACTCCCCGTTGTTCGTGATCGACTTGCGCTGCTGGATGTCGCCGCCGGCCGAGAAGAGCTCGAGCCCGCTGCGCTCGGTCCACAGCGTGAACGAGGTCAGCACCGGATTCTCCTGTCCGTCGAACGAGGCCTGCGTCGCGCCGCCGAGCAGCACGACACGCCCGGCGTCGCGCGAGGTGAGCGCCATCAGGTCGCCGCGCGCATCGACGGCCATGGTGCCGTCGCCGACCACCAAGCCGAGCCAGCCGTAGCCGAGCCGGTCGCGCGGCGCCTGCGCGTCGACCGCGCGCGGGTCGAGATCGGACTTCAGGCCGTAGCCCGATTCCAGCGTCATGCCCACCGCGCCCGCCCTGACGCGGCTGTCGCCGCGCAGGTTGACGAGCTGGCCGCCGGTGGTCGGTATCTCGCCGATATCGCGGCCGGCGTTGATGCGACCGCCGACGTCCACGCTCAGGCGTCCGCCGCCCGATGCGAGCACGGTGCCGTCGGCGCCCACGCGGCCGCTGGAAGCCACGACCAGGTCGAGGGCCGAAGTCGTGCCGCCGACGTCGGCCAGGCCGAGGTTCGAGGTCGATCCGGCATCGCCGCCGGCGCGCACGCTCAGGTGCCCGCCGCCCAGCGTTCCGATGCCGCCGAAGCCCGCCAGCTCGATGCCGCCGGAGAGCGGCGACACGGTGTACTGGCCGAAGTTGATGCCCCAGGCCGCGCGCTGCCCGAGCTCGGCACCGCCCTGGCGCCAGAGCCAGTAGCCGATGCCGTTGCTCGACTTGAGGTTGCTGGTGTCGCCGATCGCGAAGCCGCGCGCGTCGCCCTGCGCGGACAGCAGCAGGTCGCCGCCGCCCTCGGTGAAGAACATGCGGCGCGCGTTGAGCGTGGCCTCGTAGTCGGGGTAGCCGAGCACCGAGCCGTCCCAGGTGCGCGCGCGCGGGGCGTCCCACGCTTCGCTGCCGGCGATCTGGGTGCCGGCGGTGTAGACGCCGAAACGCGAGGACTGCCGGTAGTCGCGCCCGGCCAGCACGTCGAGGTAGCCGGTGCCGGTGCGCACCACCGAGATCGCGTCCTCGGGTCCCGACTGCGTCGACGAGAGGTGCGGATCGTCGAGCAGCACGTCGCCGCGCGCGCCGAGCAGCGATGCCGCGGTCACGCTGCGGGTGTCGGCCGACGCGAGGTCGGCACCGCCCACCAGCCGCATCGACCACGAGCGCATGCCCGGCGCGAGCATGTCGGCCACGACCATCATGCGGCCCTGCCCGTCGGGGCGCCGGCTCCAGCCGAAGTCGTCGGGCGTGTCGGGTGGCGGCGCGAAGCCGTCGGAGATGCTGCCGTTGATCACCAGGTTGCCGCCCGCGCGCAGCACGACCACGCCGGGTTCGCCGGAACCGCGCCGCGATGCATCGGCGCCCGGCCCGTAGCGCCAGCCCGAGAAATCGAGCTCGCCGCGCACCGTGAGGTCGCCTTCGCTGCGCAGCTCCAGGCCGGGGCGCAGGTGGAAGGCATCGCCGAAGGCGCGCAGCCCCGCGAGCCGCGCGCGGGTGGCGCCGCTGGCGTTCGCCGCGTCGATGAAGGCGCGGCTGTCGGCGTGCAGCGTCTCGAGGTAGGCGCTGTCGACCACGCCATCGGCCGGCGCGTGGCGCGCGAAGGCATTGACCGCGATGCTCTCGGCGCCGCGCACCGTGAGGCCGGCGGCCGCGTCCACCGCCACGCCGTCGGCACCGAGGCGCGCTGCATTGATCTCGAGGCGCCCGCGCGCCACCGCGTCGGCCGAACGCAGGTCGATGGTGGCGGCGGCGTCGAGCCGCACCGTGCCGGCCGCGGATGCGAGCTCGACCTGGGCGCGGTTCGAGGCCTCGATGACCTGGCCGCGGCCGTCGAGCGCCAGGCGCGTGCCATGGGCATCGAGCACCGCGCCCGGCGCCAGCAGCAGCCGGTCGCGCGCGGCCAGCCGGATGCTGCCCACGTCCTCGCCGCTGGCATCGATGCGGCCGTTGACGGTGAGCGAGCCGCCGTCGACCGACACCTCGATGCGGTTGGCGCGCAGTTCGTCGCCGATCACGAGGTCGCCGGTCTTCACGACGAAGCCGCGGCCGCCGAAGACGCCGCCCTCGTTCAGGCGCCGGTTGAGTCCCGCGAAGTCGTCGAGCGAGCGGGCGCGGATGTCGATGCTGCCGGACTCGCGCGCCGCCGGCGAGGCGCCGAGGATGGCGCCCGCGAGCTGCACGCGGCCGTCGGCGCCCGTGGCGGTGACGCGGACCGAGCCCGCCGGCTTGCCCGCCGCCGAGACGTCGATGCGCGAGCCGGCGGCCTGCTCGACCGCGCCATGGGTGGATTCGATCAGCAGGTCGCCGCCGCTGCTGAAGCGCGTGAGGTCGAAGAAGCCCAGCGTACGCCCCGCGAGGTCGATGGCCGCACCACCGCCGAGCCGCACGTCGCGCTCGGCCTCCAGCACCAGCCGGCCGCTGGGCAGCGCCACGGCGGTGTCGAGCTCGATCGAGCGTCCGGCCAGGCGCACTTCGGCGCCCAGTGCTTCGGCCCCCGCGATGCCCGCGCCGCCGCGGCCCGCGCCCTGCGTCGCCGTCACGCGCACCGCGTCGCCCGCGCGGTAGGCCATGAACGAGCCCGCCTCGCCGGTCAGCAGCGGCGTGTTCAGCAGCAGCTCGCCGCCACGGCGACTGGCCGCATCGGCGCCTTCGCGGTACACCGACAGCGTCGCGCGCCGGTTGGCCGTGATGCGCTCGGTGGCGTCGAGACCGACGCGCGAGAACCCCAGGATCAGCCGGTCGAGCGCGACCTGGTCCTGCGCCCGCTGCAGCGGGCCGTAGCCGAACTCGATGCGGCGCGCATCGACCACGAGACTGCCGGCGCCGGTGCCCGGGCCGCCGGGCGCCACCGCGCCGGGCGCGCGGCTCGCGAACGGCGCTTCGGGCGTGCCCGCCCCGGTGGACAGGCCGTTCCAGATCAGCGTGTCGGTCGCGATCCGCGCCCTGTCCCCCGCCGAACCCCAGCCGTAGACGGCGGGCGTGTTCAGCTGCAGCACCGCGGGCGCGATGCCCGCGCCGTGCGCCGCGCGCAGGTCGAGGTCGACGCTGCCGAAGAAGTTGAGCGCGTTGCCCGCGGTCAGCGTGAGCTGCTCGATCGGCGTCTGGCCCGGCACCGTGGGCCGCAGCAGCCGCTCGAGCATCTCCTGGCTCAGGCGCACGCCGGGAGCGATCGCGCCCTGCGCCTCGGCGGCCGCGAAGGATTCGCGCGTGCCGACGTTGATCGCGGGCGCGGCCATGGCCAGGTAGCGCGCGTTGATCTCGGCCTCGCCGAGCGTCACCGGGCCGCTGCTCAGGAAGCTCACGGTGCCGCGGGTGCGCAGCATCGCGCCGTCCGCGATGGTGATCGACCCCCGCGTCGCCGACGGATCGCCCTGCGGCGGCGCGAAGTCGTAGACGCCGTTGCCCACCGCGAGGATCGCGTTGGCGCCCTGGCTCGCCGAATCGAGGTAGACGTAGCCGTAGCTGGAATCGAAGCCGGCGGTGCTGCTGCGCGAGGTGTCGACCAGCGCGCCGCGCTCCACGCGCACCTCGTGCCCGGTCAGGAAGACCTGGCCCGCCGCGAGCCGCGCGCCGTCGCGCACGACCACGGCCGCCTGCTCGGCGCCCGTGATCACCACGTGCGGACCGACCGGCACCTGGCCCGAGCCGACCACCACGAACACGTCGCGCAGGCCGTACACGCCACCCACGATCAGCGTGCCCGCGTCGAAGGCCGAGAGCTGCGCCGCGTCGAACGAGACGAAGCCCGGCGTGGTCACAGCCCCCGGCGCCACCACCTCCGCCGCGCGCCGGCCGGTGAGGAACAGGTTGCCGTCGAGCGCGGCCGCGCTGCCCGTGCCAGCCCCGGCCTCGCCGCGCAGCCGCGCCACGCCCGCGAAGGACAGTGCCCGGCCGGTCGCGCTGCCGGTGTCGATGTGCACGCTCTGGCCGTCGCGCTCGAGGCGCGCGCGCACCTCGCCGAAGGTGGCGGCGCGCGCGAGCGCGAAGTCGGCGTAGCTGGTCTCGTTGTACTGCGAGAGGCTGCGCACCGCGCTGCCCGGCGTCAGCGTGACGGCGGTGGGCAGCGCGTCGCGCACGGCGGTGTTGGCGATGCTGAGGTAGCCGCTGGCGCGCACCGATCCACTGGCGCGCAGCGACTCGAAGGCCTGGCCCGAGCCGCCGCCGAGCTCGATGCGCCAGGCGCCGGGCAGCAGCGCGTAGGTCGAGGGCATCAGCGTGTAGGTGCCCGCGGGCAGGCCGCCCACGGGCGCATCGAAGCGGATCTGCTGGCCGATGCGCGGCGCGCCGGCGCCCGCGTCCGGGGCCACCGGCGCGTAGCCGCCCGCGAAGCCCGGCACCAGCGCATAGACGCCGGCGCCCGCGCTGCTGAAGCCGTAGAAGGGATTGGCATCGACCAGCGGCGTGCGCAGCACGTCGACCGAGCCGCCGCGCCCGGTGAAGAAGCCGGCGCCGGTGAGCCGGCCACCGCCCGACACGTCGAGCACCGCGCCCGCCTCGGCCGTGATCCGCGACTGGCCGAAGGCCACGCCGGGGCGCACGAACTGCTCGGCATACAGCTCCGGCCGACCGGCCACCGAGCCCAGCGGCAGGTACTCGACCGTCTGGCCGTTGTAGGCGTAGCGGATGTTGTCCACGGTGCCGCCGTAGGGCATGACCATGCCGGCGGCGCTGGTCGAGGTGAGGCTGCCGTCGCGCAGCAGCACCTCGAACATCTGCTCGCGCAGCGGCGGCGTGCCGATGCCGAACGCGGGCTTGGTGCCAAAGATGATCGAGCCCAGCGGCGCGCGCACCACGCCGCCCTGGTCGATGGTGGCGGCCGCCAGCGTGAGCGTGCCGAAGGCCGAGGCCGGCATCGCGGGCGGCGCGCCGGTGCCGCGGATCGTGAGCCGGCGCGCGGGATCGTAGCTGTCCGTCTGGCCGATGACGGAGCGCAGGGCCACGCGCAGCTCGCCGGTGGCGCCGGTGGTGGGATAGAGCTGGGCCGCGGTCACCGTGAGGTTGCCGCCGGTCTCGAGCGTGCCGTTGGTGAAGCGCACGTCGCCGCGGCTGGTCAGCGCCACCTCGTCGAAACCGTGGAGGTCCAGCGGCCGGGCCTCGACCAGCCAGCCGAAGGGCGTGGCCACGAGGCCCTGGCTCACGCCGGTCGGGCCGAACAGGTTGGAGGCCCGCACGTCGACCAGATCGGCCTGGATGTCGAGGCGGCCGCTGTTGGCGGTGGAGGTGCTCCGGGGCACCAGGCCCGACAGGAATTCCGGTGCCTGGACCTCGATGGCGACCTTGCCGTCGAGCAGCACGTACGGCGCGGCCAGCACGACCCGCGCGGGCGGCGCGGCCGTGGAAGCGGCGAAGGCGCCGCGGCGCAGGATCAGGCTCTCGGGCAGCCGCAGCTCGAGGTCGCCTTCGATCTCGAGGATGTCGCGGTTCCACAGTTCCAGCGTGCCGAAGCCGCCCGCGCGCACCTCCTCGGCGCTCAGGCGCGCACGCGCATCGACCAGCGAGCCGTCGGCCACGCCGGGCCGTAGGCCGGCGGCGGCGCCGCTGGCGACGCGGTCCTGCGTCAGCGTCATGACCTGCACGCGGTGCGCGTTGCCCGGCGGGTTCTCGAGCGCCAGGTTCAGCGTGCCACCGGCCGCGCCCTCGCCGCCCGCGGCGGCGCGCAGGCTGCCGTCGTTGAGGATGCCGCGCGACGAGCCGATGCGGATCAGGCCGCCGTCGCCGGCCAGCCGCTGGAGGCGCGCACCGCCGGGCGGCAGGTTGTCCTGCGCCGCGTCGACCTCGGCGTAGGCGCCCGAGGCGTCGAGCCGCGCGCCGGGCCGGATGATCACGTGCGCGCCGGTGGTCTTGAGGAAATCGCGGCTGGCGCGGGTGTAGTCCTCGAGGCCGATGCGGATCGAGCCGCCGTCGGGCGCGATGCCGTAGCGCAGGCCGTCGCCGTCGAAGGCCGTGTACGCGCGGCCGGCGGCGTCGAGCACCGCGTCGCCGCCGATCCAGATCGACGTGCCGAGCGGCGCGAGGCCCAGGGCGGTCGTGCCGCGCGTGACGGCGCTGGTCAGCACGATGTCGCCGCCGGGCGCGACCACCCGGCCCTCGACCGTGAGCTGGCCCTGCGCCACCAGCCGCGCCTGGCGGCCGGGATCGACATCGATCTGCACGCCGCCCGGCAGCTGCAGCTCGGCGCCGTGCAGGCTCAGGTCGGCGCCGGTGCGCGCCGTCAGGCGGTGCCGCGGCGCATCCTCCGCGTACAGCGGCGGCAGCCAGCGCTCGAGCGCGCGCCCGGTGTCGGTGCCGCTCGGCAGCTCGCGCGCATCGGCCGCGGCGCGCAGCACCGGCATGCGCGGCGCGAGGTCCTCGTTCACCAGGACGCCGCCGAAGCTGGTGAGGCGGTAGCGCGAGAAGCCGCTTTGCAGCAGCGCCGGATCGAGCCGCTGCGCCGGCACGAAGTCGACGTCCTGCGCGAAGCGCGTGCCGCCATCGACGATCCGTCCCGGCGCATAGACGGTCGGGATCGCGGCGCGCTCGCCGGCCTGCTGGGTGAAGGTGTACGGAAAGGTCGGGAGGCCGGCGGGGAAGACCGCCGACGGCAGCACGGTGCCCGGCACGAACTGGCCCTGGACGTAGTCGATGCGGGTGCCGGCGGGCATCCGGCTGCCCGCCTCCAGGGACCCGAGCGAGGTGCCGAGCGTGACACCCACTGGCACGACCCAGTCGGCGCCCGTCACGATCGGCGTCGTGATCTGGGCCGAGACGTAGTCGGCCAGGGCGACGTCCTGCACCGTCACGCTCAGCGTGGTCGAGGCGCGCATCGGCAGCCGCTCGCCGAGCCCGATGCGCACCTCGCGCGCGAGCACCACCGCCAGCGGCACCGCCGTGCCGGCCGCGAGTCGCCCGCTTTCGAGCAGGGCGTGCTCGCCGAACACCACGCTCGAAGGCGACTGCAGCGTCAGCGTGCCGCCGCCCAGCACGCCGCTGGCGCGCAGCTCGCCGTCCAGCCGCAGTTGCACGCCGGCGGGGTTCTCCTCGAGGTTGGTCTCGACGAATGCCGCGCCGGCCAGCAGGCTCGCGCTGCCGCCGCGCCCGCCCGCGAGCCGGCCGTTGCGCGCCAGCGTCGCGCCCGAGGACACGTCCACCACGCTGCCGCGCTCGAGCACGATGCTGCCGTGCGTCATGCGCACCGAGAGGCTGCCGCCGTCGACGAAGGCGGTGCTGGCCTCGCCGTCGACGTCGCCGCCCTCGCGCTGCTGGTTGCTCCACGCGCCGCGCAGGTCGAGCCGCGCGCCCTGCGCGAGCACGAAGCTGGACGACCCGTCCTCGCGCACCAGCAGCGTGCCGAGGCTCGGCGAACTGGTGGTCGCCACCGGCGCGATGTTGCCGACCACGATGCTGCCGGCGCGCGCGCTCACGTCGGCCTCGATGCGCGTGGTGGGCGCGACGATCTCGAGCCGGCCGCCGTCGGCCAGCCGCAGCGCGCGCTCGATGCGCACCTCGCCGTTGGCGACGATCTCGAGCCCGCCCAGGCCGAAGCCGGACAGCCGCGCCGCATCGAGGAAGGCGGTGCCGATGCGTTCGGCGGGCAGCACGGCGGCCGGATCGCCCGCCAGCGCATCGGCCACGTCGGCGACCTCGCCGATGCGCACCCGGGTGTCGAAGGCGCCATCGACGCCCACGCCGCCCATGCGGCGCAGCGCCAGCGTGCCGGCTCGCGCCACCGCGAGCTGCGACTGCGCATAGCCGTCCTGCGCCGCGCTGCGCGCCTGCGTCTGGCGCGGGCCGCGGAACACCGTCGCCTCGACCTCGCCCTCGAGCACCGCCGTGGGCGCGCTCACCACCAGCCGGCCGGCATCGCGCCCCACCGTGTAGCCGTTCTCGAGCAGGCGCTGCGGGCCGATCAGCGGGTTGTAGAAATAGCCGGTGGTCTTCCTGCCCCAGCGCGCATGCGCATCCTCGAAGCCGCGGTACACGCCCTCGAACAGCATGTCGGCCGGCGCCTTGTCGAGCCGGTACAGCCGCCCGTCGCTGCCCTTGAGCCAGCTCTGGTTGAGATAGCCGGTGCGCACGTCGATCGAGCCGCCCGACAGGTTGATCGCGGCGCCGCGCTGCGTCACGACCTCGGCCGCGCCCAGCGAGACGGTGCCGCCCTGCGCCAGCCATTCGCCGATGCCGTGCGGCTGGTTGCCCAGGTAGCCGCCGACCTCGAGCAGGCCGCCGGCGGTGTAGTAGCGATCGCTGTCGTACACGCCCGGCTTGGCCGGCACGTAGCTCAGGCGTCGGCGATCGATCCAGACGTTGGCGTTGTTGAGCTTGCCGGTGTCGCGGTTCAGCGGCGCGTCGCGCTGCTCGTTGCCCTGGATGTTGACCTGGACGTTGTTCGACGCCATCGCCACGCTCACGCCGACGGCGCCCGCCACGTCGAGCCGTGCCTCGTTCGCCACCAGCACGCGCCGCGCCGCGCTCGCCGCGACCTGGCCGCCGGTCGCCAGCACCAGCGAGCCGCCCTCGAACTGCACGTCGCCGCCCGACACGATCTCCACGCGCGACAGGTCGCGGCGGTCCTGCTGGCGCGAGAGGTTGTCGAACACGCCGGGCGTGGCCTGGGTGCGCAGCCGGTCGAGGCGGGCCGAGTCGGCCATCAGCACGTCGCGCTGGCTGTCCAGCGCGCTGAATCGATCGTCCGCGTCGATCAGCACCGCCGTGACCGCCTCGCGGCCTGTGGCCACGCGCCCCTTGGCATCGGCGGCCGAGTTCAGCAGGTGCACCGTGCCGCGCGCGTTGACGGTGGTGGTGGCGAGCGCCACGCCGTCCTGGCGCACCGTGCGGCCAGCCAGCGTGATGTCGCCCTCGCTCGCGACGATCAGGCCGCTGTTGCGCACCAGCCCGGCCGTGCTGTCGGGCACGAACCGCGGCGCGATCTCGTTGCCGCGCGTGGTCGAGAAGGTGTTGGCGTCGGTGCCCACGCCCTTGCGGATCGCGAAGCTGTCGCCGGCCGCGAGCTGCGCCTGGCCGCGCGGCGTGGCGATGCTGCCGGCGTTCTCGACCTCGTGCCCAAGCAGCAGCACGTAGCCGCCGCCCTGCGTGACCGACACGGGCTGCCGGGTCGCGATGCGCGCGCCGGCCTGCACCTCGACCTTGCCCAGCGCGTCGGTGAACACCGGCTGCGGCTGGCCGTTGACCTGGGCGCTGTAGAGGCCGTTGTTCCTGAACTGCTCGTCGCCGATGCGGGCCGCGGCCGCCACCAGGTTGCGCGTGTCGACCTGGCTGGTGCCGCTGAACACCACGCCGTTGCGGTTGGCGATCAGCACCGTGCCGTCGGCCTTGATCTGGCCCTGGATGCGGCTGGGCCGCGCCTGCGGATCGTTGACGCGGTTGAGCACCGCCCAGTCGGGCTGCTGCTGGAACTCGACCGTGGTGTTGCGCCCGACGTTGAAGCTCTCCCAGTTGAGGATGGCGCGGTCGCCGGTCTGGCGGATCGCGACCGTGGTGCGGCCGTTGGCCTGCGTCTGCTGCGGTGCCTGCGCGTTGAGCCAGCCCGCGCTGAGGCTGTTGCCGTCCACGCGCAGGCCGCCCTCGGCCAGGCCGTCGGGCACCGAGGCCTCGCCCTGCGCCGCCAGCCGCGCCGCGGCCTGGGCCGCCTGCTGGGCCGCGATGCCGCGCGCGGCCAGTTGCAGGTTGTCGAGCGAGCGCTGCAGCTCGGCATTGGCGCGCTGCTGCTGCGCCTGCGGGTGGGTCAGCAGCGCGGCCGGCTGGCCGTTGGGCAGCCGGCCGGTGGCGGCGGCCGTGGCCTGCGCCATGTTCTTCTGCGCCATCCAGCCGGCGCTGAAGGCGCGCTGCGCCTGCGCGCCGCCTGTGGCCAGCGCCATCGCGAGGCCGGCGATGGCCCAGGCGACCGGATGCAGCGGCTGCGCCTGGCGCGGGATGGCGCCCTGGGCGCGGGATGGATGGTGCGGCGGGGTTCGGTCGGTGGCGCGTCGCGGGGTCGAAGACATGGTGGCGGGTCCGTGTGGGCGTCGGGGTCGGTCGTTGAAGTCCTGACCTAGACGTTGGCGCAGCGAAGACCCGCCAAGGAAATCCGACTTTTTTTGCGGGCCCGCGGCCGCGCTCAGCCCAGCATCACGATCCCGCCCGGCCAGCGTGTCGCGCGCGCGCCGAACAGCACCTCGATCTGCTCGATCGCCTCGTCGAGCGCGTTGATCCGGAAATGCCCGCTGAGCCGATGGCGCGCGAGCGAGTCGCTCGCCAGCACGACCCGGCCGTTGCGGTAGCGGTTGATCTCGTCCACCGCCTCGCTCAGGGGCGTGGCGCGGAACACCAGCTCGCCGCGGCGCCAGGCCTGGGTCTGCGCCATGTCCACCTGCGCGACCGGCGACACGCCGGTCGCGCCGCACCAGATCTGCTCGCCCTCGCGCAGCGCGACGGTGCGCGTGGGATGCATCACCTCGACGCGGCCCTCGATGCAGCTCACGCGGTAGCGTTCGTCCTGGCGCCACACGGCGACGTTGCCCACGCCGGGCACGATGCGCAGGTCGCCCGCGACCAGTTCGACGAAGGGCGCGCCGGGGCCGCGCCGCAGCGTGGCCTCGCCCGCGATCAGCCGGATGCGCTCGCCGCCGCCGGCCGCGGCGGGCTGCACCGCGAGGCTGGTCTGGGTGTTGAGCATCAGCTCGACGTCGGCCGCCAGCGTGACCGTGGCCTGCTGGCCGGTGCCGGTGCGGTAGTCGGCCACCAGCTCGGACCACGAGGGCCACAGCGCCAGCGGCGGATGCACCACCGCCGCGATGGCCGCGGCGCCCGCGCTCGCGAAGCCCGCGCCGAGCAGCCAGCGTCGGCGCGTGTCGACCGCCACCGCGGCCTGCACGGCCGCGCGGCCCGGCGCGGCGGCGGCCTCGGGAAAGAGCCGCTGGTGCGCCTGCGCCACGCCGCCGATCGCCTGCCACTCGCGCTTGGCGCGTTCGAAGGCCTGCGCATGGCCCGGGCCACGCGCGCGCCACTGCGCGAGCTGGCGCGCGTCCTTGCGCGTGGCCGCGCCCGAGCGCAGCCGGCGCACCCAGGCGCGCGCCTCCTCGTCGAGACGGGAGGCAAGGACTTCGGAATCGTCGTCGGCCATGTTCGAGATCATCGGTGTGCTGCTGACTGGACGTTCGGCGCCGAGGCCGACCGCCAATTCAATCCTTGCGCGGCCCTCGCATCTGTTCGACGCAGAACTCGTGCGCCAGGTGGATCTCGCGCTCGACGCGGCGCAGCGAGATCGCGTAGCGCTGCGCCAGCTCCTTCTGCGGGATGCCCTCGACGCGCGAGGCGAACAGCAGTTGCCGGCGCAGCGGCGGCAGCAGCTCCATCGCGCGCGCCACCGCCTCGAGGTCGATGCGCGCCTCGACCGCGACCGCCGGGTCGATGGCCTTCTCGTCGGTCATCAGCAGTTCGTCGACCTCCTCGCCCGAGAGCTCGAGCCGGTCGGCGCGGATGCGGTCGATCGCGATGTTGACCGCGGTGCGCAAGAGGAAGCTCTGCGGGCTGTGCACCGGGCCGGCCGGCGCGCGCACCGAGAGCTTGACGTAAGTGTCGTGCAGCACGTCCTCGGCCAGCTCGACCGAACCGAGCCGGTGCGAGAGCTTGCGGCGCAGCACGTCGTAGCGCTCGACCAGGAAGTTCAGCAGGCCGGCGCTCATGGGCGGCAGTCGCCGGTCTGCGCCGGCTGGCGCGGCAGGATCAGCAGCGCGATCGGCTGCGCCAGGCCCTCGGGCGGCGCCGATTCCAGCGCCAGGCCGGTGAGCCGCGCGGCGATGCGCGCATCGCGCCGTTCGTTGCCGGTGGCATGCAGCACCACGCGCTCGACCACCGGGGCCCCGGCATCGATCCAGAGGTTGAGCGCCAGCCGGTAGCTGCCGGGCATGGTGACGGGATCGCCGCACAGCGCGGCGGTCACGCGGGCCTGCAGCTGCGCGTAGTAGGCGCGGCGCGCGGCGGTCGCCGCGATGGCGGTTCGCGTGTCGGCCGTCGCGGCAACGGATGACTGCCCGGTGGTGGGCGCCTCGGGCCGCATCAGCATGAAGGCCGCCTGCGAGGTGTAGCGCACCACGATGCCGCTGCCCGCGAGCAGCTCGCGCAGCGCGGCCTCGGGCGTGTGCTCGCCCTGCAGCGGACCGGCCATGCGGCCGTCGGCGATCGCGTCGTCGTAGAGCAGCGACTGGCCGGTCTGCGCATGGAAGCGGCTCAGCGCCGCGGCCAGCGGCAGGCGCGGAATGTCGAAGTGCATCGGCGCCGCGGGATCGGCCACGGCGGTCCGTGGCGCGTCGGCGCGCGCGGCCGGCATGCCGCCCAGGAGCACCGCCACCGCCATCAGTCCCGCCGCGAGCTGTGAACCCGCTGCGGGCATGCCGGATCGAGGAAGGAGGTGCAGGAAAGGTGCATGCGCGGCGTGTTCGGAGGAGCCGGGCCGTGGACGTCGGGACCATCGCAGCCGGGGCGAGCCGGATGGTGACTGCGCTGCGTGACGGATTCGTGTCGGTGCGATGACAGGCGGCGCCGCGCTGGCCGCCCGGCGCTTCAGCGGCTCGTGCCGGCCTGCCTCGAGCGGCCGCGCAGGCGCTCGTAGCGGTAGACGCGAAAGCCCTCGTCCTGCACGAAACCCACGGGCTCCCAGCCGCGCGTCAGCGCGCAGTCGGTGATCTGCGCCATCTGCACGCCGAGGTAGTCCTGCAGCACGTCGTCGACCGCGAGCTCGAACTTGCGCAGCTCGCGGTCCAGCGCCTCGATGGCCGCGATCGCGGCCGCGACGCTGGCGAAGGGCCGGCGCCGCGCGAGGCCGAGGCCCGGCGTCGCGGGCGGTGCCTCGCGGCGCGGCTTCGGACCGAAGTCCACGCTGATGCCGCCCTCGACGCTGTCGAGGCTGCCCATCAGTGTCACGTGGCCCATGATGTTCATCCCATGAACCCGATGTCGCGCGGATACGCGATGCCGTTCGCCGTGCGCCCGAAGTTCTTCAGGTTCGGCAGGATCCCGTCGAGCTGGCTGTCGGGCACGCCGAACCAGCGCGCGAGCGTGGCGGCGTACTGGTCGACCGAGGTGGTGGGCAGCAGGCGGCCCTGGCCCACGTGCCACTGGTCGGCATCGGCCGCGGTGTTGCCGATGCTCACGGGCGGCGGCGTGCCGTAGATCGCCCTGCCCTTCACCGCGCCGCCGACCACGAAGTGATGGCCGCCCCAGCCGTGGTCGGAGCCGTCGCTGTTGTACGAGAGCGTGCGGCCGAAGTCGGAGGCCGTGAAGGCCGTGACCTGGTCGCCGAGGCCCAGGGTCGCCATCTGGCGATGGAAGGCGGCCATCGCGTCGGACAGCCGCTGCATCAGGCCGGGCTGGTTGGCGATCAGGCTGTCGTGCAGGTCGAAGCCGCCCATCGAGACGAAGAAGACCTGGCGCTTCACGCCCAGCGAGGCGCGGCCGCGGATCAGGCGCGCGACCATCTTGAGCTGGCTCGCGAGGCCGTTGTTGGCCGGGAAGGCGCCGGCGGGAAAGTCGCTCTGGATCGCCGCCGTGACCTGGCCCTCGGCCTTGACCGCGCGCCGGACCACCTTGCTGTATTCCTCCTCGAGCGTGTGGCCGCGCGACTGCTGCGCGAGCTGCTGCATCGCGGCCTTGACGGTGTCGGAACCGAACAGGTTGCCGGTGTTGGTGCCCACGCTGTAGATGCGCACCGCGCCGCCGGTGCCGACCTGGTACTGCAGCGCCTGGTCGCCCGAGAGGAACACGGCATTGCCCGACACCGACATGCAGGTGAACAGCGCGCCGGTGTTGCCCGACAGCACGAGGTCGCCGATGTTGCCGCCCCAGCCCACGGTCGAGCCCTCGGGCGAGGACGACTGCCAAACCGACTGCTGGTCGTTGTGCGAGAACAGCTTGGGCGGCACCGGCCAGGACTTGCGGTTGCCGCTGTCGTACTGGGCGCGCGTGATCGGCGCGATCAGCGGGCCGACGTTGAGCTGCACCGCCACCTTGCCCTCGTTGTGGAACAGGTCGGCCAGCGCGGTCATCGACGGATGCAGCGCGTACTGGCGCCCGCCCGGCAATGCCTGCGTGGGCGCGAGCAAGGTGGGCAGCAGCTGGGCGCGCGCGATCGCGATGCCGCCGCCCGCATCGCCGTTGCCGCCGCGGATCTGGCTGTACTTGCCGTAGCTGTCGGTGTCGTAGGTGACCACCGTGTTGGCGTAGTCGTTGCCGCCGTAGAGGAAGACGCAGACCAGCGCCTTGTAGTCGTCGCCGGGCGCGGCCTGGGCCGCGGCCTCGCCCATGGTCGCGAGGTTGAGCGCGAACGGCAGCGCGGTGCCGGCCATCGCGAGCTGGCCCGAGCGGCGCAGGAAGGCACGCCGGGTATGGCGCGCGGGATCGATCAGATGCATGGGCGCCGCTCCTGGCTGGCCGTGTTCGTCGGGGTCATGGGGTTCATTTCTGCACCAGGTATTCGGGCGCGCCCATCACCAGCATCACGGCCGCGTAGACGCGGTTGAGCCGGGCGCCCTCGCTGCTGCTGGCGTTGAGCGCGGGCGTGGCGAGCGCATTGGTGATCAGGCTCACGGTGGCGCTCGAGAGCTGGTTGCCGGTCAAGAGCAGGTTGAGCCGCTTCACGAGCGCCGCGGGGTCGAGCGCCAGCGCCTTCTCGGCCGCGTAGGCGGCGCGCACGTCGCCGTTGTCGATGCCGTAGGGCAGCGCGTTCTGCAGGAAGTTGAGGTAGCCGCCCACGCTGGACTCATTGACGATCTGGAACTCGGGCGCCACCAGCTTGCGCTCGGCGATGGCGGTGGCCGGCGGCACGTAGCCGGGCCGGAAGTAGTTGAAGACCGAGGGCGAGCGCAGCGGACTCTGGCCCAGGCCGTAGCTGGCATTGCTCTGGTCGCCGATGCGCCAGGTGCCCTTGGTGGAGCTCACGCCGAAGCTGCGGCCCCATTGCGCCAGCCGCAGCATCGGTTCGCGCAGGCGGCCGAAGTCGGGGTTGGCCAGGCCGGCCGGCGCGCGCGCCTCGTCGTCGATCAGCACGGCGGCGAACACCGCCTTCATGTCGCCGCGCACGCCCGCGCCGTTGTCGGCGAAGGCCGCGGCCACGCGCTTCACGTAGGCCGGGCTCGGGTTGCTCGTGACCAGCCGCTGGATCAGCTGCCGCCCGATGAAGGGGCCAACGTTCGGGTGGTTGAACAGCGTGTCGAGCGCGATCTTGAGCGCGGCGGCGCCGGGCGTGTTGGCGGGCACGGTGGTGCCGAGGAACTTCGCCTCGAGCATCGAGTGGCGACTCGCGACGAGCACCATCGGCCGCGTGGTCCAGTCTCGGGTCTCGACGGTGTAGCTCGCGCCCGGCGGGCGGAAGCCGTTCTCCTCGCCGGGCTTGATGTCGAGGTCGTAGCCGGTGAAGACGCGCGCGAGCTGGGTCACGTCGTTCTGCGTGTAGCTGTCGAGCGGCTGGCCGTCGGCGCCGGTCTTCGGCGTGCCGTCGGCCTCGAGCTGCTGCAGGCCGATGCTCATGAGCTGCATGACCTCGCGCGCATAGTTCTCGTCGGGCTGGCGGCCGCGGTTGTTCTCCTTCTGGTTGCCGCGGGTGTTGAGGTAGAAGCCCATCGCGGGATTGAGCGTCACGGCCTCGAGCAGCTGGCGGAAGTTGCCCGAGACGCCCGCGGCCAGCATGTCCCAGTACTGGGCCATCATGTGCGTCGGCCAGCTCGAGCCGATGTCGTTGGCCGAGACCACGAAGATCTCGCTGAGCGCGAGCGCCATGCGCTTGCGCACCGCGTCGCCCGACAGCATGAGCTGGCGCCAGACGGTGGCGTCGATGTCGGTGGCGTTGTAGGGCTGGCTCTCGACCCATTCCCAGGCGGTCTGGGTACGCGGCGCGCTGAACTGCTGTTCGAGCCAGGGCAGATAGCCGAGGCTGCGCACCGCGGCGATCTCCGGCTCGGAGGCCGAGAACTGCGCCTGCAGCAGGAAGCGCGCGGCTTCGGCGTCGCTCTTGGCCTGCAGGTAGTGGTAGGGGCCGGTGTCGGCCGGTGCGGCCGGATCGGGCTGCGGGTTGCCGCCGCCCGCGCCCGGGAAGATGCCGCCACCCGCGCCACCGCCGCCTCCTCCGCCGCCACAGCCCGCGATCAGCGCCGGCATGGCGAACAGCGCCAGGCCCTTCAGCGCCTTGGCCGATCCCTCGTGGGCGGGCGTGCCGTGGCCGTCCCCGTCCCGCGCCAGCGGCGCATCCCCCGTCTCATGAGCCGCTGCCTGCTGGCCGGCTTCTTCCGTGTCGAACATGACCCTCGCTCCTGCGGCGCCCGCGCGCCGATGGGGGTCAGGAGGCAAGGGTCATGCCCTACCGGTTTCCGTGGATCGAGAGGCAGGAACCGGCGGACTTTCGGCTTAGGAATGTGAACTTGTGTGACTTTTTCGTCGTTCAGGAAACACAATTTGACAATTCCTGTCGCGGATTGTCTTCAGCAAGCGCTCAGGCGGACACGGCGCGCGTCAGTCGTCGTCCCCGTCGTCGTTGGGCGCGCGGTACGGGTAGCCGGGACCGTAGTAGAGCCGACCCGGCGGCGGCGCGATCAGCGGTGCCGGCCGGTAGTACACGGGCGGCGGCGGGCGGTAGTACACCGGCGGGGGCGGCGCGTAGTAGATCGGCGCGGGCTCGTAGTAGACGGGCGGCGGCGCGTAGTACGGCGGCGGATAGCCCACGCCGGGCGTGCCGATCTCGATCGACCAGTGGCCGCGCGCGTTGGCGGCACCGGCCGCGAACAGCGAGGCGAGCGCCACGGCGGCGAGCGCGGCCAGGTGCGGGCCGCGGGACGAGGAAGAAGAAGGCTTGAGGTTCACTGAGGGCTCCCGGTCCAGGCTGGCTGGAAACGACCGCGAACGGCGGTCCGATGCACGAGCAACGCCCGGCCCCCGTGCCCCGTGCACGCCCGGCCACCGCTTCTGGTAGCCAAACGTGACGAGGCGGCAGCCCTTCAGCCGACCGAGCGGCGCGACAGCAGCACGTCGCCGCCCATGGTGTTGAAGGCGATGGTCGGCGCGCTGAAATCGCTGAGCGGCGCGCCGAGTCCGATCTCGCCGCTGCCGTGCAGCACGCATTCCTCGCGCCGCAGCGCGATTTCGCTGCTGGGCCCGGCATTGCCATGGAAGCGCACCCAGGTGCCGTAGGTGCTGATGTCGGTCAGCACGCAACTGCCCTGGCGCAGCTCGATGCGCGCATGCAGGCGCGACACGCGCGGATCGTTGACCACGAACTCGGCGTCGTCGACGCGGCCCAGGTGGATCGGCAACTGCTCGGTGCGGAACATCGAGCGCACGTCGAGCCAGCTCAGCTCGATCTGGCCGAAGTTCGAATCGGCATGGCGGCTCGCCATCAGCGCGGCCGGCACCGTCAGCGAGGCCGTCACGTCCTCCTGCCAGTCGATGCGATGCACCACCGAGAGCTCGCTGCGGCCGCGGATGTTGATCGGGCCGAGGTCGCGGTGATGGACCGAGCCCTCGGGCAGTTGGGCGATCACCGACTCGGTGGCCCAGATCTGGCTCGGCCCCGCGAGATCGCTGAGCCGCGAGGCCAGGTTGACCGCGTCGCCGAAGCAGTCGCCGTCGACCTCGAGCACCTCGCCGCTGGCCACGCCGATCTGCAGTTCCATGCGCAGCGGCGCGGGCCAGGCCAGCAGGCGCTTCTGGTGCTGGCGCTGCAATTCGATCACCGACTGGATCGCGCCCGCGCCTTCGGCGAAGAGCGCGAACACGCCATCGCCCAGCGACTTCACCACCCGGCCGCCATGCTTTTCGCACACCGCCCCGATCCATTGCGTCAGGCGCGTCACCGTCTCGGTGGCCCGGGCATTGCCCATCGCCTCGAAGACCCGGGTGCTCCCGGTCAGGTCCGCAAACACCACAGTGGAGTTGACAACCATGTTCTGAATTCGGCCTCACCGCCGTTGTTTTGAGTTTTCTTATCTCCGACCGGACACGGAGAACGCCGAAATCCGGTCATCCCTGGACGGGTTTGTACCGTCAAATCCTTCACCAAGTCGCACTATTCTGAAGAGGAAGAGTGAGCTGTCGGATAAATACTGTGGGCCATGTAGGAAAAGTCCTGCATTTGCCTTAATACTTTAGAAAACACTCCTCAGTTTTTGCTCGAACTGCTACGTAAAGTGTGTTGTTTTCAAACAAGAAACAATGTTCCACAACTTGTGTCTTGATCATCGCCCGATTAAGGTAACCGCCACCTTTGCTCCTGGTGTTACGTAACTCGCCATGTCGATCATCCGTCGTCTGCTTCGTCTGCTGCACCTTTCGGGTGGTGCCAGTGCGCGCACCAAGGATCTGCAGCTCGGCCGCATCCGCAGCGCGATGCTGTCGCTGCTGCCATCGCACGGCGGCCACTCGGTGCAACGCGTGAGTCAGCGCGTGCGCTTTGCCGCCGATGTCGAAACCCTCTGGTATCTGCGCCAGGACGTGATGACCGCGCTGAGCGCGGTCGACGGCGAAACCGCCGCGCGCCGCAAGATGAAGGGCATCAACAGCATGTTCGAAGGCGGATTGCCGGGCTCGATGGGACCGCGCACGCACCAGCGCATTCCCCACCACTGATGTAACGGACGGCAGGCGGTCGCGAGCTGCCTGTCGTTCGCTTCGAGGCGGCCTCCGGGCCGCCTTTTTTTTGGCGCGCGCGGCGCCTTAGTGCGCGTGGCCGTGGTCGGCGTGGTCGCCGTGCGCGTGGCCGTGATCGTGGCCATGCGCATGCCCGTGCGGCCTGGCGCTGCCGTGCGGGTGATGGCCCCAGACCATGAACACGTCGCGCCCGTCGGCCGCGAGCTCGACCTTCGCGCCCACCGGCAGCAGCACCTTGGTCGGCACGTGGCCGAACGGCAGGCCCGCGATCACCTGCACCTTGCGCAACTGCGCGCGCAGCCGGTCGATCACGGTGTCGAGGCCGAAGCCGCGGTCGTAGCCCGGCACCTTGCGCATGCCGGTGAACTGGCCGAAGACGATGGCGCGCTGGCGGCCGAGCACGCCCGCCATGCGCAGCTGCTCGAGCATGCGCTCGATGCGGTAGGGATGCTCGTTGATGTCCTCGATGAACAGCACGCCCTGGTCGACCGCCGGGAAGTACGGCGTGCCGAGCAGGCTGGTCAGCACGCAGAGGTTGCCGCCCCACAGCACGGCGTCGTGCACGGGCTTGAGCTTGATCCCGGCATCGCGCACCGGCATGCGCCAGCCGGTGCCCTCGCCCTGCCCGCTCGCGAGATCGTCGAAGCAGGCTTCCATGATGTCGTCGGGCCCGGCCTCGGCGCCGAAGTCCTCGCCCACCGCGGGGCCGGCCCAGGTCACGGCACCGGTCTTCGCGAGCAGCGCGTTCTGCAGCGCGGTGAAGTCGCTGAGGCCGACGAACTCGGTGCCGCGCTCGATGGCCTTGGCCACCTTCTTGAACGGCACGCCGTCGAGGATGCGCGTGAGGCCGTAGCCGCCGCGCGCGATCAACGCGATGTCGGCCCCGCTCGCGGCCGCGCGGCCGATGGCCGCGAGGCGGGTCGCGTCGTCGCCGGCGAAGCGCTGGTGGAAGGACAGCGCGGCCTCGTCGACCTCGACCTCGTGGCCCAGGGCCTTGAGGCGCGCCACGCCGCGCCGGAACGCGGCCTTGTCGCGCACCGCGCTGGAGGGGGAATAGATGTAGATGTGCTTGTTGCTCACGGCGTCGAGTATCCCATCGCGGCCCGCGCGGCCCCGGCCAGTGCCAGTGCCTGCGCGCGATCCGGTCCCGAGGACCGGGCCAGCGGGCCGAGGGCGCGCAGCGCGGCCTCGAAGCCGCGGTCGGGGAACGGCGCGCGCCAGGCATCGCGCACGCGCTCGCCGCCCTCGGGCGCGGCCAGCAGCGCCGCGAAGCGGCCCGCGGGCGCGGCCGCATGCAGGGCCGCAGCCAACTCCGCGCCGGCCTGCGAATGCACGAGCACCATCGGCGCGGGCGGCAACCGGGCCAGCCATTCGAGCAGCAGGTCGCGATGCCACTCGAGGCTGTGCGCGGCCTCGCGCTTGGGCTTGTCGCTCTTGCCGAAGCCGATCAGGTCGGGCACCCGCACGCGCAGCCCGGGCAGGCCCACGAGATGGCGGAAGGCGTAGCCCCATTCGCCGGGGCCATGCAGGCACAGGCAGGTCGCCTCGACGGCATCGCCATCGGCCGGCCCTTCGTCGACGTAGTGCAGGCGCCAGCCGCGCTGCGACGGCAGGTCCTGCACGTGGTGCGGCGCGAAGGCGTAGTCCGCCAGCGCCTCGAAGCGCTCGGGCGGCGTGCGCAGCGCATCGTCGCGCAGCGGCTGCGCCTGCTCGCGCGCGGCCGTGCGCCGGCGCTGGAAGAAGTCCTGCAGCAGCGCCGCGCAGTCGGCTGCCAGCACCCCGCCCCGCACCTGCGTGCGGTGGTTGAGCTGGGGCAGCGCGAACAGGTCGAGCACCGAGCCGGCCGCGCCGGTCTTGGGATCGCTGGCGCCATAGACCACGCGCGCGAGCCGCGCATGCAGCATCGCGCCCGCGCACATCGCGCAGGGCTCGAGCGTGACGAACAGCTCGCAGCCCTCGAGCCGGTAGTTGCGCAGCGCCTCGGCCCCGGCGCGCAGCGCATTGATCTCGGCATGGCCGCTCGGGTCGTGCCCGCCCACGGGCGTGTTGCGGCCGGTGGCGATCACGCGGCCGTCCTTCACCAGCACCGCGCCCACGGGCACCTCGCCGGCCTCGGCCGCGCGCCGCGCCTCGGCCAGCGCGAGCGCCATGAAGCCGTCGTCGTTCAAGGGCTCACTCGTCATCGGGCATCTTGCGCTGCGACTGCTGCATCGCGGCGTCGAGGGCCTGCTTGTACTGGTCCTGCACCTGGCGCGCCTGGTCGCGCACCGGGGCGGGCGTCGTGGCATCGCCCCCGGTCGACACCACCGGCGCGGCCGCGCCCGCGAACTGCTTCTTCGCCACCAGCGCGACGATCGCGAGCGCGACCACGAGGCCGATCAGTCCGAGTCCGCGCATCTCAGGCCGCGCCCTTCGGGGGCGCCTCGGCACCGGTCAGCCCGAGGCGCTCCATCCACACCGACAGCGCGCGCTCGTCGCCCGACCCGGCCGCGTAGCGCTCGTGCATCGCCGCATGCGATTCGCGCCGGTGCTGGTTGAGCTTGATCTTGCATTGCAGCGCGGTCACGCGCAGCTCGAAGCCCACGATGCCGGCCAGCATCTTGAGCTGGAATTCCTCGCCGAGGTCGCGCCACTGCTGCGCATAGGCCGGCTCGTGCTCGCCGATCAGGCGCTTGAGCAGCGCGTCCTTGGCCGGTGCGTCCTCGACCAGCCGGGCCTCGACCGTGCAGTGCACCGCGAGGTAGTTCCAGGTCGGCACGCGCGCGAGGTCGGGATAGACCTGCGGCGACAGGTAGGCATGCGGCCCGAGAAAGGTCGCGACCGCGCGCGGCCGCGCCTGCAGGTAGCGCCAGTGCGGATTGGGCTTGGCGCAGTGGCCCCACAGCACCAGTCCGCCGCCCTCGCCCGTCCTCTGCTCGGCCACCAGGGGCAGGTGCGTCACGTACGGCAGGCCGTCGTCGTCGGTCGAGATCAGGCTCGCGAACGGATGGGCGCGCATCAGCTCGAGCGCGACGGCGGGATCCTTGGTGTTGAACTGCGGGGGCATGTACATGGGACGAATCCTTGGGACGGCGAGGCCCGATTGTCCCCGAGCCGCCGGGCGCCCGCGCCCCGCGTTCTGCTCAAGGCGCGCCGGCGGCCCGCAACTGGTCGGCCATCGCCGTGTAGCCGCGCGCCACCGCGAGCTGCAGCGGCGTGCGCCCCTGCCGGTCGGCCAGCGAGAGCCTGGCGCCAGCGCCGATCAGGGCCGCCAGCGTGCGCTGGTGCCGCGCGCCGCCGTCGCCCAGCACCACGGCCTCGATGGTGGCGGTCCAGTGCAGGTTGTTGACGTGGTCGAGCGGCGCGCCGGCCGCGATCAGCTGGCGCACCACCTCGTCGTGGCCCAGGTGCGCGGCCGCGATCAGCGCGGTGCCGTCGTAGCGGCTCGTGACCTGCTTCGCGCTCGCGCCCAGCGACAGCAGCAGCGCCAGCGTGGCCGGATCGTCGGCCACCGCGGCGATGGTCACGGCGTCGTAGCGGTCGTCCTCGAGCAGGTCGAGCGAGGCGCCGGCCTGCGCCAGCAGGCGGATCGCCTCGCGCTGGCGCGCATGCGTGGCCACCTGCAGCGCCGTGCGGCCACGGGCATCGCGCGCATCGAGCGTCGCGCCGCCCGCGACCAGCGTGCGCAGCCGCGGCAGGTCGCCCTGCCAGGCCGCGCGGTGCAGGCCCTCGTAGGCCTTGGCCTCGGCCACGCTGGGCGCGACCTGGGCCATGGCCGCGCCCGGCACGCCCGCGGCCAGCGCGAGCGCCAGGCCGGCGGCGAGCCGAAGCGCGCGCGGCGTCTTCATCCCAGCAGGCCCTTGACCTTCTCGAGCGCGGCGTTCGCGCACTGGTCGTCGAGGTGGCCGCCGGGCGCGCCGCCCACGCCCACGGCACCGATCACCTCGTTGCCCGACTTCACGGGCACGCCGCCGCCCAGCAGCAGGAAGCCCGGCAGGTAGACCAGGTTCGCGGCGCCGGGGTTCTTCTGCGCGTTCTCCATCATGGCCTGCGTGGGGCTCTTGGCCGAGGCCGAGGTCCAGGCCTTGCGCTCGCTCGAGGCCAGCGTGTGCGGACCGGCGTTGTCGGCGCGCTGCACGGCGCGCACGGTGCCGGCGCGATCGACCACGGTGGCGGCCACGTTGTAGCCGTTGGCGGCGCAGGCGGCGACGGCCTCGGCGGCGATCTGGTTGGCCAGCGCGAGCGAGATGTTGCGCTCGGTGCGCACCGCGGCGGGCGCGGCGGTCTGGCCCTGGGCCAGGGTGGAGGCGGCCAGGCCGACGACGGCGGCAGCGAGGGTGGCGAGGCGAAGCGACGAATGCATGAAAGGGGTCTCCAGTGAGTGGCGCCGGCCCGTTGCCGGCGGCTGCGCCACTGTAGGAAAGCCGCGCCGGCGCGGCCATTCGTACGGCTGCGGGCCGCGCTCCGTAGTTCTACGGAGCGCCGCTCAGGCCGCGTCGCCGTCGACCAGCAGCGCGTAGCGCCGGATCAGCTGCGCCAGCGAATCGCTCTCGAGCTTGGCGAACAGGTTCGCGCGGTGCGTCTCCACCGTGCGCGGCGACAGCGCGAGCTCGCGCGCGATCTCCTTGTTGGTGAGGCCGGCGACGATGAAGGCCAGCACCTCGCGCTCGCGCTCCGACAGCTGCGCCACCCGCTCGCGCGCCGCCTGGTCGGCCTGCGAACGCTCGCGCGAGCGCACGTGCTGGCGCACCGCCTGCTGCAGCGCCTCGAGCAGCTGTTCGTCGTCCACCGGCTTCTCGAGGAACTCGGCCGCGCCGGCCTTGAAGGCACGGCGGCACATCTCGACCGTGCCGTGGCCGGTCAGCATGATCACGGGCTGGTCCACGCCCTGCGCCACCAGCCGGTCGAGCACGGTCAGCCCACCGATGCCGGGCATGCGCACGTCGAGCACGATGGCGCCGATGCCGCTGCGGTCGAAGCCCGCGAGAAAAGCCTGCGGATCGGCCCAGGCCTGCACGCGCAGGCCCACGGTGCCGATCAGCAGCGCGAGGCTGTCGCGCACGGCCTGGTCGTCGTCGATCAGGTGCACCAGCGGGGATTGGGGCTGGACGTTCATCGGGCGCTTTCTTCCAGCCGCAGCCGCAGGGTGAAGCGCGCGCCGCGCGGCAGCGCGTGGGCCGCCTCGAGGCTGCCGCCCATGCCGCTGGCCAGCGTCTCGCTGAGGCTCAGGCCCAGCCCCAGGCCGCCTTGGCGCGTGCTGAAGAAGGGTTCGAACAGCCGCGGCAGCGCCTCGGGCGCGATGCCCCGGCCGCTGTCGACGATGGCCAGCGTGCCCTCCTCGCCCTGGCGCGCGAGCTCGACCTCGATGCGCCGTTCGCCCGCGGGCACGCCCTCGAGCGCCTGCAGCGCGTTCATCAGCAGGTTGTGCACGATCTGCTCGAGCGCCACCGGCTCGCCGAGCACGCGCAGCGGCGGCTGGGCCGCGGCATCGAAGCGCACCGCGACACCGCGCTGCTCGAACTCGGGCGCCAGCAGGTGCATCGCATCGCGCACCACCTCGTGCAGCGCCAGCGGGCGCAGCTCGCCGCCGGCCTCGGGCCGCTCGATCACGCGCCGCAGCCGCCCCACCACGCCGGCGGCGCGCCGCGCCTGTTCGACCGCCTGGCCCATGGCGCCGCGCGCGGTGGCGATGTCGGGCGGCTCCTCGTCGAGCAGCCGGCGCGCCGCCTGCGCATTCGCGAGCACGGCCGTCAGCGGCTGGTTGAGTTCGTGCGCGAGGCCGGCCGACAGTTCGCCGAGCGCGTTGAGCCGCGCGACCTGGCCCAGGCGCAGCAGCTCTTCCGCGCGGCGGCGCGCCACGCGCTGGCGCTGCGCGGTCCACAGGCCCGCGACCAGCAGCGCCATCGCCAGCGTCCACAGCGCGATCGCGCGCCAGGGCAGTTCGGACCAGCCCACCTGGCGCTGCGCGACGAGGTCGAAGGGCTGGCTCGGCGAGGCCAGCACCTTGGTGAAGTCGAAGCGCCAGCCGCCCTCGCCGATGCGCCCCGGCTGCAGCACCAGCTGCTGGCCATCGCGCTGCAGGCTCAGCCGCACCGGGCTCTGCTGCGGGTTCATGGGCCAGTCGCGCCAGGGCACCGTGCCCGCGAGGTCGATGGCCAGCGCATAGCTGACCGGGTCGGCGCCGATCGCCAGCAGGTAGCGCCCGTGCGGCAGGTCGAGCGCCGCGTATTCGGCGCGGTGCAGTTCGCGCGAGCGCGCCTCGGCCCGCGCCAGCGCCTCGGCCTGCGGACCCGGCGGCCAGGCCGCGTCGCGCGCGCGCCGCTGCACGCCGAGGATCGACGCGTACACGGCGGGCAGCCGCTGTTCGGGACGGTCGGCCGCACCGCCGCCGCTCGCGGGCTCGAGCAGCGCGAGCGTGGCCAGCACCGCGTCGTACTGCACCACCTGCTGGCTCATCAGGCGGTGCGCGATGCGCGCGTCGGTGTCGAAGGCCTGGTGCAGTCGCTCGATCTCCGCGCGCGCGAGCCAGACCGCGCCGATGGCCGACAGCGCCAGCCAGGCCAGCCACCATCCGCCGCGGGTGCGCAACCACTGTTTCATGGCGCGGATTGTGCCCGGCGGGCAAGCGCCGGCCGGGCGAGAATGCGCGCCCGAGGCATCAGTGCAATGCAGGACCATCTTTTCCCCGACCTCCCCGGATCTCCCCCTTCGGCGCCTCTCGCGCCCGCGGCCGAGGCGCCGGCCCCGAAGAAATCGCGCGGCGGCACCGTGCAGCCGGCACCGGCCGATCCCGCGCTGGTCGACCTCGCGCTGCAGCTGCCGCCGCAGCTGCGCTTCGGCGGCTCGTCGTGGAACTACCCGGGCTGGGCCGGCCTCGTGTGGGACGGCGAGTACGCCGAGGCCGTGCTGTCGAAGAACGGCCTCGCGGCCTATGGCCAGCATCCGCTGTTCCGCACCGTGAGCCTGGACCGCAACTTCTACCGCGCGCTCACCGCGAGCCAGTACGCGCGCTACGCGGCGATGGTGCCCGACGACTTCCGCTTCGTGGTGAAGGCGCCGAGCGTGGTGACCGATGCCACGGTGCGCGACGAGAGCGGCCGCGGCACGCAGATCAATCCGGCCTTCCTCAGCGCCGACCTCGCGGTGCGCGAGTTCGCCGAACCCGCGCTGCAAGGCCTGGGCCACCGCATCGGCGCGCTGGTGTTCCAGCTGAGCCCGCTGCCGCGGCCCGTGCTGGCCGATGTGCCGCTGCTGCTCGAGCGCCTCGCCGCGATGATCGCCGCGCTGCCGGCGCTCACGCCGACCGCGCCCGACGCGGTGGTCGCGGTCGAGGTGCGCGACCCGCAGCTCATGACGCCCGAGTTCGCCGCCATGCTGCGCAGCGTGGGCGCCACCTGGTGCCTGGGCCTGCACGCGAAGATGCCGCCGATCGAGGACCAGCTGCCGATGCTGCGCGCGCTGTGGCCGCGCCCGCTGGTGTGCCGCTGGAACCTGCACCGGCGCCACGGCCGCTACGGCTACGAGGACGCCGAGAAGCTCTACGGCCCGTTCGACAAGATCGTCGACCCCGATCCCGAGACGCGCCAGGCGCTGGCGCGCGTGATCGCGGGCACGGTGAAGGCCGGGCAGAACGCCTTCGTCACCGTGAGCAACAACGCCGAGGGCTGCGCGCCGCGCACCGTGGCGACCCTGGCGCAGGAAGTGGCGGACCTGCTGCTGCGCTGAATCAGTCGACCGCCACGGTCATCTCGACCTCGACCGTCGCATTCTTCGGCAGCGCATAGACGCCGACCGCCGTGCGCACATGCACGCCCGCGTCGCCGAACACCTCGTGCAGCAGGTCCGAGGCCGCGTCGGCCACCTCGCTGTGCTGCGTGAAGTCGGCGCTGCATTGCACGAACACGCCCACGCGCAGCACCTGGCGCACCGCGTCGAGCGAGCCGAGCTCGCGGCGCAGGATCGCGAGCGCGCGCAGCGCGCAGATCTGCGCGCCCTCGCGTGCCTGCTCGAGCGACACGGTATCGCCCGCGCGGCCCGTGACCATCACCGTGGTGCCCACGCGCGGCACCTGCCCGCTGATGTAGACGGTCTGGCCGTCGCGCACGGCCGACGCATAGTGGCCGCCGACGCGGATCTCGCCCTCGAAGCTGTGGCCGAGCGCGGCGGCGATGCGGTCGGCGGTCTGTTGGCGATGGGCGGAGGCGGTCATGGGCGGAATTTCCAGCGGAAAGAAAAGGCGCCATCTTCGCCGCACCGGTGCGCCGCGAACAGATACAGAGCGCGCGAAATGCAGCCGCAACAGAGGCCGCGCGCAAGCCCTGGTCCGAGGCTTCGAGGGGCTTGCCAAGGCCCTCGCTTTCACTCGTGCGAGACTCGCCGCTGAAGGAGAGTTACAGATGAATACATTTCTATTCGTGGTCGTTCTGGCGACCCTCGCCCTGCTCCTGTTCGTGCTGATCGCCCAGAAGCGCAACGACAGCCGCGGCGGTTTCGTCGAACGCCCGCGCCCGCGCGCGCCGCTCAACGAACGCCAGCAGGCCATGTACCACCGCCTGGTGCAGACGCTGCCCGACCTCGTGGTGCTGCCGCAGGTGAGCTTCGGCGCCCTGCTCACGGCGCGCACCCGCGCCGCGCGCAGCGGCTTCGGCCGCAAGATCGCCGACTTCGTCATCTGCGACCGCAACTTCGAGGTGGTGGCCGTGGTCGGCCTCGACGAGAAGGCCGGCCGCAAGGAGCGCGCGCTGCGCGAGGCCCACGACGCGCTGCTGGTCGATGCCGGCTACCGCGTGCTGCGCTATGCGCGCGTGCCCGACGTGGGCCGCGTCGAGGCCGACTTCGATCCCTCGCTGGCCACGCCACGGCTGCAGCTCGGCCCGCGCTTCCTCGAGGCGATGGCGCTCGAGCGGCCGGCCTTCAAGGCCTCAACGCACCAGTGGCATCCGTCGAAGGCCAGGCGCCGGCGCCGCGAGCGAGCGCGCGAGCTGCCCGCCGATCAGCCCTCGAACGCGAGGTAGACCCGCCCGCCCTCGATCTTCACCGGGTAGCTGCGCAGGTCCTCGGTGAGCGGCGCGCACATCGCCTTGCCGCTGCGCACGTCGAAGCGGCCCTGGTGCAGCGGGCACTCGATCTCGTGGCCCTCGAGGAAGCCGTCGCACAGCCGCGCATGGCCGTGGGTGCAGATGTTGTCGGTGGCATGGATGCCGTCCTCGGTGCCGTAGAGCGCGATGTCGCGGCCCTGCACGTCGATGCCGATCACGTCGTCGGCGGGGACGTCGTCCACCGCCGCGGCGTCGATCCAGGTGATCGTGGTCATGTTCTTTTCCTTCGTGGCGTGGGTGGCTGTCAGTCGGGCTTGAGGCCCGTGCGCTCGATCACCGGCTTCCAGCGCCGCAGTTCCTCGCCCATGAACTTCGCCAGCGCCTCGGGCGTGCTGCCCACCGGATCGAAGTACGCGGTCTGCAGGCGCTTGAGCACCTCGGGGTCTTTGAGCACCGCGGCGATCTCGCGGCTCATGCGCTGCACGATCGCATCGGGCGTGCCCTTGGGCGCCATGTAGGCGAACCACGGCACGGCCTGGATGTCGGGCAGGCCCGATTCGCGCAGCGTCGGCAGCTCGGGCAGCAGCGCCGAGCGCTCGGCCGAGGTCACGGCGATGGCCTTGAGCCGGCCGGCCTTGGCCTGTGGCATCACCGACACCGGCGGCAGGCAGGCGAACTGCACGTCGCCCTGGATGATCGCGGTGACGGCCTGGCCCGAGGACGCATAGGGAATGTGGACCGCGAAGGACTGGGTCTTCAGCTTGATGAGCTCCACGCCCAGGTGCGAGATCGAGCCGTTGCCGGTCGAGGCGAAGTTGAACTGGCCGGGGTTGCGCTTCATCGCGTCGAGCCAGCCCTTGACCGAGTCGACGTTCATGCCGTTCGACACCGCGCACACATTGGGCGTGGTGGCCGCGAGCGACACCGGCACCAGGTCCTTGAACGGGTCGTACGGCAGGTTCTTGTAGAGGATGGTGTTGTAGACCAGCGGCGCATTGACCGACAGCAGGAAGGTGTAGCCGTCGGGCGCGGCCTTCGAGGCCTGGTCGGTGCCGCTGTTGCCGCCCGCGCCGGGCTTGTTCTCCACGATCAGCGGCTGGCCGATGCGCGAGGCGAGCTTGTCGTTGACGATGCGCGCGAGGATGTCGGGCGAGGCGCCGGCGGCGAAGGGCACGATCACGCGCACGGGACGCTGCGGCCAGTCCTGGGCCTGGGCCTGGCCCGTGATGGCGATGGCGGCCGTGGCCGCGAGCACGAACAGGGTCTTCATGGCCGCGCCTCCACGTCCACCATGCCCAGGTGGTCCTGCTGCTCGCGCGCGATGAAGCCCGCGATCAATGCGCGATAGGCGGCTTCCACCACCTCGGGATAGGCGCCCTCCTGCTCGGCCAGCGCCCTCACCTTGGCTATCACCTCCTGCTGGCGCTGCGGCGCCGAGACCTGGAAGGCATCGCGCTTGAAGCGCGCCGCGTCCTTCACGTAGCGGCCGCGCTCGGCCAGCAGCGCGACGATCCTGCGGTCGAGCGCGTCGATGTTCTCGCGCACCTCGGCGAGGTTGGCGCACAGCGGCCGGTAGGCCGGGTCGGTGAAGCGGCGCAGCGGCGCGCCGTGGGTCTCGGGTTCTTTGTCCTGCATGGCTCAGATCGGATAGATGATGGAATTCGGGATCATTTCGCTGTCGAACACGCACAGGCGCGACGCGAACTTCAGGCCTTCGGGCGTGGGCACCACGCGGTCGATGTAGCGGCCCACGTTGAACACGGTCGAGGGCCCGTCGAGCTTGGTGCGGAACACCGCGTAGTTGGCCTCGCTGTGGATGGCGCCGTCGTCGTCGACGCCGTGCACCACCGGCAGCCCGACCACGTGGCGCTGGTAGTACGGGTCGTGGAACAGCGTCTCCTGGATGCCGTAGACGCGGTCCTCGAGCATGCCGCGGCTCTCGAAGGACAGCGTGGCCAGCGGCAGGCCGCGCTCGTGGTTCTCGCGCGGCTGCAGCCGGTAGCTGCACTGCTCGGTGAAGAAGGCCGGCCACAGGCTCCACTGGCCCGAATCGACCGCATGGGCGTAGGCCGCGTAGAGCCGCGCCAGCTCGAGGTAGGCGGCGGGGTCGAGCTGCTTCATGCGGCCTCCATCACTTCGCGCCAGTAGCGGTACATGCCGCGGATCAGCGTCTCGGTCACCATGTGGTCGGTGTTCTCGACCTCGCGCCCGCCGAGCTCGGCCAGCGTGCGGTGGTAGGGCTTCTGCTCGAAGCCCTGCTGCGAGAACTCGATCACCTCGCCGTCGTCGGCCGATACGAAGCCCGCCGGCCCGAACAGGTTGGCCTGGCGCAGGCGGCGCTGCGTCATCTCCTCGCTGTCGTCCTCGAAGCCGAAATGGGTCCAGACGAAATCGAAGGCATCGTGGCCCACGGGCTGGATGTGGCGCGTCGACACGCTGTTGACCTGCTGCTGCAGGATCAGGCTCGGGAACAGCGTCATCATCACCGCGGTCGGCCCGCCCCACCAGGGCTCGGGCACGATGTCGAGGAAGCGCGGGTCCTTGAGCTGCATGCTCTCCTTGAAACTGGCGACCTGCGTCACCTGCGCGGCCTTGCCCGCGCTGCCGCGCGTGGAGATCATCGCGGCGTGGCGCCCGCGCGCATCCATCTTGAGCTCCGACTTGTTGTCGGCGCGCCAGAGCCCGAAGGTCACGAACCAGGTATGGAGCAGGCCCGGGTGGTACGGGTCCTTGATGTTCTCCTGCATCAGCTTCCAGTTGCCGGGGATGCGCTGGCGGCTGTAGCCGAGGATGGTGAGCTTGCGGCCATCGAACAGCCGGTCGAAGTAGCGCAGGATCTCGGGGCCGAGGAAGTCTTCGAAGGACTCGATGTCGTGGTCGAAGGAGGCGAACACCACGCCGCCGCGCCGCGCGACCTTGAGCTTGTTGAGGCCGTTCTCCTCGAGCTTGAAGTCCCCCGGCATGCCGCCGTTGACCTTGCCGTCCTGCTTCACGCCGCGGCGGAACGGCACGCCCTGCAGGTCGCCCTTGAGCGAGTAGTTCCACTGGTGGTAGGGGCAGACGAAGTCCTTGCGGTTGCCCTGGCGCTCGCGGCAGAACTGCATGCCGCGGTGCGCGCAGACGTTCTCCACCACGTGGATCTCGCCTTCCATGTCGCGCACCAGGATCACCGAGCGCTCGCCGACGGCGGTGCGCTTGAAGTCGCCGGGGTTCGGGATCTCGGCCTCGAGGCCGACATAGCACCAGTGCTTCTCGTAGAAGAAGCGCTGCAGCTCCTTCCTGTGCAGTTCCTCGTCGGTGTAGGCCTTGAACGGGATGCGGCTGGTCTGCTCGTTCTCCCAGCGCAGCTCGATCGGGAACACGGCTTGCGTTGTCATCGCGGGTCTCCTTGTCTTTCCGGCAATTCTTCAGGTGCCTTGCAGGTAGAAGGCATCGGCATGGATCTGCTCGGGCGCGAGGCCGCGGCCGCGCACCAGTTGCGTCACGGCCTCGACCATCGGCGGCGAGCCGCAGAGGTAGGCGCGCCAGCCCCCGAGGCTGCCGGGCCAGTCGGCGCGTATCGCGTCGGTGATCAGGCCCAGGCGCTGGCCGGCCTCGGCCGGGCCGGCGACCACCACCACCTGCACCGTCAGGCGCGGATGCAGCGCCTGCAGTTCGCGCAGCTCGGCGAGGCCATAGACGTCGGCCCCCGAGCGCACGCCGAGGTAGAGGTGGATCGATTGCTGCGTGAGCCCGGCCTCGATGGCGCCGCGCACGATCGACAGGATCGGCGCCAGCCCGGTGCCGCCGGCCGCACAGAGCATCGACCCGCGGTGCTTCGTGCGCAGGTACGCGGTGCCCAGCGGACCGCTGACGCGCACCGCGTCGCCCACGCGCAGCTGCTCGAACACATGCGCGGTGACACGGCCGCCGGGCACGCGGCGCACATGGAACTCGAGTTCGTCGTCGCGGCCGAGGCCCGCCATCGAGTACGGCCGCGCGAGTCCCGGCGCGAACTGCAGTTGCGCGTACTGGCCGGGCGAGAACTCGAGCGGCTTGTTGGGCTTGAGGCGCAGGCGGCGGATGTCGTGGGTCAGCGTCTCGATACCGGTGACCGTGGCCTTGAGCACCCGCGCCGGATGCACCACCACCTCGTCGGGCTCGGGGATCTCGATCGCGCAGCTCTCGGTCAGCGTGGCCTGGCAGGCCAGCACGTAGCGCTCGCCCTGACCGTCGGGACGGATGGCATCCTGGCCCGCGTCGAGCACCTGGCCCGACATCAGCTTGCAGCGGCAGGTGCCGCAGCGCCCGGCCATGCAGCTGTACGACACCGGCACATGGTGCTCGCGCAGCACCTCGAGCAGGTTCGCGCCGGGGCGGACCTCGAGCGTGCGGGCCAGGGGGTGGATGTGCAGGTCCATCGGATGTTCTTCTCGTGGGCGGGCGCGGTGCGCCGGTTGTCTCGGGGACGGATGATGCGCGGCCGTCGCCGATTGACCAATAGAATTCCGTGAATCCTCTTCATCACCCAAATGAATAAAGGTCCGGCATGCAGCTCAAGGACATCGACCTCAACCTGTTGCTCGTGTTCGACCGCATGCTGGCCGAGAAACGCGTGTCGGCCGTGGCCGCGTCGCTGGGCCTGTCGCAGCCCGCGATCAGCAACGCGCTCGCGCGGCTGCGCAAGCTGCTGGGCGACGAGCTGTTCCTGCGCACCGCGCGCGGCATGGAGCCCACGCCCTTCGCGCTGCAGTTGGCCGAGCCGGTGGCCTATGCGATGGGCGCGCTGCACACCGCGCTCAACCAGCAGGTGGTGTTCGACCCGGCCACCAGCACGCGCGCCTTCGCGCTCGCGATGACCGACATCGGCGAGATCTACTTCACGCCGAAGCTGATGGCCGCGCTGTCGGCGGTTGCACCGGGCGTGACCATCAGCACCGTGCGCAACAACACCGCGACCAACCTGCGCGAGGAGCTCGAGGCCGGCCATGTCGACCTGGCGATCGGGCTGCTGCCGCAACTCAAGTCGGGCGTGTTCCAGCGCCGGCTGTTCCGCCAGCGCTATGTGTGCCTGTTCGCCGGCAGCCATCCGCTCGCGAAGAAGCGCAGCGTGTCGCTCAAGGATTTCGTCGCGGCCGACCACGTGCTGGTGCAGGCCGCGGGCACCGGCCATGGCAAGGCCGACGACGTGATGGCCGCGCAGGGCATCCAGCGGCGCATCCGGCTGCGCGTGCCGCACTTCGTGGCCATCGGCCACATCCTGCGTTCGGGCGACATGATCGCCACCGTGCCCGAGCGGCTCGCGCAGAGCATCGCCGAGCCCTTCGGGCTGGTGTGGCGCCCGCACCCGGTGGCGCTGCCGCAGATCGCGATCAACCTGTTCTGGCACGCCAAGCTGCACCGCGATCCGGGCAACCAGTGGCTGCGCGGCCTGTTGTTCGACCAGTTCGCCGACGGCGACTGAGCACGGTCTTCGGGTTCGGCGTACAAACACGGCCATCGCCCCTTTCCGCATCACGATGGCGCCCTCCCCCCGCATCCGGATCGCTCCCGGCACCGAAGGCATCGAACGCCTCGAGGCCCATCTGCACGGCCAGGCCTTCTCGCCGCACCGCCACGACACCTATGCGATCGGCATCACGCTCGCGGGCGTGCAGCGCTTTCGCTACCGCGGCACGCAGCAGCAGTGCCTGCCGGGCCAGTGCCACGTGCTGCACCCCGACGAGCTGCACGACGGCGGCGCGGGCACCGACGACGGCTTCGGCTACCGCATCCTCTACGTCGACCCGGCGCTGGTGCAGCGCGCGCTGCACGGCAAGCCGCTGCCCTTCGTGGCGCAGCCGGTGCTCGATGCGGCGCGGCTGCGAGCCCTCGGCACGGGCCTGCGCACCGCGCGCGAGCTCTGGGACTTCGACGCCGCGATCGACGACGAGGTGCTGCGCACCGAGTTCGCGGTCGCGGTGGCGCAACTGCTGGCCAACGCCGCCACCGGGCAACCCCAGGCACCCGGCTCGCTCGAACTCGCGGGCCTCACGCGCGTGCGCGACCACATCGCCGCCACGCCGACCGAGCGCCCCGCGATGGCGGCGCTCGAACGCCTGGCCGGGCTCGACCGCTGGTCGCTCGCGCGCCAGTTCCGCGCGGCCTTCGGCACCAGCCCGAGCCGCTTCCGCACCTTGCGCCAGCTCGACGCGGTGCGCCAACTGCTGCGGCGCGGCAGCTCGCTGGCCGATGCGGCCGATGCAGCCGGCTTCGCCGACCAGAGCCACATGTCGCGCCAGTTCAAGCAGGCCTACGGCCTCACGCCCGCGCGCTGGAGCGCGGCGCTGGGCTGATCAGCGCGCGTCGGCGTCGGTGCGCGCCTCGATCGCGCGCACCACGGCCGCCATGTCGAGCGCGCCCAGGCCCAGCGCCTGCGTCTCGCCATAGAGCGCATGGCAGGCATCGAGCAGCGGCGAGGCCACGCCGGCCGCGCGCGCCGCCTCGGCCACCAGCCGATTGTTCTTGAGCACGTCGGTGATCGAGGCCTGCACCTCGAAGTCCTGCGCGAGCAGCTTCTGCGCCTTCATGCGCGACACGGCGCTGGCCATCGGCCCGGCCTCGAGCACCGACACCAGCTTGCGCGTGTCGAGCCCGTGGCGGTCGGCGAAATGGAAGGCCTCCGCAAGGCCAGTGACCATGGTGATCAGGAACAGGTTGACCGAGAGCTTCATCAGCAGCGCCTGCGGCACCGGGCCGCAGACCACGGTCTCGTGGCACATCGGCTTGAGCAGCGGCCGCAGCGCTTCCACCGCGTCCGCGTCGCCGGCCAGCATCGCCACCAGTTGCCCGGCCTCGGCCGGCTTGCGCGAACCCGAGACCGGCGCCTCGACATAGCGCCCGCCCGCGGCACGGACCTCGTCGGCCAGCGCCTGCGAATACGCGGCCGAGGTGGTGCCCATGTGGACGATGGTGCGCCCCGCCACGTTGTCCGCGAAGGCCGGCGTGCCGCGGCCCAGCGCTTCGTCGATCGCCTCGCCGTGGGCCAGCATCAGGATCGCGATGCGCGTGCGGCGCAGCACCTGCGCGGGCGTGTCGGCGACCTGCGCGCCGGCTTCGCGCAAGGGCTCGGCGCGCGCGGGCGAGCGGTTCCACACGACGAGCGGCGTGCCCGCGCGCGCGAGGTTGAGCGCCATGGGCTGGCCCATGACGCCGAGTCCGATGAATCCGAGGGGTCCGATGTCAGTCAACCGTGTCTCCGTGAATGCATGAATGGATGGGGGAATGGCGTGGCACCTTAGCCCTCGGTGTACGCGGCGTCTTGAAGCTTTGTGCAGCGGGCACCTTCACGAAGCCTTCAGGGGAGGCGCAGCCTTTCTTCAGGCTCGGTTTCGAGAATGAACGCAACCACCGCCGCACCGCGTGCCGCCGTTGGCTCCCTTCTTTTTCATCCCACTTTTCCAGGCATTCCATGCATTCGAACCCCGCCTCGCTTCCGAAGACCTCGTCCCTGCGCACCGCCCTCCTCCTGTCCGCCCTGCTGCTGGGCGCCGCCGCGTCGATGAAGGCCGGCGCCGCCGAATACGGCAAGGAACCCACGCGCCTGTACGTCGGTGGTGCCATCGGCCGCTCGAGCTACAGCCTGCCCTCGTCCTCGCGCGTGCCCGTGCCCTGGGGCGGCGAGAAGAACAGCAAGAGCGGCACCGCGTTCAAGGTCTATGGCGGCTACCGCTTCACCGACACCTTCGGCGTGGAAGGCGGCTATGCGCGGCTGGGCCGCGTGAAGCAGTGGAACACCAGCTACAGCGTGTTCGGCGCGAACTCGGTGCTCGAAAACGGCACCGGCCAGGTGTTCTACGCGGCCGCCACCGCGCGGCTGCCGCTGGGCGAATCCTTCGCGCTCAACGGCCGGCTTGGCGTGGCGCACGGCCGGGTCTCGGCCGGCAACAGCCACCGCCTGTTCGGCGGCGAGAGCATCGGCGGCAACGGCACGGGCCTCATGGCCGGCTTCGGCGCCGAGTACGCGGTGACGCGCAATCTCTCGATCACCGCCGACTACGACTACTTCGGCAAGGTCTCGAAGCACGCCAAGGCCGGCCTGCTGACCGTGGGCGTGCGCGCGAACTTCTGACGCCGGCGTCAGCCCGGCAGCGCCCAGCGGCCCAGCACCTCGTGCACGCCCTCGGCGCGCCGGCTGTCGATCAGCGCGAAGCTCGCGGCGGTCCAGCGCACCGGTTCGACCGTGGCCGGCTCCATCGCGCCGCGCATGTACGACAGCGTGAGGTGCGGCGTGAAGGCGCGCTTGGGCGCGAAGCCCGCATCGGCCAGCACCTCGCCCAGGCGCTGCCTGAAGGCCGCGAGCGCGGCCACCTCGGCGTCCTCGCCGCCGAGCAGCACGCAGACGCCCTTGGCGAAGCGCATCGCGCTGTCGAACGCCACCTCGAAGCGCGGCAGGTGCAGCCGCGAGGCGGCCGCGATCGCGAGCTCGACCTTGTCGCGCGGCAACTCGTCGTGCTCACCCAGGTCATGCAGCGTGACGTGCAGCCGGTCGGGCTCCACATGCATGGCGCGGAGGTCTCGTTCCGCGTGCCATTGCGCGCTCCAGGCCGCGATGCGCGCGGCATCTTCCTCGCCGGGATGGATCGCGAAGAACAACACATGCGCCGGCGGCGGCTTGCGCGGCGCGCGTTCGCCAGGGGTGGCGCGGGCTCGCGTGCGCAGCGGTGGCGGCGGTGCGTCGATGCCGGGCAGCAGCAGTTGCTGTTCGCTCGCGGGGGCGGTGCGGCGGGACTTCATGCGCGTCGGCCCTCGTGCGGGGACGTGGGCGCGCGGCGGCGGGTGTGGCGGATGGCGGCAGTCAAGCGTGGGGGCGCGTGCGGTGGCGGTCGAGGACCGCACGGCGGATGGCATTCGTTGGGGGGCTGAATGGTACAGATGCCCGGCGCGATCCGGGACCGCCGTGCGAAGAAATTTCAGCGCGCCGCGTCGACCGCCGGGCCCGTCCATTCGCGCACGAAGGACTCGGGCGCACGGCGCTCGGGCGCGCGCGTCGCCTCCTTCGCCGTACCGACGTAGAGGAAGCCCAGCAGCCGGTCCGCCTCGCCCAGGCCCAGCGCGCGCTGCACCCGCGGGTCGTAGCTGTTGAGCCCCGTGGCCCAGAAGCCGCCATAGCCCAGCAGGTGCAGCGCATTGAGCATGTTCATCGCGGCGGCGCCGACCGCCAGCACCTGCTCGGACTCGGGGATCTTGTGCGGCGCCAGCACGCGCGCGCAGAGCGCGATCAGCAGCGGCGCGGCCATCGCCTTGTTGCGGAAGCGCTCGCCGTCTTCTTCGGGATCGCGCTGGCGCGCGGCTCGTGCGAACACTTCGCCGAGGGCGATGCGGGCATCGCCGCGGATGGCGATGAAGCGCCAGGGTTGCAGCTGGCCGTGGTCGGGGGCGCGCAAGGCGGCCTGGAACACCAGGTCGAGGTCCTGCGCCGAGGGTGCGGGGTCGGTCAGCGGCCAGGGGGAATGGCGTTGCAGCAGCAGGTCGAGGGCTTCGCGCTGGCTCGAGCGAAGCGTGGAGGTATCCGGGTGCATCTCGGCGTCCTTTGACTTTGAAACGAGGGGCCGCCCGCGCGCCGATGGCGGATGCTGAAGGTTTCAGTGGCGGGCTGGCTCGCGGCGGGTGCGAGGTGGCTGGCATCGGCGCTTCGCGCGGGACCGCGGGAGCGCTGCACCATCGTTCGACGGGGCGACGAACAGGCGGTCATCGTATCGGCGGCGCATTGTCCGCGTGCGGGGTGCGTGTAAGCGCGCTACCCCGAACGACCGACGCCGACTCTTCGCAGTCGCTCGCTCAGCAACGCCACGACCGCGTCCAGGGACAACGACGCAAGCCGATTTTTCTTCAGGAAGGCGGCCCATTGCCTCTGTTTGGCCGAATCGGTGGCGAATGCGCTGGTCAGCCCGACCGGCAAGGACGCAGGCCACGGCGTCTGGCGGCGCGCGAAGGTTGCCTCGATCGCGCGCCGCAGTTCGCCATCGTCCAGTTCGTCCTCGTGCAACAGAACCCAGAGATCGAAATAGTCCTTCATGCGGCTGTTGGCCATCCCGAGCAGGCACAGCGCCTGGAGCTTCTCCGCCACCACGGTGTACTTGGGATAGGCGCGCAGTCGGGGCGCGGGCAGATCCTCCAGCAGCACCGGATAGCTCACCGACTCCGCGGCGGGCGTCACCGCGTCACCGAAACCGATGTCGACCTGGAGCGTGATCCGCGCGCCGTCGAGATGCGCAAGCAGGTCGATCCGCACCCCGCCATAGCCGGTGTCCTTGCGTATCTCGCCACCCTTGATGCTGGAGAGATCGAACACGATGCCGTCATCCACGGGGATCGCGCATATCTCATGGAACGCCCCGACCATAGAGTCGATGTCGTTCGGCCCGAACCCAAGGAGGTCGGCATCGCGTGTCGCTCGGTGGGGCACGTCGTACCACAGAGAGAAAAGCAAGGCCCCCTTGAGAAGGAAATTGGGCGCATGGCTGGAGACCGACAAGCGATAGAGCCATCGCTCCAGGCCATAGTGCGTCAGCGTCAGATTGAAATCCTGCTTCGAGGCATCCGACTTCTGCTTGAGCCGTGCACGCAGGGAGGCAGCGAGGTTGCGGCTCATGTGCCGAGGCTTTCCATGTACGGCCGCATCACGTTGGCCACCCGGTCCACCGTCGCGTAGTGCCAGAGCCGGTCCATCGACAGCTTGCGCTGTCGCCATCCGTCCTGGAGCGCTTCGATGGCCACGTCCAGACCGATCTTGTTGCGGAACTTGAAGCAGTCGGCCACCGTCTTTTCGGCATCGAAGACCGGCACGTCCACGCCGTCGATCGAGCGGTACGCGACGCCTTCGGCCAGGGCCGCGCCCGACATCCGCACGATGCGCAATGCGGGTTGGTCGAGGCGAGGGTTCGGCATGTTGGGCGGAACCGCCAGCCAGACTTCGAAGGGCGCCTGGGTTCCGATCTCGTGCACGCGCAGGGCCGACAGCAGGCAGACGACGCCCCGATCGACCCGGATCGAAGCCTCGGCCAGCGAGTGATGCTCGCTGGAAGCATGACCCGGCAGGCCATAGACCCCTCGGGCCACCCGCTCCAGCCGGCCCGCATGCACCAGGCGGCTGAGCACGACGGAAGGCAGCCCGTGCGCGACCACATCGCGTGCGCGCAGCAGCGGCGTTGCCCTGGCCAGGGCTAGAACGGCCGCCTCCTGCGGTGCGATGAGGGTTGACGGCGCCTTCATGGTGGTGTTGCAATATAGAGGAAAAAATAAAGAATCGCATAAGTATTGCAACACACGCAGTGCCGGATGAATGCGAGAGGGCTCTGCACGAGGGAGGTTTGATGCCAACCGAGAACGACACGGCGGATCTTTTTCGCCACGTCAGCGCCGAGAAAGCAGCGTTCTACCGCTGCATCATGGACGTCTTCGCGGCGGCCAAGCGGCAATACCGCCTGCAGTTGAGGCCCGACGAAGTGCTGGTCGATGCCCAGTGGCCCGCGGGAGCGCCACGCGCCGAGGAACTCAACCTCGCGCTGGCGCAACTGGCCGAGTGGGGCAACCTGGAGTCCCAACCGGACACGGCGCGCGTCTCCAACCTCAACGATTTCTATCGAGCCCGCTTTCTCTACCGGCTGTCGCAGGGCGGTGAAGCCGTCGAAGCGGCTCTTGCCACTTTTGTTCAGACGCTCCAACGACGCGCCGAGCTGCAGACCGTAGCGCTCGAGGATATTGCCAGCCGGCTCCAGGCCCTTTCGAGCTTGCTCGACGGCAGCTTCGACGCCGCCGAGCCCGACGTGCCCAAGATCCACGAGATCTTGCGTGATCTGGTCCGCGTCTTCGAAAGCCTTGCCGAGAATGCGCAGGCTTTCATGGCGGGCGTCGCGCGCAGCATCGAGCTGCAGCAGGCCGAAGCCGATGCGGTCGTGGGCTACAAGCGCCGCCTGATCGATTACCTGGAGCGCTTCATGGGCGACCTGGTGCGACGCTCCGATGCCATTGCTCGTTGGGTCCAGACGCTGTCTCCGCGCATTAACCATGTCCTTCTGCTGGTGGCCGAGCGCGAAGCGCGCGATGCCGCACCGGGTGATGCACAGGACCTGGACGATGAAAAGTTCAGACGGTGGCACGCCTGGCGCGAACGCTGGAAAGGCTTGCGCGGCTGGTTCCTCCAGACCGGGCACGAGCCACCCCAGGCAGAGCTGCTTCGGGCACGCGCCCGTGCCGCCATTCCCCAATTGCTGAGTGCCATCGCCGCGATCAATGAAAGGCGCAGTGGTCGCAGCGACCGTTCGGCGGACTTTCGCGCCCTGGCCGGCTGGTTTGCCGCCTGCGACAACGACGCCGATGCGCACAGGCTCGCGCGCGCGGCCTTCGCGCTCCACCCCGCCCGGCATTTTTCGCTCAACACCAGCAGCCGTGACAGCCTGCCCGCGACCACGCGCTGGGCGGATGCGCCGCCGCTCGAGATTCACCCCCGGCTGCGCGAATACGGAGAGTCGGCTCCCCGTGGCGCGCTCGCGAAGGTCCGGGACCGCAGCGCCGATCGCGCATTGATGGCTGGCCAGCTCGCCGAGGAGTCCCGGCAGGTCGAAGCGGCACGCAAGCGCCTGGCGACGGGTCATGCATTGAAGCTGTCGGAACTGGGCGAGCTGGACACCCATGCCTTCGGGCTCTTCCTCCAGTTGCTGGGTGAGGCCCTCGCTGAGCAGGAGGGGCCGGAAGCACCGGTGGAACGGCAAACCGGCGATGGCCTGCTTCACATCCGCCTGGAGCCCCTGGGCCATGCGGACAGCGCCCGCATCGTCACCACCGCCGGTGTCTTCGAGGGCCGGGACCATCGGGTGACCATCACCCCGACACAGGAGCTGTCATGAATGCGCGTCGCTCACCTGCCGGAAGCCGGCATATCGGAGAACTCCAGGCAAGCCACCAGCGCGACGAATTCCGCATCGCCTTGCGTGCCCTGCTGATGCAGCCGCTGATGAGCCCCATCCACGAGGATTTTCCGGCCGTGCGCCGGCAAGCAGACCGACTGCGTGAATGGTTCCTGCGCGAAGCGGGCTGGATGCTGAACGTCGAGCGAGACGGTGCCCGTCTCTACAAACGACCCGCCAACCTGCGGGACGCAACGCGCGGCCTGAAGGACTACGACAAGCGCCGCTACGTTCTCCTGTGCCTGGCATGCGCGGTGCTGGAGCGCGCGGAGCCGCAGATCACGCTGAACCTTCTGGGCCAGCGGGTGATGCAGATGGCCATCGACCCGCCACTCGCATCGCGGAAATTCGAGTTCACCCTGCGCAGCGCCGCCGAGCGGCGTGAGCTGGTCGTCGTATGCCGCAGTCTGCTGGAACTGGGCGTCCTGCAACGCGTCGCCGGCGACGAGGAGAGCTTCGTCCACGACAACCGCGGCGCGCAAGCCGATGCGCTCTACGATATCCAGCGCCGGATGCTGGCCGGGATGCTGGCAGCCGTGCGTGGACCTTCCACCTGGGCGACCGCGGATGCGCCGCTCGACCTGGAGGACCGACTGCGAGCTATGGTCACCGAACACGTGGGAGATGACGAAGAAGGCCGGCGCACGGCGTTGCGGCACGCTCTGAGCCGCCGGCTTTTGGACGATCCCGTGATCTATGCGGACTCGCTCGATGAAGACGCGCACGCGTACTTCGTCAACCAACGCGGCGCCATGGCCGACAGGCTTTGCAGGGCAACCGGCCTGACGCCGGAACAGCGAGCCGAAGGTCTGGCCCTGACCGACGAGGCAGGCACGTTGACCGACGTCTCCATGCCCGCCGAGGGCACCGAAGCGCATGCCACGCTGTTGGTGGCCGAGCATCTCGCGGCCCAGTTGCGTACCGGAGCGAGTAGCAGCGCGCTCACGGAAAAAGCCGTGGCGGCCTTCTTGGGCGCAGCCACTGAGCGCTACGGACGCTTCTGGCGCAAGTCGGCGCGCGAGCCTGGCGCCGAACACGAGTTGGCCCAGACGGCGCTGGACCGGTTGGAAAAACTCCAACTCGTCGTGCGCGAGCCCAGCCGCATCCGACCGCTGCCGGCGATCTCACGCTTTGCCCTGGGCGACGCCGAGGTGCAGCCCGTCCAGGCTCGGCAACAGCCCGCGAGCAGTCTCTTCTGACGCATGACCGATCCCCTCTTCGACCTCTCTCCTGCGCATCCGCAGCGCCCCCCGTTGCCAGAACCATTGCGCGAGCGATGGCAGCCCTTGCGGCTTGGCCTGGTCGAGCTCTTTCACTATGACAGCGAGGAGTTCTGGTTTCGCGACGGCCACCTTCTTCTTCGCGGAAACAACGGTACGGGCAAGTCCAAGGTGCTCTCGCTGACGTTGCCGCTGCTGTTCGATGCCAACCTGCGCCCTTCGCGCGTGGAGCCCGATGGCGATGGCGGAAAGAAGATGGCCTGGAATCTGCTCATGAGCAGCTATCCGAGGCGGATCGGCTATGCCTGGATCGAATTCGGGTTGCGCGAAAAAGACGGGAGCCTGCGCTACCTCACGCTCGGCGTGGGACTGTCCGCCGTCGCGGCGCGCACGCAGGTCGAGAGCTGGTTCTTCTTGCTCGATGCGGGCTCAGGCGATGCAACCCGCATCGGACGCGACCTCTGGCTCACGAACGACCAGCGCGTGGTCCTGACGCGCGAGCGCCTGGACCATGCCATCGAAGGACGTGGCCATGTTTTCGACACGGCGGCCAGCTACCGGCGCGCGGTGGACGAGCGGCTCTTTCATCTGGGCACCCGGCGCTACGACGCATTGATGGACACGCTGATCCAGCTTCGGCAACCCCAGCTGTCCAAGAAGCCCGACGAAGCGGGGCTTTCGCATGCACTGACCGAAGCGCTGCCGCCGATGCCGACGGACCTGCTCACCGATGTGGCGGAAGCCTTGAATCAATTGGAAGAGGATCGCGATCAACTCAATGAACTGAAGGAGCTGCTCAAGGCCGTCGAACGCTTCGACGGGCGCTACCGCGTCTACGCGGGGATGCTGACGCGACGGCAGGCGCGCGAGCTTCGGCAGGCGCAGACCGATTTCGACAATGCAAGCCATGCGCGCAACCAAGCGCATGCTGCCTCGACGGAGGCTCAGCACCATGAGAAACAAGCGCACGAAGCGAGCGACGAAGCTGAACTTGCCTTGGTGGCGCAACGCGCACGCCTGGAGACTTTGCAATCCGATCCGATCAACCAAGACGCGAACCGGCTCGAGCGTGCCGATAAGAACGACAAGAGACGCCAAGAAGCCGTCGACAAAGCAACGCAGGACACGGCCGAGTCTCGCGCACGCGCGGAGCGCGAAGCAGAGACGGGTAGACGGGTCGCAGAAAGGGCGAGGCTGGCCGCGCAGGACCTGCTGGCCGCTCGCGAAGACAGCGCTGGCCATGCAGAAAGTGCCGGCTTGAGCCCTTCATTCGACGAGAACCCGCTGATTCTTCAAACACCTGTGGTGATCGCAAACCTGACGGCACGGGAAATCGATTCAGCGCTCTCGGCGCTACGCGCCATCGGCCAGGCAAAGGTGGAACAGTTGACGCTACTGCGGCGCCGGCATGAGCAACTTCTCACCGCAAGCCGCGCGCTGACACAGCGCCAGGAATTCGAGGCGGATCGAAAGTCCGAGTTGCAGCAAGCCACCGAAAGCCGTGGCGCCGCGGATATCGAGTTCGAGCAAGCCGCCCAGGCATTGGTCGCGAACTGGACGGAATATTGCGCCGCATTGGTTCAGTTGCGATTTTCCGCCGATGCCGCCCTGGACGCCATGATCCATTGGATCGCACTCGCCGCCGGAGACAACCCGGCACGGCAGGCATTGCAGGCCTCTTTGCAGCAGGCCAATGTTCGACACGCCAACCGCCAGGTCGAGCTGGCCGGGATGAGCGATGCACTGAACCATGAGCGCGAGCAGCTCGAGACTGAACGACAACAACTTCGAGAGGGTCAAGATGCCGCGCCGCCACGCCCCTACACCAGGGACGCCGCCGCGCGTCACGCGCTTTCTGGTGCCCCGCTCTGGCAACTGGTCGACTTCCAGGATCACGTCGCCTCGGAGCACCGTGCCGGCGTCGAAGCCGCATTGGAAGCCTCGGGACTGCTCGACGCATGGGTCACGCCGGATGGGAGCATTCTGTCCGGCGAAGACCGTGAGCTCCCCTGGCTTGACAGTCAATGGGTGACCCGTCCGACCGCGGTTGGCGCCTCGCTGAATGACTGGCTCCGCGTGGATGCGCACGTCGACGTCGGGATCGCTGCGGGTGCCATCGAAAGACTCCTCGCAAGCGTCGCATGCAATGCACACGCCCCACCTGACGAAAGCGCCGAAGCCTGGATTGCCGCCGATGGCCGCTTCCGCCTGGGTCCGCTGACCGGTGCCTGGCAGAAGTCGGATGCCGTTTACATCGGACAAACCGCGCGCGCCGCGGCGCGCCAACAGCGGCTGAAGGAGATTGCCGCACGCATGGAGACCCTTGAGGCAGACGCAACGCAAGTCAAGCAGTACAAAGCGGACCTCGATGAGGATCGCCGCACTGCCGAGCGCGAATGGCTGGCCGCGCCATCGGACCGTGCGTTGCACCAGGCTGCGCTCAACACAAGCTTGCGGGAGAGCGAGCTTCAAGCTGCCCGCAAGAAATTGGAGCATGCCGGCGTGCTGTGCCGAGATGCGGAGCAAGCGGAAGCCAGTGCACGTACAGCGCTGGACCAGGATGCCACTGACATGGGGCTGCCATCGGACCTGGATGCGCTGCAACCGATCGAGACGGCACTTCGCAGTTTCGACCACAGCCATTTTCGCCTCGCGCGAACGGTGCAGGAATGGCGCCATGCCCATCCCGAAGTGCTGACGCAGCAGGGCCGCGAGCAGGAGGCTATCGCACTCCTGAGGACGGATGAAGAGGTGCTGGAGTCCGCTCGCTTCGAGGCCGAAGAGTCGCGCGCCAGCGTGAAGGCGTTGCGCGACACGGTGGGCGCCAAGGTCGAGGAGTTGCGCGAGAGATTGGTCGAAACGCGCAATGCCGTGAGAGAAGCCGAGCGTCAGCAGAAATCCGCGGCAGAAAACTGGCGCAAGACCATCGAGGCGAGAGCGCTCGCCAACGAAAAAGAGGCCACTGCCGACAACACGTTGCGCGAGCGCACCGAGGCCCGCGGCACAGCCATCGAGCGACTGCAGCGTTTCGCCCGAAGCAGCCTGCTGTCGTCGGCACTCCCCGACATCGAATTGCCCGACCTGCGGACTGCATGGACCATCGACCCCGCATTGACACTGGCGCGGCGCGTCGAGCAGGCGCTGGCAGAACTGCAGGACACCGACAACGCCTGGTCCCGCACACAGCGGCAGATCACCGAAGACCTGCAGGAGTTGCAGCGCGCATTGAGTGCGCTCGGACACCAGGCGCCGGCCGAGCCCAACGACTGGGGTTTCGTCGTGCAGATCATCTTCCACAACCGCCCGGAACGGCCCGACCAGCTCAAGGCTCGCCTGATGGACGATATTGCCCAGCGCAGCGAGCTGTTGTCCGCCAAGGAGAGCGCCGTGCTGGAGAACTATTTGCAGGCCGAGATTGCCGCTGAAGTGCAGCGTCTTCTGCGCTCGGCCGACAAGCAGGTACAGGCGATCAACAAGGAACTGCAGAAGCGCCCTACTTCAACGGGTGTGCGATATCGGCTGCTGTGGCAGCCGCTCGGCGAGGACGAGGGAGCACCAGTCGGGCTGGATGCAGCGCGGGAGCGCCTGCTCAACACAAGCACGGACATGTGGTCGGCCGAAGACCGTCGAGCGATCGGGAACATGCTGCAGCAACGCATTGCGGCCGAACGGGAGCGCGCGGATGCCGAACTGGGGCGCCTCGCAGGAGACAACGCAGGAAGCCTGGTCGACCAGTTGGCGCGTGCGCTCGACTATCGACGCTGGCACCGCTTCCGTGTCGAACGGTCGCAAGATGGCCAATGGCGCAAGCTCTCCGGGCCTGCGTCGAGTGGCGAACGCGCCTTGGGCCTCACGGTGCCGTTGTTCGCGGCGATCGCGAGCTTCTACAGCCAAGGCAGCAACCCGCAGGCACCCCGCCTCATGCTGCTCGATGAGGCCTTCGCCGGTATCGACGATGCGGCGCGCGCGCATTGCATGGGACTGATACGGGAGTTCGATCTCGACTTCGTCATCACCAGTGAACGCGAATGGGCCTGCTACGCGGAACTGCCAGGCGTGTCGATCTGCCAGTTGCAACGCCGCGAAGGCATCGATGCCATCTTCGTATCGCGCTGGACCTGGGACGGTCGTGCCAAGCGACCCGAAATCGATCCGGACCGACGCTTTCCCTCGCCATGAACCGGCCGATCGATCCGCGTCTGCACAAGGTTCTTGGGGGCGAGCACCTGGCTGCCCTGCGCCAGCGCCTGCGCGGTCATTTCGAGCGGGCCGATCCAGACGCTCCGCCGACGAGCCTTCGTCTCACCGGCTTGATCGGCGAAGAACGGGAGGCCTTGGCGCTCCTGGTCGGCCGCCCTCCCAGGACGGCGAAATCGATGCAGATCGATACCGGCGAGATCGATGCGGCGCTGCTTCGCGCAGGAATCGCAGCATCGCTGCGAGAGGCGCTGGAACAGCTCGACGGCCCCATCGTGCATCTCGCCACCGAACAGACCGCCCTGCGCGCCGCGTGGGCCTCGGTCGTGGCAGCGGCTCGGCATCCTGCGCTGGCTGCCTGCTTGCTGAAACCGACCGTGCAAGGCTTGCTCAAGCGTCTCTCGCGGCAGGACACATCGGTCGCCTTGCAGCTGTTGGCCGATGCGGACGCCGTGTTGCGGCACCTGCCGGCCAGTGGCATGGCTCGCGCGCGCCTTGCTGCGGAGACGCTCGGAGATGCCCACGCGCTCGACGCAGGGCGCCCCACGGCCACGCTCGTGCTGACCGCATGGCGCCAACTCGCTGACGAGCCGCCGGCCGCGGATGAAGAAAGCAACGACGACAGCCAATCCGGCGAGCGCGTCCGCGACGTGTGGGCGCGCGCGGGCGTGCTGGTCAACGAACTGGCACGGCCTGCCCTGTTCTTGAACCTGCCCCTTCATTCAGTGGGGATCGCATGGCCCCCTGGTGAACCCGGATACCTGTCGTTGCGCAGGCTGCTGCGCGCTCCGCCGGCCTGGGCAGTCGCGGGTCGAACCGTCTTCGTTTGCGAGAACCCCAACGTAGTTGCTATCGCGGCCGACGTTCTGGGGCGGGACTGCGCGCCTTTGATCTGCACCGATGGCATGCCTGCTGCAGCGCAGCGTACGCTGATGGCCCAGTTGGTATCGGCAGGAGCCCAGTTGCGCTATCACGGAGATTTCGACTGGTCGGGACTGCATATCGCCAACCATGTCTTTCGGGTGCATGGCGCAAGTCCTTGGCGGTTTCATTCCATGGACTACGAGTCCGCCACCGCCGAGGCATCGCACGCCCGAGGGCGCTTGCCCACCGTCCCCGTGGAAGCATCGTGGGACCCCGAGCTGGCGCCAGCGATGCGCCACCGTGGGTTGACGGTTGCCGAAGAAGCGGTGATCGATCTTTTGCTGCAGGACCTTCGAATATCCAACTGAACCGGAGCCAGGGATGACTTCTGCGACCCGCGATCCTTCATTCGAACGTTTCGTCACCGCGCAGCGAAAAAGGCTTCGGCAGATTGCCGGCCACACCCGGGGTGAATACCAGTTCGAGGACGTCGTCAACGAAGCGTGGTTGATGGCGGAAACACTGGCTTCGCGCAAGGGGCTGGTCGTCGCTTTCGAGAACGCAGCGTTCCAGGACCTGCTGTTGGCCTACCTGTATCAAGAACTGGTGAGGTACACGGAACTGAATGTGCGCCACGCCGTTCGTCTCGACCACGCGAGTCGCGAAGATGCCGACGACGACGGCATTCATCCCTTGATGCGCACGCTGGCAAGCGATGAAGGCCGAGACCCGGTGGCCCTGTTGATCGAACACGAGGCCGAGGCACTGAGAGAAGTAGCCGAGCAGGACAGCCTCGACTCTCTCGCCGGTGCCTATGTCCATCTCCTCAGGCAGTTCGACAACCGCATGGCTGCGGTTGCGGAGCACCTTCTCATCTCGACCTCGTACGCCTACCAGCGTTGCGCGCACGCCAGGCTGCTCGCCGTCCATCAGCGCCCCATGCCCATGCTGTCGTGCGGAGGACGCTCGCTCGCGGGACCTTGGCGCCGCTTTCGGCTGCAGCGGACGCCGCTGCAGCTCGCTTTCGACTTCGACGACAGGCTTCCTCTCGAACCCTGTGGCCAGAGCGGCACCGACTCATGATGACCACGAAGCCAGCACCCATCCGATCACCGCCGGCCGAGTGGCCGGGAGATCACGTCGAAGATCAGAAGCTAATGTCCTTCTCGACCTCCTGCAGCTTGCGCCGGGCCAGCGCCAGGTTCGACTTGGCCTTGTCGAGCACGAAGTAGATGAACACGCCCTCCTTCTGCGCCATCGGCCGCAGCAGGTGGTACTGCTTGCCGAGCGTGATCAGGATGTCTTCGATGCTGTCGTTGAGGCCGAGGGCACGCATCGTCTTGAGCTTGGCGCGCATCACTTCGGTATTGCCGGCGGCCGCCACTTCGAGGTCGACGCCGGAGCCGATGGCGCCCAGCATCATGCCGCTGGCGGAATCGACCACGGCGGCGCACAGCGCGCCGTCGGCGGTCATGAGGTTGTCGAGGCTGTTCTGGATCGTGGCCATGTGTCTTGTTCCCTGTGGATCATGCGAATGAAAGGATGAAGCGGCGGCGTCGCATGCAACCCGCCTCCGCCGGAAATTGCGATCGACGCCTCAAGGCGCCTCGAGCGCCCGCACGCAGGCGGCGGTCCGGTACAGCGCCTGCGCGAGCACCGCGCCGGCGTCGGCGATGACGTTCACCACCAGTTCCGTCTCGCCGTTGCGCACCGGGCTGACCAGCGCGAAGCCCTTGTCGGTGGCCACCGTGATGCAGGTGCAGCGACCGAGGCGCGCCTCCTGCGAGGCCACGGCGCCGATGGCGGCCATCGAGCTGGCCATCGCGGCGATGCGCGAGGGGTCGAAGTCGCGCAGGCTGGCATGCGCGATCTCGAAGCCGTCGGGCGTGGCGACCACCACCGAGACGACGCCGCTCGTCTCGTCGAGCACGCTGAGGGCCTCGGCCGCGGCACGCAGCTTGAGCGCGTGGGGAATCTTCATGGTGCGATCTCCTCGTCGATCACCTCGATCTGCATCAGCAAGGTCTCGATCAGGGCCACGACGTCGTCCTTGCGGCGCGGGTCCATCGCCAGCACCGGCAGCACCAGCCCGCGGGCCGCGAGCGCGTCGGCGTAGTCGTCGAGCGTGGGCGAAGGATGCGTGGGCAGCCGGGTGACACCGATCGCGCAGGGCATCTTCTCGAGCGCGCCCGCGAAACCGTCGAGATAGGCCACCAGGTCCGCCAGCGGATCGGGCCGGCTGTTGTCGACCAAGATCGCGAGACCCAGCGCATCGCGCACCAGGATCTTCCACATGAAGTCGAAGCGGGCCTGCCCCGGCGTGCCGTACAGGCGCAGCCGGTCGCCGTTGTCCAGCGTCAGCTGGCCGAAGTCCAGTCCCACCGTCGTGGTGGCCTTGGCCACGGAGGCATCGGCATTGGCGACCTCGGTGGCGATGGGCGCGGTTTCGCTGATGGCGGCGATGGCCATGGTCTTGCCCACGCCCATCGGGCCCGTGAAGACGAGCTTGAAATCCCTCATGGCGCGCCGCGCTCAGAACAGGCCGAGACGCCGGCGGATGCGCGAGAGCAGCCCCTGCTTGTGTTGCCGCGCATCGGCGGCTCCGGCCGTGCGAGGCGCCGGGATCGCTTCTTCCCGGACCCAGACCAGGGCCCCCTCTTCGTCGAGCAGGCGAAGGAAAGCGCGGCACACCTCGATATCGACCTGGCCCAGCGCCCCGAGGCTCTCGGCCGACTGCGCGCTCCTGGCGAGCGCCGCCGCCAGCCGGACATGGGCCGGGTGGCACTGCAGCGTCGCCTGCGACGGCCAGCGGCTCAGCGAGGCACGCGCACCGGATGGCGCTGCATGGCCCGTCACCGCGCTCGGCGCGATCTGGTTGAGCAGCTCGACCAGTTCCTCGGCGTAGATGGGGCGCGCCAGCGCGGGACTGGGTGGCGTGGCGGCGGCGCCGTGGCGCGGCACCATCGGCACCACGAAACGGGCCGGCGGCGCTTGCCGCTCCGCGGCCGGGCCTTCGCCGTCGATCAGCAGCAGGTCGCAGGACTGTGATTCGCTGACCGTCCAGCGCGAACGGAGATTGGAGCTGAGGCGGACGATGATTCTCAGGAGCTCGACCTCAACCGGAGGGAGCCCCATCACGCCCAGAACGAGTGGCATACCTTCTTCCCTGACTGTCTTTTTTGGATGGTTGCATATTGTTATTGCTGTTAACCAAATGATGTACGGATGTACAAACGCGGTTTCAGATTCGGACAAACACTGAGAACAAATCCACAACACTTGTTGCCGAAGACTTGGTTTCAGGTTGCGATGGAAGCGAAATGTTGCGGGTGAGGAACCGCGGCCCGAGGCGAATGGAACGCGGATTCAGTCTTCGTCCAGCGCCGCGAAGCGTTCCGCCAGGAAGTCCACCAGCGCCCGCACCGCCGGCAGCAGCCCGCGCCGCGAAGCGAACACCGCGTGGATGATCTCGCGCCGCGGCGCCCAGCCCTGGATCACGTGGATCAGCTCGCCGCGCGCGATCTGCTCGCGCACCATCATCGACGGCAGCTGCACGACGCCCACGCCCGCGAGGGCCGCGGCGCGCAGCGCGAGCATGCTGCGCGTGACGAGGCGCGGCTGATGGCGGATGGCCGCCTGCGCGCCATCGGGGCCGATCAGGGTCCACACGTGCTCGTGCTGCGGCAGGCCGAGGTCCATGCTCGGCAGGCCCGCGAGGTCGGCGGGCACACGCGGGATGCCGCCCGACAGCAATTTCGGATGCGCCACGAGGCACTGCCCGCGCTCGGCGAGCACGCGCATCACCAGTTCGCTGTCCTCGATCGGCGGCGGCCGCACGCGGATGGCGACGTCGACGCCCTCGCCCACCACGTCCACGCGGCGGTTGGTTTCCTCGAGGTGGATCTGCACGCGCGGGTGCGCGACCATGAAGGCCGCCACCATGTCGCCGACATGCGTGTCGAGCAACGCCACCGGACAGGTCATGCGCACCACGCCGCGCGGCTCGGCCTGGGTCAGCGCGATGGCCTCGTCGGCTGCCTCGGCCTCGACCAGCATCGCCTTGCAGTGGCCGTAGTAGGTCTGGCCCGGCTCGGTGACGGCGAAGCGCCGCGTCGAGCGCTGGATCAGGCGCGTGCCCAGGCGCTCCTCGAGCAGCGCGATGCGCCGGCTGAGCTTGGACTTGGGCATGCCCAGCGCGCGGCCCGCGGGCGCGAAGCCGCCGTGGTCCACCACCTGCACGTAGTAGTAGAGGTCGTTCAGGTCCTTCATCGCTTGCGCCCCTCATCGTTCACCGAATAGAACGCTGATGGCAACTATCGCCATCTACCGCATCCATCGTTCAACCCATATTCTCTATCCATCGGCCAGGACCCTCGTCCTGGCGACGCAAGGAGATGAAGATGAAGAAGGTTCTCGGTGTCTACAGCGCCCCTCGCACGCACTGGGTGGGCGACGGTTTTCCGGTGCGCTCGCTGTTCGGCTACGACGGCCTGGGCAAGCACCTGAGCCCGTTCCTGCTGCTCGACCATGCGGCGCCGACGTCCTTCGAACCGGCCGTCCGCCCGCGTGGCGTGGGCCAGCATCCGCACCGCGGTTTCGAGACCGTGACCATCGTCTACCAGGGCGAGGTCGAGCATCGGGACTCCACCGGCGCCGGCGGCCTGATCGGCCCGGGCGACGTGCAATGGATGACCGCCGGCGGCGGCATCCTGCACGAGGAGTTCCATTCGCGGGGCTTCACCGAGCGCGGCGGCACGATGGAGATGGTGCAGCTCTGGGTCAACCTGCCCGCGAAGGACAAGATGGCCGAGCCCGGCTACCAGACCCTGCTCGACGCGCAGATCCCGTCGGTGGACCTGCCCGAGGGCGCGGGCCGGGTGCGCGTGATCGCCGGCGACTTCGACGGCCACCGCGGCCCGGCGCGCACCTTCACGCCGATGGACGTGTGGGACCTTCGCATCGCCCAGGGTCGCACCGGTCGCTTCGAGGCGAAGGAAGGCCGGACGCTGGCGCTGGTCGTGCTGCGCGGCACGGTGCTGGTCAATGGCGAGACGATCGCGCGTGAGGGGCAGCTGGTGCACCTGGCCACCGCCGGCAGCGGCGTGGAGATCGAGGCCAACAGCGACGCGACGGTGCTGTGGCTGTCGGGCGAACCGATCGACGAGCCCGTGGTGGGCTACGGTCCGTTCGTGATGAACAGCGAGGCCGAGATCCGCCAGGCCATGGCCGATTTCAACGGCGGCCGCTTCGGGAGCATGCCGGCCTGAGCGATCGAGCCCCCGCGTTTCGGGAAGACGCGGGGGCTTTTTTCATTCAGGGGCCGTCGCCGGCCCGCAGATCCGACTCGCGCGTCACCGTCTTCGCCAGCAGCCGCAAGGTGCTCGCGCAGGCGGCCACCGCTTCGGACAGCACGCCGCTGCGCCGGTAGGCCAGCCCCAGGTCCATCGACGGCACCGCGCCCGCCATCGCCGTGCGGCGAATGCGCCCGCCGTCGTGCGACCACGGGCGAAACACCAGGTCCGACAGGATCGTCACGCCGACGTTCTGCGCGACCAGGCTGCGCACGGCCTCGATCGACTTGGTCCGGAACACGACCTTGGGTTCGAGCTTCGCCGCGCCCCAGTAGCGGCCCACGGTCTCCACGTGCTCGTCCATGTCGAGCAGCACGAAGGGAAGCTCCGCGATCTCGCGCAACGACACCGACTGCCCGGTGGCCAGGGGATGGTCGAGCGAGGTCCACAGGCGCCGCTGCGACTTCAGCAGGTTCTCGCGCCGGATGTCGGGCGCCTGCGAGAGGTTCGAGACCAGCACCACGGCCAGGTCGAACTCGCCGCTGCGCAGGCCTGCCTCGATCTCCTCGCGGTTGCGCTCGACCGGTTCGAACTCGATCAACGGCAACTGCCGGCGCATGGCGCCGATGATCTTCGGCAGCATGTATTCGGACACCGTGTCCGTGATGGCGATGCGCACGCGCCCTTCGACCGAGGACGCCGAGCCGTGGGTCTCCTCCACCGCCACTTCGAGCGTGCGCAGGATGTGCTGCGCGTGGCGCAGGAAGCCTTCGCCATGCACCGTGAGCCGCAGCCCGTCGGAGTGCCGCGTGAAGAGCTGGACCTTCAGCGCGGTCTCGAGATTGCGCAGCGAGGTCGTCAACGAAGGCTGGCTCACGTAGCAGCGCTGCGCCGCGCGCGAGACTTGGCCCGTGTGGGCCGTGGCGACGAAGTGCTGCAGCTGCTTGATCGTGATCGACATAGATCGATCCTATATCACTCTATTGATATTCAATATTTGAATTGGCTCCGGTGTTCGCCCATAGTCGCCCCGCACGACATCCCGGGCGCGAAAGACGCCCCAGGCCCAGCCACTGGAGACACCATGCCCTCGACATCAAGAACAGCCCCCGGGCAAGACGCCCTGCTTCCTTCCGCCGCGCACCCCGGCCCTGCGGGTCCCGGCCTGCTGAGCCGACTGGGCCTGCGCTTCACCGCCTGGGCCGAGCGCTGGTTCCCCGATGCCTACGTGTTCGCGGCCATCGCGGCGGCGGTGGTCGCCGTCGCGGCGCTGCTCAATGGATCGAGCCCGCTGGTCGTGGCCAAGTCCTTCGGCGACGGCTTCTGGAGCCTGATCGTCTTCACGATGCAGATGGCGCTGGTGGCGATCGGCGGCTACGTGGTCGCGACCTCGCCGCCGGCCGCGCGCTTCATCGGTCGCCTGGCATCGGTGCCCGTGTCGGGGCGCCAGGCCATCGCCTACGTGGCGGCGATCAGCATGATCCTGTCGCTGTTCAACTGGGGCATCTCGCTGATCTTCAGCGCGCTCTACGTGCGCGCCCTGGCGCGCCGGACCGAACTGCGCATGGACTACCGCGCCGCCGGCGCGGCCGCCTATCTCGGGCTGGGCGCGACCTGGGCGCTCGGCCTGAGCTCCTCGGCCGCGCAACTGCAGGCGAACGCCGCCAGCCTGCCCAAGAGCATCCTCGACATCACCGGCGTGATCCCGTTCAGCCAGACCATCTTCCTGTGGCAATCGATGGTGATGGCGCTGGTGCTGATCACCGTCTCGGTCGCGATCGCGCTGTGGTCCGCGCCGACGGCCGAGAGCGCGGTCACGGCGCAGGAGCTCGGCATCGACCTGACCGAAGTGAAGCCGGCCACGGACGCGACCGCCGCGCGGCGCCCCGGCGAATGGCTCGAGCGCAGCCCGCTGCTCACGCTGCTGCTGTGCGCCCTCGGCTTCGGCTGGCTCGCGCAGGAGTTCATGGCCAAGAGCCCGCTGATCGCGATCGCGGGGCTCAACACCTACAACCTGCTGTTCCTGATGATCGGCATGCTGCTGCACTGGCGCCCGCGCAGCTTTCTCGACGCGGTGTCGCGCTCGGTGCCCTCGACCGCGGGCGTGATCATCCAGTTCCCGCTCTACGGCGCCATCGCCGCCATGCTGACCGCCGCCAAGGGCGACGGCGGCCACACGCTGTCGGACCGCATCGCGCACCTGTTCGTGAGCATCTCCAGCGTCGACAGCTTCGCGGTGGTGATGGGCGCGTACTCCGCCATCCTGGGCTTCTTCATTCCCTCGGGCGGCGGTAAGTGGATCATCGAGGCGCCTTACGTCATGCAGGCGGCCAACGAACTCAAGGTCCACCTCGGATGGGCCGTGCAGGTCTACAACGCGGCCGAGGCGCTGCCCAACCTGATCAACCCCTTCTGGATGCTGCCGCTGCTGGGCGTGCTCTCGCTGAAGGCGCGCGACATCGTCGGCTTCACCTTCCTGCAGCTGCTGGTCCATGCGCCGCTGGTGCTCTTCATGCTGTGGTTCCTGGGACGCACGCTGAGCTACGTGGCACCCGTGATGCCCTGAACGGACCGGGCACTCGAATGGACGCGGCCACGACGCACACCAAGCCCGGCTACTGCACGCTCTGCCGCTCGCGCTGCGGCACGCTCAACGAGGTGCGCGGCGACATGCTGGTGTCGGTGCGGCCCGACACGACGCACCCGACCGGCCAGGCGATGTGCATGAAGGGCAAGGCCGCGCCCGAGCTCGTGCACAGCCCGCATCGCGTGCTGCATCCCATGCGCCGCACGCGGCCCAAGGGCGATCCGGATCCGGGCTGGGTGCGCATCGGCTGGGAAGAGGCGCTGGCCGAGACCGCCCAACGCCTGGGAGCCATCCGGGCCGAGAGCGGCGCCGAATCGGTGGTGTTCGCGGTCACCACGCCGAGCGGCACGCCCCTGAGCGACAGCATCGACTGGATCGAGCGCTTCGTGCGCCTCTTCGGCAGCCCCAACATCTGCTACGCGACCGAGGTCTGCAACTGGCACAAGGACTTCGCCCATGCCTTCACCTTCGGCTGCGGCATGCCGCCGGCCGACTATGCGCAGGCCGAGCTGATCGTGCTGTGGGGCCACAACCCCACCAACACCTGGCTGGCCCAGGCCAATGCCATCGCGAAGGGCCGCGCGAAAGGCGCGCGGATGATCGTGGTCGATCCGCGTCCCACGGCGCTGGCGCGCCAGGCCGACGTGTGGCTGCCGGTGCGGCCCGGCACCGATGCGGCGCTCGCGCTCGGGCTGATCCGCCTGTTGATCGAGGACGAGCGCTTCGATGCGGCCTTCGTGCGCGACTGGACCAATGCGCCGCTACTGGTGCGCGACGACAACGGGCATCTGCTGCGCGAGCGCGACCTGAGGCCCGATGCCGAGCACGACCGCTTCATGGTCTGGAGCGATGCGGACCAGGGGGCAGTGCCTTACGACACCGCTCGGGCCGCACGAGCTCAAGGCTCGACCCACTTCCGCCTGCGCGGTGCGGTCGAAGCGACGGCGAAGAACGGCACGCGCATCGCCTGCCGCCCGGCCTTCGATCTGCTGGCGCAGGCCTGCGCCGCCTGGACACCGCAAGAGGTGGAACGCATCACCGGCGTGCCCGAAGCCCCACTGCGCGCCGCGGCCGAGCTGTTCGGCGGCGGGCACCGCACGGCCTATCACGCCTGGACCGGCATCGGCCAGCACACCAACGCGACCCAGTCGGAACGCGCGGTCGCCACGCTGTACGCGCTGGGCGGCAGCTTCGACCGCATCGGCGGCAACCGCGTGCGCACCGGCCCGCGCGTCAACGCGGTCAATGCGCTCTCGCTGCTGCCCGCTGCGCAGCGCGCCAAGGCGCTCGGCTTGAAGGAACGGCCGATCGGCCCACCCGCCCATGGCTGGGTGACCGCGCGCGACACCTATCGCGCCATCGTCGAGGGCGAGCCCTACAAGGTGCGCGCGATGATGGCCTTCGGCACCAACCTGCCGGTCTCGCAGGCCGACACCGCGCTCGCGCAGCAGGCGCTGTCGCAACTCGAATTCCACGTGCACTGCGACCTGTTCGAGACGCCGGCAGCGCGCTACGCCGACATCCTGCTGCCGATCGACACGCCCTGGGAACGCGAGGGCCTGCGCATCGGCTTCGAGATCGACGACCGCGCGGCCGGCTGGGTGCAGTTGCGCCAGCGCATGGTGGCGCCGCGCGGGGAATCGCGTTCCGACAACGAGGTGCTGTTCGATCTCGCGCAACGCCTCGGCATGGGCGACGCATTCTTCGGCGGCAGCCTGGAGGCCGGGTGGAACCACATCCTCGAGCCCTTGGATCTCACGGTGGCGCAACTGCGCGAGCGGCCCGAAGGCATGGCCTGCGACATCGACGCGGGCGAGCGGAAGTACGCGCGCGAAACGCCCACCGGCGTGCGAGGCTTCGACACGCCCACGCGCCGCGTCGAGCTCTATTCCGAAACCCTGCTGCGCCACGGCCAGCCGCCCGTGGCGAGCTTCGTCGAGCCCGCCGACACGCCGCGCGACGCCAGGGCGACCGGACAGGGCCGCTTCCCCTACGTGCTGAGCTCGGCCAAGAACGGCCTCTACTGCCACAGCCAGCATCGCAGCCTGCCCTCGCTGCGCAGGCGCGCGCCCGAGCCGGTGGCCGAGTTGAGCCCCGCGCTCGCGCAGGCCAAGGGCATCGTCGACGGCGACTGGCTGCGCATCCGCACGCGCGTGGGCGAGGCCCGCTTCGTCGCGCGCATCACGCCCGACCTGGCGGACGACCTCGTAGTGGCCGAGTTCGGCTGGTGGCAGGGCTGCAGCGAACTGGACCGCGAGGGCCTGCCGGTCGATGGTGCATCAAGCAGAAATTTCAATGCGCTGATCTCGGCCGACCATTGCGACCCGGTCAGCGGCTCGGTGCCGCACCGCTCCTTTCTCTGCGACATCGAACGCGATCCCGCCACGGCGTTGCGGCAGCGCGCATGGACGGGCATGCGCCGCTTTCGCATCGACACACTGCGGCCCGAGGCCGAGGGCGTGCTGGGCATTCGCTTCGCGCCCATCGATGGTGGCGCCCTGCCCGACTACCGGCCTGGCCAGCATGTCGAACTGAAGCTCGATCCCGGCGATGGCACGCCGGTTTCACGTGCCTATTCGCTCACCGGTGCGGCCGAGCAAGAGGATCGGCGCGGCTACAGCATCGCGGTGCGGCACCAGCGCGGCCGCGCGGCCGACGGCACGCCGTACCAGGGGCGCATGTCGGGCCACCTGCACCGCGATCTGAAGCTCGGCGACACGGTCGAACTGCGGGCACCGTCGGGCGGTTTCGTGATTCCGCGCCGTTCGCTCCAGCCGCTGGTGCTGTTCGCGGGCGGCATCGGCATCACGCCGTTCATCAGCCTGCTCGAGTCGCTGCCCGATGGCGCCGAAGGCCCCGCGATCCGGCTCTACTACGCCAACCAGAACAGCGCGACGCATGCCTTCCGCGAACGCATCGCGCAGCACCGCGCACGCCTGCCCCGGTTGCAGGTGATCGACCACTACAACGCACCGTTGCCCGAGGACCGCGCCGGCATCGACTACCAGTCGGACCGCTACATCGATGCCGGCGTGGTGGACGATGCGCTGATCGCGCAGCGGGCGCGCTTCTACCTGTGCGGCCCGCCCGCGATGATGGACAGCGTCATCGCGGGACTGGTGGCGCGCGGCGTGCCGCGCTTCGACATCTTCAGCGAGGTGTTCCGCTCGCCCGCGGTGCCGCCGACGGATGGTCCGCAGCAGTTCGATGTCCGCTTCGCGCGCTCGGGCCGCGGGCCGGCCACGTGGACGCCCAGGCAAGGCAGCTTGCTGAGCTTCGGCGAATCGCTGGGCCTGCAACTGCCCAGCGGCTGCCGCGTGGGGCAATGCGAAAGCTGCGCCGTGCGCGTGATCGCCGGCAAGGTGGCGCACCTGCATGGCCGCGAACCCGAAGACCCGGCCGTGTGCCTGACATGCCAGGCCGTGCCGCTCGAAGACCTCGTGCTCGATGCATGAGCCCCGCCCTCCGTTTCCATCCCACCGCCCCATGAGAACCATCGATACCGAAACCACCCGCGACGCCCTGCGCTTCGAGCGCCTGATCCCCGCGCTGCGCGACATGTTCGTCGCCGGCTGCGAAGTGCCGTTGCGGCATGTACACACGCTCCAGAACCAGGCTCCACAAGCGGGCGGAACCGTGCTGATCATGCCGGCGTGGCAGGAGGGCCGCTATCTGGGCATCAAGACGGTGAACATCTTCCCGGGCAATGCCGAACGCGGGCTGCCCGGGCTGTTCTCGACCTACACGCTCTACGACGCAAGCACGGGCGAGCCGCTGGCACAGATCGACGGCAACGAGATCACCTCGCGCCGCACCGCCGCCGCATCGGCCCTCGCCGCCTCGTACCTCGCGCCCGTGAAGGCGCGCAGCCTGCTCGTCGTCGGTTGCGGCCGTGTCGGTGGCCTCGTTCCCGAGGCCTTTCGCACCGTGCGGCCGATCGAGCGCATCGCGGTCTGGGATCGCAACGAAGTGGCGGCGAAGGAACTCGCCGCGCGCCTGCACGCGCAAGATATCGATGCGTTCGTCGCCACCGACCTCGGCCAGGCCGCGAGCGAGGCCGACATCGTGAGCTGCGCCACGCTCGCCACGCAGCCGGTGATCGAGGGGGCCTGGCTGCGGCCGCACAGCCACCTCGACCTGATCGGCAGCTTCACGCCGCAGATGCGCGAGGCCGACGACGCCGCGTTCGTCGGCGCGAAGCTCTTCATCGACACACGGGAGGCGCTGCAGAAGAGCGGCGAACTGCTCGGGCCGATGTCGCGCGGCGTGTTCGCGGCGGCGGACGTGGCGGGAGAGCTGGCCGACCTGGCAGCCGGCCGGATCCAGGGTCGCACCGAGTCCGATGGACGGACCGTCTTCAAGGCCGTGGGCACAGCGCTGGAAGACCTCGCGGCGGCGATCCTCGTCTACGAGAGCGTTGAAACCGCGTGAGCAGCGGGGTTTCGGCCTCCGCACCAAATTGACAAAATAGATCAATACTGTAAAGTTCGACTTCTGTCCTCACGGACCGGCGGCCGAGCTTCGCGGCGCGTCGACCGGCGGGGGCCTTGAACACCCACCCTCATCGCCGAACTCGCCCATGCCTTCTCTGCCCTCGATCTCCTTCGGCCTTGCCGGAGCGCCCCGCTGATGGCCCCCACCCCCGACCGGCGCGTCGCGATCATGGAGGCCGCGATCGGCGTCTTCCTGCGCTATGGCTACCGCAAGACCTCGATGGACGACCTCGCGCGCGCCGCCGGCATCTCGCGCCAGGGCCTCTACCTGCACTTCAGCGCGAAGGACGAGCTCTTCAAGCAGGCCGTCACCTGGTTCGCCGAACGCGGCCTCGCGGCCATGCGGGCCGCGCTGGCGCGCGAGGAGCTGCCGATCGAGGAGCGGCTGGTCGGTGCCTTCGCGGCGCTGCATGCGCAGAACGACGGTTCGCAGATGTCGCTCGAGCACATGAACGAGATCGTCGCGACCGCGCGCGAGCTGGTCGGCCCGGTGCTCGAGGAGTTCGACCAGGCCGTGCCCAAGGAACTGGCACGCGCCATCCAGTCCAGCGGCGACGCCGTGCCCTGGCGCGGCGCCGGCCTCACGGCCAAGGCGCTCGCGCAGCACCTGTATGCCGCCTCGCACGGCCTCAAGCACTACGCCCGCACGCCGGCCGAGTACCAGGCCGGCATCCGCACCGCCGTGCGCCTCGTCTGCGGCCGTCCCGGCCCGGCGGCCGGCGCCTGAGCCCCATCCACCTGTTCACGAACGGAGTCCTCGCCATGTCCACCTTCTCGCTTTGCGCCTGCGGCTCGCGCCCCACGGCCCATCCCCGGTCGCCGCAGCAGCGCGACGGCGTCTATCGCAACGTCGTGCCGCGCGCGCCGATGGGTTTCCTGAAGACCGTGGCGATCGGCTGGCGGGTCCTGACCGGCAAGAGCGACACCACCGTGCCGAGCACCCTGATCCCGGTGCGGCCGCTGACGACCGCGGCACTGCTGGCGGCGCCGGACGGCAGCCTCTACCGCCTCGGCCATTCGACCCTGCTGCTCAAGCTAGACGGCGAGTTCTGGCTCACCGACCCCGTGTTCTCCGAGCGTGCGTCGCCGGTGCAATGGGCGGGCCCCAAGCGCTTCCATGCGCCGCCGATCGACATCGACGACCTGCCCCCGATCAAGGGCGTGATCCTCTCGCACGACCACTTCGACCACCTGGACCGCGCCGCCATCGCGCGGCTCGCGCCCAAGGTCGAGGTGTTCGTCACCCCGCTCGGCGTGGGCGACCGCCTGATCGGCTGGGGCGTCGACCCGGCGCGGGTCCGGCAGCTCGACTGGTGGGACGAGACCAGCGTCGGCGGCATCCGCCTCGCGGCCGTGCCCGCGCAACATTTCTCGGGCCGCACCCTGCTCGACGAGGACCGCACTCTTTGGGCCTCGTGGGTGATCCTGGCCGGCGACCTGCGGCTCTTCTTCAGCGGCGACACCGGCTACCACGCCGACTTCAAGACCATCGGCGATCGCTACGGTCCCTTCGACGTGACCATGCTCGAGACCGGTGCCTACGACAGGCAATGGGCCGACGTCCACATGCAGCCCGAGCAGACGCTGCAGGCCCACCTCGACCTGCGCGGGCGTTGGCTGCTGCCGGTACACAACGGCACCTTCGACCTGGCGATGCACGCCTGGAACGAGCCATTCGAGCGCATCCAGGCACTGGCACAGGCGCGCGACGTGAAGCTGGCCACGCCGGTGATGGGGGAACGGGTGGCGTTGGAGGCGCCGCGCACGGGGCGTGCGTGGTGGGTGGCCCCTGAGACTTGAAGGGTCATACGTCATCGGCATTGGGATATCGGTAAATTCCGATACGATCGGCGCATGGAACTGCTCGAAGTCTTCAAGGCCCTCTCGAACCGGACGCGCCTCGACATCCTCAAGGGCTTGAAGGATCCCGCGAAGAACTTCCCTCCGCAGGACGAAGGCGACGTCCTGACGGTGGGCGTCTGCGTCAGCAGCATCCAGGAAGGCGTTGGGCTGTCGCAGTCGACGGTGTCGGACTACCTGGCGACCCTGCAGCGGGCCGGTCTCGTCGAAGTCCGTCGCATCGGCCAGTGGACCTACTACAAGCGCAACGAGGCAACCATCAGCGCCCTTGCCGAGATCATCGGCAAGGAGCTTTGACCCTTTTTTTACCCGCAAACATCGGAAATTCCCGATATCCCTTTTTACAGAAATGAAGGACATCCAATGAAAGCCCTGAGACTCACATCGTTCGGCGGCCCCGAATCGTTCGAACTGTGCGACCTGCCCCGCCCTGTGCCCCATGCGGGACAGGTCCTGGTCCGGGTCCACGCGACCTCCATCAATCCGCTCGATTACCAGGTCCGACGCGGCGACTATCCCGACCTGGTGCCACTGCCGGCCATCACCGGCCACGATGTATCGGGTGTGGTCGAAGAAGTCGGGCCGGGCGTGACGGCCTTCTCTCCCGGAGACGAGGTCTGGTACACGCCGCAAATCTTCGACGGGCCGGGAAGCTATGCCGAGTACCACGTCGCCGCCCAAGGCATCGTCGGGAAGAAGCCCTCCTCGCTGAGCCATCTCGAGGCGGCGAGCCTGACTCTGGTGGGCGGCACGGCGTGGGAAGCGCTGGTCGTGCGCGCGGCGCTCAGGGTGGGCGAAAGCATCCTGGTGCACGGTGGCGCCGGAGGCGTCGGCCATGTGGCGATCCAGCTCGCCAGAGCCATCGGAGCCCGGGTGTTCACGACCGTGCGCGAAGCCAACTTCGAGTTCGCGCGCAGCCTGGGTGCCGACGTGCTCATCGACTACGAGAAGGAGGACTACGTCGACGCCGTCCTGCGCGAGACGGGTGGCCGCGGCGTCGATGTCGTGTTCGACACCATCGGCGGCGACACCCTGTCGCGCAGCCCCGATGTGCTGGCCCAGCTCGGCCGCGTCGTCAGCATCGTGGACATTGCCCGGCCGCAGAACCTCGTCCAGGCCTGGGGCAAGAACGCGAGCTACCACTTCGTCTTCACGCGACAGAACCGCGGCAAGCTCGATGAGTTGAGCGCCTTGATCGAGCGCGGGCAGCTACGGCCGCATGTGGGTGCCGTCTATTCGCTGGCCGACATTCCGCTTGCCCATGCGCGGCTGGAAAGTCCCAACAACGGGGTGCGAGGGAAGATCGCGATCGAGGTCGGGCCGTCGGCCTCTTGAAGGCCGATGGGGTTTTCTTCGCGGACGACAGTCCGCGAAGGACCCGACCTCACTCCCACTCGATCGTCGCCGGCGGCTTGCTCGACACGTCGTAGGTCACGCGGTTGATGCCGCGCACCTCGTTGATGATCCGCCCCGACACCTTCTTGAGCAGCGCATACGGCAGCTCGGCCCAGTCGGCGGTCATGAAGTCGCTGGTCTGCACGGCACGCAGCGCGACGACGTAGTCGTAGGTGCGGCCGTCGCCCATCACGCCGACGCTCTTCACGGGCAGGAACACGGTGAAGGCCTGGCTCGTGAGGTCGTACCAGGTCTTGCCGGTCTCGGCGTCGGTGAAGTTGCGCAGCTCCTCGATGAAGATGGCGTCGGCGCGACGCAGCAGGTCGGCGTATTCCTTCTTCACTTCGCCGAGGATGCGCACGCCCAGGCCCGGACCGGGGAACGGGTGGCGGTAGACCATCTCGGGCGGCAGGCCGAGCGCGACGCCGAGCTCGCGCACCTCGTCCTTGAACAGGTCGCGCAGCGGCTCGAGCAGCTTCAGGCCGAGTTGCTCGGGCAGGCCGCCGACGTTATGGTGGCTCTTGATGGTGACGGCCTTCTTGCTCTTGGCGCCGCCGCTCTCGATGACGTCGGGATAGATGGTGCCCTGCGCGAGGAAGGTGGCGCCCTTGTGGCCGCCGTCGCCGGCCTTGAGCTTGGCGGCTTCCTGCTTGAACACGGTGACGAACTCGCCGCCGATGATCTTGCGCTTGGCTTCGGGGTCGCTGACGCCCGCGAGCTTGCCGAGGAACAACTCGCTGGCATCGACGCGGATGACCTTGGCGTGCAGCTTGCCCTCGAACATCTCCATGACCATGTCGCCTTCGTTCAGACGCAGCAGGCCGTGGTCGACGAAGACGCAGGTGAGCTGGTCGCCGATGGCGCGATGGATCAGCGCGGCGGCCACGCTCGAATCGACGCCGCCCGACAGGCCGAGGATGACCTCCTCATCGCCCACCTGCTCGCGGATCTTCTGCACGGCCTCGGCGATGTGGTCGCGCATGACCCAGTCGGGCTTGGCCTCGCAGATGCCGAGCACGAAGCGCTCGAGGATGGCCTTGCCCTGCACGGTGTGGGTGACCTCGGGATGGAACTGCACGGCGTAGTAACGGCGCGCCTCGTCGGCCATGCCGGCGATGGGGCAGCTGTCGGTGCTGGCCATGAGCTTGAAGCCCGGCGGCAGCTCGGTGACCTTGTCGCCGTGGCTCATCCACACGTTGAGCATGCCGTGGCCCTCGGGCGTGGTGAAGTCGGCGATCTCCTTGAGCAGCGCGGTGTGGCCGTGGGCGCGCACGGCGGCGAAGCCGAACTCGCGCTTGTGGCCGCCCTCGACCTTGCCGCCGAGCTGGTGCGCCATCGTCTGCATGCCGTAGCAGATACCGAGCACGGGAATGCCGAGGTCGAACACGGCCTGCGGGCACTTGTCGGTGGTCTCCTCGTACACGCTGGCATGGCTGCCCGAGAGGATCACGCCCTTGAGATGGCCGTCGGCCGCGTACTCGCGCACCCATTCGTCGCTGACGTCGCAGGGATGCACTTCGCTGAGCACATGGGCCTCGCGCACGCGGCGCGCGATGAGCTGGGTGACCTGCGAGCCGAAATCGAGGATGAGGATCTTGTCGTGTTGCATGGGCTGGGACTCAGAGCGTTGAAATGTCGAACAGCCGGACGCCCGCTTGCGGCGCGGCCTGGATGAGTTGCTCGTCGAAGGTCGCGAGCGGAAGACCGAGCGAGCGCGCGAGCCACAGATAGCCCGCGGCATAGAGCGACACGCCGGCATCGATGGCGACGGCGAGCACGGCCTTGTGCTGGGCCGGCGCGAGCTCGTGCAGCTCGACGCGATGGCGGATGGCATCGAGCACGCTCCACAGGCCCTCGACGGCCGACGAGGGAATGCGGCCGCTGCGCACGCCGTTGGCGATGACGTTGGCGCACTCCCACTGCCAGGCATTGGGCGCCTGCGGCTCGACCTCGTCGCGGCGGATGGCGGCGTAGAGCCTGCGCGTATGTTCGTTGGCGTGGTCGGGCAGCAGCCAGGCGGCGGTGACCGAGGCATCCATGACGAAGGCGGTCATGGCTGGCGGCCCTGGTTCAGCAGCGCGCCGGCCGAGGTGCCCGGCAGGATGGCGGCATGCAGCGCGTCGATCTGGCCCAGTTCGCGCGCGATCTGCTCGTCGGTGATGACCGGCTTGCGCCGCACCGGCAGCATGCGCACCACCTCCTTGCCGTGGCGGGTGATGCGAACCTCCTCGCCCTTCTCGACCGAGTCGATCAGGGCCGAGAAGTTGTTCTTGGCTTCAGCGATGCCGATGGATTGCATTGGGGCCAGAAAATTTGAATCTGGCCCGAATTCTAAACCTGATCTGGCCCGACTTTCAAGGTCTGGCCAGAATCAGGTTCAGCCACCGCGTTACTCGGCGCGGTAGTTCGGCGCTTCTTTCGTGATCTGCACGTCGTGGACGTGGCTCTCGCGGATGCCGGCGGTGGTGATCTCGACGAACTCGGCCTTGTTCTTCATCTCTTCGATGGTGCCGCAGCCGCAGTAGCCCATGCTGGCGCGAACGCCGCCGGCCATCTGGTAGATGATCGAGACGATCGAGCCCTTGTAGGGCACGCGGCCCTCGATGCCCTCGGGCACGAGCTTGTCGGTGTTGGGGTTGCCGGTGGTCGATTCCTGGAAGTACCGGTCGGCACTGCCCTGCTGCATCGCGCCGATGGAGCCCATGCCGCGGTAGCTCTTGTAGCTGCGGCCCTGGTACAGCACGATCTCGCCGGGCGCCTCTTCGGTGCCGGCGAACATGCTGCCCATCATCACGGTGCTGGCGCCGGCCGCGATGGCCTTGGCGATGTCGCCCGAGTAGCGCACGCCGCCGTCGGAGATCAGCGGCACGCCGCTGCCGTGCAGCGCGGTGGCGACGCTGTCAACCGCCATGATCTGCGGCACGCCCACGCCGGCCACGATGCGGGTGGTGCAGATGGAGCCCGGGCCGATGCCGACCTTGACCGCGTCGGCACCGGCCTCGGCCAGCGCGCGCGCGGCGTCGCCGGTCGCGATGTTGCCGCCGATCACATCGATCTGCGGATAGTTCTGCTTGACCCAGCGCACGCGCTCGATCACGCCCTTGCTGTGGCCGTGCGCGGTGTCGACCACGATGGCATCGACGCCGGCCTTGACCAGCGCCTCGACGCGCTCCTCGGTGCCCTCGCCCACGCCGACCGCCGCGCCCACGCGCAGGCGGCCCGAGGCATCGCGCGCGGCGTTGGGGAAGGTGGTCTGCTTGGTGATGTCCTTGACGGTGATCAGGCCCTTGAGCTCCCAGTCGCTGTTGATCACGAGCAGGCGTTCGAGCTTGTGCTTGTTGAGCAGCGCCTTGGCCTCGGCCAGGGTGGTGCCGTCGGGCACGGTGATCAGCCGGTCGCGCTGGGTCATGATCTCGCTGACGGGCACGTCGTAGCGGTTCTCGAAGCGCAGGTCGCGCCCGGTCACGATGCCGACCACCCGGCCGGCGTCGACCACCGGGAAGCCCGAGATGCCGAGCTGGTCCGACAGCGCCATCACCTGCCGCACCGAGTGCGTGGGCGTGATCACCACCGGATCGCGCAGCACGCCCGATTCGTAGCGCTTGACCTTGGCCACTTCGGCGGCCTGCTGCTGCGCGGTGAGGTTCTTGTGCACGATCCCGATGCCGCCTTCCTGCGCGATGGCGATCGCGAGGCGGGCTTCGGTCACGGTGTCCATCGCCGCCGAGACGAGCGGGATGTTCAGCGTGATGTTTCGGGAGAATTTGGTGGCGAGGGAGGTGTCCTTGGGCAGGACCTGGGAGAACGCTGGCACCAGCAACACATCGTCGAAGGTGAGCGCTTTGCCGAGAAGGCGCATGGGTGAGGCTCCAAAAGACGGATTGTAACGAGGCCGCGGGGTATGCTGGCGGGCTCACCGCGGCTCGGCCCCGCGCGGTGCGGGCCTATCGCCCGCCCGTCGCCTCCCGCGTCGCCATTTGCCCACTGCCCGCTCTTCGGATCGCGGCGAAAACCAATCACTGCCTGTTGCAAAACGTAAGGCATCGCTAGACTTGCGCCCCATGAAGTTCCTGCTCAGCCTCCTGCTCGGATCGATCTGCCTGCTGCCCCTGGCCGCGGACGCCCAATGGCAATGGATCGACAAGAACGGCAAGAAGGTCTTCAGCGACCAGCCGCCGCCGACCGACATTCCCGAGAAGAACATCGTGCGTCGCGCCGGCCCGCCGGCGCGCACCGGCTCGGGCGTGGCGGCGCCCGAGGGCACGGCCACCACCGACAAGCCGGCCGAAGCCCCGGCCACGCCGAAGACACCGACGGTCGACAAGGACCTCGAGGAAAAGACAAAGAAGGCCGAGGCCGACGAGAAGGCCAAGCAGGCGGCCGAGGCCGCGAAGCTCGCCAAGGCCAAGGCCGAGAACTGCAGCCGCGCCCGCGAGAGCAAGGCCACCATGGACAGCGGCATGCGCATCGCGCGCGTCAACGCCAAGGGCGAGCGCGAGATCCTCGACGACAACCAGCGCGTGGCCGAGCAGCGCCGGCTGCAGTCGGTGATCGACAGCGACTGCAAGTAAGCCGCGCCAAGCGGCTCAGTACCCCGCCTTGCCGCCCTTGCGCCGGTTCGCGAACAGCCCGGTGCCGCGCGCGCCCTGCTGCTGGAAGCGCTCGCGCCGCGCCACCTTCGGATCGACCTCGAGCGCGCGGCACAGCTCGACGCGATCGCCGTCTTCGAGTGCATCGTCCCAATCGGCGCTGCGGCCCCAGATGCCGGGCGTCATCGTCTCGCGCCAATCGAGCGCGGGAAAGCGCTGAGCCAGCGTGCTGGCGCGGATCGCATCGTTCACGGTGGCGCCGGTGGGCAGGCGCAGCGGCTCCTCGAACACCTCGCGCGGTGCCGGCGAGCAGCTCAGGGTCACCTCGATCATCGGTGTTTCAGGGCGCGCCGTAGACCTGCTCGGCGCGCTTGACGAAGGCCTCGACCAGGCTCGAGGCGATGGTGTCGAACACCGGGCCCACGAGGGCCTGCAGCGCGAAGTTGCTGAAGCCGTAGCTCAGGTGCAGCTCGACGCGGCAGGCGCGTTCGCCGCCCTCGCCCACCGGCACGAATTTCCAGTGGCCGTCGAGGTTGGAGAACGGCCCGTCGACCAGCTTGAGCTGCACCTCGCGGCCGGGCACGTGGGTGTTGCGCGTGGTGAAGCTCTGGTGCAGGCCCGCGAAGGCCAGGCCGACCTCGGCGGTCATGCCGGCCTCGTCCTGCTCGATGACGCGCGCCTTGTCGCACCAGGGCAGGAACTGGGGGTACTTCGCCACATCGGTGACCAGCGCGTACATCTCTTCGGCGCTGTACCAGATGAGAACGGACTTGTTGACTGTTTTCATTGAATCGGATCGAGAGACCGATTCATTGTAGGGAGCCTCCGTGGCTCCCTACTCTCGCGGGACGGGAGCCCGCTCTCTAGTCCAGCCCTCTCAGCCCGAACGCGACCAGGCCGCCATCAGCGTGTTCGAGGGCTGCGTCTCGTCGAGCAGCTTGCGCGCGGTTTCGACGCCAGCCACCGGCAGGCCCTTCGGATCGAGCAGCCCCACCTGCACCAGCACGCTGGCCTGGTCCCAGTAGATGTGTTCGTGGTAGAGCTTGTCGCCGCGGAACTTCACGATCGCCACCAGCGGAATCTCCACCGGCCTGCCCGTGGGCGCCACGCCGGGCAGCAGCCAGTCGATCTCGCAGGTATGGGTGAAGCAGAACAGCATCTCGTCGACGATCTGCGTCGCGCCCACGGTGCGCGAGATCGGCACCAGCCGCGTGTCGGGCGGATTGCTGTTCACGAAATGGTGCTGGTAGAAGCGGCTCAACATCGCGTGCCCCACGCCGCCGGTCATGGTCGGGATGTGGTTGACGTAGGGCTCGGCCACCATGGTGGCCATGGTGTCGGCCACGTTGCGCGTGCCGAACTCGTATTCGCAGTGCTTGTCCCACAGCGCCGAGAAGTCGTAGTGCGGCCCCATCTCGCGCCGGAACGCGGCCACGCTGCGCTCGTGCGCCATCAGCGCCGAGGGCTTGTGGTAGTGGTCGCCGCCCAGGCGCGCGAAGGCATGGTCGACGCCCGGATAGACGTAGAGCTCGCACCCAGGCCGCGCGCCGAGCGTCTCGACGATGCGCGAGCGCGCCTCGGGCGGGCAGAAGCCGTCGAGCTCGGGGATGTGCAGCACCAGCCGGCCCTGGATGCGCTCGGCCTCCTCGAGCCGCTGCTCGATGCCCACGCCGTAGTAGCCCACGCAGACGTCGGCGTCGGTGCGGCAGGCCGCGAGGTAGGCGAGCTTGCCGCCCATGCAGAAGCCCAGCACGCCGGCCTTGCCCTGCTGCTCGGGCAGCGAGCGCAGCAGCGCCAGCGAAGCGGCCACGTCCTCGGTGCCCTTGTCCTCGTCGAAGCCCTTGTAGAGCGCGAAGGCCTTCTGCCAGTCGTCGGGCGCATAGCCGAGCTCGACCTCGGGCTGCTGGCGCCAGAACAGGTCGGGCGCGAGCACCACGTAGCCTTCCTCCGCGTAGTAGTCGGCCACCTGCCGCATGGTGGCGTTGACCCCGAAGATCTCCTGCGCCAGCACGATGCCGGGGCCCTTGCCCGAGGCCGGGGTGGCGAGGTAGGCGCGGAAGCTACCGCTGCCATCGATGGCCGGCACCTGCAGCCAGCGGCCCTTCTGAGCTGTCATGTCTTTCTCCTTGTTCCGAATCTCTGAGTCGTGGGGTGTACGGCCGGCTCAGGCCGGCACGCACTCGTCGCGCAGGGTGGTGAACTGGCCGCAGGCATAGAGCAGCGGCAGCCCCTGCGCATCGGTGATGCGCGCGGCCTTGACCTCGCCGATCAGCATCGCGTGGCTGTGCGCCACCATCATCTCGTCGACCACGCAGTCGAACACCGCAAGCGCGCCGCGCAGCACGGGCGCGCCGGTCACCAGCGTCTCCCAGTGCGCGGGATCGAAGCGCTCGCCGGCCTCGCCCTGGCGCGAGAAGGCCAGCGCCAGCGCCGACTGGTCGAGCGCGAGCAGGTTGACCGCCATGCGGCGGCTTTGCGCGATGGTGCGGAAGCTGCTGCCCTGCAGGTTGACGCAGGCCAGGATGCGCGCGGGCTCGGCCGAGAACGAGGTCACGGCCGTGGCCGTGAGTCCCACGGGCGTCTGCCCGTCGGTGCTCGTGACCACGGTCACGGCGCCGACCAGGCAGCGCATGGCGCGCCGGAAGTCGCCGGCGCCCACGTTGGGTTCGCAGCGCAGCGACTCGATGGCCCGGAACTCGCCGCGCATGGTCAGGCCGCCTCCGGTTGCGGCGCCAGCGAGCGCAGGTAGGCGCTGCTCGCGTCGGGCGTCATGAAGAACTCGGCGTAGTCGCGCGGATCGTTGAAGCCGTTGACGAAGCGCCGTGCCACGGCCGCGTTGCCCTGGGCCGCGCCCAGCACCTCGAGCACGTGCGGGGGCGGCGGCTGCAGCATCGCGTTGGTCCACTCGACGACGTGGCGCGCATAGCGCCAGTAGCCGTCGAAGGCCGACTGCATGAAGTCCGCGTCGAAGGCGCCCTCGCCCTGCGCGAGGATGGCGCACAGGTAGGCATCGGCGCACTTGGCGGCGTTGTTCGAACCCTGGCCGGTGATCGGATCGTTGAGGCACACCACGTCGCCCATGCCGAGCACGGCGCGGCCCGAGGGCAGCCGCCCGACCGGCTTGCGCACCGTGGGCGCGAAGCGCCCGGCCAGGATGCCGTTGTCGTCGGTCAGGCGCACGTCGCGGCAACGTTCGGCCTCCCAGGGCGTGAAGGTGTCGAGGATCGACAGCGAACGCTCGAGGTGCTGCGCGGGCGTCTTCACGTCGGCCCAGCAGTCCATCGGGCCGCCGGGCACGCCCTCGAAGACCATGATCTCGCACGGCCCGGTCACGGTCAGCGCGGGGAACACGAAGTACTCGCCGACGCCGGGGATCAGGTTGAAGTTGACGGCCGAGTACTCGGGGCGCGGCGTCATGCCGTGCACATAGGTCAGGGCCAGTGCGCGCTGCGGCTTGTCGTAGGGCGAGCGCTGCGCGTCGCGCTCGAACATCTGCGCGATCTCGCCCTTGCCGGCGGCCACGATCACGAGGTCGTGCGACTGGGTCCAGCGCTCGAGGTCCTCGATGCCCGCGTCCTGGAACAGGATCTGTCCGCCGCGTTCCTCGAAGGTCTTCATCCAGGCCGGCACCTTCACGCGCTGGTCGACCGAGCGCGCGGGCGCGTCGAGGCGGTGCGACCAGCCGAGCAGCTTCTCGCCGGGCTTCTCTGGATGCGGCACGGCGAAACCGATGCCCTCGACCGGCGGGCAGCTGTCGGCCCACTGGTCGATGCCGAGGTCGCGCTCGATCTGCAAGCTGGCGTCGAACATGCACTGGCTCGACATCACGCGGCCGGTGCGGATGTCCTCGGCGCTGCGGTTCGAGACCACGGTCACCTCGTGGCCCTCGCGCTGGAGGCCCAGCGCCAGTTGCAGGCCCGACTGGCCCGCGCCGACGATCATGAAACGGCGCGGCTTGGCGCCCTGCGATGCGATGTTGCTCATGGGTATGCCTCGTTCGTGGGTGGGGTGATGAAAGGGATGCGCCGGCCGCCTTCAGGCCGCGAGCTTGGGAATGGCCGGCTCGCCCTGCTCCGGGCCCAGGGCCGAATAGCCGCCGTCCACGGCCCAGTCGGCGCCGGTGACGAACGAGGCCTTGTGCGAGCACAGGAAGGCCACCACGTGGCCGACCTCGACCGGGTCGCCCACGCGGCCGAGCATGTGGAAGGGCCGGGCCACCGCGTCGGTCTTGGCGCGGTTGCCGCCGGTGAGCTGGTCCATCACGGCCGACCAGGTCCAGCCCGGCGAGACGGAATTGACGCGCACGTTCATCGCCGCCAGGTCCAGCGCCATGTTGCGCGTGAGCTGCACCAGCGCGGCCTTGCTCACCGGATAGAGCCAGCGGCCGGTCTGGGCCACGCCCGAGGAGATCGAGGTGAAGTTGACGATGGCGCCGCCGCCCGCGGTCTGCATGAAGGGCAGCGTGGCGCGCGCCATCATCACGGCCGAGACCACGTTGACGTCGAGCGCGGTCTGCCATTCGCCGCGCGGCGAGGCCAGGCCGTTGTCGAGGTAGCTGCAGGCCAGGTTCACGAGCGCGTGGATGCGGCCCTCGGCATCGGCCGCCTGCTCGACGCAGGCCTGCACGGCGGCGTCGTCGGTGATGTCGGTGGCGATGAATTTCGCACCGATCTCGCGCGCCACCGCCTCGCCGCGCGCCACGTCGATGTCGGCCAGCACCACGCGTGCACCGGCATCGCGCAGGCAGCGGGCCACGCCCGCACCGATGAGGGTCGCGCCACCGGTGACGAGCACCGTCCTGTCCTGCAAGTCCTTGTCGCTCATGCCTTTTCTCCTGGTTGGTCCCGTTGTCAATTGCTTGCAGTTACTTTAGATTTGAAGGATTCAGACCCCAATCCGGATTGCGCAGCCGCTGTCCGCAAAACGCATTTATTCGCTGCCCCCACGCCGCCCCGCATGGAACACGCTGTCGCTGCATCGGCCTCGCTTCCCCTGTCGCGCTATGCCGTCATCGCCACGCCCGACCTCGACGAGGCGCGCGACGAGGTGGCGCGCATCTTCTGTCCGCACCGGCTGCACCTCGGGCACGGCAGTTCGCGCTTCGACGCGCGCCACCACGTCGCGCCGCTGGGCGACATCTCGCTGAACTACGTGCAGTACGGCGCCGAGGTCGAGATCGATCCCGGCTGCCTCGGCGACTTCTATCTGCTGCAGATCCCGCTCAGGGGCAACGCCCGCATCGAATGGGCCGGCCGCTCCTTCACCTCCGACGCGCACCGGGCCTCGCTGGCCTCGCCGAGCCAGCCGCTGCGCATGCGCTGGGGCGACGACACGCCGCACCTGATCGTGAAGATCGGCAAGGCGGTGGTGCAGCGCCACTGGGAGTCGCTCTGCGGCGAGCCGGCCGGTGCGCGGCCGCTCGAGTTCGAGCCCGAGATCGCGCTCGACGAGGGCGCGGGCGCGAGCGTGAAGCACCTGGTCGAGTTCCTCGCGCAGGAGCTCTCGTGCGGCCGCACGCCGCTGACCACGCCCTTCCTGGCCCAGGCCGAATCGGGCCTGATCCACACCCTGCTGGGCCAGTTGCCGCACAACCAGAGCGCGCGCCTGGGCGCCGAGCGCGGCGACGTCTCGCCGCGCGCGCTGCGCCGTGCCCGCGAGTACATCGAGGCCCACCTGCCCGATGCGCTCACGGTCGACGAGATCGCCTCGGCCAGCGGACTGTGCGTGCGCAGCCTGCAGGTGGCGTTCCGCCAGCATGCGGGCCAGACGCCGATGGCCTACCTGCGCGAGCGGCGGCTGCTCGCGGTGCACGAGCGCCTGAGCGAGCCGGGCGCCGACACCACCGTGACCTCGGTCGCGCTGCAGTTCGGCTTTGCCCACCTCGGGCGCTTCGCGCAGGACTACGCGCGCCGCTTCGGCGAATCGCCCCATCGCACGCTGCAGCGGCAGCGCTGAAGGCACCTGCTGCCACTTTCATAGAATCCACGCCCTGTGCATGCCGGGCGGTTGTCCGGGCGCCATGCGCCCCCAAATGACAACGATGGCCACCAAGAAACAAGACACCTCCTCCCGCATCGCCGACAACAAGAAGGCCGCGTACAACTATTTCTTCGAGGAACGCTTCGAGGCCGGCATGGTGCTGGAAGGCTGGGAAGTGAAGGCGCTGCGCGAAGGCAAGGTGCAGCTCACCGACGGCTACGTGGTGATCCGCGACGGCGAGATGTTCGTGCTGGGCTGCCAGATCAACCCGCTCAAGAGCGCCTCGACCCACGTGACGCCCGACTCGGTGCGCACCAAGAAGCTGTTGCTGCACAAGGAGGAGATCCGCCGCCTGACCGGCAAGGTCGAGCAGAAGGGCTACACCCTGGTGCCGCTGAACCTGCACTGGAAGGCCGGCAAGGTGAAGTGCGAGATCGCGCTGGCCAAGGGCAAGGCCGAGCACGACAAGCGCGACACCATCAAGGACCGCGAAGGCAAGCGCGAAGTCGAGCGCGCGATGAAGAGCCGCAGCCGCTGAGCCGCGGCGTTCGCGCTTTTTTTGCGCGGCCATGGAATAAACGCGGCGCCGCGGGCGTTCATGCAGGTGTCGCCGGATCGTCCGGCGCCACAACCAGGAGCTCTTCCATGCCGCTGACCTCGCGCCGCCTTCCCTTCCTCGCCGCCACGCTGCTGGCCGCCGGTTTCCTCTCGCTGCCCGCCGCGGCCCAACCCAAGGCCGCCGATGGCGCCCTGGTCGGCCCCAACGGCATGACCCTCTACACCTTCGACAAGGACACGGCCGGCAACGGCAAGTCGGTCTGCAACGGCCAGTGCGCCACCAACTGGCCGCCATACATGGCGGCCGATGGCGACAAGGCCGCGGGCGACTTCAGCATCGTGACGCGCGACGACGGCAAGAAGCAGTGGGCCGCCAAGGGCTGGCCGCTGTACTACTGGATCAAGGACACGAAGCCCGGCGACAAGACCGGCGACGGCGTCAACGGCAGCTGGAAGACCGCCAAGCCCTGAGCCCGGGCCTTCCCGCCTTCCATGGACGCCCGCCAGCTCGCCCCGCACATTCCCGGCCTGCGCCGTTATGCGCGCGCGCTGACCGGCAATGCCTGGGCCGCCGACGACCTGGTGCAGGACACGCTCGAGCGTGCCTGCAGCAAGTGGCGGCTGTGGGTGGCGGGCAGCGACCTGCGCGCCTGGCTGTTCGCGATCATGCACAACCTCTTCGCGAGCCAGGTACGCCGCGCACCGCCGCCGCATGCGGCCGTGTCGCTCGACGAACTGCCGCCCGAACAGCAGGGCGGCGTCGATCCCGGCCGCGACCACGGCGTGCGGCTCGACCTGCAACGCTGCCTGCTGCAGCTGCCGGAAGAGCAACGCGCCGTGCTGCTGCTGGTGACGCTCGAAGACCTGTCCTATGCCGAGGTCGCGAAGGTGCTCGGCATTCCGCTGGGCACCGTAATGTCGCGGCTGTCGCGCGCCCGCGTGCGGCTGCAGGAACTGCTCGACGGCGCGGCCGTAGCCGGCACGTCGGCGGGCACACTGGCGGGCAGTGCGGCCCCGCGCCCCGGCCTGCGCCGCCTCAAGTAACGCCATGAACCGCCCCGCCCCGCCCCCTTCCGACGACGACCTGCACGCCTGGGTCGACGGCCAGCTCGCGCCCGAGCGCCGCGCCGCCGTCGAGGCCGCGCTGGCCGACGATCCGGCCCTCGCAGCCCGGGTTTCGCTCTGGCAGGCGCAGCGCGACACGCTGCGGCAACTGCATGCCGAATTGCTCCATGAACCCGCGCCGGCCCACCTGTCGGCCGTGCTCGAACGCGAGGCCGCGCCGCGCGACGGCTGGTGGCGCTGGGGCGGCATCGCGGCCGGCCTGTTGATCGCCTTCGGCGCCGGCTGGCTCGGCAATGCCCAATGGAGCGCCACCCAGCGCCCGGGCACCGCGCTGGCGCGCGCGCCGGCGGTGCGCGAATTCGTCCATGCGGCCTCGCTCGCGCACCAGGTCTACACGCCCGAGAAGCGCCATCCGGTCGAGGTGGCCGCGGCCGAGCAGCAGCACCTGGTGCAGTGGCTGTCGCGGCGGCTCGACCGGCCGCTCAAGGTGCCGGACTTCTCGACCCTGGGCTACACGCTGGTCGGCGGCCGGCTGCTGCCCGGCGAGAACGGCGCCCGGGCCCAGTTCATGTTCGAGGATGCGGCCGGCGAGCGCGTCACGCTCTATGTCGGCCAGCTCGATCCCAAGACCGCGGGCGCCAAACCGGCCCCCGCGCCCGAGACCGCCTTCCGCTTCGCCACCGAGGGCGCCGTGCCCAGCTTCTACTGGGTCGACCAGGGTTTCGGCTACGCGGTGGCCGGCCGGCTGCCGCGCGAGACCCTGATGAAACTGGCGACGCTGGCCTACCGGGATCTGTCTTGAGCGCGGCATACACTCGGCCGGTTCGCGCATGCATTCCCTCATTTCCATGTTCGCGATCACTCAACGAAGGAGAAACTGCATGAAATTGCTCAGCGCCTCGATCCTCGCGGCCGCCCTGCTCGCCGGCTGCGGCAGCATGTCCAACCAGAGCGCCAGCGCGCCCGACACCCCGACGCGCACCGCCGACGGCGTGCTCGTCGGCCCGAACGGCATGACGCTCTACACCTTCACCAAGGATGCCGCCGGTTCGGGCACCTCGGCCTGCAACGGCCAGTGCGCGACCAACTGGCCGCCGCTGGGCGTGGCCGAGACCGCCCGGCCGATGGGTGGCTACACCATCATCATCCGCGAGGACGGCAAGCGCCAATGGGCCTACAAGGGCTGGCCGCTGTACTACTGGGCCAAGGACGCCAAGCCGGGCGACAAGACCGGCGACGGCTTCGCCAACGGCGCCTGGAAGCTCGCGCGTCCCTGAGACCGCGCTCGTCACCCCGGGGCTCGCGCCCGGGTGATCCACGCCACGAAGGCGGCCCGCAACGGCCGCCTTTTTCGTTTCCGGGCCCGGCGCGCGCAGACGGCAGAATGGCCCGATGCCTTCGAATGCCAACCTCGACGCTTTCGCCGCCCTGCTCCCCCTGGGGCTGATCACCGACGAACAGCACGATGCCGTGCTGGCCCACCCCGGCTTCCCCACGCTGGCGCCGTTGCCGAGCCCGGCCCATGCGCTGGACTGGATGCAGCAGCAGGGGCTGATCGACCCCGTGGCCTCGCACGTGCTGCGCATCCAGCTCGACCGGCGCGTCGAGCGCAACGAGCTCGACCGCGGCACGCGCGACGAGGCCGTGGAGGTCGCCGAGCAGGCCGAGGCGCTGCACCGGCTCGGCGAGCGCGGCATCGTGCGCGAGGCCGTGCTCGAGCTGCACGCGGACGGCCGCCTCGACGCCGAGGCGCGCGACGAGGCACTGGAGCGCGTGCCGGTCAGCGGCGCCGCTCCCGACCCCGAGGCCGCGCACGCCTGGCTCGACCCCGAGCCCTTCGAGGCGCTGGTCCTCCAGGGCCTGGTCGACGCGCCCCGGCTCGCCGCCGCGCGCGCCCATCCCGAATACGCGAGCCTGCCCAAGCCACCCACGCCGGCCCATGCCTATGCCTGGATGCGGCTGCGCGGGCTGCTGCCGGCCGAGAACGAGGACCAGGATGCGCTGATCGAGCGCATCGTCGCGACCCACGGCGATTCGATGGCCGAGGACGCGGAAGACACGCTCGACGAATCCGACGAGCTGCTCGAGGCCGGCGCGCTCGGTCTCTCGCATGCGGTGGTGCAGGCACTGCGCGACGACGGCCTGCTCGACGCCGAAGACCTCGAGGAGGCGCTGCCGTGGGTGCCGCTGGTGTCCGACCAGCGAGCCGACCCGGCCACCGCCCTCGCCTGGCTCGTGACCGATGGCTGGCTCGAGGAAGAGCGCTTCGAGGCCATCGCCGCGCGCGTGGAGGCCGAGCCGGCCTTCGTCGGCGCGGACGAACGGCGGCAGATCATCGCGCAGGCGCGCGAACGCATCGCGGCCGAGAACGCGAGCTCGAAGGTCATGGCGCGCAGGCGCTCGACGGGGCTGCGGCCCCCGCGCTGGCTCGGCGTGCTCGCGGTGATCGCGATGATCGGCGCGGCGGGCGCGTACCTGTGGAAGCTGAACGCCCTGCCGGCCTGCAACAGCGACCTGGCGCGGCGCGAACTCGACGGCCTGGTATCGAGCACCAGCAACGACGAGCGGTTGCGTTCCGAGCCCGGCGTCGAGGCTCGCGTGAGCGCGCTGCACGAGATCGGCTTCCTCAAGGCCGACAAGGTGCGCGGCTGCCTGGCCACCCTGTCGCGCGACGGGAAGACCGAGACCATCGGTTTCACCATCGGGTCCGACAGCGGCGGCTCGAGCGGCGACACGGTGGTGCGCGGCGCCGAGGCGGCGATCGTCGAGGCGCGCTTCGGCGCGCTCGATGCCGAAGGCCGCCCGCAGCACAACGCCGAGCCGGTCGGCCGGCTGGCGCTCGCGGACGCGCTGCGCGAAGGCGTGGACAACCTGGAAGCGCGCATGCGGGCGCCCAAGAACCTGCAGGAACGCCTGCGCGCGCTGCGCGAAGCGCCGCTCATGGCGATCGATCCGGACCCCAGGCTCACGCTGACCGAGATCGAACCCGCCGGCGCCTGCCAAGCCGGGGACGGGCAGCAGCAGGTCTGCCCGGTGGTGATGGTCTACGACGACCGCCGGCTCGGCGCGCTCGGCGGCGTGCAAGCCAGCAATGCCGCGTCGCTGCCGCTGCGCGCCGAGATCACGCTGGCGCCCGACGACACCGGCATCTGGCGCGTGGCCGGCGATTTCGAACGCAGCTTCGCGATGGCGGTGGTCGAGGCGCGGCTCACGAAACAGGGCGTGAGCGATGCCGCGCTGGGACCGCTCGAACTGCCCGAGCCGCCGCCACCCCCGCCGACGCTCGTAATGCCGAAGCTGCCGCCGCCCAAGACGCGATAACCAGCGCGCCGATTGGCGCGCTCAGTGCGCGCCCGGCACGGCCTGGTCGGCCACCGTCGTGCGCCGCCCGCGCAGCGCCAGCAGCTCGTTGAACAGCAGCGCGCCGATCACCATGGCGCCGCCGGTCAGCACGCTGGGAGCCGGTTTCTCGTTCGCGCCAAGCCAGGCCAGCGCGATGCCGAAGATCACCTCGAGCAGGGCCAGCAACGCCACCTCGGGTGCCTTCAGCACGCTGGCGCACAGCACCGACAGCACGCAGGGAATCGCGAGCTGGAACAGGCCGAGAAAAGCCAGCAGGCCGAGGTCGTGGGCGCTGGCGCGGAACGGCATGGCCAGCGGCAAGGTGGCGAGCGTGCACAGCACGGCGCCGACCAGCACCGCGGGCACGAGGTCGATGCGCTGGCCCCTGGCCTGCGCATGCTGCACCACGGTCCAGTTGGCGGCGCCGGCCAGCGGCACGCACAGCGCGACCAGCGTGCCCAGCAGCGAACCGCCCGCCCCGCCCGTACCACCGAGCAGCTGCGCGCCGTACATCCATCCGATGCCCAGCCCCGCCACCACGATGGCGAGCCAGGTGCGCGCCGGCAGCCTGTGGCCGATGAACAGCCGCGCCGCGAGCGCAGTGAGCAGCGGCCCGAGCGACATGGTGACCAGCACGCTCGCGGTGGACGCCAGCGTGAGCGCCACCATGAAGGCCGTGAACATCACGGCCCAGCACAGGCCCGAGATCCAGAGTTCGCGCCCGCCGGCCAGCAGCGCGCGGAACACCTTCGGCCCGCGCCACAGCGGCAGGATCGCGCACAGCGACAGCACGGTGAACAGGCCGCGCCAGAAGGTGATCTCGAAACTGTGCGCGCCCTCGAGATGGCGCGTGACCATGCCCGCCGTGCCCCACATCAGGGTCACGGCCACCATCAGCCCCACGGCGCCGCCGTGGGTCAGGTGCAGGGGCATGGCGCGGAGGCGGTCCTCAGACGGCCGATTCGCGGCTCGCGCGCTTGCGCTCGTGTTCCTTCAGGAAGCGCTTGCGCAGGCGCACGCTCTTGGGCGTGATCTCGACCAGCTCGTCGTCCTCGATGAACTCGACGCCGTATTCGAGCGTGAGGTCGATCGGCGGCGTGATCTTGATCGCGTCTTCCTTGCCCGAGACGCGGAAGTTCGTGAGCTGCTTGGTGCGGGTGGCGTTCACCACCAGGTCGTTGTCGCGGCTGTGGATGCCGACGATCATGCCTTCGTACACCGGATCGTTCGCCTTCACGAACATGCGGCCGCGGTCGTCGAGCTTGCCGAGGGCGTAGGTGAAGATTTCACCGTCATCCATCGAGATCAGCACGCCGTTCTTGCGGCTGCCGATCTCGCCCTTGTGCGGCTCGTAGCTGTCGAAGATGTTGCTGATCAGGCCCGAACCGCGCGTCAGGTTCAGGAATTCGTTGGTGAAGCCGATCAGGCCTCGCGCCGGGATGCGGTACTCGAGGCGCACGCGGCCACGGCCGTCCGGTTCCATGTTGACCAGTTCGCCCTTGCGCTCGCCCAGGGCCTGCATCACGCCGCCCTGGTGCTGCTCCTCGATGTCGGCCGTCACCAGCTCGATCGGCTCGTGCTTCTCGCCGTTGACGTTGCGGAACACCACGCGCGGCTTCGAGACGGCCATCTCGTAGCCTTCGCGGCGCATGTTCTCCAGCAGGATGGTCAGGTGCAGTTCACCGCGGCCCATGACCTCGAACACGCCTTCTTCGTCGGTCTCGTTCACGCGCAGCGCCACGTTGTGCTGCAGTTCCTTCTGCAGGCGGTCCCAGATCTGGCGGCTGGTGACGTACTTGCCTTCGCGGCCGGCCAGCGGGCTGGTGTTGACGCAGAAGTTCATGGTCAGCGTGGGCTCGTCGACCTTGAGCATCGGCAGCGGCGCCGGGCTCGCGGGGTCGGTCACGGTGACGCCGATGCCGATGTCGGCGATGCCGTTGATCAGCACGATCTCGCCCGGGCCGGCTTCGGTGGCCTGCACGCGGTCCAGGCCCTGGAAGGTCAGCACCTGGTTGATGCGGCCCTTGACGGACTGGCCGTCCGGGCCTTCCATCACCAGCACGTCCATCATCGGCTTCAGCGTGCCCTGGCTGATGCGGCCCACGCCGATGCGACCGACGAAGGTCGAGAAGTCGAGGGCCGAGATCTGCAGCTGCAGCGGCGCGGCCGGGTCGCCCTTCTGCGAGGGCACGTGCTTCAGGATGGTGTCGAACAGGGCCGACATGTCGGGACCCCACTGCTCGCCGGGCGCGCCCTCTTCGAGCGAGGACCAGCCATTGATGCCCGAGGCGTAGACCACGGGGAAGTCGAGCTGTTCGTCGGTCGCGCCGAGCTTGTCGAACAGGTCGAAGGCGGCGTTCACCACCTTGTCGGGGTTGGCACCGGGCTTGTCGACCTTGTTCACCACCAGGATCGGCTTGAGGCCCAGGGCCAGTGCCTTCTTGGTCACGAAGCGCGTCTGCGGCATCGGGCCTTCCTGCGCGTCGATCAGCAGCACCACGCCGTCGACCATCGACAGCGCGCGTTCCACTTCACCGCCGAAGTCCGCGTGGCCGGGGGTGTCGACGATGTTGATGTGCGTGCCCTGCCAGGTCACGGCGCAGTTCTTCGCCAGGATCGTGATACCACGTTCCTTTTCGATCGCGTTGTTGTCCATCACCGTGTCGACGACCTTCTCGTGCTCGGCGAAGGTGCCCGATTGGCGCAGCAGCTGGTCGACCATCGTGGTCTTGCCATGGTCCACGTGGGCAATGATGGCGATATTGCGGATTTGCTTGGTCATGGTGTCGCTTCGGTCTGTGGTGCGTTCAAAAGAATTTGCTGGATTTCGATGGGGTTCAGCAAGCGCCCCGGGATCAGTTCATGGGCGGCCACGTGGGCCGTGCCGAGGAAGGCCGGGGGCGATTCGCCGAACACCGCGACCCGGGCCGCATCGGCCCACGGCCCGCGCCGACGCAGGCCGGACAGAAAGCGCCCTGCATCCTCGCTGCCCAGCGTGACGATCGTGTGGCCCTCGACCAGGCATTCGGCAGGCAACAACCGCGCCAGCCGCTCGTCCTCGTCCATGGCCTCGAGGGCCTCGAGCGTGATGCACTGGGCCGCCACGAAGCCGCCGGTGGCGGTGCGGCGCAGCGAGCTCAGGTGGGCGCCGCAGCCCAGCGCCTCGCCGATGTCCTCGCCCAGGGTGCGGATGTAGGTGCCCTTGCTGACCGAGGCCTCGATGCGGATGACATCGGCCGCGGTCTGCGCGATCTTCAGCGCATGGATGACGACGTCGCGCGGCGCGCGCTCGACCTCGATGCCCTCGCGCGCGTATTCATAGAGTGCCTTGCCGTCCTTCTTGAGCGCGCTGTGCATCGGCGGCACCTGGCGGATCGGGCCGGTGTAGAGCGCCTCGGCGCGCGCCAGGTCCTCGGCCGTGACCTGGACCGGACGTTCGGCGATCACCTCGCCCTCGGCATCGCCGGTGGCGGTGCGGATGCCCAGCCGCGCGGTGGCGACGTAGGTCTTGTCGGCGTCGAGGTGCAGCTGGCTGAACTTGGTGGCCGCGCCGAAGCACAGCGGCAGCACGCCGGTGGCCAGCGGATCGAGCGTGCCGGTATGGCCCGCCTTCTCGGCGCGCAGCAGCCACTTGGCCTTCTGCAAGGCCTGGTTGCTGGACAGTCCCAGCGGTTTGTCGAGCAGCAACACCCCATGCACAGGGCGCCGCTGCACCCTTGTGCGTGGCGCATTCATGGCTAGTCGTCTTTCGAACGCGAAGCGACGGCCTGCGCGATCAGCGCGTTCATGTCGGCGGCACGCTCGGTGGTGCGGTCGAACACGAAGTGCAGCGTGGGCACGGTATGGATGTGCAGGCGCTTGAACAGGCCGTTGCGCAGGAAACCCGCGGCCTGGTTGAGCGCTTCGGTGGTCTCGTCCACGTCGCCGGTGAGCAGGCTGAAGAAGATCTTCGCGTGCGCATAGTCGGGCGTGACTTCCACCGCCTGCAACGTGACCATGCCCACGCGCGGGTCCTTCAACTCGCGCGCGATCAGCTCCGTCAGATCGCGCTGGATCTGATCGGCGACCTTGAAGGCGCGGTTGGGAGTAGCGGCTTTTCTTTTGGGCATTGGCGAATGCGGAAGCGTTCCCGGATGTGGAAAGCGCAGATCGCGAAGCTTGGCGCTTCGCGACCTGCGCGTTCGACCGTCCGTTTACAGCGTCCGGGCGATCTCCTTGATTTCGAAGAACTCGAGCTGATCGCCCTCTTTGATGTCGTTGTAGTTCTTGAGCTTGATACCGCACTCGAAGCCTTCGCGCACTTCGCGGACATCGTCCTTCATGCGCTTGAGCGAGTCGACTTCGCCGGTGTAGACCACCACGTTGTCGCGCAACAGGCGGAAATGCGAGCTGCGGGTGACATAGCCCGAGGTGACGTACGAACCGGCAACAGTACCGATCTTCGAGGCCACGAACACCGTGCGGATCTCGGCCGAGCCGATGATTTCCTCGCGGCGCTCCGGTGCCAGCATGCCCGACATGGCGACCTTGATCTCGTCCACCGCGTCGTAAATGATGCTGTAGTAGTTGAGCTGGACACCATTGCCCTCGGCCAGCTTGCGCGCGCCGGCATCGGCACGCACGTTGAAGCCGATCACCACCGCCTTCGAGGCGATCGCGAGGTTGATGTCGCTTTCGCTGATGCCGCCCACGCCTGCATACACCACCTGCACCTTGACCTCGTCGGTCGCGAGCTTGAGCAGCGATTGCGCGAGCGCTTCCTGCGAGCCCTGCACGTCGGCCTTGATGATGATGCGCAGCGTCTGCACTTCGCCCGCCGACAGGTCGGTGAACATGTTCTGCAGGTTCGCGGCCTGCAGCTTCGCCAACTTGGTGTTGCGGAACTTGCCGGCACGGTAGGTGGCGATTTCGCGCGCACGGCGCTCGTCGCTCATCACCATGAACTCGTCGCCGGCCTGCGGCACTTCGGTCAGGCCCTGGATCTCGACCGGGATCGACGGACCGGCCGTCTTGGTCGGCTTGCCGTCCTCGTCGAGCATGGCGCGCACGCGGCCATAGGTCGAGCCGGCCAGCACCACGTCGCCGGTCTTGAGCGTGCCGGACTGCACCAGCACGGTCGCGACCGGGCCGCGGCCCTTGTCGAGCTGCGCTTCGATGACCAGGCCCTTGGCGGCGGCATCCACCGGCGCCTTGAGTTCCAGCACTTCGGCCTGCAGCAGCACCTGTTCGAGCAGGTCGTCGATGCCCTGGCCGGTCTTGGCCGAGACGCCGACGAACGGAACGTCGCCGCCGTACTCCTCGGGCACCACCTCTTCGGCCACCAGTTCCTGCTTCACGCGGTCCAGGTTGGCATCGGGCTTGTCGATCTTGTTGATCGCGACCACGATCGGCACACCCGCCGCCTTCGCGTGCTTGATGGCTTCCTTGGTCTGGGGCATGACGCCGTCGTCGGCCGCCACCACCAGGATCACGATGTCGGTGGCCTGCGCACCGCGGGCACGCATGGCGGTGAACGCCTCGTGACCCGGGGTGTCGAGGAACGACACCATGCCGCGTTCGGTTTCCACGTGGTAGGCACCGATGTGCTGCGTGATGCCGCCGGCTTCGCCCGCGGCCACCTTGGCGCGGCGGATGTAGTCCAGCAGCGAGGTCTTGCCGTGGTCGACGTGACCCATGACGGTCACGACCGGTGCGCGCGGCAGGGCTTCGGCGGTTTGCGCCGACACGTCCTCGTCGGTGAAGGCTTCGGGATCGTCGAGCGCGGCAACCACCGCGTTGTGACCCATTTCCTCCACCACGATCATCGCGGTGTCCTGGTCGAGCGCCTGGTTCATCGTGGCCATCTGGCCCAGCTTCATCAGCTGCTTAATCACCTCGGACGCCTTGACCGACATCTTGTGCGCGAGCTCGGACACCGTGATGGTTTCCGGCACGTGCACCTCGATGATGCGGGCCTCGACCGGTGCTGCCGGTGCGTGCTGCTGGTCGTCGTGGCCACGGTCGTTGCCGCGGCGTCCGCGCGGACCGCCGCGCCAGTTGCCACGGCCCACGCCACCGCTCGCGTCGCCGCGGGTCTTGATTTCCTTCTTCTTGGCGGTGTCGCCGGCCCAGCTCGAGGAGAGCTTGGCCGATTTCACTTCCTTGCCGGCGGCACCGCCGGCGGGCGCGGCCGCAGCACCCGGCGCGGCCGGAGCTCCGGCGCGGGCCGCGGGCGCGGTCGGCTTGTGCAGCGTGCCCTTGACGCCACCGGCGGGCTTGACCTCGGCCACCGGCTTCTCGACCTTGTGCGGCACCAGCACGCGGGCCGGTGCATTCATCATGGCGCGGATGGCCTCGGCTTCGGCCAGGGCCTTGCGGCGGCGCTCGTCGAGATCGCGCGCACGCGCGGCTTCCTCGTCGGCACGGGCCTTGGACTCGGCGGCGGCCTTGGCCTTCGCGTCTTCCTTGGCCTGCGTGGCGGCGGCCTGGGCCGCGGCCTTGGCCTCGGCGGCCTGCTTGGCGGCGACGACCTGCGCTTCCGCGGCTTCCTTCAGCGCGGCGACTTCGGCCTCGGCCTTGGCGGCGCTGTTGGCGGAGCTGCGGGCGACCGGCTTGGCCGCTTCGGCGGCCGTCTCGGCCTTCTTCTGGGCTTCCTGGCGAGCCGCCTGCGCGGCTTCCTGGCGTGCCTGCTCGGCCTGTTCGGCCTGCTCGGCGCGTTCGACCTTCTCGCGTTCGCGCGCTTCGGTTTCCTCGCGCTGGCGACGCTTCTCGGCCAGCTCTTCTTCCTGGCGGCGGATCAGCTCGGCCTGGCGGCGGGCTTCCTCCTCGCGGCGGGCGAGTTCGGCTTCATCGATGCGCGGCGCGGCCGGCTCGGCCGGCGCGGCGACGGGCGCGGCGGCAACCGGTGCCGGGGCCTCGACGGCACCCGCGGGGCCTTCGTCGCGCTGAATGAAGGTGCGCTTCTTGCGCACCTCGACCTGGATCGTGCGGGCGCGACCGGTGGCGTCGGCCTGCTTGATCTCGCTGGTCGACTTCTTGGTCAACGTGATCTTCTTGCGCTCGGGCTCGACAGTGCCGTGGCTGGCCTTCAGGAAACCGAGCAGGCGCTGCTTGTCCGACTCGGTCAGCGCGTCGCTGGCGGCCGCTTTGGGCACGCCGGCGCTGCGAAGCTGATCGAGCAAGGTTTCGGGAGTCTTCTTGAGTTCATTCGCGAACTCGGCGACAGTGGTACTGGACATATTCGTTTCGTGCCTCCATGACCATCACTCTTGGCCAGCGAACCAGTGTTCGCGGGCCTTCAAGATGAGGGTTTTGGCGTCATCGGCGCTCAGGCCGGTGATCTCGGTGAGTTCATCGACCGCGAGGTCGGCCAGGTCGTCGCGGGTGTTCACCCCCGCCTCGGCCAGCTTCGGAATCAGGTCGGGGTTCAGGCCTTCGAGGTCGCGCAGGTTCTGCGAGACGGTATCGACGCCCTCTTCCTTGGCGATTTCCATGGTCAGCAGCGCATCCTTGGCACGCGAGCGCAGTTCGTTGACCGTGTCTTCGTCGAAGGCTTCGATCTCGAGCATCTCGGAGATCGGCACGTAGGCCACTTCCTCGAGGCTGGTGAAGCCCTCGGAGATCAGGATGTCCGCGATTTCCTCGTCGACGTCGAGCTTCTCCATGAACAGGCGGCGCGCGGCGTCGGTTTCGTTCGCCTGCTTCTGGGCCGACTCGTTGGCGTCCATGATGTTGATCTTCCAGCCGGTGAGCTCGGAAGCCAGACGCACGTTCTGGCCGCCACGGCCGATCGCGATCGCGAGGTTTTCCTCGTCGACCACCACGTCCATGGCGTGCTTTTCCTCGTCCACCACGATGGACGATACGTTGGCCGGCGCCAGGGCGCCGATCACGAATTGGGCCGGATCCTCGCTCCACAGCACGATGTCCACGCGCTCGCCGGCGAGCTCGTTGGTCACGGCGTTGACGCGCGTGCCGCGCACGCCGACGCAGGTGCCGATCGGGTCGACACGCTTGTCATGCGAGAGCACGGCGATCTTGGCGCGCGAACCGGGGTCGCGAGCGCAGCTCTTGATCTCGAGCAGGCCCTGTTCGATCTCGGGCACTTCCTGGCGGAACAACTCGATCATGAACTCGGGGGCCGAGCGCGACAGGATGATCGGCGCGCCGCGCAGCGTCAGGTCGACCTCCATGATCATGGCGCGCACGCGGTCGCCGTTGCGCAGGTTTTCCTTGGCGATCATCTCGCTGCGGCGCAGGCGGCCCTCGACGCGGCCGGCCTCGACGATGATGTCGCCCTTGTCCAGGCGCTTGACGGTGCCCACGAAGATCTTGTCGCCGCGCGACATGAAGTCGTTGAGCAGCATCTCGCGCTCGGCGTCGCGGATCTTCTGCAGGATCACCTGCTTGGCGGCCATGGCGCCGATGCGGCCGATCGGCACCGAGTCCACCGATTCCTCGATGTACTCGTCGACCTCGATGTCGGGCATCTCTTCCTTGGCCTCGAACAGCAGGATTTCCTGGTCGGGCTGCTGCAGGCCGGCTTCGTCGGGCACCACGTGCCAGCGACGGAAGGTCTCGTAGTCGCCGCTGTCGCGGTCGACGGCGACGCGGATGTCCACCTCGCCCTGGTACAGCTTCTTGGTGGCCTGCGCCAGCGCGGACTCGACCGCGCCGAAGACGACGTCACGCTCGACGTTCTTCTCGCGCGAGATCGCATCCACCAACATCAACATTTCGCGATTCATGCCACCACTCCTCTAGTCAGTCCGGAACCTTTGTTCCGCCAATGTCCTGCGAGCCCTGACGGGCCCTGGGCTTGCGCCCCTTGAAATCCACGATGGGTGCCAGCCGCGCTTCGCGCAGCTCGTCCAGCACGAAGCCCAGCGCCTGCAACGGTGCCGGCGCGCGCTTCCTGCTGACTTTCTGACCCGGCTTGGGCTCCGGCTCGTCGCTCCAGACGATCTGCCAGCCCTGAGGGCCGTCGGCCCCTTCCGCCTGTGCGGCCCGCTCGAGCGTGCCGCGAAACTTCTTGCGATTGGCCGACACCTGGCCGGCCGCCGCCTCGCCGATCGGCGCCTTCAGCGTGATGTCGATCACCTCGCCCTCGAAGCGCTCGAAATCCTTCTCGTGGCGCAGCGGACGGTCGATACCCGGCGAGGACACCTCGAGCCGCTTGTAGTCGGCGCCATCCACCTCGAGCGCGAACTGGAGCTGTCGCGTGACCTTCTCGCAGTCCTCGACCGTGACGAAGGGCTCGGGCGTGCCGGCGGCGAGAGCCTCCGATGTGGGGGCCGTCCACGGCAAATCAATCGTCACGCGCAGCAATCCTCCCGCCGAGCGTTCGATCTCGACCAGGTCGTAGCCGAGACCGGCCACGGTTTGTTCCACTGTCTGCTGCAATGCCACGTGTTCGAAGGTGCCTTTTATTCAGTCAACGATGCGCAGGACCCGCCCGCCAGGTACCGCGCGATCGATAAAAAATCCGTGAGAAACCGGGTCTTGCCCAGCGATCCGAGAACGGATGGACCAAAAAAAACGGGCGGTTGGTACCCGCCCGTTTGGTCGTGAGCCTCGAATTATATGCCACTTCTGTGATAAATGAAGGGGCACTTCTGCACACGGGCCACACCCGTTCGCAGCTCAGGGCGTGGCGGCCCTTTCGCGGGCGGCGGCGACCCGCCTGGAACGTGCCCAGACGGCCGCGAAAAGCACTGCGCCCAGCGCCAGCGCGGCCGCCGCCACCAGCAGCGGAATCTGGAACGAACCGGTGCGCTGCGCCAGCGGCGCCGCGAACAGCGGGCCGATGATCTGCCCCACGCCGTACGAGGCGGTGGCATAGCCGATCAGCCCGGCCGCCGCGTTGCCGCGCAGCCGGCGCGCGTCGCGCACCGCGAACAGCGTGATGGCGGTGAACGGCATGCCCAGCAGCAGGCTGCCGAGGGCGAAGCCGACCACGCTGGGCCAGGCCACCGACAGCACCACCCCGACCGCCTGCAGCGCATAGGCGATCGCCAGCAGCAGCCGGTTGTCCCAGTGCACCGGCGCGCGCGCCCCGATCAGGGCGCCCGGGATGATGGCCGCGCCGAACAGCGGCCAGAAATAGTCGGGCCAGAACGAGCCCGGCAGCGCCTGGCGCGCGATCACCGGCAGGAAGGTGGCGGTGATGATGTAGCCGAAGCCCGCCAGCCCGTAGAGCGCCACCAGCCAGAGGGCGTCGGCGCGCGCCGCGGCCGAGTCCTGCGCGCTCGGTACCGCGACCGGCGCCGGCGCCGCGCCGCCGGCCACGGCCTGCTCGCCATCGTTGAAGACGCGCCAGATCACCGCGATCAGCACCAGCGCCAGCAGGCCCAGGCCGATCCAGCCGGTTTCCGATCCCCAGCGGCCGAGTGCCCCGCCCAGCAGCCCCGTCATGGCGATGCCGACGCCGGGGCCGGTGTAGATCACGCCACCGAGCGCCGGCGAACGCGTTTCGGCCAGCCGGCGCAGGCCCCAGCTCGAGGCGAACACGAACACCCAGGCGCTCATCACCCCGGCCGCCGCGCGCAGCACGCCCCAGGCACCGAAGCTGTGCAAGAGCCCCATGCCGATCAGCAGCACGGCGGTGGCCAGCAGGCCGCCGCGCACCATGGTCTTGGCGCGCACGCCGATGGCGGCGCAGCTCACCGCGCCGACGAAATAGCCGAGGTAGTTGAGCGAGGCCAGCAGCCCGCCGGCCTCGAGCTCGAGCTTGCCCTCGTGCAGCATGATCGGCAGCATCGGCGTGAAGGCGAAGCGCCCCAGCCCCATGGCCACCGCCAGCGTCACCATGCAGGCGAGCGCCGCCCGCCAGGCGCCGCGCCTGTCTTGTCCGATTTCCGACATCTTTTCGCGCAATGCTCGTTGTTGTGGGTCGCGTTCGCCGTCAGGCCAGTTGCGCGGCGGCCACCAGTTTCTGCGTGTAGGGGTGTTCGGGCGCGTCGAGCACCCGGTCGACCGGGCCCGATTCGAGGATCGCCCCGTCCTTCATGACGATGACCTGGTGCGCCATGGCGCGGATCACCTCCACGTCGTGCGTGATCAGCAGATAGCTCAGCCCGCGTTCGCGCTGCAGCCGCTGCAGCAGCCCCAGCACCTGCTTCTGGATCGTGACGTCGAGCGCGCTGGTGGGCTCGTCGAGCACCAGCAGGCGCGGATCGACGATCAGCGCGCGCGCGATCGCCAGCCGCTGCCGCTGCCCGCCCGAGAACTCGTGCGGATAGCGGTCGAGCAGCGCCGGGAACTGCGCCTCGGTGAGCCCGACGTCGGCCAGCGCCTGCAGCGCCCGCGCGCGCCGGTCGGACGCCTTGAGCTCGGGCGCATGCACCAGCAGGCCCTCGCCGACGATCTGCTCGACGGTCATGCGCGGCGAGAGCGAGGAGAACGGGTCCTGGAACACCACCTGCATCGCGCGCCGCAACGCGAGGTCCGAAGCCTGGCCCTGCCCCCAGCCCTGCCCCTCGACCTTCAGCGCGCCCTGGAAGCGCAGCAGCCCCAGCGCGGCCAGTGCCAGGGTCGACTTGCCCGAGCCCGACTCGCCGACCACGCCCAGGGTTTCGCCGGGCGCGATGCGGAACTCGGCGCCCTGCACCGCCACGAACTCGCCCTTGCCGAACCAGCCGGCGAAGCCGGGCCTGGGCACCGGGTAGCTCACGCGCAAGCCCGTGGCCGAGAGGATCGGCGCCGCGTCGGGCCGCGCCGGCGCGGGCGTCACGTCGCGCGTGGGATGGCTATCGATCAGCTTGCGCGTGTAGGGGTGTTGCGGCGCCTCGAACACGGTCGCCACCGGGCCGTGCTCGACGATGTGGCCCTGCTCCATCACCGCGACGCGGTCGGCGAAATGGCGCACCAGGTTCAGGTCGTGGGTGATCAGCAGCACCGCCATGCCGTACTTGCGCTGCAGCTCGGCCAGCAGTTCGAGGATCTGGGCGCGCACCGTCACGTCGAGCGCGGTGGTCGGCTCGTCGGCCAGCAACAGGCGCGGCCGGCAGGCCAATGCCATGGCGATCATGGCGCGCTGGCGCTGGCCGCCCGAGAGCTGGTGCGGCAGCGCGCGCGCGCGCCGCGCCGGTTCGGGAATGCCGGTGTCGGCCAGCAGCTGCACCGCGGCCTCCTGCGCGGCGCGTGCCGGCAGGCCCTCGTGCAGCTGCAGCACCTCGGCGATCTGGTCGCCCACGCTGTAGAGCGCGTTGAGCGCGGTCATCGGCTCCTGGAAGATCATCGCGATCTCCTTGCCGCGGATGCCGCGCAGCTCGCGCTCGGGGATCGACAGCAGGTCGCGCCCGTCCTGCGCACGCCCGGCATCGAACAGCCGCGCCGAACCCGAGAGCTCGGCGTTCTGCACCAGCCGCAGCAGCGACAGCGCGGTGACGGTCTTGCCCGAGCCCGACTCGCCCACCAGCGCGAACTTCTCGCCGGCCGCGATCCGGAAATCGACGCCATGGACCACCGGCTTGCCGGCGAAGGCCACGCGCAGGCCGCGCACGTCGAGCAGCGGCGCGCCGGCCGCGAGGGAGGATTCGCCCGGCTTCACTTGTCGGCCTTCCGTGGATCGAGGGCGTCGCGCAGCGCGTCGCCCATGAAGGTCAGCAGCATCAGGGTGAAGACCAGCACGCCGAAGGTGGACATCGAGATCCACCAGGCGTCGATGTTCGCCTTGCCCTGGTTGAGCAGCTCGCCCAGCGAGGGCGTGCCCGGCGGCACGCCGAGCCCGAGGAAGTCGAGCGAGGTCAGCGCGAGGATGGCAGCGCTCATGCGGAACGGCAGGAAGGTGACGACCGGCACCATGCTGTTGGGCAGGATGTGGCGCCGCATGATCTGCAGGTTGCTCACGCCGAGCGCGCGCGCGGCGCGCACGTAGTCCATCTGGCGGTTGCGCAGGAACTCGGCGCGCACGTAGTCGGCCAGCGCCATCCAGCCGAACAGGCTCAGCAGCACCAGCAGCAGCAGCACGCTGGGCGTGAAGATGGCACTGAAGATGATCAGCAGGTAGAGCTCGGGCATCGATCCCCAGATCTCGAGCAGCCGCTGCAGGAACAGGTCGGTCTTGCCCGCGAAGAAGCCCTGGATCGCGCCGATGGCGATGCCCAGCACCACGCCCACGACCGTGAGTGCCAGCGCGAACAGCACGCTGACGCGAAAGCCGTAGATCAGTTGCGCCAGCAGGTCGCGCCCGCGGTCGTCGGTGCCCAGCAGGTTCTCGCCCGAGGGTGCGGCCGGGTTGGGTTGCTTCGCGAAGTAGTTGAGCGTGCGCGGGCCGTAGGGATTGGGTGCGTAGAGCGCCCAGTTGGCGCCGGCCGTGATGCGGTCGCGGATGAAGGGATCGAGGTAGTCGGCCGGGGTCTCGAAGTCGCCGCCGAAGGTCTTCTCGGAATAGTCGCGCAGCACCGGGAAGTAGGTCTGGCCCTCGTAGCGCACCACCAGCGGCTTGTCGGTGGACAGCAGCTCGGCGAACAGGCTCAGCACCACCAGCACGGAGAACAGGACCAGGCTCCAGAAGCCCAGCGGATTGCGGCGGAAACGGCGCCAGGCGCGCCGACCCGGGCTGTCCGACTTGGCCGGCGGACGCGGCGCGGCGGGAGTGGGCATCGATTCAGTCAAACTTCACCCTCGGATCGACCCAGACGTAGCAGAGATCGGAAATCAGCTTGGTCACCAGCCCGATCAGCGTGAACAGGTAGAGCGTGCCCAGTACCACCGGGTAGTCGCGCCGGATCACGCTCTCGTAGCTCAAGAGGCCCAGGCCGTCGAGCGTGAACAGGGTCTCGATCAGCAGCGAGCCGGTGAAGAAGGCGCCGATGAAGGCGGCCGGAAAGCCCGTGATGATCGGGATCAGCGCGTTGCGGAACACGTGCTTCCAGAGCACCTGCCGCTCGGCGAGGCCCTTGGCGCGCGCGGTCAGCACGTACTGCTTGCGGATCTCCTCGAGGAAGGAGTTCTTGGTCAGCATCGCCGTCACGGCGAAGCTGCCGATCACCATGGCCGTGACCGGCAACGCGATGTGCCAGAGGTAGTCGACGATGCGCGCGCCCCAGCTCAGGCTCTCCCAGTTCGGCGAGGTGAGGCCGCGCAGCGGGAACCACTGCAGCTGGCCGCCGAAGATCACCAGCAGCGCCACGCCGAGCACGAAGCCCGGGATGGCATAGCCCACGAGCACGATCAGCGTGGTGAAGAAGTCGAAGCGCGAGCCCGCGCGCACCGCCTTGGCCACGCCCAGCGGCACCGCGATCAGGTAGCTGATGAAGAAGGTCCACAGGCCCAGGCTGATGGAGACCGGCATCTTCTCCTTGACCAGTTCCCACACGTCCTTGCGCTGGTAGAAGCTGGTGCCGAGGTCGAAGCGCGCGAAGGACTTGAGCATGGTCCACAGGCGTTCGTGGGCCGGCTTGTCGAAGCCGTAGAGCTTCTTGATCTCCTCGATGCGCTGCGGATCGAGGCCCTGGCGGCCGCGGTAGCCGGCACCGCTGCTCGCGGCCCGCTCGCCGCCCGAATCGCGGCCCTGCAACTGCGCCACCATCTGCTCGACCGGACCGCCCGGCACGAACTGGATCACGCCGAAGGTGATGATCAGCACGCCCAGGAGCGTGGGAATCATCAGCAGCAGTCGCTTGAGGATGTAGCTGGCCATGCGGGTGTCGTGCTCCGGATCTCTTCTCGTGCGGCGGGCGCTACTTGTTGGCCGGCGAGGCCCACCATGTCGCGAGGGCCCAATCGCCGACATCGTAGTACGGCGGTATCGTCGGCGGCAGCACCACGCCGGCCGGCCGGTAGCCGACCAGGAAGGCGCTGCCGTAGTACATCGGGATCGAGTAGTAGCCGGCCGACAGCACGCGGTCGAGCACGCGCAAGGCGGTGGTGAGCTCGGGGCGCGTGGTGGCCGTCACCACCTTGCCGACGATGGCGTCGACCGCCGGATCGGCGATGCCCCAGTAGTTGGAGGAGCCCGGCGTCTCGGCCGACTTCGAGCCGAACAACTCGAACAGCTCGCCGCCCGGCGCGGTGTTGCCCGGCAGCCGCATCGAGGTCATGTCGAAGTCGTAGTTCTGCATGCGCTGCTGCGAGAGCGAGAAGTCGACGGTGCGAAAGCTCATCTCGATGCCCAGCTTCTTGAGCGCGGTCTGCAGCGGCGTCGCCACGCGGATCAGCGAGGGCTGGTCGTTGAGGAATTCGATGGTGAAGGCCTCGTTCTTCGCGTTGCGCAGCGCGCCGTCGCGGTAGGTCCAGCCGGCCTCGGCCAAAAGCGCCCTCGCCTTGCGCAGGTTCTCGCGCAGGCTGCCGGGCGGATCGGTGCTCGCCGGCACCGGCGCGGGACCGAACACCTCGGGCTTGAGCTTGGCGCGCAGCGGCTCCATCAGCGCCAGCTCGTCCGGCCCGGGCAGGCCGTCGGCATGGAAGTCGCTGTTCGGGAAGTAGCCCTGCACGCGGGTGTAGATGCCGTAGAAGAGCTGGCGGTTGAGCCACTCGAAGTCCATCGCGAGAGCGATGGCCTGTCGCACGCGCACGTCCTTGAACTTGTCGCGGCGCGTGTTGAAGATGTAGCCCTGGAAGTCGCCGGGGTTGTGGTTCTCGAAGGCGCGCTTGGCGATCTCGCCGTTGTCGAACTGCTTGCCCTTGTACTGGCGCGCCCAGTTGCGCGAGACGAACTCGCGCATGAAGTCGAACTCGCCGGCCTTCAGGCCCTCGAAGCGCGCGGTCTCGTCGAGGTAGACCTTGTAGGCGACGCGATCGAAGTTGAACATCCCCTTGCGCACCGGCAAATCGACGCCCCAGTAGTCGGCGCGGCGCACGTAGGTGATGTCGCGGCCCAGGCGGTCGCTCGCGGGCCTGTAGGGGCCGGAGGCGATCGGCACCTCGGTCACGATCTGGTCGAAGGGCTTGCCGCCGCCCCATTTGCGGCTGAACACCGCCATGCCGCCGACCACCAGCGGCAGCTCGCGGTTCGGGCTCGCGAAGTCGAAGCGCACCGTGCGCTCGTCGACCGCACTCGCCTTCTTGACCTCGGCATAGATGGTCTTGTACTGCGGGGCCGCGAGCGGGCCGATCAGGGTCTGGAACGAATAGACCACGTCGGCCGCCAGCACCGGCGAGCCGTCGTTGAAGCGGGCCTTGGGGTTGAGCCTGAAGGTGGCCGAGAGGCCGTCGGGCGCCACGTCGATGTCTTCGGCCAGCAGGCCGTAGGCGGTGGTCGGCTCCTCCGAGTTGCCGGTCATCAGGCTCTCGAACATCAGCTGGCCGAGGCCCGAGGGCCCGGTGCCCTTGAGCGTGAACGGGTTGAACTTGTCGAAATTGGTGGGCCGGGTCGGCGGCACCAGCCTGAATTCACCGCCCTTGGGGGCGTTCGGATTCACGTACTCGAAGTGCGTGAAGCCCGGCGCGTACTTGACGTCGCCGAATTGCGCGTACGCATGGGCGGCCCACGAAGGGGCCGCCGAGAGCGCCAAACCGAACCAGAGCAGCCAACCTCGCATGCGAGAATTCTGCCCCGAGATTTTCACGAGGCAACTCCATGGGCTTTCTTTCCGGCAAAAAACTCCTGATCACCGGCGTGCTGAGCAACCGCTCCATCGCCTACGGCATCGCCAAGGCCTGCCATGAACAGGGTGCCGAGCTCGCCTTCAGCTATGTCGGCGAGCGCTTCAAGGACCGCATCACCGAGTTCGCGGCCGACTTCGGCTCGACGCTGATCTTCGACTGCGACGTCGGCGACGATGCCCAGATCGAGAAGCTGTTCGCCGACCTGTCGCAGGTCTGGCCGACCTTCGACGGCTTCGTGCACAGCATCGGCTTCGCGCCGCGCGAGGCGATCGCGGGCGACTTCCTCGAGGGCCTCTCGCGCGAGGGCTTCCGCATCGCGCACGACATCAGCGCCTACAGCTTCCCGGCCATGGCCAAGGCCGCGCAGCCCTACCTCAATGACAAGTCGGCCCTGCTCACGCTGACCTACCTGGGCGCCGAACGCGCGCTGCCCAACTACAACACCATGGGCCTGGCCAAGGCCTCGCTCGAGGCCTCGGTGCGCTACACGGCGGCCTCGCTGGGTCCGAAGGGCGTGCGCGTCAACGGCATCAGCGCCGGTCCGATCAAGACGCTCGCGGCCAGCGGCATCAAGGGCTTCGGCAAGATGCTCGGCGCCGTCGCCGAGGCCTCGCCGATCCGCCGCAACGTGACGATCGAGGAAGTCGGCAACGTGGCGGCCTTCCTGCTGAGCGACCTCGCCAGCGGCGTGACGGCCGAGATCACCTACGTCGACGGCGGCTTCAGCAACGTCGTCGGCGGCATGGCCGAGTAAGCGGCACGCCCGCTCCCGGGCGCGCTCTCGCGCCCGTCGGACGGCGATGCACGCCGGTCGCGCAGCGCTTGTCTCGCGAAGGAACTTCGGCCACAAATGGGCATCCATCGGTCGTTTCCAGCTACTCATTTCATAGCACCCGTGCTCCATCGACGTTCCCTGCTGCTCGCCACCCTGGGCTTTGCGCTGACCTTGCCGGCGCACGCCGGCGCGCCCGCGCTGATGCTGGCCGAGGTCTACAAGCCGGGCATGTCGCTGGCCGACTACTGGGTCAGCGAGAAGTACGACGGCGTGCGCGCGTACTGGGACGGCCGGCAGCTCTTCACGCGCGGCGGCGAGCGCATCCTGGCGCCGGCCTGGTTCACCGCCGCGCTGCCCAGGCAGCCGCTCGACGGCGAGCTCTGGGCCGGCCGCGGACGCTTCGCGCATGCGGTGTCGACCGTGCGCAGCCAGACGCCCAACGACGTCGCCTGGCACGAGATGAAGTTCATGGTGTTCGACCTGCCGGCCCAGGGCGGCGACTTCACGGCCCGCCTCGGCGTGCTGCGCAAGTTGCTGCCGATCACCGACGCGCCCTGGGTGGTGGCGGTGCCGCAGGAGCGCGCGACCACGGCCGAGGCGCTGCAGGCACTGCTCGACAAGACCGTGAAGATGGGCGGCGAAGGCCTGATGCTGCACCGCGGCGCCTCGCTCTACCGTGCCGAGCGCAACAACGACCTGCTCAAGGTCAAGACGCATGACGACGCGGAAGCCCGCGTGGTCGGCCACGTGCCCGGCAAGGGCAAACACGCTCACCGGCTCGGCGCGCTGCTGGTCGAGATGCCCGGCGGCCAGCGCTTCAAGCTGGGCACCGGCCTGAGCGATGCCGAGCGCGAGCAGCCGCCCGCGATCGGCACCTGGGTCACCTACCGCTACAACGGGCTCACGGCCGGCGGGCTGCCGCGCTTCGCACGCTTCATGCGCGTGCGCGAGGACGGCTGAGCCGCCCCTCGCACCCTGCCCGCCCTGCCCGCTTTGGGCCCCGGCGCTCAGGCGCTCTTCCGCACGCAGTCCGCGTAGTAGCGCTTCTTGCCCGTCTCGTCGATGCGCGCCACCAGGCCGTGGATGTCGGTCTCGAAGCCCGGGCACTGCGTGTTGAACTCGCGCGAGAACTTCAGGTAGTCGACGATCTTCTTGTTGAAGACCTCGCCCGGAATCAAGAGCGGAATGCCCGGCGGGTACGGCGTGATCAGGCTGGTGGTGATGCGGCCCTCGAGCTCGTCGATCTCCACGCGCTCGGTCTTGCGGTGCGCGATGTGGGCGAAGGCGTCGCTGGGCTTCATCGCCGGCGTGAGGTCGCTCAGGTACATCTCGGTCGTCAGGCGGGCCACGTCGTAGCGCGCGTAGAGCTGGTGGATGTGCTGGCACAGGTCGCGCAGGCCGAGGCGCTCGTAGCCCGTGTGCTGCTGGCAGAACTCCGGCATGATCCGCCACATCGGCTGGTTGCGCGCGTAGTCGTCCTTGAACTGCTGCAGCGCCGTCAGCAGCGTGTTCCAGCGGCCCTTGGTGATGCCGATGGTGAACATGATGAAGAAGCTGTAGAGGCCGGTCTTCTCGACGATCACGCCGTGCTCGGCCAGGAACTTGGTCACCACGCTGGCGGGAATGCCGGTCTCGGCGAAGTTGCCCTCGAGGTCCAGGCCCGGCGTCACGATGGTCGACTTGATCGGGTCGAGCATGTTGAAGCCGTCGACCAGCTCGCCGAAGCCGTGCCAGTTGCGCGGCGACTTCTTCGAGCGGCTCTTGCCGTTCTTCTCGCCGTGCATGATCCAGTCGTCCGGGACGCCGATGCCCTCGTCCACGAGTTTCTCGGGGCCCCAGACCTTGAACCACCACTCATCCTTGCCGAACTCCTCCTCGACCTTGCGCATGGCGCGGCGGAAGTCGAGCGCCTCGAGGATGCTCTCCTCCACCAGCGCGGTGCCGCCGGGCGGCTCCATCATCGCGGCGGCCACGTCGCAGCTCGCGATGATCGCGTACTGCGGGCTGGTCGACGAGTGCATCAGGTAGGCCTCGTTGAACAGGTCGCGGTCGAGCTGGCGATTCTGCGAGTCCTGCACCAGCACGTGGCTGGCCTGGCTGATGCCGGCCAGCAGCTTGTGCGTGGACTGGGTCGCGAACACCAGCGATTCCTTCGGCCGCACGCGGCGCTTGCCCATCGCGTGGTAGGAGCCGTAGAACGGGTGGAAGGCCGCGTGCGGCAGCCAGGCCTCGTCGAAGTGCAGCGTGTCGACATAGCCGTCGAGCGTGTTCTTGATGGTCTCGGTGTTGTAGATCACGCCGTCGTAGGTCGACTGCGTGAGCGTCATCACGCGCGGCTTGACCTTGTTGGCATCGACGTCGGCCAGCAGCGGGTTGGCCTTGATCTTGGCCTTGATGGCCTCGGGCTCGAACTCGCTCTTGGGGATCGGGCCGATGATGCCGAAGTGGTTGCGCGTGGGCTTCATGAACACGGGAATCGCGCCCGTCATGATGATCGCGTGCAGGATCGACTTGTGGCAATTGCGGTCCACCACCACCACGTCGTCGGGCGCCACCGTGTGGTGCCACACCATCTTGTTGCTGGTGCTGGTGCCGTTGGTCACGAAGAAGCAGTGGTCGGCATTGAAGATGCGCGCCGCGTTGCGCTCGCTGGCCGCCACCGGGCCGGTGTGGTCGAGCAACTGGCCCAGTTCCTCCACCGCGTTGCAGACGTCGGCGCGCAGCATGTTCTCGCCGAAGAACTGGTGGAACATCTGGCCCACCGGGCTCTTGAGGAAGGCGACGCCGCCCGAGTGGCCCGGGCAGTGCCACGAGTACGAACCGTCTTCCGCGTAGTCGATCAGCGCCTTGAAGAACGGCGGCTGCACGCCCTCGAGGTAGCTCTTGGCCTCGCGGATGATGTGGCGTGCCACGAATTCGGGGGTGTCCTCGAACATGTGGATGAAGCCGTGCAGCTCGCGCAGGATGTCGTTCGGGATGTGGCGCGAGGTCTTGGTCTCGCCGTAGATGTAGATCGGCACGTCGGCGTTCTTGCGCCGCACTTCGCCGATGAAATTGCGCAGGTTCAGCACCGCCGGATCCAGGTCGGGGCCGACCGTGAATTCCTCGTCGTCGATCGACAGGATGAAGGCGCTGGCACGGCTTTGCTGCTGAGCGAACTGGCTCAGGTCGCCGTAGCTCGTGACGCCCAGCACCTCGAAGCCCTCCGTCTCGATGGCCTGCGCGAGCGCGCGGATACCGAGGCCCGAGGTGTTCTCGGAGCGGAAGTCCTCGTCGATGATGACGATGGGAAAGCGGAATTTCATGGGGCGGAGCTCCGGGACAGGCAATGAGGCGCGAAGTGTACGGAATTCAGATGAAGAATTCGCCGACACGCCGAATGTCCGCCGAATGACGGTGCGACACGCTTTTCGCCGCCGCGCCGGGAGCCCCCACAAAGTGCAGGCGAGTCCGGGCCACCCGGAGCGCATGCCTCAGAATGGCGTCGCCTGAAACAACTACAGAGGAGATGTCATGGCGAATTCCACGATCTGGTGGTTGATCGCTGGCACGGCAATCGTGGTCGAGCTCCTGTCCGGCACGGTCTACCTGCTGCTGCTGGCCGGCGGTTTCGCCGCCGCGGCGATCTCCGCCCACCTGGGCTTCGGCACCGTCACGCAACTGCTCGTGGCCGCCGTCGTCGGCGTGGTGGCGGTGCTGACCTGGTACTCGATCCAGCGCAAGCGCCCGCCGCCCCCACCCACCGAAGCCAACCGCGACCTCAATCTCGACATCGGCGAGAGCGTGCAGGTCGAGGCATGGAACCCCGACGGAACCGCCACCGTGCGCTACCGCGGCGCCCAGTGGACCGTCGTGCAGCGCGCGGGCCATGCGCCCTCCACCGGCGAACACCGCGTGGTCGAGGTCGTCGGCAGCCGGCTGGTGGTCGACAAGGTCTAGCTAGAACCCGAGAACGAAAGAGGAAAGGTACAGAGCCATGGAATATTCGGTCCCCATCATCATCCTGGTCATCGCGATCATCTTCATCAGCCAGTCGGTGAAGTTCGTGCCGCAGCAGAACGCCTGGGTGCGCGAGCGCCTGGGCAAGTACCACGGCACCATGACGCCCGGCCCCAACTTCCTGATCCCGTTCATCGACCGGGTGGCCTACAAGCACAGCCTGAAGGAAATCCCGCTCGACGTGCCGAGCCAGATCTGCATCACGCGCGACAACACGCAGTTGCAGGTCGACGGCATCCTCTACTTCCAGGTCACCGACCCGATGCGCGCGAGCTACGGCTCGTCGAACTACATCGTGGCCGTGACCCAGCTCGCCCAGACCTCGCTGCGCAGCGTGATCGGCAAGCTGGAGCTCGACAAGACCTTCGAGGAGCGCGACGTCATCAATGCCCAGGTGGTCGCAGCCATCGACGAGGCGGCGCTCAACTGGGGCGTGAAGGTGCTGCGCTACGAGATCAAGGACCTGACGCCGCCGAAGGAAATCCTGCAGGCGATGCAGCGCCAGATCACGGCCGAACGCGAGAAGCGCGCGCTGATCGCGGCCTCCGAGGGCCGGCGCCAGGAGCAGATCAACATCGCCACCGGCGAACGCGAGGCCTTCATCGCGCGCTCAGAAGGCGAGAAGCAGGCCCAGATCAACAACGCCCAGGGCGAGGCGGCCGCGATCACCGCGGTGGCCACGGCGACGGCCGACGCCATCGAGCGCGTGGCGGCCGCGATCCAGCAGCCGGGCGGCGAACAGGCGGTGCAGCTCAAGGTGGCCGAACGCGCGGTCGATGCCTACGGCAAGGTCGCGGCCGATTCCAAGACCACGCTGATCGTGCCGAGCAACATGACCGAGACCGCCGCGCTGATCGCCTCGGCCATGCGCATGGTGCAGGCCGGCAAATCCTCGGGCCCCACGGCCTGAGGCTTCCGGAAACGGCCCCGGCGACTGCTACAATCGTGGGCTTCGGAGCGGTGGATGAGCGGTTTAAGTCGCACGCCTGGAAAGCGTGTGAGGGTTAATAGCCCTCCGCGGGTTCGAATCCCGCCTGCTCCGCCAGAGAGTCTTTGTTCGCAACCGTTCGCGAACATGCAGAAAGCCCGAGTTGCCATTGGCACTTGGGCTTTTTTGTGGGCGCCTGTTGCTTGCGCGCCCCTTGTCTTCACCGATGCGCCGGGCCGAGCCCACCGCCCGCGCAGACCTCACACCGCCCTCCCCGATCCGTCTGGCGGTACGATCCCCAGGTTTTCAGTTCCCCAGGAGGCGCCGCATGGCAGGACATCCCAGCACCAAGCCGCACGGCAGCACGTCGCTCGACCGCACGCTCGAAAAAACCGAGCGGGTCGCCGCCGACGTGCAGAAGGCCTCCGACAACCTCGCGGTGGTCAACACGGTGCTCGAGCAGGAGCTGCCCGAGGAGGTGCAGGTGGGCGAGGTGGCGCTGGCCATCGCGCACACGAGCCAGCTCGAGGAAAAGCTCGCGCAGTCGGCCGAGCAACTCGCCGAGGTCAACGCGGCGCTCAGCGAGGAGATCGAGAAGCGCATCGAGGCCACGGCCCAGCGCGACGAGAGCGCGGCCCGTGTGAAGAAGCTCGAGGCCCGGCAGGCCACTGCGGCCGAGCCCGGCACGGGCAAGCGCGCGAACGACTGACGCGACACGCGCGCCGGCGGCGGAGTGCCGCGGACATCGTATGAAATAGGGACACGCCGCGTTTCTCCGTCTCCTTTCTCCTACGCAGCAAGCGCGCGCGGCACGCTACGCTATTGGTTCTCACACCCTATCCGTGGCATGGCCCTCATCACGTTCCTCGTCGAGGACAACAAGACCATCAGGGACAACCTGGTTCCGGCACTCGAGGACCTGGTGAATGCCCAAGTCGTTGGCTTTGCCGAAACCGAATCCGAAGCGCTGGCGTGGCTGCGCGCCCATCCGGCCGAGTGGCAGTTGCTGATCGTCGACCTGTTCCTCAAGGAAGGCTCGGGCCTGGGCGTGCTCGCGGGCTGCAAGGAACGCCTTCCTGGCCAGCGCGCGGTGGTGCTGAGCAACTACGTGACGGCCGACATCCGCGCGCGCTGCGAGACGCTCGGCGCGGACGCGGTGTTCGACAAGTCGCGCGACCTCGACGCCTTCATCGAGTACTGCAACACCGACCGCCCCTCGGGACTCGCGCCGCTCTGAGCAGCAGGCGCCCTCCTCCTCCTTCTCCCCCGCCGTTTCGAGCGCCCATGAAAAAAGGGCCCGAAGGCCCTTCTCGTTGGAACGCGGATCGAAGCCGATCAGCGCACCACGGCGATCTGCGTGCGCTGGCCACCCTTGTAGGTGTAGAGCGTCAGGGCGCCGCCCTTGATGTCGCCCTTTTCGTCGAAGGCGATCGGGCCGGTCACGCCCTTGTACTGGATCTTGCCCACTTCGGGCAGGTACTTCTCGGGATCGGCCGAACCGGCCTTGACCATCGCTTCGGCCAGCACGTTGACCGCGTCGTAGACGTACGGTGCGTAGATCTGGACATCGACGCCGTTCTTGGTCTTGAACTTGGCCTTGAAGTCTTCCAGCGGCTGCTTGAAGTCGCCGTCCACGCCGCCGGCTTCGGCGCACACCACCATGTCTTCGCCGATGGCATCGCCAGCGAGCTTCGGCAGTTCGCCGGTGCACAGGCCGTCGCCGCCCATGAACTTGACGTTCAGGCCGAGCTGCTTGACCTGCTTGAGCATCGGGCCGCCGACGGCGTCCATGCCGCCGAAGAACAGCACGTCGGGCTTGGCGGCCTTGAGCTTGGTCAGGATGGCGTTGAAGTCGGTCGACTTGTCGGTGGTGAATTCGTGGCCCACGATGGTGGCGCCGGCGGCCTTGGCCGACTTCTCGAATTCTTCGGCGACGCCCTGGCCGTAGGCGGTGCGGTCGTCGATCACGGCGATGTTCTTGCCCTTGAGCGTTTCGACCGCGTACTTGCCCAGCGTGCCGCCGAGTTGCGTGTCGTCAGCCACCACGCGGAAGGTGGTCTTGAAGCCCTGGCGGGTGTACTTGGGGTTCGTTGCCGAAGGCGAGATCTGGGGGATGCCGGCGTCGCTGTAGAGCTTCGAGGCGGGGATGGTGGTGCCCGAGTTCAGGTGACCGACCACGCCGTTGACCTTGCTGTCGACCAGCTTCTGGGCCACGGCCGTGCCTTGCTTCGGATCGCCTGCGTCGTCTTCGGCGACCAGCTCGAACTTGGCGACCTTGTCGCCGATCTTGAGGCCCTTGGCATTCAGTTCCTCGATCGCCATCTTGGCGCCGAACTCGTTGTCCTTGCCGAGGTGGGCAATCGGACCGCTGGTCGGAGCCACGTGGCCGATCTTCACGACCAGTGCATCGGCGGGAGGTGCAGCGGGTGCCGGGGCGGCCGCGGTGGGCGCCGGGGCAGCAGCGGGTGCCGCAGCTTCTTCTTTCTTGCCGCAAGCCACCAGCGTGAGTGCAGCCAGAGCGACCGCAGTCCATTTCAATTGCATGAGAACCTCCAGAACATGGATGATGAGATTGAGAAACCGGTCGTGTGATCCGGGCGCTCCTGACCTCGCAAGTTCCGCGCCGCAGACCCGGGCCACCCTAACCCTCCAGCTTTGGCCCACCCGACCTGGCGCGCAGTTTAGCTGAAGCTTCACCCCTCGAAAGTTGGCGTAGACCCTGGGTTTTCCGAGAGTTCGGCGGCCATCGCCTCGATCACCAACGCACGCAAAACGGCTTCGATTTCGCCGCGCAAACGCGGCACCATCGCATCGAGTTGCTGCTGCACGGCGGCGGCCACGGTGTCGCTCAAACGCTCCTCGAGCGAGAAGTCCACGCGCTGCAGAACACGGTGCAGCAACTGCTCCTCGAGCCGCACGATGTCGGCCTCGGAACGCTGCACCGCGGGCGGCAGTGCGACGGCCTGGGACGGATCGGGCATGGCCGGCGCGACGGCATCCGGTCCCGCGTTGTCCGCCAACGGCGAATGCGCCGCGACCGGCTCGGCGGGCAGGTCGAGCACGGTCGTGAGCGTGGGGACGAAACGCGGCGGCGTGCGGGTCGGGGTGGCCATCAGGATGCGCTCCTCGCGAAGTCGTGCGGCTGGATCGTGTAGCCGCGGTCGGCGTAGTGGCGCCAGCGCGCGCGGCCGATCTGTCGGTCATCGGGCTCGTTGCTCACGATGTCGATCAGGCGCTCGTAGCGCTCGAAGCCCGCGGGCACCTGCGCACCGAGATTGACCAGCAGTTCGCGGTGCGGCAGCGCGGCCGATTCCGCGCCCTCGTCGGCCAGGATCACCGGCGAGCGCGACAGCACGTGGGCCGGCGCATCGCCGCGGCAATGGGCGACGAACTCGGTCGGAGCCAGTTGCCAGAGCCCGGCGTCGATTGCGTCGAGCCATTGCGCCTCGCCGACCACCACCACCCGCATGCCGCGCGTGGCGACGGCCTTGCGCACGAGCCGGCAGGCGTAGCTGAGCTTGTCCGGCGCGTTGTAGTGAAAGCCGATGTCCGTCACTGCACCGAACGCGCCTTGCGGGCCGCCGCCTTGCTCTCGGACTTGCCCTCCGTCTTGCGCTCGGCCTTGGCTTTCGCCTTGCCCTCGCCGGCGCCGGTCGCGCCGTCCTGCGCGCGGCGCGTCAGGTACGAGACCAGCAGGCCGACCGGTCGGCCGGTCGAGCCCTTGGCCGCGCCGCTCTTCCAGGCGGTGCCGGCGATGTCGAGGTGCGCCCAGGCGAAGTCGGCCGTGAAGCGCTGCAGGAACTTGGCCGCCGTGATGGCGCCGCCCGCGCGGCCCGCCACGTTGGCCACGTCGGCGAAGTTGGTCTTCAGGCCCTCGGCGTACTCGTCGTCGAGCGGCAGGCGCCAGCAGCGGTCCTGCGAGCTTTCGCCGGCCGCCTCGAGCGCAGCGGCCAGCGCGTCGTCGCTCGAGAACAGGCCGCTGCGCACGCCGCCCAGAGCCACCACGCAGGCGCCCGTGAGCGTCGCGATATCGATCACGGCGGCGGGGTCGAAGCGCTTGGCGTAGGTCAGCGCGTCGCAGAGGATCAGCCGGCCTTCGGCATCGGTGTTGAGGATCTCGATGGTCTGGCCGCTCATGCTGGTAACCACGTCGCCCGGCTTGATGGCGCGGCCGTCGTTCATGTTCTCGCACGAGGGGATCAGGCCGACCACGTTGATTGCGGGCTTGATGCCGGCCAGCGCGCGGAAGGTGCCGAGCACGCTCGCGGCGCCGCACATGTCGAACTTCATCTCGTCCATTTCGGCCGCCGGCTTGAGCGAGACGCCGCCGGTGTCGAAGGTGATGCCCTTGCCGACCAGCACCACGGGCGCCTGGTCCTTGGACCCGCCCTGGTAGCGCAGCACGATGAAGCGCAGCGGCTCGGCCGAGCCCTGGGCCACGGCCGCGAAGGCGCCCATGCCGAGCTTGTCGACCTCCTTGGGGCCGAGCACCTCGCACTTGATGCCGGGCAGCTTGCCCAGGCCCTTGGCGGCCTCGGCCAGCATCGTCGGCGTGGCATGGTTGGCGGGGCGGTTGCCCCACTCCTTGGCGAACTCGATGCCCTCGACGGTGGCGCGCGCCTGCTCGAAGGCCGCACCGACCGTGGCCGCATTGGCCACGCCCACGGTCACCTGGCGGATGCTGCGCGGCTCGGCCTTGGACTTGGTGGCGGTGTACACATAGCTGGCGTCGGCGGCCGCGATCACGGCGCTCGCCACGGCCGCGGGCTCGGCGTCCTGGGCGAAGGCCAGCACCACGCGCTTGGGCGACTGGGCCTTGGCGGCGTTGACCGCGGCGATCACGCCGCTGCGCACCGAGGCCGGCTTGCCGTCGCCGATGGCCGCCAGCACCACGCGGGCGGCGGCCACGTCCTCGGGCCGGTACAGGGACAGCAGCTTGCCGGCCTTGTCGGGCAGGTCGCCGGCCTTGCGGGCGGCGGCGATCTGGACGGAGAGGGGGTCCTTGGACGCGAGCGGCGCACTGCCCACGAGCACGATCAGGACGTCGGATTTTTCGGCCGCTGCGCGGGCGACTGTGAGGGTCTTGAGTTGAAAGTCCATAATCCTTTTTTTCCTCGAACGATGTTATTCCATTCTTCCCTACGCAAGGAGCTGTCCCGCAGCTTCGGAGCGACCCTCGTGGTCCTGGTCACCATCGTGATGACCATGATGCTCATCCGCACGCTCGGACTGGCCTCCAAGGGCAGCGTGAACCCGTCCGAAGTGTTCCTCGTCATGGCCTACACGGTGCTCGGCTACATGCCGACCATCCTGAGCCTGAGCCTGTTCATCGCCATCGTCGGCACCCTGTCGCGCATGTACCGCGACAGCGAGATGGTGATCTGGTTCTCCAGCGGCCGCGGGCTGTCCGACTTCGTCGAGCCGCTGTTCCGCTTCGCCTGGCCGGTGCTGCTGCTGATCGCCGCCATGGCGCTGATCGGCTGGCCCTGGGCCAACTCGCAGACCATGGGCATGCGCCAGCAGTACGAGCAGCGCGGCGACCTCGAGCGCGTGTCGCCCGGCGAATTCCGTGAATCGGCCGGCCGGCTGCGGGTGTTCTTCATCGACAAGGACTCCGCCGACAGCGCCACCGCCACCAACGTCTTCATCTGGTCGGTCGAACGCAACCTGCAGATCACGACCTCGGCGCGCAGCGGCCGCATCGAGACGCTCGGCAACTCGCGCTACCTGATGCTCAGCAATGGCCAGCGCCTGGAGCGCCCGCTGCTGCCCAACGGCGCCCTGAAGATCAGCGAGTTCGAGACCTACGGCACGCGCGCCGGCGGTAGCGCGGCCGGCACCAGCGACGCCACGCCGCCACGCGCGCGCACCACGCTGTCGCTGCTCGGCGACTTCAACGCAACCGCGGCGCGCGGCGAACTCGCCTGGCGCGTGGGCATGCTGCTGGCGGCCATCAACTTCGTGCTGCTGGCCCTGGCCGTCTCCAGCGTCAATCCGCGCGTGGGCCGCAGCGGCAACCTGCTGTTCGCGCTGTTCGCCTTCGTCATCTACTACAACCTGCTGAACCTGGGCCAGAGCTGGATCAGCTCGGGCCGCTACGGCATGGGCGGCTTCATGCTGCTACTGCACGGCGGGGTGGCGCTGTTCGCCATCTCGTGGCTCACGCTGCGCAACAACAACTGGGCGCGCCGCAAGAGCCGCGGCGGCCGGGCCTCCGGCCCCACGCCGCCGCCCTCCACCGCCCGGCTGGAGCCCACGCCATGAGAACCATCCGTCGCCTGATCTACATCGAGGCGCTGAAGGCCGTGGCCTTCGTGACCCTCGGCTTCCTGAGCCTGTTCTTCTTCTTCGACTTCGTCGACGAGCTGCAGGCCGTGGGCCGCCCCGAGAGCCTGGCCTACGGGCCGGCGCAGGCGCTGCTCTACGTGACCTTGCTGCTGCCGAGCCATCTCTACGAGCTGCTGCCGATCACCGTGCTGATCGGCTGCATCTTCGTGATGGCGCGGCTCGCACAGAGCTCCGAATACACCATCCTGCGCACCAGCGGCCTCGGCCCCTGGCGCGCGCTGCGCACGCTGCTGGTGCTGGGCCTGGGCTTCGTGGTGCTGACCTTCGCGGTGGGCGACTACCTCGCGCCGGCCGCCGAGCGCGCCGCCCAGCTCGTGAAGTCGCGCTACCAGGGCACCTTCACCTTCGTGGGCAACACCGGCGCCTGGCTCAAGGAGCGGCAGGACAAGGCGTCCTACGCCGTCAACGTGCTGTCGATCTCGCGCAACGGCGGGCTCAAGACCGCGCGCATCTTCGAGTTCGACGACAAGGGCTACCTGCGCAAGCAGATGACGGCCGCCACGGCGCGCATCGAGCGCGGCTACTGGGTGCTGTCGGAGATCGAGCAGCAGGACTACGACACCCGCGCCGCCGAAGGCAAGGCGCATGTCGCCACCACCCGGATGGCCGAGCTCAACTGGCCGACCTCGCTGACGGCCGAGATGGTCTCGGTGGCGCTGCTGCGGCCCGACCGCATGAGCACCATCGACCTGTTCGACTACATCCGCCACCTCGACGCCAACGGCCAGACCGCGCAGCGCTACGAGATCGAGTTCTGGCGCAAGGTGTTCTATCCGCTGTCCTGCCTGGTGATGGTGGTGCTCGCCCTGCCCTTCGCCTACCTGCACTTCCGCCAGGCCGGCATCACCACCTACGTGTTCGGCGGCGTGATGATCGGCATCAGCTTCTTCCTGCTGAACAACGTGTTCGGCTACCTCGGCAACCTGAGCAACTGGTCGCCCTGGATCACGGCGGCGGCGCCCGGGCTCATCTATTCGGTGATGTCGCTGGCGGCCTTCAGCTGGCTGGTGCTCAGACGCTGATGGCCACGCCGACGGTGCAGGGCATCGTGCTGCTGGCGCACGGCTCGCGCGACCCGCGCTGGCGCGAGCCGATCGAGGCCGTGGCTGCGCGAACGCGCGCGCTGTCCCCCGAGGCCCGGGTGCGCTGCGCCTACCTCGAGCTGGCCGAGCCCGACCTGCGCACCGCGGCGGCCGCGCTGGTCGACGAAGGCGCCAGCGCGATCCGCGTGGTGCCGCTGTTCCTCGGCATGGGCAAGCACGCACGCGAGGACATCCCGCGCCAGCTCGACGCGCTGCGCGCTGAATGGCCCGCGCTGGCCTTCACGCTCGCGCCCACCGTGGGGGAATCGCCGCAAGTGATCGACCTGCTGGCCCGAATTGCGGTGGAAATCTGAACATTAGGCAATTTCCATAGATTCCGAAGGCATAATAAATTCCGCAATAAGACGGAATTTGATATGAATCTGCACCAGTTCAAGTTTGTTCAGGAAGCCGTGCGGCGCAACCTGAACCTGACCGAGGCCGCCAAGGCGCTGCACACCTCCCAGCCCGGGGTGTCGAAGGCGATCATCGAGCTCGAGGAAGAACTCGGCGTGGAAATCTTCGCGCGCCACGGCAAGCGCCTCAAGCGCGTGACCGAGCCGGGCCAGCACGTGATCGCGAGCATCGAACTGATCATGCGCGAGGTCGGCAACCTCAAGCGCATCGGCGAGCAGTTCAGCGCACAGGACAGCGGCACGCTGTCGATCGCCACCACCCACACGCAGGCGCGCTACGTGCTGCCCGTGCCGGTGGCCAAGCTGCGCGAGGCCTATCCCAAGGTCAACGTGAGCCTGCACCAGGGCTCGCCCGACCAGGTGGCGCGCATGGTGATCGACGAGGTGGCCGAGATCGGCATCGCGACCGAATCGCTCGCCGACTACACCGAACTCGTGACCCTGCCCTGCTACGAATGGCAGCACGTGCTGGTGCTGCCCAAGGAACATCCGCTGGCGACCAAGGAGCGCATCTCGCTCGAGGACCTGGCGTCCGAGCCGATCATCACCTACCACCCCTCGTTCACCGGCCGCACGCGCATCGACCATGCGTTCGCGCAGAAGAAGCTCGCGCCGCGCATCGCGCTCGAAGCCATCGACTCCGACGTGATCAAGACCTACGTGCGCCTCGGGCTCGGCGTGGGCATCGTGGCCGAGATGGCGGTGCGCGACGAATCGAACGCCGACCTCGTGGTGCGCCCGATGGGCCAGGTGTTCGGCCAGAACATCGCGCGCGTGGCCTTCAAGCGCAGCGCCTACCTGCGCAACTTCGTGTTCAAGTTCGCCGAGCTGCTGTCCGACCGGCTCGACCGCAACCTGATCGCCAAGGCCCTCAGCGGCCACCAGCAGGACTACGAACTCTGAGCGCCCGCCGAGGTTCACGCGCTCGTCCCGACTTTCCTCCCACGCATCCCACCATGAGCACCGCCCTTTCCCCCCGCACGCCCGAGATCGCGACCAAGCTGCCCGCCGTCGGCACCACCATCTTCACCGTGATGTCCGCGCTCGCGGCCGAGAAGAACGCGGTCAACCTGGGCCAGGGCTTCCCCGATTTCCACTGCGATCCGCAGCTGCTCGAGGACGTGACGGCCGCCATGGCCGCGGGCCACAACCAGTACCCGCCGATGCCCGGCATCCCCGCGCTGCGCGATGCGATCGCGGCCAAGATCGAGGCGCTCTACGGCCACCGCTACAGCGCCGCGGCCGAGATCACGGTGACCGCGGGCGCCACGCAAGCGATCATCACGGCCATCCTCGCGGTGGTGCGCGCGGGCGACGAGGTGATCGTGCTCGAGCCCTGCTACGACAGCTACGTGCCCAACATCGAGCTCGCGGGCGGCAGCGTGGTGCGCGTGCCGCTGGTGCCGGGCACCTTCCGCCCCGATTTCGACCGCATCGCCGCCGCGCTGAGCCCGCGCACGCGCGCGATCATCGTCAACACGCCGCACAACCCTAGCGCCACCGTGTGGACCGAGGCCGAGATGCGCCGGCTCGAGGAGCTGCTCGCGCCCACCGAGGTGTTCGTGATCGCCGACGAGGTCTACGAGCACATGGTCTACGACGGCGCGCGCCACGAGAGCGTGGCCCGCTTCCCGGGCCTGGCGGCGCGCAGCTTCATCGTCAGCAGCTTCGGCAAGACCTACCACGTCACCGGCTGGAAGGTTGGCTTCGTGGCCGCGCCCGCGCCGCTGATGGCCGAGTTCCGCAAGGTGCACCAGTTCAACGTGTTCACCGTCAACACGCCGATGCAGCATGCGCTGGCGCGCTACATGGGAAACCCGGCGCCCTACCTCGAGCTGCCGGCCTTCTACCAGCGCAAGCGCGACCTGTTCGCCGCCGGCCTCGCCAAGACCCGCTTCAAGCTGCTGCGCAGCGAAGGCAGCTACTTCCAGTGCGTCGACATCTCGGCGGTCAGCGATCTCTCCGAAGCCGACTTCTGCCTCTGGCTCACGCGCGAGATCGGCGTGGCGGCGATCCCGCTGTCGGCCTTCTACGGCGACGGCTTCGATCAGCGCGTGGTGCGCTTCTGCTTCGCCAAGAAGGACGAGACGCTGGTCGCCGCGCTCGACCGGCTCGCCAAGCTCTGAGCCCATCGACCGGCGCCGGGCCACGAGACCGCACGCGATGAAGGCGCCACGGCTCATCCTCGGCGCGCTGGCGCTGTCCTTTTTCGCCGCCGGCGTGGCCGACGCCTTCGTGCCGATGCTGCCGGGCCGGCAGTACTCGGCCGTCGACATGCTGCACATGCCGCTGATCACCGCGCTGTGCTACGCCTGGTGCCGCGCCGACCTGCTCGCGCGCGGCCAGGTGCCGCGCGGGCGCATCGCGCTGTTCGCGGGCGTGTTCCCGCTGCTGGGCGTGCCCGTGTTCTTCCTGCGCACGCGCCCCTGGCGGCAGGCGCTGCTCGGCCTGCTGCGCACCGTGGGCTTTCTCGCCTTCTGCCTGCTGCTCGCGAGCCTCGGCGGCCTGCTCGGCGACTTCGCCGCGGGCGCATCGCACCGCGGCGGCTGAAGGAGGCACGCGCCATGGCGAATCCCCAGCTTCGCACCCTGCAGAAGGTCTTCGGCGGCGTCGGCGCGGCCCTGTTCGTGATGGCGCTGCTGGTTGCGGCCCACACCGTCTACTTCATCCGCTCGGCGGTGCACGCGCAGGGCGAGGTGATCGACCTGCTGCACGTGGAGTCGGACGACGACGGCGATGGCACCTGGAAGCCGCGCGTGCGCTTCCGCACGGCCGCGGGCGAGACGATCGATTTCGAGTCCTCGACCAGCAGCAACCCGCCCTCCTACGAAGTCGGCGAGGCGGTGCGGGTGCTGCATGCGCCCGGCAATCCGCGCAACGCGCGCATCGACAGCTTCTTCTCGCTCTGGGGCATGCCGATCGTTTTCGGTGCCATCGGCACGGCCTTCCTGGTGGTCGTGCTGGTGCTCGCCATCGCCGCGGCGGCTACACCGGCGCAGCCTACCCGGCGCGGGCGCCGACGCCCACGGTAGGACAGTCCTGACCGGCGAAGGCGCGGCTCTCTTGCGCTGCGCGCACCCCAGGGTCACGAGCATCGAGGCTCGATAACAACGTCCCTGGAGAAAACATGTCGCTCTCGTTCATTCTGCTGATCGTCCTGATCCTTCTGCTGATCGGCGCGCTGCCGAGTTGGGGACACAGCCGTACCTGGGGCTATGGTCCCAGCGGCGGTCTTGGCCTCGTGCTCGTGATCGTGATCATCCTGGTGCTGATGGGCAGGATATGACGCGCGGGCGAGGCGGCGCGCTGCCTCGCCCTTCGTGACGAGGCGATGGCCTCTTCGGACGAAGCCCGCGACAGCGGGCTTTTTCTTTGGAACGTCGAACGGTCCGTCAGGCCTGCAACTGCGCCCAGGCCTTGTCGAGCCGCTTCACGCTCACCGGCTGCGGCGTGCGCAGCTCCTGCGCGAAGAAGCTCACGCGCAGCTCCTCGAGCAGCCAGCGGAACTCGAGCATGCGATCGTCGACCACGCCCTTGCGCTCGGCCACCAGCCGCCAGTAGCGCTGCTCCTGCGGCCGCAACTCGGCCAGCTTGGCGGTGTCGCGCGCCGGGTCGCCGCGCAGCTTGTCGAGCCGCAGCACGATGGCCTTGAGGTAGCGCGCGAAATGCTGCAGCTGCGTCCACGGCGCATCGGCGATGAAGCGCTTGCCGACCAGCTTCTGCAGCTGCTGCGCGGCGTCCTGCACCGACTCGGGCTGGATCTTCGTGTCCTTGATCTTGCGCGCCGCCGCGGCGTATTCGGCGAGGATCGTCGCGGCCAGCCGCGCCACCTCGTTGGCGATCAGGGTCAGCCGGCCGCGCCCCTCGTCGAGCCGCCGCTTGAAGGCGAACTCGTCGGCCGGCAGCGGCTCCTGCAGGAAGGCGCGGTCGATCGCGACCTCGACGATCTGCGCGCGCAGCTCGTCCGCGGTGCCCAGCGGCATGTAGGCCACGGCCATCTTCTGCAGGTCGGGGATGTTCTTCTCGAGGTACTTGAGCGCGTCCTTCAACTGCAGCGCGAACAGCCGGCGCAGGCCCGCGCGGTGCTTCGCGGCCGCGACCGCGGGTTCGTCGAAGACCTCGATCGTGACGGCGTCGCCCTCGTCGCGCAGCGCCGGGAAGCCCACCAGCGACTGGGCACCGCGGCGCACCTCCATCAGCTCGGGCAGTTCGCCGAAGCTCCAGGCGGTGTAGCGCTGGCCGGCCGGCAGCGCCGGCGTGGCGGGTGCGGCCGGCGCGGCCTCCTGCGCGCGGCGCGCGTCGGCGGGCGCCGCGGTCCTGGCGGGTTCGGCCGAGGCCTTCACGTTGAGCCCGGCCAGCGCCTGGAATGCGCCGCGCGCCTTCGCGCCGAGCTCGGCCTTGAGCGCGCCGAGGTTGCGCCCCATGCCGAGCTGGCGACCGTGCTCGTCGACCACGCGCAGGTTCATGAACAGGTGCGGCGCGAGCATGTCGAGCTTGAAGTCGGCGCGCTTCACGTCGATGCTGGTCATGTCGCGCACGCGCTTGAGCAGCACGTCGGTCAGCGAGCCGGTGCCGAACAGCTCGGGCTCCGACAGCGCCTCGGCCAGCTTCGCCGCCGACTCGGGCAGCGGCACCAGCCGCGAGCGCGGCCGCTGCGGCAGGCTCTTGAGCAGCGCCTGGATCTTGTCCTTGAGCATGCCCGTCACCAGCCATTCGCAGCGTTCCTCGCTGACCTGGTTGAGCACGAACAGCGGCACGCTGACGGTGAGGCCGTCCTTGGCATCGCCGGGTTCGTGCAGATAGGTCGCGGCGCAATCCACGCCGCCGAGCCGCAAGGTGGGCGGGAACGACTGGGTGGTGATGCCGGCCGCCTGGTGGCGCATCAGCTCGTCGCGCGAGAGGAACAACAGGCGCGGCTGCTCCTTCGAGGCCTGCCGGTACCAGTTCTCGAAGGTCGTGCCGCTGGCCACGTCGGCCGGCAGCTGCGCGTCGTAGAAGGCGAAGATCAGCTCGTCGTCGACCAGCACGTCCTGCCGGCGCGACTTGTGCTCGAGGCCCTCGACCTCGCGCACCAGCTTGCGGTTGGCCGCGAGGAACGGAAAGCGGCTGTCCCACTGCCCGCCGACCAGCGCCTCGCGGATGAAGATCTCGCGCGCGGCGACCGGATCGACGCGCGTGAAGTCGACGCGCCGGCCGCTGTAGACCACCAGGCCGTAGAGCGTGGCACGCTCGAGCGCGGCCACCTGCGCGCTCTTCTTCTCCCAGTGCGGATCGAGCAGCTGCTTTTTCAGCAGATGCCCGCCCACTTCCTCGAGCCACTGCGGCTCGATGTTGGCGATGCCGCGGCCGAACAGCCGCGTGGTCTCGACCAGTTCGGCCGCCACGATCCAGCGACCCGGCTTCTTCTTCAGGTGCGCACCGGGATGCTTGTAGAACTTGATGCCGCGCGCGCCGAGGTAGGCCTCGTCGTCCTCGAGCTTCCAGCCGATGTTGCCGAGCAGGCCGGCCAGCATCGACAGGTGCAGCGGCTCGTAGCCCGCGGGCTCGGCGTTGATGCGCCACTTGTGCTCGGTGACCACCGTGAGCAGCTGCGAATGGATGTCGCGCCATTCGCGCACGCGGCGCACGTTGACGAAGTTCTGGCGCAGCAGCTGCTCGTACTGGCGGTTGCTGAGCTTGTGGCTGTCGCCATGGCCGCCGCGCGCGTCGGCGATCCACTTCCACAGCCGCAGGTAGCCGCTGAACTCGCTCTTCTCGTCGTCGAACTTCGAATGCGCCTGGTCGGCCTGCTGCTGCGCTTCCATCGGGCGGTCGCGCACGTCCTGCACGCTGAGCGCCGAGGCGATCACCAGCACCTCCTCGAGCGCGCCGCGCGAACGGGCCTCGAGGATCATGCGGCCCACGCGCGGGTCGAGCGGCAGCTTGGCGAGCTCGGCGCCGGTGGCGGTCAGCTCGTTGGCATCGTCGACCGCGCCGAGCTCGTTGAGAAGCTGGTAGCCGTCGGCGATGGCGCGCGGCGACGGCGCCTCGAGGAAGGGAAAGCGCGACACGTCGCCCAGCCGCAGCGACTTCATGCGCAGGATCACGCCCGCCAGCGACGAACGCAGGATCTCGGGATCGGTGAAGCGCGGCCGGCCCTCGAAATCCTTCTCGTCGTAGAGGCGGATGCAGATGCCGTTGGCCACGCGCCCGCAGCGGCCCGCGCGCTGGTTGGCGGCGGCCTGGCTGATCGGCTCGACCAGCAGCTGCTCGACCTTGCTGCGGAAGCTGTAGCGCTTCACGCGCGCCGTGCCCGCGTCGATCACGTAGCGGATGCCCGGCACGGTGAGCGAGGTCTCGGCCACGTTGGTGGCCAGCACGATGCGCCGGCCGGTGTGGCCGTCGAAGATGCGGTCCTGCTCGGCCTGCGAGAGCCGCGCGAACAGCGGCAGCACCTCGGCATTGCGGTACAGCGGCTGGTGCGTGAGGTGCCGGCGCAGATGGTCGGCGGCCTCGCGGATCTCGCGCTCGCCGGGCAGGAAGACCAGGATGTCGCCCGCATGGTGCGGATCGCGCCAGAGCTCGTCGACGCCGTCGGCGATGGCGTCGTTGAGGTCGTGGTCGCGCGATTCCTCGAACGGCCGGTAGCGCTGCTCCACGGGGAAGGTGCGGCCCGACACGAACACCGTCGGCGCCGGTCCCTTGGCCGAGGCGAAATGCTGCGCGAAGCGGTCGGCGTCGATGGTCGCCGAGGTCACGATCACCTTGAGGTCGGGCCGGCGCGGCAGGATCTCGCGCAGGTAGCCGAGCAGGAAGTCGATGTTCAGCGAGCGCTCGTGGGCCTCGTCGATGATGATGGTGTCGTAGGCCTTCAGCAGCGGATCGTTCTGCGTCTCGGCCAGCAGGATGCCGTCGGTCATCAGCTTGACCGAGGCATCGCGCGACAGGCGGTCCTGGAAGCGCACCTTGAAGCCGACCACGTCGCCCAGCGGCGTCTTGAGTTCTTCCGCGATGCGCTTGGCCACCGAGCTCGCGGCGATGCGGCGCGGCTGCGTGTGGCCGATGAGGCGGCCCTTGCCGGGCTCGGCATTGAGCTTGCCGCGGCCCAGCGCCAGCGCGATCTTCGGCAACTGCGTGGTCTTGCCCGAGCCGGTTTCGCCGCAGACGATCACCACCTGGTGCGCCTGGATGGCGGCCATGATCTCGTCGCGCCGGGCCGAGACCGGCAGCGATTCGGGGAAGTCGATGCGAAGGGAGGAAGTCGTCGTGGTCGTCAAGGGAGGGGGTCGCAAGCGCAGGCGCCCGTTCTCTTCGGGCAAACCGTCGATTATCGGCGCGCGCGATGGATGTTGCAGCACATCCACACCGTGGCGTAAATATTCTTTACGCCACGAGCCCGCGCCGCTACGATCGCGGCCATGACCACCATCCTTGTCCCCCCCTCGCTGCGTTTGCACGCAGGCCACGTGAGTGCACGTGGCGGGGTCAAGTCGACCCGCCCGGCCTGACGAAGCCCGCGCGCGCCGCGTTCTCCTTCACGGAACGCCGCCCGCGCGCTTCGGCAGCAGTCCGAAGCGCGCCGCCCTGATCCCGACCAGCGCATCGCATGCAGCCTCTCCCCGTTCGCGGGGAAGCGGCCGCGTTCCCGTCTCCCGAAACATCATCCGAAGAAGAAAAACACCGCCATGTCCAACGACATCCATTCCGACCTGCATGCGACGCTCGCCGAGCGCTCGCGCCACCTGCAGGCCGTGGCCCATTCGCTGAAGACCGAGCTCTTCGGCATCGACGACATCATCGATCGCGTGATCGATTCCCTGCGCGCCTGGTACGTGCTGCCGCAGCTCATCGGCCGCCCGGTCGTGATCTGCCTCTGGGGCCTCACGGGCACCGGCAAGACGCAGCTGGTGCGCCGCCTGGCCCAGCACCTGGGCTTCTACGACCGCTTCATCGAAGTGCAGATGGACGGCTTCAGCCACGGCTCGGGCCACCGCAGCGCCGGCTCGATCTCGGCCATGCTGGCCGAGTCGGGCATCGCCGAGGGCGAGCGCGGCATCCTCGTGCTCGACGAGTTCCAGCGCTTTCGCACCGTCGACAAGCACGGCAAGGAAGCCAAGGTCGAGCGCTACCAGGACGTCTGGGCGCTGCTGTCCGACGGCCGCCTGCCGCCTTCGCTGTCGGTGCTCGGCGAGATCGAGTCCTCGCTGGCCTGGGCCGAGTACGACCAGGACCGCAAGAGCGCGGACGAGGACGACGACGAGGAAGACCAGAAGGACGGCAAGCCGCGCCGCAAGCGCCGGCTTCAGCTGTCGCCGTGGGAGGCGCAGGAGTTCAAGCGCTGCCTCAAGCTGCGCGAATCGCTGCTCGACATCATGACCTGGAAGCCGGCCGAGATTCAGGAGCGGCTGCGCGCCTTCCGCGCCTCGCAGGAAAGCTGGGAGACCGACTACTCGAAGCTGCTGGTGTTCGTCTCGGGCAACCTCGACGAGATGTACGCCGAGACCGCCAAGCGGGTCGAGGACTGCGACACCGATGCCGACATCTTCCACGCGCTGACGAAGAAGCTCTCGCTGATCGACGTCAAGAAGGCGCTGGCCGAACGCTTCAAGCCCGAGCAGATCGCGCGGCTGGGCAACAACCACGTGATCTATCCCTCGTTCGACCGCGCGACCTACGTGCGCCTGATCCTCTCGATCTGCGACCGCTACGTGGGCGAGATCCAGGAGAGCTCGGGCGTGCGCTTCGTGCTCGACGCCAGCGTCTACGAGCAGATCTACGCCAACGCGGTGTTCCCCGCCCAAGGCACGCGGCCGCTGTTCTCGTCGATCCACGCGATCCTCAGCGCGACCCTGGTCAACGCGGCGCTCTGGGCGCTCGAACAGGGCGCCAACGGCGCCGAGCCGGTCTGGCTGATGCTGGACGCGGGCGACGGATCGCAGGGTGCGCAGGGCCAGGCGAAGATGGTGGCGCGCTTTCGCCTCGCGCGGCGCGAGTTCCCGGTGGTGCTCGAGCTCAACCGGCTCAAGCAGCGCGCCAACGCCGACTTCCGCGCGCTGCTGGCGGTACACGAGGCCGGCCACGGGCTGGTCTATGCGCTGCTGTTCGGCCGCGCGCCGCAGGAGATCCGCATCAACGTGGCCTCGTTCGAGGGCGGCTACAACAGCTACGTGAAGCGCAAGGCCTGGTCGAAGCAGAACACGCTCGACAGCATCTGCGTGAGCCTGGCCGGGCGCGCGGCCGAGCGGCTGGTGTTCGGCGATGCCGGCGCCACCACCGGCGCCGAGCAGGACCTGGCGCAGGCCACCGAGACCGCGGCGCGCCACGTGCGCCACCACGCCTTCGGCAGCCGCTGGAGCCGCACCGACGTGACGACCGACGCCAACGACAACCTCAACACCGACGTGGCGGCCACCAACCGGGAGATCGAGCAGATCCTGGCGCGCGAGCACATCCGCGCGCTCGAACTCATCGAGTCGCATGCGACGGCCTTCCTGGCCGTGGTCGATGCGCTGATGGCCCAGGGCTCGATCGCGCCGGCCGAACTCGCCGCGCTGCTCGGCCTGCCGCTCGCCACGGCGGGCCCGCCGGCCGGGCCGGAGGCCGAACCGCTGGACGCCTACGCCACCCAGCTCGCGTCGTTCAAGGCTCGCGGCACGCCGCCGGCCGGGGGTGCCGCGCGGCTGCTGCGCGCCCTGGCCTGATGCGCTGCACCAAAACGCGCCCAAGAATGCACAATCACGCCCCATGTCGACCGTCTTCAATTTCACCTTCGTGCCCTGGTTCCGCTCCGTCGCGCCCTACATCCACACGCACCGTGGCAAGACCTTCGTGGTCGGGCTCGCGGGCGAGGCGATCGCGGCCGGCAAGCTCCAGAGCATCGCGCAGGACCTGGCCCTGATCCAGAGCATGGGCGTGAAGATCGTGCTGGTGCACGGCTTCCGCCCGCAGGTCAACGAGCAGCTCGCCGCCAAGGGCCACGAGGCCAAGTACTCGCACGGCATCCGCATCACCGACGCGGTGGCGCTCGATTCGGCCCAGGAAGCCGCGGGCCAGCTGCGCTACGAGATCGAGGCCGCGTTCAGCCAGGGCCTGCCGAACACGCCGATGGCCGGTTCGACGGTGCGCGTGATCTCGGGTAACTTCATCACCGCGCGGCCCGTGGGCGTGGTCGACGGCGTGGACTTCAAGCATTCGGGGCTGGTGCGCAAGGTCGACTCGGCCGGCATCCGCCGCACGCTCGATTTCGGCGCGATGGTGCTGATGTCGCCGTTCGGCTTCTCGCCCACCGGCGAGGCCTTCAACCTCACGATGGAGGAAGTCGCGACCAGCGTGGCGATCTCGATCCAGGCCGACAAGCTGATCTTCCTGACCGAGACCCCGGGCATCCGCATCCACAGCGAGTTGCCCGAGAGCGAGGACAACCCGATCGACACCGAGCTGCCGCTGGACGCCGCCGAGAAGCTGCTGGCCGCGCTGCCGCCGGCGCAGAAACCCACCGACACCGCCTTCTACCTGCAGCACTGCGTGAAGGCCTGCAAGGCCGGCGTGGAGCGCAACCACATCCTGCCGTTCGCGCTCGACGGCTCGCTGCTGCTCGAGATCTACGTACACGACGGCGTGGGCACCATGGTGATCGACGAGAAGCTCGAGAGCCTGCGCGAGGCCTCGGTGGACGACATCGGCGGCATCCTGCAGCTGATCGAGCCCTTCGAGCGCGACGGCACGCTGGTCAAGCGCGACCGCACCGAGATCGAGCGCGACATCCACCAGTACACGGTGGTCGAGCACGACGGCGTGATCTTCGGCTGCGCGGCGCTCTATCCCTATCCCGAGGCCAAGACCGCCGAGATGGCCGCGCTCACCGTCTCGCCGCAGTCGCAGGCCCAGGGCGACGGCGAACGCATCCTCAAACACATCGAGCACCGCGCCAAGGCCATGGGCATCGAGAGCCTGTTCGTGCTCACCACCCGCACCATGCACTGGTTCCTCAAGCGCGGCTTCCAGCAGGTCAACCCCGACTGGCTGCCCGAGGCGCGCAAGCGCAAGTACAACTGGGACCGCAAGAGCCAGGTGCTGGTGAAGAAGATCTGAACCCTTCCATCGATTCCGCCCGCGAGAAACCATGACGCTCACCACCGCCCTGCTGTTCTGCATCGTGGCCCTGGCCGCCATCGCCACGCCCGGCCCCACCGTGCTGCTGGCGCTGAGCAACGGTTCGCGCCGCGGCGTGCGCGGCGCGCTGCCGGGCATGTTCGGCGCGATGCTGTCGGACTTCGTGCTGGTGGGCGCGGTGGCGCTGGGCCTGGGCGCGCTGCTCGCGGCCTCGGAATTCTGGTTCTCGATGCTCAAGTGGGTGGGCGCGGCCTACCTCGCCTGGCTCGGCATCCGCATGCTGCGCTCGAAGGGCGGCAGCTTCGAGCGGCCCGCCGAGGGCGCGGCCGCCGCGCCGGGCAGCGGCCGCCAGGTCTTCTTCAAGTCCTTCCTGGTGGCCGTGACCAATCCCAAGGGCTACCTGTTCTGCTCGGCGCTGCTGCCGCAGTTCATCGATCCCGCCGCGTCCCAGGGCATGCAGTACGCGATCATCGCGGTGCTGTTCGCGGGCCTCGACATGGCCGTGATGCTGGTCTACGCCTTCGTCGGCGCCAAGGCGATGCAGCTGCTGACCGCACGGGCCGCGCGCTGGATCGACCGCACCTGCGGCGCGATGCTGCTGGCGCTGGCCGGCTCGCTGGCCTTCTACCGCCGCGCCACGCCCTGAGCCCGCGCCGGGGCGGCGGCGGCCCGTGTCGCCGATAATCGCGCCCCATGAATCCCCTGCTTTCCAGGCTCCAGCCCTATCCCTTCGAACGGCTGAAGCAGCTGTTCGCCGGCGTCACGCCGAACCCCGACCTGAAGCCCATCAGCCTCGGCATCGGCGAACCCAAGCACGCGACACCCGAATTCATCAAAGAGGCCCTGAGCGCCGGCCTCGGCGCGCTGGCCGCCTACCCCGCCACCGCCGGTGACCCGAAGCTGCGCACTTCCTTCACCGACTGGCTGCAAAAGCGCTACGGCCTGGCGCTCGACCCGGCCACCCAGGTGCTGCCGGTCAACGGCTCGCGCGAGGCGCTGTTCTCGCTGGCCCAGACCGTGATCGACCCCAGCGACCGCGACCATCCGCCGGTCGTGATCTCGCCCAATCCCTTCTATCAAATCTACGAGGGCGCGGCCTTCCTCTCGGGCGCCGAGCCCTACTACGCGCCCAGCGTGCCCGCGCGCAACTTCGCCGTGGACTGGGACAGCGTGCCCGAGGCGATCTGGCAACGCACCCAGCTGGTGTTCGTCTGCTCGCCCGGTAACCCCACGGGCGCCGTGATGCCGCTGGACGAATGGCGCAAGCTGTTCGAGCTGTCGGAGCGCCATGGCTTCGTGATCGCCTCCGACGAGTGCTACAGCGAGATCTACTTCCGCGACGAGCCGCCGCTCGGCGGGCTGGAAGCGGCCGCCAGGCTCGGCCGTGGCGACTTCAGGAACCTGGTCGCGCTGACCTCGCTGTCCAAGCGCAGCAACGTGCCCGGCCTGCGCAGCGGCTTCGTCGCGGGCGATGCCGAGATCCTCAAGAAATTCCTGCTCTACCGCACCTACCACGGCAGCGCCATGAGCGGCATCGTGGCCGCGGCCAGCATCGCCGCCTGGGGCGACGAGGAACACGTGGTGCACAACCGCGCGATGTACCGCGCCAAGTTCGCGGCCGTCACGCCGCTGCTCGAGCCGGTGCTCGACGTGCGCCTGCCCGACGCCAGCTTCTACCTCTGGGCCGGCGTGCCCGAAGTGTGGGCCGGCGACGACGAAGGCTTCGCCCGCGCCCTTTACGCTCAATACAATGTCACGGTTTTGCCGGGGAGCTATCTGGCACGCGACACGCATGGCCCGCAGGGCGGCGCCCCCGTCAACCCGGGCAAGGGCCGCATCCGCATGGCGCTGGTGGCCGAGACCGCCGAGTGCGTCGAGGCGGCCGAGCGCATCGTGCGCTTCGTGCAGGGCGGCCGCTGATCCTGCCTCTCCCCGCCCCCGATTTTTCGCTTCTTCATCCGAGAGTCCTCATGACCCAGCAACTGCAACAAATCATCGACGCCGCGTGGGAAGACCGCGCCAACATCTCCGCCAGCGCCTCCTCGGCCGAAGTGCGCGATGCCGTCGAGCACGTGATCGTCGAACTCAACAACGGCAAGCTGCGCGTGGCCACGCGCGAAGGCGTGGGCCAGTGGACGGTGCACCAGTGGATCAAGAAGGCCGTGCTGCTGTCGTTCCGCCTCAAGGACAACGAGCAGATCCAGGCCGGTTCGCTCGGCTTCTACGACAAGGTGCCGACCAAGTTCTCGCACCTGTCGGCCAGCGAGCTCAAGGACTCGGGCGTGCGCATCGTGCCGCCGGCCGTGGCCCGCCGCGGCAGCTTCATCGCCAAGGGCGCGATCCTGATGCCCTCGTACGTGAACATCGGCGCCTACGTGGGCGAAGGCTCGATGGTCGACACCTGGGCCACCGTGGGCTCGTGCGCGCAGGTCGGCGCCAACGTGCACCTGTCGGGCGGCGTGGGCCTGGGCGGCGTGCTCGAGCCGCTGCAGGCCAACCCGACCATCATCGAGGACAACTGCTTCATCGGCGCGCGCTCCGAAGTGGTCGAAGGCGTGATCGTGGAAGAGAACTCGGTGCTCGGCATGGGCGTCTACATCGGCCAGAGCACCCCGATCTTCAACCGCGACACCGGCGAGATCTCGTACGGCCGCGTGCCCAGCGGCAGCGTGGTGATCAGCGGCAACCTGCCCAAGAAGACCAAGACCGGCCAGGACTACAGCACCTACGCCGCGATCATCGTGAAGACGGTCGACGCGCAGACGCGCTCGAAGACCAGCCTCAACGACCTGCTGCGCGACTGATCGAACGGCGGCCGAAGGGGGCCGCCTTTTTCCTGTCCCACCAAGAGTGCCACGACGGCACCGCCGAACGACCGAGGAGAAGGAGAGCGACGATGAACATGATGGAGCGGATTCTTCGGCTGATGGCCGAGCGCAAAGCCTCCGACATCTACCTGTCGGCGCACTCCCCGGTGCAGATCCGCATCAACGGCGTCTGCGTGCCGATCAATGCGCAGGTGCTGCCGCCGGCCGCGCCGCTCGCGCTGCTGGCCGAGGTGGTGCCGCCCGCGCGCATCCAGGAGCTCGAGGCCAACGGCGAGCTCAACATGGCGGTGGGCATCGAGGGCGCGGGCAACTTCCGCATCAGCGCGATGCGCCAGCGCGGCACCTACGCGGTGGTGGTGCGGCACATCGCCTCGGTCATCCCGGGCTTCGACGAGCTCAACCTGCCCGACATCCTGAAGACCCTCATCATGGAGAAGCGCGGGCTGATCCTGATGGTGGGCGCCACCGGCGCCGGCAAGACCACCACGCTGGCCTCGATGCTCGACTACCGCAACGAGCACGCCAGCGGCCACATCCTCACGGTCGAGGAACCGATCGAGTTCACCTACACCAACAAGCGCTCGCTGGTGAACCAGCGCGAGGTGGGCAGCGACACGCAGTCGCTGCAGACGGCGCTGAAGAACGCGCTGCGCCAGGCGCCCGACGTGATCCAGATCGGCGAGATCCGCGACCGCGAGACCATGACCGCGGCCATCGCCTATGCGCAGTCGGGCCACCTGTGCGTGGCCACGCTGCATGCCAACAACAGCTACCGCGCGCTCAACCGCGTGCTGAGCTTCTTCCCGGTCGAGGTGCGCCCCACGCTGCTGGGCGACCTGGGCTCGGCGCTGCGCGCCGTCGTCTCGCAGCGGCTGCTGCGCACGCCCCAGGGCGCGCGCGTGCCGGCGCTCGAGGTCATGCTCAACACCGCGCTGGTGGCCGAGCTGATCGAAAAAGGCGACTTCTCGGGCGTCAAGGAAGCGATGGAGAAATCCATGGCCGAAGGCTCGCAGACCTTCGAGGAAGACATCGCGCGCCTCGTGATCGAGGAGCGCATCACCCGCGAGGAAGGGCTGGCGCATGCCGATTCGCCCACCAACCTCATGTGGCGCCTGCAGAACCGCCAGGCGCCCAAGCCCCAGGCCGACGAGCGGCACCTGACCGACCAGCTCGACGAGCCCACCTTCACCGACATCACGCTCGACGTGAAATTCTGAGAACCGCTCCCCCGATGTCCCGCACGCTCCAGCTCGCCGAACAACTGATCTCGCGCCCTTCCGTCACCCCCGACGACGCGGGCTGCCAACAGATCCTGGGCGAGCGGCTCGCGCGGCTGGGCTTCGCGCTCGAGACCATCGAGAGCGGTCCGGCGGACTTCCGGGTCACCAATCTGTGGGCGGTGCGCCGCCCGGCCGACGCCTCGGCCGCCACGAAGACGCTGGTGTTCGCGGGCCACACCGACGTGGTGCCCACCGGCCCCGTCGAGCAGTGGACCAGCCACCCGTTCACGCCCACCCACCGCGACGGCAAGCTCTATGGCCGCGGCGCCTGCGACATGAAGACCTCGGTGGCCGCCTTCGTGGTCTCGATCGAGGAGTTCCTGCAGGCCGTGCCCGATCCGCGCCTGACGCTGGCGCTGCTGCTCACCAGCGACGAGGAAGGCCCGGGCGTCGACGGCACCGTGGTCGTGTGCAATGCGCTGGCCGCGCGCGGCGAGAGGCTCGACTACTGCATCGTCGGCGAGCCCACGGCCGTCGAGCGCTGCGGCGACATGATCAAGAACGGCCGCCGCGGCACCATGAGCGGCAAGCTCACGATCAAGGGCGTGCAGGGCCACATCGCCTACCCGCACCTCGCGAAGAACCCGGTGCATGCGGTGGCGCCCGCGCTGGCCGAGCTGGTCGCGATCAACGCGGCCGGCGGCTGGGACGCCGGCAACGCCTGGTTCCAGCCCACGAGCTGGCAGATCAGCAACTTCCACGCGGGCACCGGCGCGAGCAACGTGATCCCGGGCAGCGCGGTGATCGACTTCAACTTCCGTTTCTCGACCGAGTCCACGCCGCAGGCGCTGCAGCAGCGCGTGCAGGCCGTGCTCGACGCGCATGGCGTCGACTGCACCCTGGCCTGGACCGTCGGCGGCCTGCCCTTCCTGACCACGCCGGGCGAACTGGTCGCGGCCGTGCAGGGCGCGATCCGCGACGAGACCGGCATCGAGACCGAGCTGTCGACCAGCGGCGGCACCAGCGACGCGCGCTTCATCGCCAAGGTCTGCCCGCAGGTGGTCGAGCTCGGCCCGGTGAACGCCAGCATCCACAAGATCGACGAGCACATCGAGGTGGCCGAGATCGAGACGCTGAAGAACATCTACCTGCGCACCCTGAAGCAGCTCGACGCTGCCCTCGCGGCATGAAGACCGTCATCGCGCTGATCGAAGCGGGCGCCGAGCAACTGGAGCAGGCCGGCGTGGCCTTCGGCCATGGCACGGCCAACGCCTTCGACGAAGCGGCCTGGCTGGTGCTGTGGCGCCTCAAGCTGCCGCTCGACGAGCTCGACGCCGTGGCCGACACACCGGTGGCGCCGGCCGACGCGGCCAAGGTCGAGGCGCTGATCGCCGAGCGCATCGCGAGCCGCAAGCCCGCCGCCTACCTCACGAAGGAAGCCTGGCTGCAGGGCGTGTCCTTCTATGTCGACGAGCGCGCCATCGTGCCGCGCAGCTTCATCGCCGAGCTGATCGCCGACGGCTCCATCGACTACTGGCTCGGCGAGCACACGCAGCGCGTGCTCGACCTGTGCACCGGCAACGGCAGCCTCGCGGTGCTCGCGGCGCTGACCTATCCCGAGGTGAGGGTGGACGCCGCCGACCTGTCGGTGGCGGCGCTCGAGGTGGCGGCGATCAACGTCACGCGCCACGCGCTCGATGCGCGCGTGAGGCTGATCGAGTCCGACGGCCTCGCGGCCACGCCCGGCCCCTACGACCTGGTGCTGTGCAACCCGCCCTACGTCAACAGCCAAAGCATGGCCGCCCTGCCCGCCGAATACCGCGCCGAGCCCGAGCTGGCGCTGGCCGGCGGCACCGACGGCATGGATTTCGTGCGCCGGCTGTTCGCCGACGCGCCCGCGCGCATGAGCGAGCACGCGGTGCTGGTGCTGGAGATCGGCAACGAGCGCGAGCACTTCGAGACGGCGTTTCCGCAGCTCGAGGTGGTGTGGCTCGAAACCTCGGCCGGCGACGACCAGGTGCTGCTCGCCACCCGTGCCGCGCTGGCGGCGCTCGCGCCATGAGGGCCGGCGCCGGCGTGCGTTAGCTGCGCTCGACCGCAACCCCTTCCTCCTTCTTCTCGCGGCCATCGGCCGCGAATCCCGGTTTTCGGGCGAGTTTTCCGCGCCTTTGTCCCTTGTCGCCAAGACGCAAGGGCCGGGCGGGATAATCGCCCCCACGGTTCCTCTCTCATGATCACTCTCAAGAACGTCATTCTTCGCCGCAGCGCCAAGGTCCTGCTCGACGGCGCCACCGTCACCCTCAACCCCGGCGAGAAGGTCGGCCTGGTGGGACGCAACGGCGCGGGCAAGTCCACCCTGTTCGCGCTGCTCAACGGCACCCTGCACGAGGACGGCGGCGATTTCTCCGTGCCCAAGCAGTGGCGCATGGCGCAGGTCGCGCAGAACATGCCCGAGACCGAGGAGTCGGCCACCGACTTCGTGGTCGGCGGCGACACCCGCCTGGTCGAGCTGCGCGAGGCGCTCGCGCTGGCCGAGACCGCGCACGAGGCCGATCCCGACGACGCCGACGCGGGCATGGCGCTCGCGCATGCCTACACCGACCTGGCCGATGCCGGCGAGCACGATGCCGTGCCGCGCGCGCAGGCGCTGATCCTCGGCCTGGGCTTCAAGGCGCACGAACTCGACGCGCCGGTCAACAGCTTCTCGGGCGGCTGGCGCATGCGGCTGCAGCTCGCGCGCGCGCTGATGTGCCCGAGCGACCTGCTGCTGCTCGACGAACCCACCAACCACCTGGACCTCGACGCCCTGGTCTGGCTCGAAGCCTGGCTGCAGCGCTACGCGGGCACCATGATCGTCATCAGCCACGACCGCGAGTTCCTCGATGCCGTGACCGACGTGACCCTGCACATCGCCAACGCCCAGCTCACGCGCTACGGCGGCAACTACAGCAAGTTCGAGGACATGCGCGCGCTGCAGATGGAGCAGCAGCAGCAGGCCTTCACCAAGCAGCAGGACAAGATCGCCCACCTGCAGAAGTTCATCGACCGCTTCAAAGCCAAGGCCAGCAAGGCCAAGCAGGCCCAGAGCCGCGTGAAGGCGCTCGAGCGCATGGAGCGCGTGGCGCCGCTGCTGGCCGAGGCCGACTTCAGCTTCGAGTTCAAGGAGCCGGGCAACATCCCGAACCCGATGCTGTCGATCAGCAACGCGAGCTTCGGCTACGAGATCGAGAACGAGGAGCCCAAGACCATCCTGCGCGGCGTCAACCGCTCGGTGCTCGCGGGCCAGCGCATCGGCATCCTGGGCGCCAACGGCCAGGGCAAGTCGACGCTGGTGAAGACCATCGCGCGCGAGATGGGCGCCCTGGCCGGCCAGGTCACCGAGGGCAAGGGCCTGAACATCGGCTACTTCGCGCAGCAGGAACTCGATGTGCTGCACCCCGAGAGCAACCCGCTCGAGCACATGGTGCGGATGGCGCGCGAACTCGGCAGCAGCGTGAAGGAAGCCACCGGCGAACAGGCGCTGCGCGGCTACCTCGGCAGCTTCAACTTCAGCGGCGACATGGTGAAGCAGCCCGTGGGCACCATGAGCGGCGGCGAGAAGGCGCGCCTGGTGCTCGCGATGATGGTCTGGCAGCGGCCCAACCTGCTGCTGCTCGACGAGCCCACCAACCACCTGGACCTCGCCACGCGCGAGGCCCTGGCGGTGGCGCTCAACGAATTCGAGGGCACGCTGATGCTCGTGAGCCACGACCGCGCGCTGCTGCGCTCGGTCTGCGACGAGTTCTGGCTCGTGGGCCGCGGCGTGGTCGGCGACTTCGACGGCGACCTCGACGACTACCAGCGCTACCTGCTCGACGAGGCCAAGCGGCTGCGCGAGGAGGCCAAGGTGGCGAACGCGGCGGCGGCCGCGGCCCCTGCGCCCGCCCCCGCGCCGATCGCCGCTCCCGCACCGGCGCCCGTCGCAGCGCCCGCGGCCTCGTCGCGCAACCTGCAGCAGCGCAAGCAGGACGCCCAGGAGCGCCAGCAGCGCAGCGAGCAGGCCAAGCCGCTGAAGCGCGAGCTCACGAAGATCGACGAGCGCATGGCCGCGGCCGGCAGCGAGCGCAGCGCGCTCGAGGCCCGGCTGGCCGAGCCGCTGCCGCCGGCCGAGATCGCCGACGCCGGCAAGCGGCTCAAGGCGCTCAACGACGAGATCGGCCAGCTCGAGGAACGCTGGCTCGCGCTGTCGGACCAGCTCGAAGCCCTGAGCGCGTGACTAGCCTGTAACGCCAGTAACGCCTGCAGGCCTTGAACCACCGCCCGGGCGGACCATCTATCGGAAGATCCCCATCCATCCGACGACCACCCGGGAGGTGCACCGCATGCCATCCGCCATCGAACTGGCCCAGGGCGACGAGAAGCTGATCGCCGCCATCCTGCGCAGCCGGCGCCTGCTCGGACGCAAGGCGCTGATGGCCGCGGCCGCCAGCGCCGTGCCGCTGCCGGGTGTGGACTGGATGGCCGACGCCGCCCTGCTCTCGCGGCTGGTGCCGCAGATCAGCGCCGAATTCGGACTCTCGGTGACCCAGATCGACCGCCTCGGCACGCACCAGCGCGAGCGCGTGCAGAAGGCCGCCACCACCGTCGGCGCGCTGCTGGTCGGCCGGCTGGTCACACGCGAGCTGCTGCTTAAGCTCGCGCGCCATGCCGGCATGCGGCTCACGGCCAAGCAGGCCACCAAGTACGTGCCGATCGCCGGACAGGTGGTGTCGGCCGCCCTCGGCTATGCCGCGCTGCGCGCGCTGGGCGAACAGCACATCAAGGATTGCGTGCGCGTGCGCACCGCGCTCGCGCTGCCGCCCGCCGAAGCGCCCGCGTCCGCCTGAGCGCTTCGCGGTCGGGCGTGGTCAGCGCCAGGGCCACGCCGACCGCCAGGCCGAAGCCGCCCAAGCCCAGCGCCAGCATGTCGCCGGCCTGCAAGCCCACGCAGATCACGGCCACCGACACCAGCATCAGCAGCCCGCGCAGCGCGCCCTCGAACTCGAGGCCCGGCGCGGCTTCGCGGCGCATGGCTCAATCGCGGTGCATCGCGGGCCAGGGCAGCGGGCCGCGCGGGAAGGGCCGCAGCACCACCGGGGCCGCCGGTCGGCGGCGGGACGAGCTGCCCGACCTGGCCGGCGTCGGCGCCGGCGCGGACGCTGAGGCCGGGGTCGCGGGTGTCGATTCGGAGGCCGCGTTCTCGACCGGCGCGCTGCGCGACAATGGCCGGCCCCGGCCCGGCCCTGGCGCCACCGGTCCTTCCTTGAGCTGCTGCTCGTAGGCGGCGAGCAGCGCGTCGTAGGTGCGCAGCATCACGTCGCGCTCGCCGTAGCGTCCGATCTTGCTGATGGTGGGTTGCGGAATGCCGGTCCGTTTCTGGATCTGCTTCTGCGTAAGTCCCATGGCGCGCAGCGCCAGTACGAGCTCTTGTGGCTTCATGGCTGACTCCCTTTCGCTTATTCTAGAGTCGATATAGAATATTCTCTCGGGATTAAATCTGCGGCTATGGAAGACTCCCTAGCCGCACGAGCACTGGCGGCTCGCCTCTACGCCGACATGACGCAAAGGGCAGCCGAGGACAAATCGGGGGTCCGGCAATCGGACATTTCGAAGATCGAACGCGGCGAGACCCTGCGCCCTTCGGGCTTGCTGCAGCTTGCTCTCGCCTATCGCTGCGATCCGGTGTGGCTGGCCACCGGCGAAGGGCGCGCCCCCTGGGAAGAGGCCGCCCTGCCGCGCTCGGCCAACATCACGGGCGAACCCGACGGCTCCTACCGCGTGACCCGCGTGCCGCCGCCGATCCCCTTCTACCGCCCCGGCACGCCCGGTACCGTGCCGCTGATCAGTTGGGAACAGGCCGCCACCTGGACCGGCCCCACCATCCCCGAACCGACGCCGCCGGCTCCGCCCCCGTTGCCACTGAACGTGCGCGAGCTGCGCAAGGGCAAGCTGCCGCCCGCGCCGCCACCGCAACCGGTTCCGGCCGAGATGTGGATTCCCTGCGTGAGCCGCCACAGCGAGCTGGCCTATGCGCTGCGTGTGCGCGGCGACAGCATGACCGCGCCCAGCGGCCACCTGAAGAGCTATCCCGCCGACGCGATCATCTTCGTCGACCCGCAGCGCGTGCAGCCGATGGACGGCGAACGCATCATCGCGAGGCTCGACGCCAGCGGCGAGGTCACCTTCAAGGCCTTCAAGCAGGAGGACGGCCGGCGCTGGCTGCAGCCGCTCAATCCCGCGCACGAACCGATCCGGCTCGCGTTCACCGTGCTGGGCACGGTCATCGGCAAGTGGGAAGACGAGGACTGAGTCGAGCGCCGCGGCGAGAAGAATGAGCCCAGGATGAGCATCCCTCCAGGAATGCGAAACGGCGCGCGCGGTCAGGTTGCATGCAGGTTCGCAGAGCACATTAAGGGCTCTCCCTGTGACCTGTACCTCTGATCCTCCCTCCTCCGCAGGTCACCTTCCAGCCCGCCTCGTGCGGGCTGTTTTTTTTCCGCGACGCCTTGCGTCCAGCGTCATCGTTCTGCCATCGCACCCCCGAAGAATCGGGCCCGGTCTTCCCTGACCGCGACCTGACTTCACGATGCAAAGAACATGACAAAAGCCTTCCCCGCGATTCCCCTCGACCTGCCCCAGCGCCGCGCCTTCCTGCGCCAGAGCTTCGCCACCGCCGGTGCCGTCACGCTGCCCGCCTTCCTCGCCGCCTGCGGCGGTGGCGGCGACGGCGTGGCCTTCCCGCCGATCGGCGCCCTGCCGCCGAGCCCGCCGCCCGCGGGCGAGCCGCCCGCACCGCCGCCGGCGCCGCCCGTGAAGAAGAGCCCGTTCGCCGAGTTCTCCGCGCTGCAGGCCGCCGACGCCAACGGCGTGATGCTGCCCAAGGGCTTCAGCTCGCGCATCGTCGCGCGCTCGGGCACCGCGGCCGCGGGCAGCTACGCATGGCATGCCGCGCCCGATGGCGGCGCGGTCTATCCGGGCCCCGACGGCGGCTGGATCTACCTGAGCAATTCGGAAGTCAGCAAGACCGGCGGCGTCGGCGCGCTGCGCTTCGACAAGAACGGCGTGGTCGTCGATTCGTACGCCGTGCTCAAGAACACCTCCACCAACTGCGCCGGCGGCCCCACGCCCTGGGGCACCTGGCTCTCGTGCGAAGAGCATTCGAGCGGCATGGTGTGGGAGTGCGATCCCGCCAAGCCCTGGGTCGATGCCAGCAGCGCGCCCAGCCTGCCCGCGCTCGGCCTCTATGCGCACGAGGCCGTCTGCGTGGACCCGGTCCACAAGACGCTCTACCTGACCGAGGACGCATCGGGCGGCCGCGTCTACCGCTTCGTCTGCGACGCCAGCGACTGGCCCGAAGGCGCGGCGCGTCCCGCCATGAAGAGCGGCCGGCTCGAAGTGCTCAAGGTCAAGGGCATCGTGAACGACGTGGACCTCGCCGCGCCCGACTACGCCAAGCTCAAGGACTACGGCACGCCCCAGCCCGTGGAATGGCTCGACGTGATCAATCCCGAGAAGGCGCAGGCCGGCGTGCGCAGCGCCATGCGCACCGGCGGACTCACGCCGCCCGGCGCCATCTTCACCAAGGCCGAGGGCATCTGGTTCTTCAACGGCATCGTCTATTTCGTGACCTCGTTCAATGCCCGCATCTGGGCCTACGACACGTTGAACCAGACGCTCGAGGTGATCTACGACGGCAAGGACAAGGACCCGGCCACGCATTCGATCGACGAGCCCGACAACCTCACGATCTCGGCGCTCGGCGACATCCTCGTGGCCGAGGACGCGGGCAACCTCGAGATCGGCGTGCTGCGCATCGAAGCCGGCACCTCCCAGCCGCTGATGCGCCTCGTGGGCCACGACGACAGCGAAGTCACCGGCCCCGCCCTCTCGCCCGACGGCACGCGCCTGTACTTCAGCTCGCAGCGCGGCACCAGCGGCTCGAGCAACGGCGGCATCACCTTCGAGATCACGCTGCCTTCGCCCGCGAAGTAAAGCGGCACGGCGGTTCATTCCTGCGAGCAGTCTTGGCCCGGTTCGTCCGGGCTTTTTTTCGTCCGCGGCGATATGCCAGGGCGCATCGCCCTACGCACGCGCGCGCCATGCCGCCGCATACTCGGCCCATGAACGCTCCTTCCGACCGCGTGCGGCGCGTCTACCTCGCCGGCCCCGATGTCTTCAGCGCCGATGCCACGGCGCGCCTGCAGCGCCTGGTCGAGGCCTGCGAGGCACGCGGGTTCGAGGCGCTGCCGCCGGCCGAGGACGCGAGCGGCCCGGCCACGCCGCCGGCCGAGGTGGCGCAGGCGATCTACGACACCAACATGGCGCTGCTGCGCCGCGCCTCGGGCGTGATCGCCGACCTGTCGCCGTTCCGCGGCACCGAGCCCGATTCGGGCACGGTGTTCGAGGTCGGGGTGGCGATCGCGCTGGGCTTGCCGGTGGTGGGCTACGGCATTCCCGAGGGCAGCTATGCGGCGCGCGTGGAAGCGGCACTGCCCACGCGGCGCGAGGCCGACGGCACGCTGCGTGACGCGAACGGCATGGCGGTCGAGGGTTTCGAGCTGCCGCTCAACCTGATGCTGGCCTGCTCGATCCGCATCGCGCGCACGGCCGAGGAAGCGCTCGACCTGTTGCAGCAGCGACTGGGCTGACTCAGCGGCCGCCCGCGGCGGTCGTGATCATGCGTTCCATCAGCGCGAGCAGCGGCTGCTCCATCATCGGCAGCACCAGCGCGATGCCGGCCAGGCCCGCGGTCAGCGTGACCGGGAAGCCGATGGCGTAGATGTTCATCTGCGGCGCCACGCGCGAGACGATGCCCAGCGTGAAGTTGACGAACAGCAGGAGCCCGATCATCGGCAGCGCAATCCACATCGCGCTCGCGAACAGGTCGGTGCCCAGCTCGTGCATGCGCGTGCGCGCCAGCGCCTGCAGCAGGCTGCCGCCGACGGGGAAGGCCTCGAAGCTGCGGATCACCGCCATCAGCACCGTGAGGTGGCCGTTGATCACCACGAAGAACAGCACCGCGATGTTGCCGAAGAAGCGCGATACGGCACTGGTCTGGCCGCTGCTCACGGGATCGAAGAAGGAGGCGAAGTTAAGGCCCATCTGCAGGCCCACGAGCTCGCCCGCGAACTCCACCGCCGCGAACACCATGCGCACCGAGAAGCCGATCGCCATGCCGATGCCCACCTGCTGCACCAGCGTGCCGAGCATCGCGGCGTCGTTGAGGCCGATCATCGGCGGCGTGTCCAGCGTGGCCTGCGCGCACAGCGCGACCATGAAGGCCAGCCCGATGCGCGCGCGCACCGGAAAGGCACGCGAGGAGAAGACCGGTGCGGTGGTGAACACGCCCAGCACGCGCAGGAAGGGCCACAGCACGGGCGTGACCCAGGCCATGAGCTGGGCTTCGGTGAAGGTCAGCACGGCAACGGAAGAAGACGCGCTACAGCACCATCTGCGGAATCGACTCGATCACGCGGCGGATGTAGTCGACCAGCGTGGCGAGCATCCACGGCCCGGCCAGCGCGAACACCGCCACGGCCGCCACCAGCTTGGGCACGAAGGCCAGCGTGGCCTCGTTGATCTGCGTGATGGCCTGGAAGATGCTCACGACCAGGCCCACGACCAGCACCACCAGCAGCACCGGCAGCGACACGGTCAGGAGCATGACCAGCGCTTCCTGCCCCATGGTCAGGACCATCTGCGCGTTCATGTGGCGAAGCTCGCGGCGAGCGAGCCGATCAACAGGTTCCAGCCGTCCGCGAGCACGAACAGCATGAGCTTGAACGGCAGCGCGACCAGCACCGGCGACAGCATCATCATGCCAAGCGACATCAGCACGCTCGAGACCACGATGTCGATCACCAGGAACGGGATGAAGATCATGAAGCCGATCTGGAACGCCGACTTGAGCTCGCTGGTGGCGAAGGCCGGGATCAGCACGCGCATCGGCGCGGTTTCGGCCTTGACGTCGGCCGGCAGCTTGGCCAGCCGCGCGAACAGCGCGAAGTCGCTCTGGCGCGTCTGCTTGAGCATGAACTGGCGCATCGGCGTCTCGGCGCGCTTGAGCGCCTCCTCGAAGCCGATGGCATTGGTGCTGTAGGGCTTGTAGGCCTCGTCGTAGACGCGGTCCAGCGTGGGGCCCATCACGAACACCGTGAGGAACAGCGACAGGCCGATGATCACCTGGTTGGGCGGCGCCGACTGCGTGCCCAGCGCCTGGCGCAGCAGCGACAGCACGATCACGATGCGCGTGAAGCCGGTCATCATCAGCACGATGGCCGGCAGGAACGACAGCGCGGTGAAGAACAGCAAGGTCTGCACCGGCACCGAGAAGCTGGTGCCGCCGCTGCCCGAACCCACCAGCAGCGGCAGTTGGCCGCCGGCCTCCTGCGCGAGGGCGAACGCGGGCGCGAGCAGCGCGAGGGCCGCGAGGGCCTTAGCGCGGCAATTGCGCATGCGGCACCTCGGAAGACGCGGCCGGCAGCGTGTGCAGGCAGGTGATCGACTGGCCGGTCACGCCCAGCACCAGCCAGGTCCGCGCGCCCTCGGGGCCGACCTCGACCGTCACCACGCGCTGCTGCGGCCCGACCGCCACGGCCGACAGCAGGCGCGAGGCGGAACCGCCCGCGCCGGCCGGACCGAGCCCGCGGCGCTGCTGCAGGCGGCGCAGCACGAAGGGCACGGCGCAGATCAGGCCGATGAAGACGACGATGGTGAGCAGGCTCTGCGTCATGGAGAAGAACGGAGGGAAAGCCGCCTCAGACCCGGTTGAGCCGGCGCAGCCGCTCGGCCGGCGCGACCACGTCGGTCAGCCGGATGCCGAACTTGTTGTTGACCACCACCACCTCGCCCTGGGCGACGAGGTAGCCGTTGACCAGCACGTCCATCGGTTCGCTCGCGAGCGTGTCGAGCTCCACGATCGAGCCCTGGCCCAGCTGCAGGATCTGCTTGATCGGCACCTTCTTGCGGCCCAGCTCCACCGAGAGCTGCACCGGGATGTCGAGCACGCGCTGGATGTCCTGCAGTGGCGCCGCGCCCGAAGCGGCGGCGCCCGCGGGCACTTCCTCGAGCGCCTCGGCCCAGCCGCCGGCCGCGTTGTCTGGGGTGGCTTGATCAGTGGACATGTGAACCTCCAAGCCAGTGCGGGTCGTCGCCGCGCAGGCATTCGTCGATGCGCAAGGCGTAGCGCGCGTTGTGGGTGCCGTAGTGGCAGATGAAGACGGGGGCGCCCTCGACCGAGGCCACCAGCTGCGGCAGGCGGTCGAACTGGATGAAGTCGCCGGGCTTCATGCTCATGAGCTGCGCCACCGTGACCTCGGGATGGGCCAGCTCGGCCACCAGCGTGACCTCGGCGGCCTGGATCTCGCGCGTGAGCATGGTCACCCAGCGCCGGTCCTCGGCCATCTCGCGCGCCTGCTGCGCGCCGTAGAGCACCGAGCGGATCGGCTCCAGCGAGGCATAGGGCAGGCAGACGTGGATGTGGCCCGTGACGCCCGCCACGCTGACCTTGATCAGGTTGACCAGCACCGTGTCGCCGGGCGCGGCCACGTCGACGAACTGCACGTGGGTCTCGGAGCGGTCGGGCACCAGCTTGAGCGGATACACGTCCTGCCAGGCGCTGTTGTAGGCATGGCAGATCGCGCCGAGCGCGCGCTGGATCACGCGCTGCTCGGTCGGCGAGAAGTCGCGGCCCTCGATCGGCGCATGCACCGTGCCCGAGCCGCCGTACAGCGCATCGACCAGCGCCGAGATCAGCGTGGCCTCGCAGACCACCAGCGCGCGGCCGCGCAGCGGCGGCATCGCCACGATGTTGAAGTTGGATGGCAGCGGCAAGGCGCCGAGGAAATCGGAGAAGCGCAGCAGCTGCACCGGCTCGATCGCGATGTCGGCGCTGCGGCTCACGAGCTGGAACAGGCCCTGGCGCAGGTTGCGCGCGAAGCGGTCGTGCACCACGTCGAGCGTGGGCATGGGGCGGCGCACCAGCCGCTCCTCGCCGGCCGTGATGTCGTAGTCGCGCGCGGCCGCGTCGGCCATGCGCTCGGCGGTGTCGGTGGGGGCGGCCGCCTCGGGCGCGGCCTCGGTGTCCTGTTCGCTGCTGCTCATGGGCGCTTCGGGCTCACTGCACGATGAAGCTGGAGAACAGCACGCCGCGCACCGGGCCGTTCGCGCGCGGCTTGCGCGCGCGCGGCGCCTCGTCGTCGATGGCGCGCGCCGCGTCGGGGTTGAGCACACGCGTCACCTCGATCATCACGTCCTCGGCCAGCTTCTCCTTGCCGTCGCGCTTGAGCAGTTCCTCGGAGGTGCGCTGCGACACCAGCATCAGCATCCGGCTGCGCACCACGGGCATCAGCGTCTTCAGCCGCGCGGCGGTCTTCTCGTCCCGCACGTCGAGCGTCATGCCGATCTGCGCGACGCGTTCGCCGCCCGGGTCGGCCAGGTTCACGATCAGGTTCTCGAGCGCGAGGTAGGTGGCGTCCGCATGCTTGGCATCGGGCTCGGGTTCCGCATCGGCGGCGGCGGCCGGTGCCGCGGCGCCGGTCTTGTTGAGGAAGAACCAGGTACCGCCCGCGGCCGCGCCGCCGGCCAGCAGCACGGCGACGACGATGCCCAGGACGAGCTTCATCCGGCCCTTGGGCGGCGGCGCGGCGGTGGCCGTGGCGGAGTCGGCGGCTTTGGCGGACACGGTGGATTTCCTTGGGGGCACGGACGGCGGCCATCGCCGTCCTCGTGCGGTCGATTATTCGATCGCGAGGGCCGCGGGAAGGGCCGGAAAAAAGGGGGGAAAACCGCTCAGACGTACAGATCGAGCGCGCGCCCCGCCGGCAGCGACGCACGCGCAACGACCGGCGCGGGCGCCGAGGCGGAGGCCGCGCCGAGCCGCGCGACGCCGCGCACCACGCCGCGCGCATCGGGCCGCCCTTCGCCCTCGCCGCGCTGCTGCGTGCCCGCGGACTGCGCATCCACGGTCACGCCCGACAGCAGCAGCCCCTCCTGTCCGAACAGATCCTTGAGCTGCGCCGCGGCCTGGCCCAGCATCTGGCGCACCTCGGGCTGGTCGCTGCGGAACGCGATCTGCGCCTCGTTGCCCTGCACCTGCACGCTGAACGACACGGTCTGGCCCGGCGCGAGCTCGAGCGAGACCTCGGCGCCCTGCGACTTCTGCGCCAGCCACCAGCTGACCTGCTCGGTCATGCGGTCGGCGAGCACGGCGCCACCGGCCGAGGCGGCGGCGGACGCGGCATCGACGGGCGCCATCCAGGCCGACGATGTCGAGGCGGAGGAGGACGCGCCCGCCGTCGCGCTGCCGGGATCGGCGAGCGTGCCGGTCGCGCTGCCGCGCTCGGTGCTTCGCTCGGCGCGGCGCGGCGCGGCCACGGTGGCGACGGTTTCCGTCACCGCGGCCTGGATCGTTCGCGCCTGCGCGGACAGCGAGGCGGCGGCGAGTTCTTCCTTCGGCGGCAGGGTCTGCGATGGCGCGGTGCGCGGCGGCGCGGCCGCGGCATCGGCCGCCGCCAGGTTCGCCAGGCGCTGCGCCGTGCTGCGCGCGGTCGCCGTGGCATTCGGCCTGGCGGCGGGCGCGGCGGGCACATCGACAGCGGCGTCCTGCGTGGTGCCAGGCGTCGTCGGCAACGCGGGCATGCCCTTGGCGGGCTTCGGTCCCGCTCCGGCGCCGTTCACGGCATCGACAGCGGCCTCGGCCGTGGCGACGAGCGCGTCCCCCGCCTTGCCCTCGCGGCTAACGAAGGCGCCCTGCGCCAGCAGCATCCAGGGCTCGACGGCCGGCTGCGTGGTTGCGGGCACGGGCGCGCCGGCAAGCGCCTCGTCGGCCTTCTCGTCCTCGTTCGCGGCACCCGCGGTGGGTGTCTTCACGGGCCTCGAAGCGCCCTCCTCGCCGGCCGCTTCCGCCGCCTCCGAGGCCTGGGACTCATTCGCGCCCTCGAGCGCCCGGTCGAAGGCATCGGCCGCGCCGCCTTGCTCGCGCGCGGCCGGCGCACGCGCGGGCAGCAAGGGATCGGCGCCCGTGCGCGCGACTTCGACGCTCATCGCCATTCCTCCGTGCGTTCCTGGTGTCGGCGGTGCTGCAGCGCCGCCTGTTCGTCCGTCTGCTTCTGCGCGCGCCGGTCGGCCTGCAGCTGCAGCTCGCGTTCGCGCGCCTGCACCAGTTGGCGCAGGCTCTCGAGTCGTGCCTCGGCCTCGCGCACCGGCACGGCCGCGCGCTCCACGCCCTGGCCGAGCTCGCGCACGATGCCGGTCTGCAGCGCGATCGCATGGTCGAGCCGCTCCATGAACTGGTAGTGGTGGCGCATCAGCTCGGGCGTGCAGTTGAGCGAGCGCGTGGCCCAGCGCGCGGTGCATTCCTGCGCGTAGCTCTCGAGCTGGTCGAGCTGCACCTGGCCCGCGAGCCACTTCTGCCGCGCCTGCGCGAGCAGCTGCACCGCGGCATCGCGCCGGTCGCGCGCCATGTCGGCGGCAATCTCTAGACCGCTCATCGAAGTACCTTCGTGCTTCGCACTGCGGTGCGAGCTTGCTTGGGGCGGCCCGGCGCGGCGCTCATGGCTGCCGGCCCTCGAGCACGTCGGCCATGCCGCCGAGGCTGACATCGAAGGGCGCGCTCTCGTGCATGCGCTGCTGCAGGAACGCGGTCATCGCGGGCTGCAGCCGGATCGCCTGGTCGAGCGCCGGGTCGCTGCCCGCGGCATAGGCGCCCACGCGCACCAGGTCGCGGCTCTTGCGGTAGCGCGAATAGATGGCGCGGAAGTGGCGCGCGCATTCGAGGTGGCCGGCCGAGGCCACGTTGTGCATCACGCGCGAGGCCGACTGCTCGATGTCGATGGCCGGGAAATGCGCTTCCTCCGCCAGCGCGCGCGACAGCACGATGTGGCCGTCGAGGATGGCGCGCGCCGCGTCGGCGATCGGGTCCTGCTGGTCGTCGCCCTCCGACAGCACGGTGTAGAAGGCGGTGATCGAGCCCACGCCGTTGAGGCCGTTGCCGCTGCGCTCCACCAGCCGCGGCAGCTTGGCGAAGCACGAGGGCGGATAGCCCTTGGTGGCCGGCGCCTCGCCGATCGCCAGCGCGATCTCGCGCTGCGCCATCGCATAGCGCGTGAGCGAATCCATCAGCAGCAGCACGTGCAGCCCCTGGTCGCGGAAATGCTCGGCCACCGCGGTGGCATAGCTCGCGCCCTGCATGCGCAGCAGCGGCGGCGAATCGGCCGGCGCGGCCACCACCACCGAGCGCGCGCGGCCCTCGGGGCCGAGGATGTCCTCGATGAATTCCTTCACCTCGCGGCCGCGCTCGCCGATCAGGCCGACCACGATCACGTCGGCCGCGGTGTAGCGCGCCATCATGCCGAGCAGCACGCTCTTGCCCACGCCCGAGCCGGCGAACAGGCCGATGCGCTGGCCACGCCCGACGGTCAGCAAGGCATTGATCGCACGCACGCCGGTATCGAGCGGCTCGCGCACCGGGTCGCGGTCCATGGCGTTGATCGGCGCGCGGTCCAGCGGCTCGGCGCTGACCTCGGTCAAAGGGCCCAGGTCGTCGAGCACATGGCCCTGCGGATCGACCACACGACCCAGCAGGCCGTCGCCCAGCGGCAGGCGCAGCGCGCCCACGCGCGGCGCGATGCCGGGATCGGCCTCGCCGAGCCGCGGCACCGGCACATAGGGCGCGGCGGGCACCACGCTGGCGCCGCTCGACAGGCCCTGCACCTCGCCGGCCGGCATCAGGAAGGCGCGGTCGTTCGAGAAACCCACCACCTCGGCCAGCACCGCGGGCTGGCTGCCCATGCGCACCAGGCACTGCGAGCCCACGGGCGCGCGGATGCCCGAGGCCTCGAGCACCAGGCCGGTGAGCCGGGTCAGCGTGCCGCGCGCCTCGAGGCCGGCATCGTGCGCCAGCCGCGCCTGCGCGTCGGCCATGAACTGGCGCCAGTCGAGCGGGTCAGCCAGCCGCATCCGGGTCCTTCGGGGCCGCGTCGTCCTGCCACGGCATCGCCAGGCCCAGCGCCGCGACCGCGCGCGACCAGCGCGTGGCCACGCCGCCGTCGATGACGGTGCCGGCCGATTCGACCAGGCAGTCGCCGGGCGCGATGCCCGCATCGGCCACCACGCTCACGGACTGGCCCTCGAACTCGGCGCGCAGCGCGACGCCGAGCCTCTCGAAATCGGCCGGCGACAGCCGCACGGTGCTGGCCTTGCCGTCGACCGCGAGCATGGCGAGCGCCTCGCGCACCACCGGCTCGAGCACGGCCGGCCGGGTCGCGATCTCCTGGCGCAGCACCTGGCGCGCGAGCGCGCAGGCGATCTCGAGCGTGCCGCGCGCGAGCTCCTGCTGCACCTCGGCCAGCTGCGCTTCGGCGCTTGCGAGCAAGGCGGCCACGCGCTGCGCGGCCTCCAGGCCCTCGTTGGCCTGGTAGGCCTCCATCTGTTCGCGCGCCTCGGCCTGCGCGGCCGCGCGGCCGGCCGCATAGCCTTCGTCGCGGCCCTGCTGGCGCGCCTCCTCGATCGCCTCGGGATCGACCACGCCGCCGAGCACGTTGCCCTCGGCGCCGACGGCGGCGAACTGCCAGCGCGCGAAGCGCGCAACGTCCTCGCCGCGAATGAAGGCGCCGCGGCTCACGCCCGGACCTCCGTCGTTTCAGCCAGCGTCATGCGTGCGCCCATCAGACGAACCCGCCATCGCCACCGCCCAGCATGATCTGGCCTTCGTCGGCGAGCCGGCGCAGCGCCTTGAGGATTTCCTTCTGCTGCGCCTCGACCTCGGACAGCCGCAGCGGCCCGCGCGCCTCGAGGTCCTCGCGCAGCGCCTCGGCCGCGCGCGAGGACATGTTCGAGAGGAACTTGTCGCGCAGCGGCGGCGCCGCGCCCTTGAGCGCGACGATCAGCGTCTCGGACGCGATCTCCTTCATCACCAGCTGCAGCGATTTGTCGTCGAGCTTCATCACGTCGTCGAAGACGAAGGTCAGGTCGGCGATCTGCTGCGCCAGCTCGGCATCGTGGTTGCGGATCGCCGCGATGGCCTGCGCATCGGCGCCGCTGCCCAGCAGGTTGATCATGCCGGCGGCCGTGCGCGGTCCGCCCAGCGAAGGCTTGCGCACCTTGGCGCCGCCCGAGAGCACGCGGAACATCACCTCGTTGAGGTCTTCGAGCGCGGCCGGCTGGATGCCCTCGAGCGTGGCGACGCGCAGCAGCACCTCGGCGCGCTGCAGGTCGGGCAGCTGCAGCAGGATCGCCGAGGCGTGCTCGGGCTCAAGGTGCACCAGGATCGCGGCCACGATCTGCGGATGCTCGAGCTTGAGCACCTCGGCCACCGAGGGCGCGTCCATCCACTTGAGGTTCTCGATGCCGCTGAGGTCGGCGGTCTGCAGGATGCGGTCGACCAGGATCGAGGCCTTCTCCTCGCCGAGCGCGTGGCGCATCACCGAGCGCACGTAGTCGCCGGTGTCGGCCGCGAACAGGCTCTGGCCCGCGGTGGCGGTGATGAAGCGGTCCGCCACCTCGCCGAGCCGCTCGCGCGACACGGCGCGGGTCTTGGCGATCGTCTCGCCGATCTTCTGCACCTCCCGCGGCGACAGGTGCCGCAGCACCTCGCCGGCTTCCTGTTCGCCGAGCGACATCAGGAGGATCGCCGCGTCGTTGAGTCCCTGTTCGTCCATGCGCGTTCGTTCCGGTCAGCCGTGAACCCAGGTCTTGACGATGTTCGCCACCGCCACCGGGTTCTGCCGCGCCATCTGGCGCGCGCCTTCCAGGCGCATCTGCTCGGGCACCTGCTCCTGCGGCGAGGGCACGGCCACCGCCTCGGGCGCGCCGAGCGCGGGACGCTCGGGCGTGTCGGCCACCATCGCGTTGAGCTGGCTGCCGGCGGCGGGACCACCGAGCGCCGGCGTGGTGCTGCCGGGCAGCGGCTTGGCCGCGGCCATGGCCTTGAGGCCGGGGCGCACCATGCCCAGCAGCACGATCGCGCCGATCAGCACCAGCCCCACGGGCCAGGCGAAGCTGCGCGCCAGCTCGAGCGTTTCGGGGCGCTTCCACAGCGGCAGCTCGACCTGCACCGGCGCGTCGACCAGGAACGGCGTGTTCATCAGGTTCACCGAGTCGCCGCGCTCCTTGTTGAAGCCGATGCTCTCGCGCACCAGCGCCGTCATCTGCTCGACCTGCTGCGCCGACAGCGCGGTCGGCACCACCTTGCCCGCGGCATCGGCCACGCCCTGGTAGTTGACGACCACCGCCGCGCTGAGCCGGCGGATCTGGCCGCTGGCGCTGCGCACGGTCTTCACGGTCTTGTCGACCTCGTAGTTGATGGTGGACTCGCGCTTGCCCGGCGGACGCTGGGCCGCGGCACCCGCGGCCGCCGCACCGGTGGGCGCGAGCGCCGCGGCCGGCCCGTTGACCGGCGCCGACGAGGCACCGGGCGGCTGGTTCGAGGTCGCGCCGGGCACGCCCGCGGGCGGCGTGGCGCCGGCCGCGCCGGGGCCGGTGGTCTCCACCGTCTGCTGGCTGCGCACGGCGCCGGCCTCGGCCGCCTGGTTCGGGCGGTGCTCCTCCATGGTCGCCTCGCTCTGCGAGAAGTCCACGTCGGCCGTGACCTGCGCCTTCACGTTCTGGCGCCCCACCACCGGCTCGAGGATGTCGAGGATGCGGCGCATGTACTGCTGCTCGATCTGCTGCACGTACTGCAGTTGCTGGCCCTCGCCGGCACCCGCGCCGCCCGTGGCACCGTCGCCGGTCTGCGACAGCAGCTTGCCGCTGTCGTCGACCACGCTCACGGCCGAGGGCGCGAGCTCGGGCACGCTGGAGGCCACCAGGTGCACGATGCCCGCGATCTGGTTGCGCTCGAGCGTGCGGCCCGGGTGCAAGGTCAGCAGCACCGAGGCCGAGGGCTTCTGCTGCTCGCGGAAGAAGCCGTTCTGGTTCGGCAGCGCCAGGTGCACGCGCGCGCTCTGCACCGAGGCCAGGCCCTGGATCGAGCGCGTGAGCTCGCCCTCGAGGCCGCGCTGGAAGCTCAGCTTCTCCTGGAACTGGGTCATGCCGAAGCGGTTGTTCTCCATCAGCTCGAAGCCGGCCACCGAGCCCTTGGGCAGGCCCAGCGAGGCCAGGCGCAGGCGCACGTCGTGCACCTTGTCGGCCGGCACCATCACGGCGCCGCCGCCCTCGGTGTACTTGTAGGGCACGTTCATCTGGGCGAGCTGGGCGACGATCGCGCCGCCGTCCTTGTCGCCGAGGTTGGCGTAGAGCACGCGCCAGTCGGCCTGGCGGCCCATCACGATGGCGGCCACGGCCAGCGCCACCAGCAGCGCGGCACCGATCGCCAGCCGCAGGCGCTGGCGCCGGTCGAGCGACGCGAGGCGGCCCTGCCAGGCCGGGGCGGCAAGGGACGCGGGCTGGGCGGCGGGAAGTTCGGCGACGGCGGTGGACATGGGCTCGGCGGTGCGGGTGTTCGCACGGCGCGGAAGGCGCTTCGTGCTCGCTGCGATTATTCGGGCCGGCCCCGTCCCACATAAGCCCGATAAAGGGCTGCTTTCCTGCCCATTTCCCCGCGATCGCGAGCGGCCGAGCGCCCGTAGCATCGGTGCCCATGGACCTCCGACTCGCACCGCTGACTTCGCCCACCCCGGCGCAGGCTTTCGCGCGCACGGCGCGCACCGCGCCCTCGGCCGCCGAGGGCAGCGGCGGCGGCTTTGCCGGGGCGCTCTCGGGCGCGCTGCAGTCGGTGAGCGCGGCCCAGAACCAGGCCGGCGCGCTGCAGCGCGAGGTTCAGCTCGAGAACCCGAACGTCAGCCTGGAGCAGACCATGGTCGCGATCCAGAAGGCGCAGATCGGCTTCCAGGCCACGATGCACGTGCGCAACCGCATGGTGCAGGCCTACAGCGACATCATGAACATGCAGGTGTGAGGCGACGGGCGCCCTGCCCGTCCGTCTTGCCGGACCGTGCCACCGCCTTGCCGGCGGTGTCGGTCCTTCTTCTTCAGTGGATCAGCTGCAGCCGCGAATCGAACAGGTGGTCGAGGTCGGCGATCCACGGCTCGGCCAGCAGCCGGATCTCGGCATCGTTGCGCAGGATGCGCTGCATCACGCGGGTCTTCTCGGCGCGGTCGGTGCGCGGCAGTTCGAGGGTGGTGGCCTTGAAGCGCAACTGCTCGATCAGCACGGCGCAGGCGCCTTCGCAGCGCACCACGCCTTCCCAGTCTTCCATGCGGGCGGCCTCGAGCATCTGCTTGCTCGCGGCTTCGATCGCTTTGTAGTAGTCGAGCAGTCGCTCTTGCATGAAGGACTCCAAGGACGCCTCAGGCGGCCTGCACGGGCTGGGACGGCCCGATCTGTTTCCAGCTCTGTGCGACCGGTGCGATCAGCGAGGCCACTTCCGCCAGGGCCGCCCCGTCGTTGCGGAGGTTGGCGACCGTCAGGCGGTTGATGCAATAGTCGTACAACGCGCGGAGTGTAACCGCGAGTTCTCCACCCCGGGCCTCGTCGAGCCCACCCTTGAGGCCCTCTTCGAGGAATCGCACCGCCCGCATGATCTGCTGGCCCTTGAGCGCGATGTCGCCGCGCGCCAGCGCGCCGCTGGCGGCGTGGATCGACTGCAGCAGGCCGTCGAACAGCAGTTCGATGAGCCGGTGCGGGGAGGTCGAGGCGTCCACGCCCGATTCGGCGCCCACTCTGGAGTAGGCCTTGGCGGCGCGGGCTGCGGGCGAGGTGTACATGGTGCGGCTTCCTGTTCCGGTGTCTATGCCTTCTTTATCGGCATTCCGGTGCGGAAGTTGAGGCCCGCGGGCCCGGCGCGCGCGCCCGATCTCGCGCCTCAGCTGGTGGACTTGTTCCACTGCGCCACCTGCTGGGAGATGTAGGTGTTGAGCGCGGTCAGCGAGGCCATCTTGGTGTCCAGCGCCGTGTACTGCGCGCGCAGCCGCTTCTCGGTCAGGGTCAGCCGGTCGTTGAGGTTGTCCTGGCTCTTGTCGTTGTCCTTGCGCTGGGCCTTGAGCGACTGGGTGCGGGTGTCGAGCGTGCCGTCGGTGGCCACGGCCGCCTGGGTGAAGGCCGACAGCCGCGTGGCGAAGCCGGTGGCGCTGGAGTCCACGGTGTTCTGCGGCGCGGCGAAGAACTGCTGCACGGCGGCCGGGTTCTTCAGCGCCGTGTCGAGCTTGGCAGTGTCGAGCGCGAGGTTGCCCGCGCCGTCCTTGGCGACCGTGATGCCGAGGTCGCTCAGGCGCTGGATCGCGCCGCCGCCCGAGGGCGCGCCGACCAGGCTACGCAGTGCGTTCTGCAGGCTCACGGCGGTGGAGTCGCCCTGCAGCAGCGCCGCGGTCTTGCTCGCCGCGTCGTAGGCGGTGGCCGAGTTCAGCGTCTGGTTCATCGTGTTGTAGGCCGTCACGAAGGCCTGGATCGTGCTGCGCAGGCCCGAGGTGTCGGTGGTCACGGCGATCTCGACCGGCGCCGTCGTCACCTGCGACAGCGTGAGGCTCAGGCCCGGCACGGTGTCGGCCAGCACGTTGCTGTCCGAGCGGATCGCCACGCCGTTGATGGTGGCCTCGGCATTGCGCGCGTACTGCACCGGGTTGGCCCCCATGCCCTGCACCGAGCCGTCGAAGGCCAGCAGGCCAAGGTCGGCGCCGTCGCCCGAGCCCACGGGCGCCGCGGTCACGCGAAAGCCCGCGGCCTCGCCGGTGGCGCCCGAGCGCAGCATCAGCCGCTCGCCCGAGAGGTCCTTGAGCACGGTGGCGCTGACGCCCGCGCCGGCGGCGTTGATCTTGGCCGCGATGGCCGAGAGGCTGTCGCCCTCGTTCACGCTGATGTCGATCGCCGGCTTGTCGCCGGCCGCGAAGTTCGGGCCGCCCGCGTCGGTGTCGTTCCAGTCGCCGAGCTGGATGCTCAGCGTGCCGAGCCCGAAGCCGGTGCCCGTGGCCACCGCACCCGAGGACACGGCCTGGGCCCGCGCGAGCTGCGACACCTGCATGGTGAAGCTGCTGGCCACGGCGTCGCCGGCCTTGGTCACGCTCGCGCTCAGCGCGGTGGCGTTCGAGCTCGAGGCGGTCTTCGCGTTCCAGGTCGCGGCGGCCGCCAGCTTGGTGGCCGCGTCGGACAGCGCCGAGAGTTGCGACTTCAGCGTGCCGAAGGCCGAGATCTTGTTGTCGAGCGTGGACGCCGTGCCCTGCAGCGCGGTCAGCGGCTTCTTCTCGATCGCCATCAGCTGCGTGATGATGGATTCGACGTCGAGCTGGCTGCCGATGCCGGTCGATGTGATGGTGGCCATGTCGTTTCTCCGATGCTGGAATCGCCTGCGCCCACGGAAAAAACGCGGGGCGGCGAACGGAATTGTCCGTTCGCCGCCCCGCGATGAAGCGTGCAGGAGGCCGGCCTTCGGCCCCCTGTTCCAGCCTTAGCCGCGCAGCAGCGACAGCACCGTCTGCGGCAGCTGGTTGGCCTGGGCCACCATCGCCGTGCCGGCCTGCTGCAGCACCTGGGCGCGCGACAGGTTGGCGGTTTCGGCCGCGAAGTCGGCGTCCTGGATGCGGCTGCGCGAAGCGGTCAGGTTCTCGGCCGAGGTCGAGAGGTTCGAGACCACCGATTCGAAGCGGTTCTGGATCGCGCCGAGGTCGGCGCGCGAGGAGTTCACCGCCTTCAGCGCGGCGTCCATCGCGAGGATTGCGTTGTCGGCACCGTCCACCGTGTCCACCGTCAGGCCGGAGAAGCCGGTCTGCGCGCTGCCCGCGGCGGTGACGGTCGCAGCCGTCTGGCCGGCGGTCAGGCCGGTGTTGGTCAGCGTACCGCCGACCGTGATGGCCGTGCTGCCGCTCGAGGTCAGCGTGATGGCGCCGCTGGCGGCGGCCGTCGCGACCACGCCGGTCTCGCTCGACTTCTTGTTGATGGCGGCCGCCACGTTGGCGCCTTGCGTGGCGGCGTCGGTGCCGGCATTGACCGCGCCGATGCCCACGCCGTTGATCGTGAAGGCGTTGGCAGTGATGCCGCCGAAGCCCGCGGGCGCCGCGCCGGTCACCGTGGCCGAGTAGGTGTCCACGCTGGTCCAGCTGCCCAGCGAGGTGATGCTGGCGTTGGCGATCGAGTCGATCGAGATGGTCTCACCCTGGTTGGCGCCGACCTGGAACGACTGGGCGCTGAAGCTGCCATCGAGCAGCTTGGTGCCGTTGAACGAGGTCTGCTTGGCGACGCGGTCGATTTCGCTCTTGAGCTGCGTGACTTCCTTCTGCAGCGAGGCGCGGTCCTCGGTCGAGTTGGTGGCGTTGCGCGACTGCACGGCCAGTTCGCGGATGCGCTGCAGGTTGTTGCCGATGGTGCTCAGCGCGCCTTCGGCCGTCTGCGCCAGCGAGATGCCGTCGTTGGCGTTGCGGCCGGCTTGCGTCAGGCCGCGGATCTGGGCCGTCATGCGCTCGGAGATCGCGAGGCCGGCGGCGTCGTCCTTGGCGCTGTTGATGCGCAGGCCCGAGGACAGGCGCTGCATCGAGGTGGCCAGCGAGGATTGGCTGCCCGAGAGGTTGCGCTGCGCGGTGAGCGAACTGATGTTGGTGTTGATGATCGAGGCCATGAGAGCTCCTTCAAACTGATAAGTCGGGCATCGCTGCCAAAGTCGCGCCAGCGAAGCGCTGGCTGCCTGACGAACCCTGGTGCAAGGCCCGTTGCACTGGTTTTCGGTGGGTCCCGGCCGGCTCTTTAGCGATTTATTTTTGCGATCGCACCCTCAAGATTTCCGAGCGGATGCAGACGGGTGCCACAGCGATTGCGCTGCCGGGGCCACCATGTTCCGCGCGTTACCCCCACGGAAACACGTAGCTTCCCCACCACGCAAGACAACTTCGCCCCCACGGGATTTCGTGGTCTGTGCACCACGACAGGTCACACTCGTTAACAGCTTGTAAAGCGCAGTGCTAAAGCCATGGATGTCCGACTTTCGATAGATTTATCTATCAATGTCGAAACAAGTCTTTCATCGCGCATCCCTTAGTATTCATTTCAGCCAACAAAATCACATTCTTGGGGCGCGATGGTTGCAAGCGCTTACCATCGGATGCCTTCGGGTCGAAGTTTTTTTGTAGGAACCCGCCTACTCAGGTACATTTTTAACAAATGTTTACTGAAGCTGACATTTGTGATTAAACTGAAAGTACACGGTCGACAAGGGGCACTTTTGCCCGCCTAGGAGGAGGCACTCATGACCAATGAACAGTTGCTCGCCGAGATCAAGGAAGCCAACCTCACCTACCTGATGCTGGCACAGAGCCTCATCCGGGAAGACAAGGCACAGGCCCTGTTCCGGCTGGGCATTTCCGAGGAATCCGCGGACCTCATCGACACGCTGTCGCCGGCGCAGATCATGAAGCTGGCTTCCAGCAACATGCTGCTGTGCCGCTTCCGCGCCACCGACGACATGGTCTGGGGACTGCTCACCAACCACAACGTGCGCACCCGCACGGCCAACGACGAGACGCTGAAGCTGCACGCCAACATCGTCATGTCGAGCCGCTTCGCGGAAACCTCGTACTGAGGCGCCGCGCGTTCGCGAGCTGACAAGGCATGGCCAATCCGAAGAGCGTGCTGGGCGAGTCCCGGCAGATCGAGCGCGCGGTCCATCTGATCGAGATGGGCGCCCGCCTGCAGGTGCTGGAGAGCGAGACCGAGCTGTCGTACGAGCGGCTGCTGCGCCTCTACAAGGAAGTCGCGGGCAAGTCACCGTCGAAGGGCCAGCTACCCTTCTCGACCGACTGGTTCCTGACCTGGCAGCCGAACATCCACGCCTCGCTGTTCCACAACATCTACACCTACCTCCACAAGACCAGCGAGCTCGAGCCGGTCGACGCGCTGATCAAGGCCTACGGCCTGTACACCGAGCAGACCGGTGCCTGCGGCCTGGAGCCGCAGCTGTCGATCACGCGTGCCTGGCGGCTGGTGCGCTTCATGGAGAACCAGATGCTCGCCATGACGCCCTGCTCGCGTTGCGGCGGCCACTTCGTGACCGAGCCCTACGAGAACGCGCAGCACTTCGTCTGCGGCCTGTGCGAACCGCCGGCGCGCGCCGGCAAGGGTGCGGGCGCGGGCGGCATCCAGCTGCAGTGAGCGCGGCAAACAGAAGATAAGGGCCCCTGCAGGGCCCTTTTTTCATGGAATGCGGGCGGCGGCTCCGAGGCCCAATAGGGGCTCCAGGAACTCGTATCGCCCCATGTCCGTCATCCTCGGTTACCTCGTCGCGCTGGGCTGCATCTTCGGCGGCTACATCATCCATGGCGGCAACATCGGGGTGGTGCTGCATGCGCTGCCGATCGAGCTGATGGTGATCGGCGGCGGTGCGCTCGGCGCCTTCGTGGTGAACAACCAGCGCAAGGTGCTGATGGCCACGCTGAAGGCGCTGCCGACCGCGCTCAAGGGTTCCAAGTACACCAAGGCACGCTACCTCGAGCTGATGGCGCTGCTCTACGACATCCTGCAGAAGGCGCGCAAGGAAGGCCTGATGTCGATCGAGAAGGACATCGAGGCGCCGCAGGATTCGCCGCTGTTCCAGAAGCACCCGAACGTGGCCAAGGACCACCACGTGGTCGAGTTCACCACCGACTACCTGCGCATGATGGCCTCGGGCAACCTCAACAGCCACGAGATCGAGTCGCTGATGGACAGCGAGATCGAGACCCACCACCAGGAATCGCACGCACCCGTGGCCGCCATCGCGCGGCTGGCCGGCGGCCTGCCGGCCTTCGGCATCGTGGCCGCGGTGCTCGGCGTGGTGAACACGATGGGCTCGGTCGGCCAGCCGCCGGCGGTGCTCGGCGCCATGATCGGCTCGGCGCTGGTCGGCACCTTCCTGGGCATCCTGCTGGCCTACGCCATCGTCGAGCCGCTGGGCGGCCTGCTCGAGCAGAAGGCCGAGGAAGGCACCAAGGAACTGCAGTGCATCAAGACCACCCTGCTGGCCAGCATGCAGGGCTACAACCCCACGACCGCGATCGAGTTCGGCCGCAAGGTGCTGTTCTCGACCGACCGCCCGAGCTTCGTCGAGCTCGAGAGCCACGTGAAGAAGAAGTAGAGCGCCCAGCGCAAGAGGCAACGCCATGGCCACCACGCCCGGGACCCGCAAGCTCCAGCCGATCATCATCAAGCGGGTCAAGAAGACCACGCATGCGCACCACGGCGGCGCCTGGAAGATCGCCTACGCCGACTTCGTGACGGCCATGATGGCCTTCTTCCTGCTGATGTGGCTGCTGGGCTCGACCGCCAAGGGCGACCTGCAGGGCATCGCCTCCTACTTCAACTCGCCGATGAAGGTCGAGATGGCCGGCGGCTCGGGCGCGGGCAGCGCCTCGAGCGTGGTGCCCGGCGGCGGGCGCGACCTCACGCGCACCACCGGCGAGGTGCGCCGCACCGACGGCAGCACCATGGACCCGAAGAAGATCGGCCAGGACAACAGCCTCAAGCTCGAGCAGGCGCGCCAGGACGCGCGCCGCATGGCCGCCCTGCGCGCGCGCATCGAGGAGATGATCAACGCCAACCCCAAGCTGCGCGAGTTCCGCTCGCAGATCAAGCTCGAGGTGACCTCGGACGGCCTCGAGATCCAGATCGTCGACGCGCAGAACCGCCCGATGTTCGACACCGGCAGCGCGATCGTGAAGCCCTACATGCACGACATCCTGCGCGCGGTGGGCAGCGCGCTCAACGACATCGAGAACCGCGTGAGCCTGGCCGGCCACACCGATGCCGCGCCCTACGGCAACGGCGACCGCGGCTACGGCAACTGGGAGCTGTCGGCCGACCGCGCCAATGCCTCGCGGCGCGAGCTGGTGGCCGCCGGCATGCCCGACGACAAGCTGGTGCGCGTGGTCGGCCTGGCCGCCAGCGACCTGCTCGACAAGAAGAACGCGCTGGCGCCGCTGAACCGCCGCATCAGCATCGTGGTGCTGACGCGCGATGCCGAGTCGCGCCTGTTCGGCAACGCGCGCCTGGAGGGCAACGACGCGGTGAAGGCCATCGCCACCGAGCTCGCCAAGGAACAGAAGAAGCCCGAGGGCGCCGATGCGCCGACCGCTCCCGCCGGCGCGGCCCCCGCCGCCACCCCGGGCCGCGCCCAGCCCTGAGCGAGCGCCACCGCCATGGAATCGAACAGTCAGGACCGCCAGCTCCCCGCCTCGCAGCGCAAGATCGACCAGGCGCGCCGCGACGGCCAGGTGCCGCGCTCGAAGGACCTGTCGCACCTCGCGGTGATGGGCACCGGCGCGGTCGCGCTGCTGCTGCTGGCGCCCACCGCCTTCGAGCAGCTGCGCGCCACGCTCGCGCAGGCACTGGTCTTCAACGCGGCCAGCGTGCAGGACCCGGCCGACATGCTGTCGCGGCTGTCGACCTTCGCCGGCCTGGGCCTGGTGGCCTGCGTGGTGTTCGCGGTCATCGTGCTGAGCGCGGCGGTCGCGGGCAGCCTCGCGGTCGGCGGCTGGGTCTCGAGCACCAAGGCGATCACGCCCGACCTCTCGCGCCTGAGCCCGTTCAAGGGCCTGGGCAACCTGTTCAGCCGCCAGCAGGTCGCGCAGGTGACCAAGCTGGTGCTGCTGTCGGCCATCCTCGGCGCCATCGGCTGGTACTACGTGGCCGGGTCGATCGGCGAGGTGGTGCGCGTGGTGCTGCAGCCCTCGCCTTCGGCGCTGCGCGCGCTCGGCGACTGGCTCGCCACCGGCGTGGGCCTGCTGCTGCTGGTGGTGTTCGCCACCGCGGTGATCGACGTGCCGCTGCAGCGCTTCTTCCACCTGTCGAAGCTCAAGATGTCGCACCAGGAGCTCAAGCAGGAGCACAAGGAATCCGACGGCGACCCGCACACCAAGGGCCGCCAGCGCAGCGCGGCGCGCGCGATCTCGCAGCGCGCCAGCATCACGGCCGTGCCGCGCGCCGACTTCGTGCTGATGAACCCGACCCACTACGCGGTGGCGCTGCGCTACGACGAGGCCACCATGAACGCGCCGCAGGTGGTGGCCAAGGGCGCCGACCTGCTCGCGATGAAGATCCGCGAGATCGCCAACGCCAACGGCATCCCGGTGGTGCAGTCGCCGATGCTCGCGCGCGCACTGTTCGCCCATGCCGAGATCGACCAGCCCATTCCCTCGAGCCTGTTCACCGCCGTGGCCCAGGTGCTGGCCTATGTCTACCGCCTGAAGGCCGCGCTGCGCGGCGAGGGCCCGATGCCGCAGGGCGTGCCCGATCCCTACGTGGCGCCCGAGCTCGATCCGCACCGCAAGCCAGCGGCAACCACCGCCGCCGAACCAGTCGCCGGAGTGCGCCCATGAACCCGCTCGCCCTGCGCCAGTGGCTCGGTGAGCGCGGCGGCATGTTCCAGCGCGCGGCCGCGCCGCTGCTGGTGGTGGCCATCCTCGCGCTGATGGTGCTGCCGATCCCGCCCTGGCTGCTCGATGGCTTCTTCACGCTCAACATCGCGGTCGCGCTGATGGTGATGATGGTGGCGGCCTACATGGTGCGCCCGCTCGACTTCGCGGCCTTTCCCTCGGTGCTGCTGCTGACCACGCTGATGCGGCTGTCGCTCAACGTGGCCTCCACGCGCGTGGTGCTGCTCGAGGGCCACACCGGCCCGGGCGCCGCGGGCGCGGTGATCGAGTCCTTCGGCCACTTCCTGATCGGCGGCAACTTCGCGGTCGGCCTGATCGTGTTCGCGATCCTGGTGGTGATCAACTTCGTGGTGGTCACCAAGGGCGCCGAGCGCATCGCCGAGGTGTCGGCGCGCTTCACGCTCGACGCCATGCCCGGCAAGCAGATGGCGGTCGACGCCGACCTCAACGCCGGCGTGATCGACGAGAAGGAGGCCCGCCGCCGCCGCGCCGAGGTGTCGGAGGAAGCGAACTTCTTCGGCTCGATGGACGGTGCCTCCAAGTTCGTGCGCGGCGATGCCATCGCCGGCATCCTGATCCTGGTGATCAGCATCGTCGGCGGCTTCGCCATCGGCGTGCTGCAGCACGGCCTGTCGGCCGGCAAGGCGGCCGACACCTACGTGCTGCTGGCGGTCGGCGACGCGCTGGTGGCGCAGGTGCCGGGCCTGCTGATCTCGGTCGCCGCGGCGATGGTGATCTCGCGCGTGGGCCGCGAGGACGACGTGGGCCGCCAGATCGTCGACCAGCTGCTGACCTCGCCGCGCGTGCTCGGCCTCACGGCCGGCATCCTGGGCCTGCTGGGCGTGATTCCCGGCATGCCGCACGTGGTGTTCCTCTCGATCGCCTCGCTGCTGGCCTGGGGCGCCTGGCGCCTGTCGCGCCGCCCGCCGCCGGCCGCGCCCGCGCCGCCGGCACCGCCCGCGCCCGATGCCGAGGCCACCTGGGACGACCTGCAGCCGGTGGACCTGCTGGGCCTGGAGCTCGGCTACCGCCTGATCGCGCTGGTCGACAAGAGCCGCCAGGGCGACCTGCTCACGCGCATCAAGGGCGTGCGCCGCAAGTTCGCGCAGGAGGTCGGCTTCCTGCCTCCCGCGGTGCACGTGCGCGACAACCTCGAGCTCAAGCCCAGCAGCTACCGCGTCACCCTGCGCGGCGTCGTGGTGGCCGAGGGCGAGGCCCATCCGGGCATGTACCTGGCGATCAACCCGGGCGGCATCACCACCCCGCTGATCGGCACGCCCACCACCGACCCGGCCTTCGGCCTGCCCGCGCACTGGATCGAGGAGCGGCAGCGGGAAGCCGCGCAAATGAGCGGTTTCACCGTCGTTGATTCGGAGACCGTGATGGCCACCCACCTGTCACATTTGATGCAGGTGCAGGCGGCGCGGCTGCTGAGCCGCACCGAAACCCAACAACTGGTCGAACACGTGAACAAACTGGCGCCCAAGCTGATCGAGGAAGTCGTGCCCAAGCTGGTGCCGCTGTCCACGTTCCAGAAGGTGCTGCAACTGCTGCTGGAAGAGTCGGTGCACATCCGCGACATCCGCACCATCGTCGAGACGCTGGCCGAGCATGCCGGCAGCACCACCGACCCGGCCGAGCTCGCGCGCCGCGTGCGCGTGGCGCTGGCGCCGGCCATCGTGCAGCAGATCTACGGCCCGGTGAAGGAACTCGACGTGATCGCCATCGAGCCCGCCTTCGAGCGCCTGCTGATGCAGGCGCTGGGCAATGCCCAGGCGCCCGCGCTCGATCCGGGCGTGGTCGAGATCTTCACGCGCACCGCCGCCGAGGTCGCGCTCAAGCAGGAAGAGCAAGGCGTGCCGGCCTGCCTGCTGGTGCCCGACGCGATCCGCAACGCCATCGCGCGCATGGTGCGCCGCGCCGCGCCGCGCATGCAGGTGCTCGGCCACAGCGAAATTCCTGAAACCCACACGATCCGCATCGGCCCGATCCTGCGAGGAGCCTCCGCATGAACATCCAACGTTTCACCGCACCGACCGCCCGCGAAGCGATGGCGCTGGCGCGCAATGTCTTCGGCGACGGCACGCTGATCCTCTCGAACCGCCAGCTCGACGACGGCGTGGAAGTGGTGGCCGCGGCCGAGGACAGCCTCAGCGCGCTCGAGGCCGGCCGCGCGATCCTGCAGGGCACGCAAGGCACGCTGTCGGCGCCCGCGTGGACGCCGCCGAAGCCGGTGCCCGCGCCCGCCATCGCCCAAGCGCAACCCGCCGCACCGGCCCCGGCCCCGCTTGCGAGCGCCGAATCGCGCGCCATCGTCGAGGCCGACGTGGCCGAGCTCGGCATGAGCACGCTGTCGTTCCAGGACTACGTGCGCGAACGCATGCTGCGGCGCCAGCAGGAGGCTGCATCGCCGGCCCCCGCACCCGCTGCGCCATCGGCCGCGCCGGTCCGCGCGGCCTTCGCGCCCACTGCCGCCCCCGCCGCCACCGAAACGTCCCGCCCCACACCCGTCGCCACGCCCGCTCCCGCGATCGACACCGCGAGCGAAACCCAACAGGCGCTGATGGCCGAGCTGCAAGCCATGCGCACGCTGATGGAGAGCCGCTTCAACGCCCTCGCCTGGCTCGGCCCGGCGCGGCAGAACCCGGTGCATTCGAACCTGATGCTCAAGCTGCTGCGCGCCGGCTACTCGCCCGCGCTCGCGCGCGGCGTGCTCGAATCGATCGCGCTCGACAACGACGCGGCCGGCGCGGTGCGCCGCATGATGGGCGCGCTCGAAACCATGCTCGGCCTCGACCCCGCCGCGCCCACGCTGGCCGAGGAAGGCGGCGTCTACGCGCTGGTCGGCGCCACCGGCGTCGGCAAGACCACCACCGCCGCCAAGATCGCGGCCCAGTGCGCGCGGCTGCACGGCCCGGCCAGCGTCGGCCTGATCACGCTCGACATGCACCGCGCGGGCGCGCACGAGCAGTTGCGCGCCCACGGCCGCGCCATGGGCGTGGTGGCGCATCTCGCGCACGACCGCGCCGCGCTGCAGGAACTGCTCGCGCTGTTCCACGGCAAGCGCATGGTGCTGATCGACACCGCCGGCCTGGCGCCGCGCGATCCGCGCCGCCGCGACCTGCTGGACCTGCTCGACCTGCCCGGCATCTCGCGCCTGATGGTGCTCAACGCCGGCGCGCACGGCGACACGCTCGACGAGATGGCCGCCAGCTTCAAGATCGGCGGCGCGCGCCAGGCCGTGCTGAGCAAGACCGACGAGGCCGTGAAGCTCGGCCCGGCGCTCGACACGCTGATCCGCCACCAGCTGGTGCTGCGCGGCGTGGCCCATGGCCCGCGCACCTCGCAGGACTGGAAGCCGGCGCTGGCCGCCGAGCTGGTGCGCGACTCGATGCGCGCGGCGCAGCGCTCGCCCTTCGATCCGCAGCCGGCCGACCTCGAACTGTTCTTCTCGCCGGGCGCGGGCGAACTCTGAGGAGCGTTGCGCCCCCCGACACGACATGCAGGCCGCTTCCCCGCTCTCCCAGATGTACACGCCCAAGGGCCGGCTCGACCGCGATGCGCTGATCCGCCAGCACGTGCCGCTGGTGCGCCGGCTGGCGCATCACATGATCGCCAAGCTGCCGCCCAACGTCGAGCTCGACGACCTGATCCAGGTCGGCATGATCGGCCTGGCCGATGCGCTGTCGCGCTACGAGGCCAGCCAGGGCGTTCAGTTCGAGACCTTCGCCACCCAGCGCATCCGCGGCGCCATGCTCGACGAGCTGCGCGACGGCGACTGGCTCTCGCGCGGCTCGCGCAAGAGCCAGAAGCAGATCGAGCAGGCGGTGCGCGCGCTCGAGCAGAAGCTGGGCCGCGCGCCGGCCGAGTCCGAGATCGCCGACGCGCTCGAGATGCCGCTGGCCGACTACCAGAGCCTGCTGGGCCGCGTGCGCGGCACCCAGCTCGTGTACCTGGAGGACATGGGCGGCGGCACCGACGCCGAGGGCGAATCGGGCTTTCTCGACCGCCACCTGGCCGATGCCGACGCCGACCCGATGAGCCTGCTCAAGGACCAACGGCTGCGCCAGGCGCTGGTGGGCGCGATCGACAGCCTGCCCGAGCGCGAGCGCCACATCATGGGCATGTACTACGAGCAGGACATGAACCTCAAGGAGATCGCGGCCGTGCTCGGCGTGACCGAGTCGCGCGTGTCGCAACTGCACAGCCAGTCGATCGCGCGGTTGCGCGCGAAGATGCGCTCGCACTGACGCTCACACAGCACCGCGCCGCGGTGCTTTTTTCATCGCGCCCCGAGGATCGCCGCGAGCTGGCTTTCGAGGCTTCGGTCGGTCGCCGGAAAACGCCCGTCGAGCGCCGCCGTGCCCACCGTGAAGCCCGCGGCACCGCTGGCGCGGATCGCCGCGATCCGTTCCGGCGTGTCGATCGACCCGGCCACGATCACTGGCTTGCCCGCGGCCTCGCACACCGCGCGCATCAGCCGCGGCACGTCGAGCGCGGCGCGGTAGGCCAGCAGGTCCAGCCCCGCCACGCCGGGCCGGCTCGCGATCGCACAGGCGCTGGCCACGGTCTCCTCGATCGAGCCGCCGAGCACGCTCGGATGCCCCGAGACCCGGCCCGCGAACGGGTAGTAGCGGATGCCCGTGCCCTCGAGCAGCGGCAGCACCTCGTCGACATGCGTGCCGCCGAGCAGATGGTCGACACCGAGCCGGCACGCCATCTCGACCGAAGCGATCTCGCTGTCGCGGTCGAGCGAGACCACCTCGAGGTAGCTCGAGGCGCCGTGTGCGCGGAGGGTGCGATGCAGGCCCTCTAGCTCGGCCATCGGCAGCCCGATGTCCTTGAAGCCGATGTGGCGCACGCCGGCCGCGAGCGCCGTCGCCAGGTGCCGTGCCGCGTCGGTCACGGTGCGGTCGTGGCGCGTGAGCATGAAGATGAATTCGAAGCTGCTCATGGTCGGGTCTTTCTCGTGGTGCCGTTGGCGGCCGCCAGGCGCGCGGCCATGTCGAGCGCGGCCTCGAGGCTGGCGGCGTCGGCGATGCCGCGCCCCGCGATGTCGAAGGCGGTGCCGTGGTCGGGGCTGGTGCGGACGAAAGGCAGGCCGAGCGTGATGTTCACGCCCTTGTCGAGCCCGAGGTACTTGACCGGGATCAGCCCCTGGTCGTGGTACTGCGCCACCACCACGTCGAAGCGGCCCTGGCGCGCCTGCATGAACACCGTGTCGCCGGGCCAGGGACCGCTGGCATCGATGCCCTCGCGCCGCGCGGCGGCGATCGCGGGCGCGATGGTGCGTTGCTCCTCGTCGCCGAACAGACCGCCCTCGCCCGCATGCGGATTGAGCCCGGCCACCGCGATGCGCGGCGCGGCGATGCCGAAGGCCCGGGCGCCCTGGTGCGCGAGCCGGATCGCCGACATCTGCGCCGCGAAGTCCGCGCGTTCGATGGCCTCGCGCAGCGCGCAATGGACCGTCACGAGCACGGTGCGCAGTTCGTCGTTGGCCAGCATCATCGCGACCTTGCAGCCGGTGCGCTCGGCCAGGATCTCGGTATGGCCCGGATAGCACAGGCCGGCGGCGGCCAGCGCCTCTTTGTGGATCGGCGCGGTGACGATGCCCGCGACACGGCCCGCTTGCGCGAGGGCTATCGCCGCCACGATCGCCTCGAAGGCGGCCCGGCCACTGGCCGCATGCACGGCGCCCACGGGCGGCAGCGCCTCGAGCCGCGACGCGGCCAGCAGGTTCACCGTGCCCACCTCGTGCGCCATGTCGTCGATCGAAGCCGCCACGCGCAGCCTCGCGCCGACGCCCAGGGCCTCGAAGGCCTGGCGCATCACGCGCGGATCGCCGACCAGCACGCAGCGCCGGGCCCACTCGGCATTCAGCAAGGTGCGGGCCACGATCTCGGGGCCGATGCCCGAGGGATCGCCCATCGTCAGCGCGAGCCGCTCGGGCGGCGCGGGCTGGGTGAGTTGGGCTGACAGTTCTTGCATCGTGGGGACTTGGTGGACGGCGGGACCGGACGCTCTAATCTATGCAGATGCCCGCCCCAGGACAAACGATGATTGCTGACACCGACGGTGAGCCTGGCTCACGGAAAAACCCCTCGCGCCTGCCCTCCCTGATGGCGCTGCGCTGCTTCGCCGCCGCGGCCCGGACCCAGAACTTCAGCCAGGCCGCCGACAGCCTGCACCTGACCCATGGCGCGGTCAGCCGCGCCGTGCGCATGCTCGAGGACGACCTCGGCCTGGCGCTGTTCGAACGGCGCAACCGCGGCGTCTTCCTCACCGAGGCCGGGCGCCGGCTGCAGCGCGCGGTGGACGAGGGCTTCGGCCTGATCGAGGACGCCACGCGCGAGCTGCGGCACTCGGCGCGCGAGGCGCCGCTGGTGCTCTCGTGCGAGCCGACCCTGCTGATGCGCTGGCTGATCCCGCGCTGGCCCGGCTTCCAGGCGCGCCATCCCGAGGCGGCCGTGCACCTGGTGGCGGGCGGCGGGCCATTCGCCTTCGACGGCGGCATCGACCTCGCGATCCGGCGCAACGATTTCGAGTGGCCCGCGAGCGTGCAGGCACAGCCGCTGTTCGAGGAGAAGGTCGGCCCCGTGTGCAGCCCGGGCCGGGTCGACGCCTTCTTCGACACCCGCGGCGCGGGAGCGTCGCTGCGCCGCGACGCGGTGCGGCTGCACACGCGCACGCGGCCGCAGGCCTGGCCGTCGTGGATGCAGCTGCAGGGCGCATCGGCCGGTGCCGGCGGCAGGGAACAGGTCTTCGAGCATTTCTATTTCAGCCTGCAGGCGGCGGTCGCCGGGCTCGGCGTGGCGATCGGGCCCTGGCACCTGGTCTGCGACGACCTCGCGAGCGGCGTGCTGGCGGCGCCGCTGGGCTTCGTCGCGGACGGCTCGGGCTATTTCCTGCTGTCGCCGCAGAAGCCGACGACGGGTCGGCAGCGCCAGTTGCTCGACTGGCTTCTCTCCGTGGTCTGAACGCTAGACTCCGCCCGCATGACCCGAGCCAGATCCCGCAAGACCCTGTTCCTGGCCATCGTGCTCGCATTCGGCGTGGCCTTCGGCTGGTACTTCAAGGTGCCCGCGCTCGGCTACTACTGGCTCAGCACCACGCTGGGCGCGGCGCAATGGGCGAACAACGCGCTGTGGCTGCCGGACTACCGGGTGGCGGTCGAGGGCTTGCCGATCCAGGGCCTGACGCGCAACGCCTCGGGCCTGACCTTCAACACCGAGACCGGCACCCTGTTCACGGTGATCAACCGCCCGCCGCAGATCGCCGAGCTCGACACCGAGGGCCGGCTGCTGCGCGTGATCGGGCTCGAGGGCGTGAAGGATCCCGAGGGCATCACCTACGTGCAGGGCGAGCGCTACGTGATCTCCGACGAGGACAGCCACCGCATGTACTGGGTGCAGATCGGGCGCGACACGCGGCAGGTGTCGGTGGCCGGCCGCCCGAGCCTGGGCATCGGCATCGACCGGCTGCACAACAGCAGCTTCGAGGGCATCTCCTGGGACGGCGTGCACAAGCGCCTGTACGTGGTGCGCGAGAAGCTGCCGATGCGCGTGCTGGTGATCACCGGGCTCGACCCCGACACGACTTCCAGCGGCTTCAACATCGACATCAGCGAATGGCAGTCCTCGCGCGCGTCCTCGCTGTTCATGAGCGACCTGTCCTCGGTCACGCTGCACGATGCGACCGGCCACCTGCTGCTGCTGAGCGACGAGTCGGCGCTGGTGGTGGAGTACGCACCCGACGGGCGCCCGATCAGCATGCTGCCCTTGTGGCGCGGCTTCGGCGGCCTGCAGCGCAAGGTGCCGCAGCCCGAGGGCGTGGCGGTCGGGCCCGACGGGCGGCTCTACCTGCTGTCGGAACCCAACCTGTTCTACCGCTTCGAGCGCGCGCCGAAGCCTTCGTAGCCTTGGTCGTCAGTGCGCCGGCATCGAGGCCGAGCGCAGGCCCGCGAACACCCTGCGCTCGCCGGGCATGGTGTAGGTGGCGTCGGGGCGCGGCCCCAGCAGCGAGGCCAGGCTGCGGTCGACGATGACGGTGCGGCGCGCCACGCTGTCGCGCTGGTTCGACAGCCGCTGGGCCACGGCCTCGATGCGGCGGCGGAATTCGGCGTCGAGCGCCTCGGCCGACAGCGCGGCCTCGAGGGCGCGCGCGAAACCGGTGGCGCAGCGGCGCAGCTCGCCACTGGCCTGCAGCAGGTCCGAGGGTTGGTCGCAGCGCAGGCCGGCATCGACCCGGTCGAGCTGGTCCTCGACCTCGCTCAGCAACAACTCGGCGGAAGCACGGGTATCGGGCATGGCATCAGTTCCTTGCGCGGCTCAGGAATTCCTGGGCGTTGGCCAGGAGCTTGTCGGCGATGGCGCCGGAGTCGACCTTGAAGCTGCCGTCGGCGATGGCGGCGCGCACCGCGGCCACCTTCGCCGCGTCGATGCCGTTGCCGGCCGTGGCGGCGGCCTCGAGCGTGCGGGCCGAGGCCGACACGCTGACCGGCGTGCCGGTGGCGTCGCCGGCATCGGCCACCGCGGGCGTGGCGCCCCGGCCGGTCTTCGCGGTCGCGGCCACGCCAGTGGCGGCCGCGACGGCGGGATCTTGCAACGGGTTGATCTTCATGGCGGCTCCTGGCCCCGGGCGGGGGCTTCGTCCCCAGGATTTCGGCCGCCGTTCGACGGACTTGAGGACTTTTTCGAAGTTTTTTGCGCCGCGCCGCTCACATGGAGAGGCGCACGGTGCGCGGATCCTGCACCACCCCGGTGGTGATGCGGCCATTCTCCATGCGGATGCGCACCATCTGGCCGACCACGCCCGGCGTCAGCGCCTGGGCCTCGGTGGCGATCTCGAAGCCCTGGCCCTGGGCCACCACGCGCACCTGGGTGCCGGCGGCGAAAGCCTGGGCCGGCTTCACCATCGACTGGCGCAGCGGCTGGCCGGCCTGCAGCGAGCGCGAGGCGACCTGCCCCACCCACTGGGTGGCCTCGGCCATCACCGGCGAGGGATCGGCGGCCCAGTCGGCCTCGGCCTCGACCGCGTCGGCCGCGCTCAGCACGGTGCCGGGCAGCACGTTGTCGCGCAGCACCCAGGCCGGGCCGAAGGCCTTGATGGTGACCGGCAGGAACACGTTCCAGCGCGCGCCGCCCTCGACGCAGCGCAGCCCGAGCCGGGTGCGGCCCCACAGCCGCAGGCCGGTGGGGATGTAGGGTTCGACGCGGCTGCAGGGCGCGAGGCGCAGCCGGTTGTCGAGCGCGCCGATGGCGACCTCCATGCGCAGCGGCGCGGGATTGGCCGACTGGGCCTGGGCCACGGCGTCGTCGAGCCACTGGCGGGTGCTGGCGGCGAAGGCCTCGCCGGCCTCGGCGCCTTCGGACGGCGCCTGCTGGGCGAAGGCGCTGAAGGCGGTGCCGGCCGCGAGCAGCAGCGCGCCGGCGGCGAGATGGAATGCGGGGATGGCCATGGGCTCCTCCGGGATGTACAGGAACGGAAATGCGGAACGCGCGCGCCTCGGCCCACCGCGCCGCGACCCGCACTGTAGGCAGACCGGCCCGACCCCAAAGCCGCGATAAGGCCGAAAAAGCCGCCGTTCATCCGCGCTTCCGAAATCCGCGCGGCTCCCACAATTTCCGCACGGGCGCTCACGCCCACCCCCTTCGCGAGGACCTAGGCCCATGCTCGACAAACTGACGAACTCACTGGATTTCCAGGCGAAAGCGCTGGTGCTGCGTGCCGACCGCCAGCGCGACATCGCGAGCAACATCGCCAACGCCGACACGCCCGGCTACGCGGCGCGCGACTTCAGCTTCGCCGACGCGATGCGCGAGGCCACGGGCGGCGGCACGCCGCGCGCCGCCTCGGGTGCCGGCGCCGACGGCCGCACCGATGCGCGCCACATCCCGCTGACCTCGGGCGGCGGAACCGGTGGCAGCGGCGCCAGTGGTGGCTACGCGGTCCAGACCCAGCCCTCGCTCGACGGCAACAGCGTCGACCTCGACCGCGAGCGCGCGGCCTTCGCCGACAACGCGGTGCGCTACGAGGCCACGCTGCGCTTCATCAACGGCCAGGGCAAGACGCTGCTCGCGGCCATCCAGGGGCAATAAGCCATGTCGATGTTCTCGATCTTCGGCATCTCCGGCAGCGCGGTCAGCGCGCAGTCGCAGCGCCTCAACGTGGTGGCCAGCAACCTGGCCAATGCCGACGCGGTGGCCGGCCCCGACGGCCAGCCCTACAAGGCGCGCCAGGTGGTGTTCCAGACCGTGGCGCTCGACGGCGAGACCGGCGCCGGCGTGCGCGTGGACTCGGTGACCGAGAACCAGACGCCCGGTCGCAAGGTGCACGAGCCCGCCAACCCGATGGCCGACGCCCAGGGCTACGTGACCCATTCGAACGTGAACGCGGTGGAGGAGATGGTCAACATGATCTCGGCCTCGCGCTCCTACCAGAACAACGTCGAGGTGATGAACACGGCCAAGAACCTGCTGCTCAAGACGCTGCAGATCGGCCAGTGACCGCCACCCCTCCGCACACCCCTCTTCCGGACGCCCGCGCATGACCTCCACCGCCGCCACCTCCAACCTCACCGGCACCACCTACGTGCCGAGTTCGAGCGCGGACAGCAAGTCGATCTCCGCCAGCGGCACCGCCGAGGCGCAGGACCGCTTCCTCAAGCTGCTGGTCGCCCAGCTCGCGAACCAGGATCCGATGAATCCGATGGACAACGCGCAGATGACCTCGCAGATCGCGCAGATCAACACGGTCACGGGCATCCAGCAGCTCAACGACACGATGAAGAACATGAACACCCAGATGTCGGCCATGCAGGTGCTGCAGGCCGGCAACCTGGTGGGCCACGGCGTGCTGACCGAGGGCAACCAGCTGGCCTTCGACACCACGGCCAAGACCGCGGTGGGCGCGATCGAGCTGCCGGCCAAGGCCAGCAACGTGAAGATCCAGGTCACCACGGCCGGCGGCCAGGTCATCGACACCGTCTCGCTCGGCGAGCTCGAGGCGGGCCAGCACGGCTTCACGCTCGACTCCTCCACGTACCCGGCCGACACGCCGCTGCAGTTCAAGGTCATCGCCACCAACGGCAGCGAGAAGGTCGATGCCGTGGCGCTGATGCGCGACAAGGTGGTGGCCGTGGGCAGCGACGCCAGCGGCGGCCTCACGCTCACGCTGCTGACCGCGGGCAAGACGCCCTACGCCAACGTGCACGCCGTTCTCTGACAGACACCCCTTCCCATCCAGCACACAGGAGCCACTCCATGAGCTTTCAACAGGCACTCTCGGGTCTCAACGCCGCCAGCCGCAGCCTCGACGTGATCGGCCACAACATCGCCAACGCGGGCACCACCGGCATGAAGTCCTCGCGCGCCGAGTTCGCCGAGATCTACGCCAGCTCGGCCGGCGCCATCGGCGGCACCAACGTGGGCCTGGGCGTGGGCGTGGCCGACGTCTCGCAGCAGTTCTCGCAGGGCTCGCTGTCGATCACCGGCAACGACCTCGACGTGGCGATCAACGGCGGCGGCTTCTTCCAGGTGAAGGCGCCCGACGGCTCCACCGCCTACACCCGCGCCGGCAACTTCAAGCAGGACAAGCAGGGCAACATCATCACCAACAGCGGCGCGCAGGTGATGGGCTATGCCACCGACGCCAACGGCGTGCGCCAGAGCTACGACGCGATCCCGCTGAAGCTGCCCACCGGCGCGCCCATTCCGGCCAAGCAGACCACCAAGATGGCGGCCGAGATCACGCTCGACGCCAGCGCCGTGGTCGCCTCCACCGCCACGCCGCCGACGCCGATCCGCACCTACGGCACCTCGCTGACCGCCTACGACGCGCAGGGCCTCGAGGTGCCGGTCGGCCTGTACTTCCAGAAGACCGCCAACAACAGCTGGAACGTCTACACCAGCGTCAACGGCAGCGACCCCGCGGCCTCGACGCCGTTCCAGCTCAACTTCAACGCCGACGGCAGCCTCAACACCACCACCTCGACGGTGCCCGCGATCACGCTGTCCTCGCCCAACGACCCGACGCGCACCTTCACCGCCTCGCTGGACCTGAGCAAGATGACCCAGGTCAACGCGCGCTTCGCGGTCTCGGACCTGACGCAGGACGGCTACACCGCCGGCCAGCTCACCGGCATCAAGATCGAGGACACCGGCGTCATCACCGCCACCTACTCGAACGGCCAGACCCAGGCCGCGGGCCAGGTCGCGCTGGTGAACTTCCGCAATGCCCAGGGCCTGGCGCCCAGCGGCTCGGGCTACTGGGTCGAGACCGCGTCCTCGGGCCAGCCGGTGCGCGGCGCGCCCGGCGAAGGCACCTTCGGCCAGCTGCGCTCGGGCGCGCTGGAGGAATCGAACGTCGACCTCACGGCCGAGCTGGTCAACATGATGAGCACGCAGCGCGCCTACCAGGCCAATGCGCAGACCATCAAGACGCAGGACCAGGTCATGTCCACGCTGATCAACCTGCGCTGATCGAACGCACCGGAAGCGACGCGCGATGGACCGCCTGATCTACACCGCCATGAGCGGCGCGAGCGCCGCGGCGCAGCGCCAGAGCGTGCTCGCCAACAACCTGGCGAATGCCTCGACCCAGGGCTTTCGCGCCGAGCTCTCCACCTTCCGCGCGGTGCCGCTGCGCGGGGACGGCGCCAGCACGCGCGTGTTCGCGATGGAAGCCACCTCGGGCCACGACGACAAGCCCGGCGCGATCCAGCGCACCGGCCGCGCGCTCGACATGGTGGCGCAGGGCCGCAGCTGGTTCGCGGTGCAGGGCCTCGACGGCACCGAGGCCTACACCCGCGCCGGCGCCTTCCAGGTCTCGCCCGAAGGCACGCTGATGACCAGCTCGGGCCTGCCGCTGTTGTCCGACGGCGGCGCGCCGATCGACGTGCCGCCGGGCTCGGAGCTGTCGGTGGGCAGCGACGGCACGGTCAGCGCCAAGACTGGCGACCAGCCCTCCTCCACCCTGGGCCGCCTCAAGCTGGCCACGCCCACGGCCGACGACCCGCTGCGCCGCGGCGAGGACGGCCTGTTCCGCACCGCCTCGCAGGAGCCGCTGCCCTCGGACGCCACCGCGCGCGTGGAGACCGGCGCGCTCGAGGGCTCGAACGTGAACCCGATCGAGACCATGGTCGGGATGATCGCCGCCGCGCGCCAGTTCGACAGCCAGCTGCGCCTGCTGCAGTCCGCGCAGGACTCCGACAAGTCGGCCGCGCAGCTGCTCAACGTCCAGGGCTGATGCCCATCGCAAGAGAAAGACCCTCGCCATGATCAATTCGCTCTGGATCTCCAAGACCGGCATGGAAGCCCAGCAGACCCAGCTGGACGTGATTTCGCACAACCTCGCCAACGTCTCGACCACGGGCTACAAGCGCGCCAACGCGGTGTTCGAGGACCTGATGTACCAGAACCTGCGCCAGGTCGGCGCCAACAGCACCGAGCAGTCGCAGCTGCCCACCGGCCTGCAGCTGGGCCTGGGCGTGCGCACGGTCGCCACCAGCCGCTCGTTCTCGCAGGGCAGCATGCAGCAGACCAACAACCAGTTCGACCTCGCGATCAAGGGCAACGGCTTCTTCCAGGTCACGCAGCCCGACGGCACCATCGGCTACACGCGCGACGGCTCGTTCCAGGTCGATGCGCAGGGCCGGCTGGTCACCTCCTCGGGCCTGCCGGTGGCCAACGGCATCACGGTGCCCGCCACCGCGACCAGCGTCAGCATCTCGAGCGACGGCACGGTCTCGGCCACGCTGTCGGGCAATGCCACGCCGCAGAACATCGGATCGCTGGCGATCGTCAACTTCATCAATCCGGCCGGCCTCGAGCCGCTGGGCGAGAACCTCTATGCCGAGACCGCCGCCTCGGGCCAGCCCAACGGCGGCACCGCGGGCACCAACGGCCTGGGCACGGTGATGCAGGGCTTCCTCGAGACCTCGAACGTGAACGTGGTGCAGGAGCTGGTCTCGATGATCCAGACGCAGCGCGCCTACGAGATGAACTCGAAAGCCATCCAGACCAGCGACCAGATGCTGCAGAAGCTGGGGCAGCTGTGAGACTTTCCCTGTTTCGCGCGGCCTTCGCCGCCCTCGCCCTGGTCGTGGCCGGCGGCTGCACCACGCTGGCCAACACGCCGCAGGTCGAGATGCCCTCGACCGCGCCGCCGCCCGTGAGCGCCTCGCCGATGGCGGCCGTGCCGCGCCAGGCCACGGGCAGCCTGTTCCGCACCGCGAGCTACCGGCCGCTGTTCGAGGACCGGCGCGCGCGCATGATCGGCGACACGGTGACGATCTCGATCGTCGAGAACGTGAGCGCGAGCCAGAAGTCGACCTCGACCATCGGCAAGACCAGCAGCGTCGACACCGGCATCGCGGCCCTGCCCTTCTTCGCCGCCAACTCCTTCGGCCGCGCCAGCGCCAATGCCGAGTCGGCCCACAACTTCGCGGGCAAGGGCGGCACCGAGAGCGCCAACACCTTCCAGGGCTCGATCACGGCGACGGTGATCGACGTGCAGCCCAACGGCCACCTGGTGGTGACCGGCGAGAAGCAGATCGGCGTGAACCAGAACGTGGACGTGCTGCGCTTCTCGGGCACCATCGATCCGCGCTCGATCCAGGCCGGCAGCAACGTGCTGTCGACGCAGGTGGCTAACGTGCGCATCGAGTCGCGCGGCCGCGGCGCGCAGCAGGAATCGCAGGTCATGCCCTGGCTGGGCCGCTTCTTCATGAGCGTGCTGCCGTTCTGAGGATGCACGACGCCATGGCCCTTTCACCGAAGCACCGCCTGCGCCGCCGGCTCGCCGCCTTCTCGTTCGGCGTGGCCGGCATGCTGCTGCTCGCGCTCGGCCCCGCGCAAAAGGCGCATGCGCTGCGCATCAAGGAAGTCGCCGCCGTGCAGGGCGTGCGCAGCAACCAGCTCACGGGCTACGGCCTGGTGGTCGGGCTCGACGGCACCGGCGACCAGACCACGCAGATGCCCTACACCACGCAGAGCGTGGCGAACTACCTGCAGCAGCTGGGCATCACGCTGCCCGACAACCGCGCCTCGCAGCTGCAGCTGAAGAACGTGGCGGCGGTGATCGTCACCGCGCAGCTGCCGGCCTTCGCGCAGCCGGGCCAGCAGCTCGACGTCAACGTCTCCTCGATGGGCAATGCCAAGTCGCTCAAGGGCGGCACGCTGGTCGCCACGCCGCTGCGCGGCGCCGACGGCGAGATCTACGCGCTCGCGCAGGGCAACATGGTGGTGGGCGGCGCCGGCGCCTCGGCCGCGGGCAGCAAGGTGCAGATCAACCACCTGAGCGCGGGCCGCGTGCCCAACGGCGCGCAGGTGGAACGCAGCGTGCCCTCGCCGCTGCTCGATGGCGACAGCGTGAACCTCGACCTCAACGCGGTCGACTTCCAGACCGCGCGCCGCGTGGCCCAGGCCATCGACCGCAAGCTCGGCACCGGCACCGCACGCGCCATGGACGGGCGCACGGTGCAGGTGCGCGCGCCCACCGACGCCAATGCGCGCGTGAACTTCATCGCCGAGCTCGAGGAGCTCACGCTCGAGGCCAGCACGCCCGCGGCCAAGGTGGTGATCAATGCGCGCACCGGCTCGATCGTGCTGAACCAGGCCGTGACGCTCGGACCCTGCGCGATCGCGCACGGCAACCTGTCGGTCACGATCAGCTCGGCGCCGGTAATCAGCCAGCCCGCGCCGCTGTCGGGCGGGCGCACCGTGGTGGCCGAGCAGGCCTCGATCCAGATCAAGCAGGAGCCCGGCACCATGATCCAGGTGCCGGCCGCGCCGCTGCTGGCCGACGTGGTGCGCGCCCTCAACTCGCTGGGCGCCACGCCGCAGGACCTGCTCGCGATCCTGCAGGCCATCAAGGCCTCGGGCGCGCTGAACGCGGAACTCGAGGTGATCTGATGTCGATGCAGACCTCGCTGTCCGCGATGTCCATGTCGCCCTCGACCGGCCAGGGGCTGGCGGCCGACGCGCGCTCGCTCGACGCGCTCAAGCTCGCGGCCAACGGCAACGACCCGAAGGCGGTGCGCGAGGCGGCCAAGCAGTTCGAGTCGCTGTTCATGCGCGAGCTGATCAAGAGCATGCGCGAGGCGACCATGAAGTCGGGCCTGCTCGACAGCGACGGCGAGAAGCTCGGCACCGACCTGCTCGACCAGCAGTTCGCGGTGCAGCTCTCGGGCCTGCCCGGCGGCCTCACCGACGCGATCACGCGCCAGCTCACGCAGCAGATGAGCGGCACCGCCAAGGCCCCGACCATCGCGCTGGGCGCCGAGGCCGCGCGCATCAAGCCGGCCGCCAACCAGCGCAGCTTCGTCGAGCAGCACGACGATGCGGCCGAGCGCGTGTCGCGCGAGACCGGCATTCCCGCCAGCTTCATGATCGGCCAGGCCGGCCACGAGACCGGCTGGGGCCGCAGCGAGATCCGCCACCGCGACGGCAGCCCCTCGCACAACCTGTTCGGCATCAAGGCCGGCGGCAGCTGGACCGGCCCGACCGTGGCCGTGACCACCACCGAATACATCGGCGGCGAGCCGCGCAAGGTGACGGCGCGCTTTCGCGCCTACGACTCCTACGAGGAGTCGTTCCGCGATTACGCGCGCCTGATCGGCAACTCGCCGCGCTACGAGAAGGCGCGCGCCAGCGTGAGCTCGGTCAGCGCCTACGCGAGCGAACTGCACCGCGCCGGCTATGCCACCGACCCGGCCTACGCGGCCAAGCTCAGCCGCGCGATCCACACCACGCTGAAGATCCAGCGCACCTGAAGCGCACAGGCCAGTCCCCGAGAAAGATCCCGCCATGAGTCTGCTCAACGTCGGCGCCCGCGCCCTGCTCGCGAACCAGGTCGCGCTGTCGACCACCGGCCACAACATCGCCAACGCCAGCACCGTCGGCTACTCGCGCCAGACCGCCGTGATGGGCCAGGTCGCGGGCCAGTACACCGGCAGCGGCTACATCGGCAAGGGCGTCGAGGTCACGACCATTGAGCGCGCCCACAACGAGTTCCTCACGCGCCAGGCCGCGGCCGCGCAGTCGGTGCAAGCCATGGACGCCACGCGCGCGGCGCGCCTGTCCTCGCTCGAGGACATCTTCAAGGGCGGCAAGACCGGCCTGGGCGCGGCCGTGTCGGACCTGCTCAACGCCTTCTCCGACATCGCGAGCGCGCCGACCGACGTGACGGCGCGCAACGTGGTGCTCACGCGCGCCGACGAGATGGCCGCGCGCATGCGCGATGCCCAGACCCGGCTCGACGACCTGCAGAAGGGCGTGAACTCGCAGCTCGGCGACGCGGTGCGCAGCATCAACGGCTTGGCCGCGCGGCTGGCCACGCTCAACGAGCAGATCGCGCGCGCCAGCGGCGGCGGCCAGAGCCCGAACGACCTGCTCGACCAGCGCGACCAGCTGCTGCGCGAGCTCAACCAGCAGGTGCAGACCACCACCGTGCAGGCCGACGACGGCTCGCTCAGCGTGTTCGTGGGCAGCCAGGCGCTGGTGCTGGGCAACAAGGCGGCGCAGGTCGCGATGAGCACCGACGACGCCAACCAGAGCAAGCTGACGCTGATGCGCAGCGGCCTCTCGACGACCATCGACGAGGCCACGCTCGGCGGCGGCGCGGTCGCGGGCCTGCTGCGCTTCCAGAACAGCGACCTGGCCGAGGCGCGCGACGGCCTGGGCCGCATGGCGCTCACCCTGACGACCGAGATCAATGCCCAGCACCGGCTCGGCGTGGACCTCGACGGCAAGGCCGGCGGCGATTTCTTCAAGCCGATCGCGATCCCCGATGCCATGGGCGCCGCGAGCAACACCGGCAACGCGGTGATCGGCGCCACGGTGTCCAACACCTCGGCGCTCGCGGCCTCGAGCTACCAGGTCAAGTTCGGCGCGGGCGGCAGCATCGAGGTGCAGCGGCTGTCGGACGGCAAGACCACCAGCTTCGCGGGACCGATGCCGATCGAGATCGACGGGCTCAAGCTCGACCTGAAGTCGGGCAGCGCGGCCGAGGGCGACAGCTTCGTGCTCAAGCCCTATGCCTCGGCCGCCGGCGACATGGCCACCGTGCTGCGCTCGGCGCGCGGGCTGGCCGCGGGCAGCCCGGTCGAGGCGCGCGTGGGCACCGGCAACACCGGCGGCATGGCGGTCGGCAGCCTGGCCGCGACCTCGGCCAATGCCAACCTCAACCAGCCGGTCACGCTGACCTTCAACGGCGCGGGCGGCTTCGACGTGTCGGGCAACGGCACTGGCAACCCGACCAGCGTGCCCTATGTGGCGGGCCAGCCGATCAGCTACAACGGCTGGACCATCGTGCTGTCGGGCACGCCCAAGGCCGGCGACACGATCACCGTGCAGGCCGCCACCACCGCCTACGGCGGCAGCAACGCGGGCAATGCGCAGGCGCTGCTGGCACTGCGCGACAAGACGGTGTTCGACGGCGCCCCCATGACCGACGGCTATGCCGCGCTGATGGCGCAGGTCGGCGTGCGTTCGCAGAGCGCGCAGTACGCGGCCGAGATCTCGGGCTCGATCGCCACCTCGCTCGAGACCGACCGCACCAGCCAGGCCGGCGTGAACCTCGACGAGGAAGCCGCCAAGCTGCTGCAGTACCAGCAGGCCTACCAGGCCTCGTCCAAGATGATCCAGATCGCGCAGAGCATCTTCGATTCGCTGCTGCAGAACATGAACTGACCCGGGAGACAGGAAGAACCATGACAGCCACCCGCCTCGCCAGTGCCACCACCTACGACAACGCGGTGCGCCAGCTCACCACGCGCCAGTCCCAGCTCTCGAAACTGCAGGAACAGCTCAGCGCCAGCAAGAAGGTGCTGCGCCCCAGCGACGACCCGACTGGCGCCGCACAGGCCGAGCGCGCCATCACGCGCATGGCGCGCGTCAGCACCGACCAGCGCGCGCTGGAACTGCAGCGCAACGCGGTCTCGACCGCCGAGTCGACCCTGGGCAGCGCGACCGCGGCCATGGCCGAGTTCCGCACGCTGGTGGTGAACGCCGGCAATGCCACGCTGTCGGCGGCCGACCGCGCCACCATCGCGCAGCGCCTGACCACGCTGCGCGGCCAGCTGCTCGGCTATGCCAATGCGCAGGACAGCAACGGCCAGTCGCTGTTCGGCGGCCTGGGCAGCACCGCGGCGCCTTTCGTCGACAACGGCAGCGGCGTGCGCTTCGACGGCATCGCGGGCCAGGCCGGCGCCGCCAGCGACACCGCCATCCCCTCGATGCTCGACGGCTACGGCACCTGGATGGACGTTCCCACCGGCAACGGCGTGTTCACCGTGAGCCAGGCCGCCGGCACGCGCAACGTCTACAGCGACGCCGGCAAGGTGGTCGATCCCTCGGCGCTGACCGGCCACGGCTACCGCGTCGCGTTCAGCGTCGCCAACGGCGTGACCACCTACGACGTGATCGACACCACCACGCAGGCCACGCTCAAGTCGGGCCAGCCCTACACCGCGGGCCAGGCGATCGAGTTCGCCGGGATCTCGCTCACGGCCAGCGGCGTGCCGGCCGACGGCAACGCTTTGACCGTCGCGCCCAGCGGCAAGACCAGCCTGTTCGGCGTGCTCGACCAGGCGATCGCGGGCGTGAAGGACGGCAGCAACAGCAGCGGCCAGCTGGCGCAGAACGTGGCGCAGTCGCTGGTGCAGATCGACGCCGCGAGCGCGCGGCTGTCGGCCTCGCGCGGCCGCGCGGGCGACCTGCTGAACCAGGTCGACAGCATCTCCGACCGCCAGTCCTCGCGCAGCCTGCAGCTCGAGGCCGACCGCTCGCGCGCCGAGGACCTCGACACGATCCAGGCGCTGTCCGACTTCAAGACCCAGCAGACCGCCTACTCCGCGGCCCTCGGCTCCTATGCCGAAATCCAGAAACTCTCGCTGTTCAACTTCATCGGCTGACGCGGCGTGACCGCCCTTTCGTTCTTTCTCTCCTTCTCGTCTTCATGTCTCAATCGGTACTCGGCAGCCTGACCTTCGGCTACCGCCCGTTCTGGAACCGGCCGCGCGCGCTCGCGGGAGTCCAGCTGTTCGTCCACGAGGACCGCCAACGCATCGACGGGCGCCACCTGCTGCGCACGCTGGCCGAGACCTGGAACGCCGATTCGCCGACCCTGCTGCTGTCGATCCAGACGCCCGAGTTCCTGCGCGACATCGCGAGCAGCGCCGAGGCGGCCGGCCCGATGCTCGAGATTCCGCTCGGCTGGATGCAGGACGCCGGCCTGCGCCCCGCGGTGCGCGCCGCCGCCCGCCGCGGCGTGCGCATGGTCGCGAGCGGCGTGCCGACCCAGATCCCCGATGCCGAGGCCGCGCCCTGGTTCGAGCGCCGGCTGCTGCGGCTGGCACCGGAAGACGCGATGGACGCGCTGCGCCTGGCGCAGGTGGAGCGCGACACCACGGTGTTCGACCGCGGCATGACGCACCCCGGCGAGAGCAGCCCGGTGCGCCCCGATGCGCTGATCGACGGCGTGGCCAGCCGCGCGCTGGCCGAGCATGCGCTCGACCAGCAGAACGCCTGGGCCGTGGCCGGCTGGCCCAGCGAGGACGTGCTGCACGGCTACGGCGGCCAGCCGCTGCCGCCGACGCGGCGCGCCATCGTGCGCGTGATGAACGCGATCGACGCCGAGGAATCGCTCGAGCGCATCGACCAGCTCGTGAGCCGCGAGGCGGCGCTGGTCTATGCGCTGATGCTCTACCTGAACTCGCCCGGCCTGGGCCTGCCGAACCGCGTGGCCTCGCTGCGCCACGGCTTCATGATGATCGGCTTCCAGCGCCTGAGCACCTGGCTGTCGCAGCAGCTGCCGACCGCCAGCGAGGACGCCAACCTGCGTCCGCTCAACACCTCGATGGCGATGCGCGGCCACCTGGTCGCGCAGCTGATGGACGCCGGCATCGAGGACGACCTCAAGCGCGAGGTCTACCTCTGCGGCCTGTTCTCGCAGCTCGACCTCGTGATGGGCGAGCCGCTGCGCACCAGCTTCGGCCGCATCCCGCTGACCGACCGCATCGTGGCCGCGACCATCGCGCAGAACGGCCCCTATGCGCCCGCGCTGCAGCTCGCGACCGCGCTCGAATCGAGCAACCCGACCGCGCTGCGCAACCTGCGCCGCACCCATGCGGTCGATGCCGAGGAAGTCAACCGCGCGCTGCTGCGGATGATCGCCGCGGGCGGGTTCTAGGCCAGCCCTCCTCCATTGGGAGGAGCCCGCCTTTTTTTTGCCTGCCGACCCGCTTTTTTCCTCAAGTCTTCCGCCGCCGCGCCGAAAAAGCGGACATGCGGCCCCACGTGGCCGCGCCCAGGAACCGGAGAACAGCATGTCGAGCATCCCGCAACGACTTTTCATCCACGGCCCCCGGGCCTGAAGGCCATCCGTGTCCAGTTCGGCATCGTCGTTGGCCCTCGATCTCAACGCCCGCCCGCCGGGCTACTGCAGCGCCGCGCGCGCGCTGACCATCAACCGCCTCCAGCAGCCGGCCACCCAGGCCAGCAACGATGCCTCGGCGGTGCTCGACTTCGCCGCCAGCTGCCCCGCCTTCACCATGGCCTTCCAGCCCATCGTCGACGTCGACAAGGGCGAGGTCTACGCGCACGAGGCGCTGGTGCGCGGCATCCACGGCGAAGGCGCCGGCCACATCCTCGGGCTGGTGCATGCGCGCCACCGCGTCGAGTTCGACCGCGCCTGCCGCGCCAAGGCGATCGAGCTCGCGGCCGGGCTGCGCATGGCCTCGCGGCTGAGCCTCAACGTGATGCCCAACGACACCGGGCGCCAGGGCGAATGCTTCCAGAGCGCGGTCGAGACCGCCGAGCGCTTCGGCTTCCCGAAGGAGCGGCTGATCTTCGAGGTGACCGAGTCGGAACGCGTCGAGGACCTGCCGCACCTGGTGAAGGCTTTCGAGATGCACCAGCAGCACGGCTTCTCCTCGGCCATCGACGACTTCGGCGCCGGCTTCGCGGGCTTCGAGCTGTTCGTCGCGCTCAGGCCGCACATCGTCAAGCTCGACATGGAGCTGATTCGCAACATCCACACCGACGGCGTGCGGCGCGCCGTGGTCAAGGGCTTCGTGTCGACCTGCGGCGAACTCGGCATCCACGTGGTGGCCGAGGGCGTGGAGATCATGGAAGAGGTGGTGGCGCTGCGCGAGCTCGGCATCCGGCTGTTCCAGGGCTACCTGTTCGCGCGGCCGGTGGTCGAGACGCTGCCGGCGGTGAACTGGGAGTGGGAGCAGCGCTTCGACTAGGGCCTGTTAACACTATTCAAGGGGTCGCGTTGCCCCGCAAAGGGGCTGGATGCAAGGCGCCCGCGCGCAGCAAGGCTGATGCCTTGCAAGCGCGGGCAACGCCGCAGACGGCCCCTTTGCGGGGCAACCCGGAGGGAAGCTCGCCAAAGCCCGCCCCTCGGCGTTGCGCTCCTAGCGTGTGCGGACGCACACGCGTCGTCGCGCGCCTTGATGGGCGGGCTTTGGCGAGCTTCGCGACCCCTTGAATAGTGTTAACAGGCCCTAGCTCGCGAACCAGTCGCGCGCCGAGCGGCCCTGGTCGGGGCCCAGCATCGAGAAACCGCCATCGACCGGGATGTCGGCGCCGGTCACGAAACGCGCCGCGTCCGAGCACAGGAACAGCACCACCTGCGCCACGTCGTCGCCGTCGCCTGCGCGGCCCAGCGGATGCAGCGGCGCCGCCATACGGTCGGCCTTGGCGCGGTCGCCGCCGGCCATGCGCGAGAGCGCGTCCGACCAGGTCCAGCCCGGCGACACCGAATTCACGCGGATGCGCCGCGGCGCCAGGGTCGCGGCCTGGTTGCGCGTGAGCTGCAGGATCGCCGCCTTGGCCGCGGGATAGAGCGCGCGGTCGGCGGTGCCGAACTTGCCGCCCACGCTGCCCATGTTGACGATGGCGCCGCCCTGCGCGGCCAGCGCCTCTGTCGCCTTGTGCACGAGCAGCGCGCCCGACACCAGGTTGACGTTGAGCGCGCTCAGCCACTCGGCGCGCTTCGCGCCCATGCCGCCGTCGTTGTAGACCACGGCGTTGTTGACCAGGCAGTCGATGCGGCCCTCGATGCGCAGCGCATCGGCCACCAGCGCGTCGAGCGCCTCGTCGTTCGCGATGTCGCAGGCGGCGAAGCGGCAGGCCGCGCCGAGTTCGGCCGCCAGCGCCTGGCCGCGCGCCGCGTCGATGTCGACCGCGACCACGCGCGCGCCGGCCTGCGCCAGGGTGCGCACGATGGCGCTGCCCAGCATCGCGGCGGCGCCGGTGACGATCGCGACCTTGCCTTGCATGTTCATGAGATGTCCTTCATCGGTTCAGGGGCCCATCTGGGCGAGTGCGTCCTCGACGCCGATCACCTGCGCGAGCATCGACAGATTCTCCAGGCTCGCGGCATGCAGGTGCGGCTGCGCCGTGTTGCAGGCATCGGCCACCACCGCCACGTCGTAGCCCAGGTCGCTCGCATGGCGCGCGCCGTGCTCGACCACGTGGTTGGTCGCGATGCCCGCCACGTAGAGCCGGTCGGCGCCGGTGGCGCGCACCGCCTGCTCGAGCCCGCTGGCCCAGAAGGGGTTGTTGCGCTTGTGCGTGACCACGGCCTCGCCCGGCAGCGGCGCGAGCTCGTCGTAGAACTCGGCGCCCCAGCTGCCCTCCTGCACCGCGCCGCTCTGCGCCACGCGCCGGAACAGCGTGCAGTTGTCGAGGCAGTCGACGTAGCCGGGCGCGAAGGCGATGCGCACGAAGATCACCGGCACGCCCGCGGCGCGCGCGCCCGCGATCAGCCGGCCGGCCGAGGCGATCAGCCGCGGGCGTGCCGGATCGTCGGCCGCGACGCCCACGCGCACCTTGCCGTCGGCGTGCAGCACGTCGTTCTGGTAGTGCATCGCGAGCAGCGCGGCCGTCACACGAACACCTGCAGCGCTTCGTGCGCGGCGTCGCAATTGACCAGCTCGACGCGCTTGAGGTGGATGCGCAGCTCGCCCTCGTGGCGGCGCAGCGTGTGCAGCACGCTGCCGCCGAACATGCGCTGCTCGGTCTTGCGCCATTCGAGCAGCACGAAGGTGGAGCGCACGGTGCAGCCGCCGTTCTGACCCTCCTCGCGCGCCTCGATGCCGATGTTGCCCACCACGTGCACGGTGCGCGTGGGCGGCTGCTGCGAATAGGCCCGCGCCTGCTCGAGCCGGCGCGCGCGCATCGAGCGCAGCAGCGCGTCCTCGCAGAACAGCGAGGCATGGTTGAGGTGGTCGGCCTGGCCGTGCACCAGCGGCACCCAGTACAGGCCGTCGGGCGTGAACAGGCGCTGCCATTCGTCCCAGCGATGCTCGTCGAGCAGCCGCGCCTCGTGGTGCAGGAACTGCGTGATCTCCTGCTGTTCGTTCCAGTCGAGGAAGTTCATGCGGCGCTCCCGGTGTCCACGCCCATGTACTTGGCCCAGGCGCCGAACATGTTGCGCGCGGGCATCTCGCTGTTGCCATTGGAGGCGCGCCCACCGGGCAGCGGCTGGTCGCGTCCCACGGCGCGGTGCATGCTGACCCAGTCGCCGCCGTCCGAACCCAGGCCCTCCTGCACCCGGTTGTAGGCCTCGAGGTCGTCGGGCATCACGTTCGACGAGGGCGAGTTGACGATGTTCGTGTACTTGAGCGTGCGCTGGAAGGTGGCCTCGGGCGCGCCCTTGAGCCGGAAGCTGAAGATCTCGACCAGCGTGCGGTCGACCGACAGCGGCCGGATCACGCGGATCTGCTGGAACGAGGTGTGGGGCGAGCAGCTCGGGTAGACGATGGTGTTGTGGCGGTTCACACGCAGGATCTGGTCGGCGCGCTCGGCGCCCTGCGCCGCCTCGAGCGCGGCCACGTAGGCCAGGCTCACCGGGTCGGTCGGCGGCACGAAGATGCCTTCCATGAAGCCGTGGCCGTTGTCGTAGCCCTTGAGCTCAAGCTTCTCCCAGAACTCGAGCGGCTCGCCGTTGCCGTCGACGATCACCACCTCGAAGGGTTTCTGCGTGCCGGCCGGCATGGCCTCGAACTCCTCCTTGGCCGCGCGCCACGACGACTCGTGCGTGGCCACCGCATGGATGGTGTCGTGCAGGTTCTCGAAGAAGATCTTCCAGTTGTTGCGCTGGATCACGCGCTGCACGCCGCCGGCCACCTCGACCTCGCCCTCGGGCGCGCGGTCGCAGAAGTTGTCGAGCGAGGTGGCGACGCCGCCGAGGAACTCCTTGAGCTCGGGCCCTTCCTTCGACAGGCTCGCGAACACGAAGCCGCGGTGGGTGGCGACGCGCGCCACGTTGCGCACGCCGTACTGCGGGTCCTTGAGGTCGAGCCCCGTGTCCTCGTAGCCGCTGCGCAGCGGCACCGACAGCAGGCTGCCGTCGCACTTGAAGGTCCAGCCGTGGTAGAGGCAGCGCAGGAACTTGCCGGCGCTGCCGCTGCCGTCGGGCACGATCTTGGCGCCCTTGTGCGGGCAGCGGTTGAACATCACGTGGATCTGGCCGTCGGTGTGGCGCACCATCACCACGGGCTCGCGGCCGAGCCGGGTGGTGAAGTAGTCGCCGGGCTTGGGCACCTGGCTCTCGTGGCCGACGTAGAGCCAGGCCTGGCCGAACACGCGGTCCATCTCGAGCTCGAAGATCGCGGGGTCGGTGTAGACGCGCTTGTGGACGCGGTCGGGCTGCACGAGGGACTGCAGGTCGATGGTCATGGATGGGTCTCCTGGAATCGTGGGATCAGATGTCGAGCACCAGCTGCGGCGTCCTGGCGCGCGACACGCAGGTGCAGATGGTGCGCCCGTCGGCTTTCTCGCGCGGGCTCAGGTTGTGGTCGCGGTGGTCGGGCACGCCCTCGACCACGTCGACGGCGCACACGCCGCAGTCGCCCTGGCGGCAATCGTAGAGCGGGTCGAGCCCCGCGGCGATCAGCACGTCGAGCAGGCTCCGGCCCGGCGGCACCGTCAGCAGATGGCCCGAGCGCAGCGTGCGCACCTCGAAGGCCGCGTCGCCGGCCTGCGCGAGCGCGCCCGCGAACAGCTCGAAGTGCACGTGGTCGTCGGCCCAGCCCTGGACACGCGCGGTGTCGACCACGGCCTGTACGAGGCCGCGCGGGCCGCAGACGTGCAGATGGCGCCCGGGCACCGGCGCGGCCAGCAGCGCGCGCAGGTCGAGGCCGCGCGCGGGATCGCCGCCGTCGTGCACCACGCGGCCGCCGAGCGCGCGCACCTCGTCGAGGTAGGCGGTGGCTTCGGGGCTGCGCGTGGCGTAGTGGAACTCGAAGGCGTGGCCCTGGGCCACGAGCGCGCGCGCCATGCACAGCAGCGGCGTGATGCCGATGCCGCCCGCGATCAGCAGCGGCGCGGCCTCGCCCCGGCGCAGCGCGAAATCGTTGCGCGGCGCCTGCGCGAGTACGCGCGCGCCCTCGGCCAGGCCATGCATCCAGGCCGAGCCGCCCGCGCCGTCGGGCTCGTGCAGCACGGCGATCTCGTAGCGGTCCGGCGCGCCATGGGGTTGCGCCAGCGAGTACGCGCGCTGGCCGGCCTGCCCGTTGGGCTGCATCACCTGCACGCCCAGGTGCGCACCGGGTTCGAACGGCGGCAGCGCCTCGCCGTTCGCGCTGCGCAGCACGAAAGCCTTGATGGCCGGCGTGAGCGCGCTGACCGAGGCCACCACCAACTCGAGCATGGAAGGCGCGGTGCTCATCCGAGCGGCAGCGCCGGGTCGGCGATGGTCAGCGCGGTGGACTTGGCCCAGCGCGGCATCAGCGTGTTCGACGGCAGCGTCTCGTCGACCAGCTTGCGCGCCGTCTCCACGCCGGCCACCGGCAGGCCCTTCGGATCGAGCAGGCCGATCTGCGCGAGCACGCTGGCCTGGTCCCAGTAGATGTGTTCGTGGTAGAGCTTGTCGCCGCGGAACTTGACGATGGCCACCAGCGGGATCTCCACCGGCCGGCCCGTGGGCGCGATGCCCGGCAGCATCCAGTCGATCTCGACCGTGTGGGTGAAGCAGAACAGCATCTCGTCGACGATCTGCGTGGCGCCCACGGTGCGCGAGATCGGCGTGAGCCGCGTGTCGGGCGGCGTGGTGGGAATGAAGTGGTGCTTGTAGAAGCGCGACAGCTCCTTCGCGCCCACGCCGCCGGTCATGGTGGGGATGTGGTTGACGTAGGGCTCGGCGACCATGGTGCCCATGGTGGCGACCACGTCGCGCGTGGCGAACTCGTACTCGCAGTGCTTGTCCCACAGCGCCGACAGGTCGTAGACCGGGCCGATCGCCTCCTTGAACAGCGCCATGGAACGCTGGTGCGCCATCAGCGTCGAGGGCTTGTCGAAGTGGTCGCCGCCGGTGCGCGCGAAGGCATGGTCGACGCCGGGGTAGACGTACATCTGCGCGCCGGGCCGGCCCGCGAAGGCCTCGAGCACCTGGGCGCGCGCCTCGGGCGGGCAGAACTTGTCGAGCTCGGCGAAGTGCAGCGCGATCGGGCACGCGATCTTCGGCACCAGTTCGAGCGCGCCCTCGATGCCGACGCCGTAGTAGCCGACCGCCGCGTCCACGCCCGAATGCGCGGCCGCGAGGTAGGCCAGCTTGCCGCCGAGGCAGAAGCCCAGCGCGCCGACCTTGCCGGTGCAGGCCGGGTGTGCGCGCAGCGCCTGCACGCTGGCGGTCACGTCGGCGATGCCGGCCTCGATGTCGAACTGCTGGAAGAAGCCGAAGGCGCGCTGCCAGTCCTCGGGCGAGTAGCCGAGCTCGACGCCGGGCTCCATGCGCCAGAACAGGTCGGGCGCGAGCACCACGTAGCCTTCCTCGGCATAGAGGTCGGCCACCTCGCGCACGTAGTCGTTGATGCCGAAGATCTCCTGGCACAGCACGATGCCGGGGCCGCGGCCCGAGGCCGGCAGGGCCAGGTAGCCGCGGAAGCTCTGCGCGCCGTCGCCGGCCGGGATGTCGATGTAGTGGCTCATCGGGGTGTCTCTTTCGAAGGGGTGGATCGTCGTGGCGGCGATTCTGGCGAGCGCCCGCGTCGGCTGTCTGTCCATTTCCGGCAGCGGGCGGCGCTGCAGGAAATGGATAGCCGCGCCGAGGGGCGCTGCCCAGACTCCGGCTTGCGTACATTTTCCTGACGCTTTTTCCATCCAGCCTTGCCACCCACGTTCGGCGGACCACCGCCAGAGGAGTTCCTTCATGCCGTACAGACGCCAGCGCACGACCACCGCCGCCGTGCCCTCGGTCATCGCCCTCGCCGCCTTCGCCGCGGTGCTCGCCGTGTCGCCGCAGGTGCGCGCGCAGACCGTCAAGGTCGGCCTCGCGATGGACCTGTCGGGCCCCTTCGCCGTCGGCGGCGCCGAATCGAAGGCCGGCTTCGCGGTCGCGATCAAGCAGCTGGGCGGCAAGCTCGGCGGCGTGCCGGTCGAGTTCGTCGAGGCCGACACCGCGGGCAACCCCGAGACCGCGCGCCAGGTGGTCGAGCGCATGCTGATGCGCGACAAGATCGACCTGTTCACCGGGCCGGTCGGCTCGTCGGTGGCGCTGGCCGTGGCACCGCCGCTGTTCGCGGCCAAGGTGCCCTACCTGTCGAGCAACACCGGGCCGAGCGACCTCTCGGGCGCGCGCTGCAATCCCTACTTCTTCGGCGCCTCGTACCCCAACGATGCGTACCACGAGGCGGCCGGCAAGTTCGCGGGCGACAAGGGCTTCAAGAAGGTGGCGCTGATCGCCCCCAGCTACCCGGGCGGCAAGGACGCCATCACCGGCTTCAAGCGCACCTACAAGGGCGGCACGGGCGACGAGCTCTACACCAAGCTGGGCCAGCTCGACTACTCGGCCGAGCTCGCGCAGATCCGCGCCTCGAAGCCCGACGCGCTCTACTTCTTCCTGCCGGGCGCGATGGGCGTGGCCTTCATCAAGCAGTTCGTGGGCGCGGGCCTCTCGAAGGACGTGGCGCTGATCTCCACCGCCTTCTCGGCCGACGAGGACATGATCCCCGCGGTCGGCGAGCCGATGCTCGGGCTGTTCAACACCGCGCACTGGTCCTTCGACCTCGACAACCCGGCCAACCAGCGCTTCGTGGCCGCGTTCCGGCAGCAGAACAACGGCCGCAACCCCTCGTTCTACGCGGGCCAGGCCTACGACGTGCTGATGGCGATGGACGCGGCGGTGCGCGACGTCGGCGGCAAGGTGGCCGACAAGCCCGCGCTGCTGAAGGCGATCAAGGCCGCCAACTACAAGTCGGTGCGCGGCGACTTCCGCTATGGCGCCAACAACTTCCCGGTGCAGAACTACTACCTGCGCGTGATCGCCAAGGACGGCAGCGGCCGCATCGCCAACAAGGTGATCGGCACCGTGCTGACGAACTACCAGGACACGACCGCGGCGCAGTGCGCGATGAAGTCGTCCTGATCCCGTGCCTCAATGCCGCGCGGTCTCGCGCGGCAGGTGGCCGAAGCGCTCGCGGTAGCAGGCCGCGAAGCGGCTCAGGTGCGAGAAGCCGCAGTTGAGCGCCACCTCGGTCACGCTGGCGCCGTCGTGGCGCGCGAGCTGCGCATGCGCGGCGTCGAGCCGCATGTTGCGCAGCACCTCGCCGGGCGAGAGCTCGCGGTAGCGCCGGAACAGCAGCGCCAGCCCGCGCCGCGTGAGGCCGGCGGCGCGCGCCACGTCCTCGAGCGACAGCGGCGTGTCGAGCCGCTCCTGCATGAACTCCTCGGCGCGCCGCAGCTGGCGCAGGCTCGCGGCCTCCGAGCCGTGCCGCGCCTCGTCATGCCGCTCGCGCACCGAGTTCGGCCGATGGCACAGCAGGTAGAGCATCAGGTTGTCCTCGCAATGCGAGAGCCAGCGCGCGTCGTAGCCGGCATCGCCCGCCGCGGGCAGCAGCGAGGTGAGGCTGGCCACCATGCGGCGCCATTGCGTGCCCGCCGTGTCGTCGAGCCGGAACGGCATCTCGAAGTCGATCTCGCCCACCGCATCGGCGCCGCGCAGCGGGAAGGCATGGCGCGCCACCTCCTGCAGCCGGCTCAGCTCGATCTTGAGCATCAGCTGTTCGCAGTCGGCATGCCAGCGCAGCCGCACCGGCTTGTGGGCCGAGATCACCGCGCCCTGCCCCGGATGGATCTGCAGGCTGCCGCCCGCGTGATGGATGTCGGCGTGGCCGCGCAGCGGCATCTGCACCAGCACGAAGTTACCGAGCGCATCGGGCTCGATGTCCACGTCGCAGCCATAGCGCAGGATGCACAGCGAGAGTGCGCTCAGCTCGGCGCGGCAGAAGATGGCATCGACGTCGCCGCGATGCCAGACGCTGCGGTGCGGCTTCAGCTCGCAGGCGATGCGCGCATGGGTTTCGTCCGCCGCGCGGGAACGGAAGACCTCGCGCCCGTACAGCGGCGAGAGTTGCTGGCTCGACCATGCTTCCACGGACACTCCTGCGATTTCAAGGTGGGGAACCGAACGCTTGTTGCGTCTTGTGCGGCGGCGAATCTACGTGCAAACGCCGCGGGCCGCCATGGCGGTTGCCCTGAGGCGATGCACACGGAGGTATTCGCGCAGCAAGAAACCTGCCCGCGAGGCTGAAGCGCAAAGCAGCGGACGTTGCGATTGCTTGCATGTCGCACGGCCGTTCTGGCCGAGGGCGTGGCTATCATCCGCGCCCTTCGGGAGAGAAAAGACGCCCATGAGCGAACGAGAAAGAGGGAGGGTGGCGCATGCGCGCCTGCTGCTGCCGGGCCTGTGCTGCGCCCTGCTCGCGGCCTGCGGTCCGAGCGACCGCACTGCGACGGCGCCTTCGAACGCGGCTCCCCCGGCCCTGGCCCGCCCCACCCTCGACAGGCTGCAGGCCACCACCCGCGGCGCCTACGGCACGGCCTACTACCGGCTGGTCGCCGACAACCGCAGCGTGGCCGCGAAGTACCGCAGCTACCTGCGCATGAACGTGCCCGGCACGACGCCGAACGTAAGCGCCTTCCATGGCAGTCCCTCCGAGCTGCATCCCATCCTCTCGGACCTCGAGGCCGCGCGCATCGACGGCTCGGGCGACGCGGCACTCGACGCCGCCGTGGACGGTGTGCTGGCTGCGGGCGACAGGCTGGTCGACGTGTGGACGCCGCTCGACGCCTATTACGCGTCCAAGGGCTTCCTCGAGGACCACTGGGCCCGGGCCCGCGCTGCCGACGACGACATGCGCCGCGCCTTCATCGGCCTGCTCGAACGCATCGACACGCTCGGCACCGAGCTCGACCGCGTGCAGGATGCGTTGCATGCCCAGCGCTCACCCCGGCTCAAGGAGATCGTCGAATGAGGAAATCGACCGCCATCGCGGTGCTCGCCGCGCTGCTGCAGGCCACCGTGCCGGTGGCGGCCCAGGCTCCTGCCGACTCGGCCTCGCCGAGGCAACAGGAGCAGCAACCCTCGTATGACCTGCGGATCTTGACCGAGAAGCTGGCGTTCCGGGTGTACGTCAACGACCTGCTGATCCAGGCCTTCCCGACCCGGCGGATCGGCTCGATGAGCATGCCGCTCAACCCCGCGATCCTGCGCAGCGGCCCGCAGAAGCTCACGATCCGCCTGCTGCCCGCGGCCGGGCAGGACCGGCTGCCCGACACGGACGACCTCAAGGTGGAGCTGGTCGTGCGCAGCAAGACCGCGCCGCCGCGCCACACCATGCTCTATGAACTGCCCCCGCTGCGCGACGGCAGGCAGGCGCAGTTCACCGACCCGCGGGGCTTCAGCCAGACCGTGCAGTTCGAGGCCCAGGTGCCCTACAGGCTGGCCGGCTGGGAACGCAGCGTGCCGCTGCTCGATGCCGGCGATCCCAAGCTCGAGGCCGAGGTGGTCGAGGCCTACCGCCGGCTGATCGACGACATCGGGAACAGGAAGGGCGAGGCCTTCATGGGCGCGCTGGCCAAGGCCCAGCGGCTGCTCTACCCGACCATCTACCTGTCGGCCAGGGAGGCGCGGGAGCGGGATGCCGAATGGGTGAGCTTCATCGACAAGGGCACCGGAACCGTCGTGCCGCTCGAGCACCACGCGCTCGAGATCCGCGGCGACGGCAAGCTGGTGCGGCTCAGGCGCACCGATCCGGCCAGCGTCGACGAAGGCGTGGTGCGCATCGCGTACAAGCGGGGGCCGCAGCCCCGGACCATCGTCTACGACATCTACCTGCACCGGCCCGCGCCCGGCGCGAAGCTCGAGCCGATCTGGTACTTCATGACCGACTTCAACTGACGAGACGGCCCTGAAGGCCGGCCGCTGCCGATGCCGGATCGCCCACGGCAATCGGTAGCAATAAGTTGAGAACCAAGGTACTATTTCCTGGCTTCGCAGGCCTCTCGCGCCTACGCTCGCCACCCATGCACTCAGCCCACATCTCCGTCGACCTCCAGGATGGCTGGAATGGTTCGTTCTTCTGCAGGGAGACGGTGCGCGGCAGCTATTCGGGCGTGGCCCGGATCACCTGGCACGGCATCCCCAAGGGCGACCTCGTCGTGATGCGCCAACCTTCGCTGGAAGCGGCCGTCGAACGCGTGCGGCTGCGCGGCGGCCAGTTCATCAAGGCACGCACCCAGCCCTGAGCCCGCCCCTCTCGTTCGCGCGCGGCCTCGTCAACCGAGGCTCGAGCGCTTGCAGTTGAACACCGTGCCGCTGTCCGCCGCGCGCAGCATGGGCACCTTGCCCACGAAGCTCAGCGTGGCGCTGGTCAGCCGCCATTCGCCGGCCTTGAACAGCTTGAACAGCGTGGTGGTCTCCACCTCGGAGGTCGGGATCGAATTGAACACGTAGACCGGCTCGCCGGACGATTCGTCCATGCCGACCAGGTCCGCGCGCATCTTGCCCAGCGTCTCGGTCTCGCGCGTCTTCGACCGCACCACATCGAGATTGACCGTGCGCGAGAACTCGTCGATCGCGATCCTGCGCACCGTGTTGAACGGCGCATTGCCCGCGACCGGCCCCGGCGTGCAGACGATGGTGGCGGCCGATGCGGCCGTGCAGGAGGCCGCCAGTGCCAGCAGCAGGCAGGCCGGGCGGCTTCTTCGGGTGGTCATGGATCGTCCCTGGTCTGTGGTTCCGGAGGTGGACCACTGTAGCGTGCGGCCATACCCCCGATCTTCGTGCGCCCGCGTCGCTCGCGCCCCCTGCCGACTACAACGATCTTCGTAACTTCCATTCGACGACATCTTCTGACCCAATCGCTCTCCACCAATGCGCAAGCCATTGGCCGCGCGATGCCATCCCGCATCGGCGAGCACAAGCAGGATGCCCCGCGCATCCGCAGCACGAGGAGATTCAGCATGCAGGTTCATCGGATGTTCCGCCGATTCACGTTGACTCTGGCCGCCGCATTCGTGCTCGGCCTCGCCGCCTGTGGCGGGGGTGGCGGCGGCGGCGGTGGTGGGCTGCCGCTGCTTCCGCCGGTGGCCGGTGAACCGCCGCCCGCGCCGCCACCGTCCAGCACGAGCCGGGTGATCAATGCCACGCTGAAGTCGAACGCGAACGGCGACACCTATCCGATCCAGATCTACCTGCCCGCCGCCTACGATGGCGGGACATCGACCTATCCCGCGATGTACCTGACGGACGGCGATGCCAAATTCAATTTCGGCACGTCGCGCTTCCAGAACTTCGTCGACATCCTCGAGCAGCAGGGCAAGAAGGCCATCGTCGTCGGCATCGGCGGCACCGCGCACCGCAACACCGACTACCTGCCGCCCGGCTCCACGGCGTATCACGACTTCGTCACGCGCGAACTCGTGCCGTACGTCGAATCGAACTACCGCGCCAACCCGGCCAAGCGCATGCTCTCGGGCCTGTCGAACGGCGGCATCTTCGTCGCGAGCGCCTTCTTCATGGAGGGGGCGGGCCAATTCACCTTCCAGTACTTCTTCTCCTCCGAAGCGCCCTTCAACGGCCCGCTGGCCGCGCCGATGGATCAGCTCGAGAAGCAGATGTACGCCAACGCCGGCACCCGCGATGTTCCCGTGACGCTGCTGCTGGCCTATGCCCTCAACAACAGCGGCGGCCCCACGATCACCGCGATGCACGACACGATCGCCAGCCGCAACTACAAGGGCCTGAAGCTGAGCCTGAAGGGGTATGCGGGCGGGCACACGCAGATGGATATCCCTTCGCTCGGGGACATCGCGGCGCGGTTCATCGACTAGCTGCACGCGCTTCGGACCTCGCTCGCGTGCGCCCTTCCTCCTCCTCCCAACGGAGGAGGGATCGAACTCCATGGCAGGCACAGAATCGCGGCCAGCCAGAAGGAGTCATCGATGCTCGAGAACAAGACGCTCGTCACCGCCTGCCTTGCGCGGGTCAGCGCGGGGGCGTGGCCGGAGGTCGAGGGACATCACCTCGAGGTGCTGCAGACGGCGGGGTTGATTGCGGCGGTGGAGACGCCCTCGCTGCAGATACATGCGAGGCCGTCGCGGCGGTTTGCTTATCAGTTGACGCCGGCGGGGAAGGAGTTGCTTTGGCCGCGGAAGAGTCGGCCCGCGACGTGAATCGACCCGGTGGTTCCGGGAGCACCCGGACTTCATCCGCTTGTTGACCATCTGGATCCGGCGGACAAAGGTGGATCCGGCATGCTTATGGGTGTACATCTGGATTCAACCCAGCCATCGAAATCCCCATGAGCATGCACATCTGGAACACGCGAAAACTCAGAGACGATCTGGTCCATGACAGGCTCGATGAAACCGATGGCCTGAAGTACATGCTGGCGGCGGCGCTGCTCTATGTGATCCTGAACTATTCGGCGCTCTGGTTCGGTGGCTACCGAAACTGGACCTTGCTCTTCGAGGCCGCCCTCACCCTCGCCATCAGCTTCGTAGGCACGCACGAAGCATTTGTCGCGAACGGTGCGGCTTCCGGGCGCGACTTCGTTCGTCGCTATTGCGTCATTGCGGTTCCCATCGGATTCAAGGTCCTGGCCCTCAATCTTCTGGTGGCGACGCTCATGCACTTTGGACTGCCGCATGTGCTGACAAGCGACACGTTTCGGGATCCGGCTTTCGTTTATCGCCTGCTCGTGTTCGTCGCGTCGCTTGCCTACACCATCATCTACTTCATGCGGATTGCTCATCACATGCGCAAGGTGGCGATGGCTACATCGATTCGCGGCGGGGGCGATCGATCTGAATGATGAAAAAGAGCGAGTGCGCGTTGGCATCGAAAGCACTCGCCATGGCAGGGCTGCGGGACAGCGATCGGATGATGGAAGGGAAGCAGCGAAGGGCGCCAACCCCAAGCGGCCACCTCTTCAGTGAAGCCGCTGTGGTTGGCTACACACTTCAGGCGTCTGCATTTGCTGCGAACGAAGACATGGTAGGACGTACTGCATCCGCAAGAAGCCCGAGAACCCGCATGGCGCTTTTATTTTCCTCCACACTCAGGGCCTCAATACCATCCACCGAATTTGGAGACCCTCTTCGACTGAGGGGCCTTCCACTAGAAGACGCTGCCGCATGACGCGATGCTTTGCAGGTTCAGCGCGAATCGATGACCCGCACGAACCGAGCGAGAGTTGGAGAATGCAGAGCGCCTGCCCCCTCAGCGCTTTGGTGAGGTGCAACCTTTCACCAATCGTCGATCGCGTGGCTCGGTCTGCAGAGCAGCTTTCCGAACCGAAAATTAGATGCTCATCGTCTCGATATAGACGCGGCCATAGGCATAGATGCCGTTCCCGTTGGTCATTTCAACATAAACGCCATCGGTCACCACGGTATCGACGGGGATCGGAAGGTCATACATTTTCGGAGTAGTACTAGCGCCTCCTGTCATGGCGATGGTGGACCCGATCTGAATAGTCTTCGCGGCGTCGGCAAACACCTTGATGGTTCCATTGACCACCACCGCCTGCGAGTGTATTAACACACGCACAGCCCGAAGGAATGCTGGCTGCCCGTAGTGGGGCATCGAGAACGTCACGGGAGTGGTTCCATTCAGCAGCGCGCCACCTACCGAAGCACCTGTGAACGTCGCCCGGTTGAGAACCGCTTCAGCAGGCACCGCTGCATTGAAGCCCTGTCCGTTTGCCACACCGGTGATGCAGATGTTCGGACGGTCTTGGCAGTCCTGCCACACGGCGCCGGGGTACGACTGGTTTGTTCCTCCGGTCGCATCGAACACGAGATTCGCAGGGCTCGGTGAGATGGTGCAGTTCTTGAACTTCGTGTAGGTCGCGAACACCTGCGCGCCGAAAACCGACGTTGGTACCTGCTTGTAGTGGCGCATCTTGATCGTCGCTGCCCAGTTCCCGCCCTCGAACTCGATCGTTCCATTGGAGTTGCGATTCACGATCTGATAAACGGATGGATCGGGCGTGCCGCCAGCAAGGCCGCCACCCTTGAAAAGTACTTTCGCCGTGGTCGCGACATTCATGACGACGAGTTGCGTGGTGCCAATTGCGCCACCCTGCGGCCAGTGTTCGAACTTGCAGTTGTCGGCCACATACAGGGACTGAGGGCCGCCGTTGCCTGAGAGGTCCAGAAACTTGCCGGACATGACCACGTTGCAAGTGTCGAAATGCGTGTGCCCAAAGCCCGCGACCTTCAAAACGCTATCCACTGTGCCGATGAAACTGCATTTTGAAAAGTTGTTGATGATCCCTTGATTGTTCGTGGCCTCAAGGAAGATATTGAAATTGGTGAAGTAGCACTCGGATGCGTAATTGGTGTCACCGTTGAGGCTGCGGCTGCCGAAGTCAATTTGCTTGTTGAAGCCATGCACGCGGAGGCGCTTGAGGATCAAGTTCTGCCCGATGCCAGAGCCGGAAAGGTCGAGCCACGTCGTCGTCCAATCTCCTTTTTTGGCTAGGGCGCCGGCATGGTTGATACCCATGTCAGCAAACGTCAGGTAGGAGTACAGCGTTTGCGTGAACATCGCGCCCGTGTCCACCGTGCGGCGAAGTTCGGTCGCACCGAACCCTTGGCCGCGAATGACAAGCCCGCGAGCCTCTCCCAGAGCGATGGAGCCATTGCACAAGTACACGCCGCGCCCAAAAACCAACGCGCCCAGTCCTAGCCCAACGCCGGACCTCGTTGCCATCAGATAGGCAGCAGCAACAGACACGGCGGAAGAGCTGTCGACCTCGCCAGTGTTGTCAGCGCCAAACCAATCGACCATCACGTCACCGGTGAAAAGGCGCTTCCAGCGACGGTTACTAGCATCCAAGATGATCGTTCCGCCATTGTCTGCAGAGGTGGTGTCACTGATGTCGCGCTGGAAGGTGCCTGCGATGCCGGCACTCGTGATGCGCAGGCCGAGCGCGCGTCCCGTGTACGCACGCAGCTCGGCGTAGTTCTGAAGGGGCAGTGCGTTGTCAAAAATGCTCTGCGCCTCCTCGGCGTCATACCCATATGCAGCCAAGTTAGCTGGGGCAGCAAGGTCTTCACGCGTGACATAGGTAGCCATGAAACGGATCTCCTCGCAGTCGTTGAGCAAGGCACGATTGCCAGGTTGTCTCGTGACCGCATAAGCCAAAGACTACCGTTCACTGTTCAATTGCCGTGGTTAAACGTTGATGCTCGGCGGCGCTCCGGCCTCTCATCACGTCGGCGTTCGGAGCCCGTCGAGCTCGACTGCCGCAAGGTCGACCGGTACGGCCGCAGCGTGTGCCGCGTGCACGTCGCGCCCGCCTCCGCGCCGCGCGGCCCAGCCACGCTGGACGCCGGCTTAGCCATGATCACACTAGGTTTGGCTTGGTGGTATCGCGACTACGCGCGAGAGCAGACAGCGCAGGAGCGGGGCCAGTATGAGTTCGCTGAGCAGGAAGCTCGAGCCAAAGGCGTCGGTCTCTGGAGCGACAAGCAGGCGGTTGCACCATGGGAGTGGCGCCAGCTTCAGCACTCCGCGAAAGACCGCCTCGACCCATGAAGGCCGCGGATCTCGCAGGCGCGGCGTTGAACGCGTGGATCTCAAAGGCTTCGGGCGAGCCGGCCATCGACTACCTCGCCGACTGGCCCGGCTTCGATCGTTTGCTCGAGCGCGAAGCAATCCATGTCGCCCCGATGCCTGGCAAGAACCGGCAGTGGTGCGCGATCGTCATCAGCAAGCCTGGCGGTCGGCTGCCTGAAGGCCGCGGCCCCTGGCCGGAAGGCGCGACGCCGCGCGCCGCCGTTGGCCGCGCCATTGTTGCGGTGCGGTATGGTGCCGAGGTGCCCGATTGACCGGCGTTCCATGCGCTGGCACGCTCGGCGAAGATCACCCCTCGCTTAGCAATGCGGACCGCTCAACGAGAGCCCGATACCTGGGAACGCTGATTCGCACTGAGCCTGGGCTAATGCCTGTATCGGACCGAAAAGTCTTAAAACGGAGGATCGATGAAGAATTTTTTTATTGGCGTCGCTATGTCAGCGGTCGCTCTGGGCGCTGGAGCGCAATGGGCCCAAGAGCCAACGTCTGTCATGGGCGTCGAGCTCGGCGGTCGGAGGGAAGCCATTCCGCCTTGCCCGCGTGGTGCAGCCGCGTTCAAATCCAAAACGGTGTGCCTCGAGAGCATCGCGGGAAACCCCGCGGTCGGAATACTGTGGGGGTTGCCGCTGAACTTTACTCGTGACGGCGCCAACGTAAATTTCGTCGATGGCCGTGTGCAGCTCATCACTTTTGCCGTTAGCCGCGATCAGAACTATCAACGCCTCAAGGCAACCCTTGCCGAGCGATATGGCCCCGCCCATATGGTCGAGACTGCTCATGTGACTGCAAACAGCGGCGCGGTGCTGAGCTCGGAGGAAAGTACCTGGGGAGGCCCGAACGTGGTGATTGCGCTCTCCGAACGTTCGGGCAGCATCGACCGATCAGTCGTGATCTTTGGTTATCTTCCCTTGGGCGAGAAAAAGCGCCGAGACGACGCCAGAGACGCAAAGTCAAACGCCTCCAAGCTGTAGTCCTCAACGAGAGCCCGATACCTAGAGGGTGAGGCGGCGGCCACCAATGCGCTGCAAAGCGCGAACGACCACCACGGCGGCTACGCGCTTGCAAAGGGCGCGATGGAGTTGATCCGCCCGATAGCTGCGCAGTTGGCATCGGCACCTGTTGCCCAGATCGCCTAACGGCATCCGAGAGCCGCAAGCCCGCTCTCCGGCCGGCACGGTAGTCAAGCGGGGATCGCTCGCATGACCAGCAAGATTGCATTCACGTCTCAAATCACCGCTCGCGGCCTTGCGGCGAGGCCGGCATGCTGGCTCCTTTGAAAGGAAGTTCCCATGCCTACGCGCCCTGACCTCTTCTCCTTCGCCAGTGACCTCGTACAAGTGGACCATCAGAACCTTGAACACTTGCTCGGTGGCCCAGGCTGCATGACCGTGGACGATTTCGATCTCCTGCGCAGCTATGTGCTATTGCAAGACTCGAACGCCAAGCCCGTCTACCGCCTTGAGCCGTAGCACCCGAAACACGCTGGGGCGGATACTGCATCCTCGTTGGCGAAGTCTGCTCACCGGGCGACCGCAGGGGCCAACCATGTCTGATGAAAATTCGCGGCATGCGCTTCCGCCACAGTGATGACCGGGCTTCCGGATAGTCGAACCTGGCCAATTTCTCCCGCCCCTTCTGCGTGACCGCCAGCACCTGGGCAGCCAGACTGTCACCCGAAAGTGTGAGCGGATTGGACGGCGCAGGAATCATCGCCACTACGAGTCCCGCCGCCCTCAGGATCCGGACTTGATCGATGTCTTCGGTTCGGTAGAACGAGACAGGCAGGCGGGAAGTCGCGATCTGCCGTAGCAAGTTCATGGTCATTGAAGCCTCCTTTTTGGTTGACCAAAACTTCGACGGTGGTCAATCCAGGAGCGGCGGGGCAAACTTTCAAGACCCCAGGTGACCAACGCTCCCCACCGAGGGCCGTCCACAAAAAAAAGAGCCCGGCGCGCGGCCGGGCTGAGGTTTACAGCAAGGTGCCACGGCAAACGCCAGGGCGTCAGAAATGTAGGGCTCCCGCGCTTTACGCCATGTCGGACAAATTTGATTCCTGTTATTTGTGACTGCCAAGATCATGCCCGCACGCTGACGGGAAGGCGCCAGCGACGACGCGCGAGCCCGTGGCATCAGGTGTAGCCGGCCTCCCCTAGAGCGGGGCCGGCACGAAATCTAGGCTCGTCGCGCGGTTCTCGCGGCCGCATCCGTGTAGGTGCCTAGGCTGGCTGACCGCAATCGCCGCGCCCCAGCAGCAGGGACGAGCCTTGCCCCGTGAAAAACGCGCCGCACCCACAGATTCTGGTAGTTGCCTTTGATGAATGCAATTCTGAGAATCACTCATGACCGCAGGCTAGGCTGCACTTTTCTCAATCAACCGGAGTGAATCCTAATGGCGTCCTTCTACATAGAAATGGGTCAGGGCGTTATGGCTCAATCTTGGTTTGAAGATAAGACGGAGATGGCTCAACCTTCGCTTAAAGAAAAGTACGAGCGAAGCGAAGTTCGCGTGACAACGTCCCAATTGTATTCATGCGCATTCATAGGTGGATATAACGAAAACACCGGTTGGGCAGGCGCGTTTCACTATCCTGCGGAAGAACTAAGCTACCTCACTATCGCGGAGACCTTGAAGAGGCGATTCCCCCTTAGATTCAAGGGCCAAATGAAGGAATCCGAATGGAGCAAAAAAAACTGGGCAACGGCTAACAAGTATCTGGATTGCGGCATAAAGACGACAGACGGAATGTTGTCGTGGGCTCAAACTCTTCGGCCGACGGCATGCATATTATTAGAAGGCCCAGAGTCTAGCGTTCAGGATATGAACAAGCTCCAAACATTTCTTGAAGGACACGCACGAGTAAAGGTGATCCGTCGAAAGGCCCGAGGCCGCGACGTCGCAATGATGTCGACTCGTAGCAATACCCTACAGGTTGCAGATCAATTCGACTTCTCTGACCGCATCGACTTTCGCACGCGCATCGACGTTCAAAGGTTTTCGGCCGGCCAATTTTTCGCCATCGGGTCACGAGAAATGTTCATCGTGGATGGACACAACGTTGAGGCACTAGACCTCTCCTAGCACGGCTTCAAGTGAAAGGCGAAAGCGCACGAAGTTGGGTGGCCCCGCAGTGATTGCGACATAGAACAACCCGACATCGCCATTGTCGGGACCCTCGACCGCCTCACGGGCATCACGGCGAGTGATGAACACTCTTCTCAATCACGACAAAGTCCATTCCGAAGTACACGACCAGTACCTTTGTTTCGAGGGTCAGCGGCACAGGGTAGTTGTACTGCAGCGCCCACATTGGCGCGCAAAGTTGTCCGTCCGTGCACTTGTGTGTGCGGCTCAGAGCGCTTAATTGCGAAGTCTCTATTCGGTCACTCCAGCGCGGAGCTCCCATGAGTCCGTGCACTTCGGGCAAGGTCATCCCAACCCGCACCTCATCGAATGCAGAGCCTTGAGGAAGCAAACTGCTAAGACGTTGTAAGAGCGTGACCACGACCAGGATCACCAGCCCAACGAGCATCTTCCTGCGCAAGGGCATCCGGCTGAAGCGTTGAAAGTTTCGAGAGAGAAAAAACATGCCGTCAAGAATCTTGATGCCTTGAAATGACGACATCGTAGTCAAGCGGATCAGCGCGCGCGGCCACATGCGCGTGCAGGCGGCGATAAGAGCCGTGCGCCCCGACCAGATTCTGATCAGCTGCGCCGTGAACGTCTCGTTGGTGACGATCGCCTTGTCCAGCAGCACGTTGGCGAAGATGATCATGATGAGGGCCTTGATCTACAGCAGTCAGCCGATCAACGAAGACTCACCCGGTTGCCAGCGCAATAGCCGCCCGGCCAGGCGAAGCCCGATCAGTTTTCCGGCCACAGACGCAACCAGCAGCACGGCAGCCGTGAGGAAGACCGCGGCGCCACCGACCTGCCAGTTGGTGCGCAGGCCGGTGCTCAGAAAGAACACCGGCATGATCGCCAGCAGCACGTCGTGGCGTAGCCCGTCCACCTGCTGCTGGTCAACCCACTCCGCGTCCATCACTGCGCCGGCGATGAAAGCCCCCACCATGTAGTGCAGGCCCGACCAGTCAGCGCCGAGCCCGCAGGCTGCCGGTCAGATCAGTCCGGCGTGTGATCGCGCTCCGGGACGCGGACCATCAGCCAGCGGAACAGGATCGAAGCGACTTCGAAGACTGCCAGGAAGCCCGCCTGCCTACGGCCACGCCAAGCTGCACGACATGCGCCACAGCACCGCGAGCGAGATGCTCAACGGCGGCGCGCACCTCAACACCGTGGGCAGCGTGCTGGGTCACCTGTCGCCAGTGAGTACGCGCCGATACGCGCACCTGGTGGTCGGCACGCTGTCGGCCGCCGTGAAGCTGGTGGGCAAAAAGTCCCCCACAATGGCAAATAAAAAGGCCGCTTAAAAGCGGCCTTTGAGGGTGGTTTTCATTGGGAAAACGGGTGGTAGGACGTACTGGATTCGAACCAGTGACCAACGGATTAAAAGTCCGCTGCTCTACCAACTGAGCTAACGTCCCGAATTCGGTTTCCCTTGGAAGGGAGTTCCTCGTTCTTGTTCTTCCTGGTGCTTCGCCGCTGTGTCAAACGCGGCAAAGCCCGAGATTATAGCGTGGTATTTGCAGCCACCCGATCGAGGACCCACCCCGCCGCGCACTGGCCGAAGGTGGCGGTCACGCTGACCACCGATCCGTAGCCATGGCAGTTGAGCGAACCGTCGCCGCTCTCGATGGCGCACGAAGCATCGGGCGGGGCCACGCTCTCGCGGCTGAAGACACACGTGACGCCGATCTTGCGACCCTCGCGCGGCGCGCCGTGCGACTTGCGCAGGCGTTGCCGCAGCTGCGCGAGCAGCGGGTCGTGCGTGACCTGCGAGAGGTCGTCGATGTCTACCTTGTGGGCGAGCCGCTTGCCGCCCGCCGCGCCGACGGTGACGAAGTCGGTGCCCCGCGCGACGCCGCGGGCCCAGGCGGCCATCGCGAGCTTGGCCTTCACCTGGTCGCAAGCATCGATGACGGCATGCACGGGGCCGTTGGCGGCCTGCGCGGCTTCGAGTAGCGCGGGCCAGTTGTCGGGCTCGACGAACTCGTCGATCGGCAGCACGCGGCACTCGGCATTGATCTGCGCGATGCGCTCGCGCATGGCCTCGACCTTGGCCTGGCCCACGGTGCTGTCGAGCGCATGGATCTGGCGATTGATGTTCGACTCGGACACGTGGTCGAGATCGATCAACGTGAGCCGCCCCACCCCGCTACGCGCCAGCGCCTCGACGGCCCACGATCCGACGCCGCCGATGCCCACGACGAGCACGTGCGCGTTGCGGATGCGCGAGGCGCCGCTCACGCCGTACAGGCGCTCGAGGCCGCCGAAGCGGCGCGCGAAATCGGGCGCCAGCGCGTCGTCGCCAGACGCGACAAAACCGGCGGCTGCCTCGGGGGCAGTCGCCGGTTCGGTCGTGGAGACGGGCTCGTGAACGGCGCTCAAGCGGAGGGCTCTGCCGGCACTAGCGCAGTCGCGAGAGACGCTCGCGGCCTGCCTGCGCGGCTTCCGATTGCGGGTAGGCCTTGGTCAGGTCTTCCAGCGTGCGGCGCGCGGCGCGCGTGTCCTTGAGCTCGATCTGGCAGTTCGCGATCGACAGCACGGCCTCGGGGGCCTTGGCGTGGTCGGGCGCGAGCGAGAGCATCGACCGGAAGTTGGCGATGGCCTCGTTGTAGTTGCGCGTGGCGTACTGGGCATTGCCGAGCCAGAACAGGGCCGAAGCGTTGTAGCCGCTTTGCGGGTAGCGCTTGACGAACTCGGCGAAGGCGGTCTGGGCCTGGGCGAACTGCCCGGCGCGGAACACGCCGAGCGCGGCTTCGAAGTCGGCCTTCTCGCGCGGATCGGCATTGAACTCGCGGCCATCGACCGTGACCTTCGAGGGCTCGTTCTGCTTGAGCCGATCGTCGATGGTGGTCTGCTTGGACTGCAGGTCGCTCACGGCGCGCGTGAGCTGCTCGTTCTGGCCGGTCATGCGCGCCAGGTCGCCGCGCATCTGCTCGATCTGCGTCTGCAGGTCGAGCAGGCTGCGCCGCAACTGGCCGTTCTCGTCGCTCAGACGCTGATCGGTCTGCTGGCGCACGGCCTCCACGCGCTGGCGCAGGTCGAGGATGGCCTTGCGGGCCTCGTCATCCTCGAACAGCGCGGCCTGCGATCCGGCCGAGGCGCACAACAGGGCGGCCGCCAGGGCCGCGCCACGCCACAGAGCGCGTTGGGCGGGTCGCATCACCGGGTGTAGCGGATTTCGGCGCGACGGTTCTGCGCCCAGACTTCTTCACCCGCGCCGGTCACGGCGGGCTTTTCCTTGCCGAAGCTCACGGCTTCGATCTGGCTGTCGTTCACGCCCAGCAGCGTGAGCGCACGGCGCACGGCTTCCGAACGCTTCTGGCCCAGCGCGAGGTTGTACTCGCGGCCGCCGCGCTCGTCGGTGTGGCCTTCGATCGAGATGCGACGCTGTGCGTTGGCCTTGAGGAAACGGGCATGGCCGTCGATCAGCGACTGGAACTCGGGCTTGACCGTGTAGCTGTCGTAGTCGAAAAACACGATGCGCTCGACGCCCACCGGGCCTTGCGCGGTGCCGGCGTTGGGATCGATCGTGACGGGCGCCACGGAAGTGGTCGCGCCCTGGTTGCCGGCACCACCGGTGGTGCCGGTGCGGTCGGTCACGGGCGTTTCGTTGAGCTTGGTGCCCGACGAGCAGCCTGCGATCAGCGCCACGATGGCCAGCGAATAAATCGTACGTTTCAACATTTCGAACTCCTCAGATAAACCTAATCATTGCTTTTGAAACGGACCCCAGTCCGGTTCCCTGATGTCTCCTGCCTGACCCGCCAGCCGTGCCTTTATTTTTCCGTCCAGCGTGGTCGTCATGAGGGCTTCGCGACCTTGCAGTTGCGTGGCGTAGACGATCAGCTTGCTATTGGGGGCAAAACTCGGACTCTCGTCCGCCGAGGTGTCGGTGATGGCGGTGACATTGCCGCTGGCCAACTCCATCACATGGAGTTTGAAGGCCCCTCCCACACGGGAGATGTAGGCCAACCACCGGCCGTCGGCGCTGACGGAAGGAGAAATGTTGTAGGTACCGCTGAAGGTGACCCGGGTCGGGTTGCCGCCGTTGGCACCCATCTTGTATATCTGCGGCGCGCCGCCGCGGTCGCTCACGAAGTAGATGGTGCTGCCGTCGGCCGAGTAGACCGGTTCGGTGTCGATGCTCGCGCTCTGGGTCAGCCGGCGCGGCTCGCCGCCGCTGGCCGGGATGGTGTAGAGCTGCGAGCCGCCGTCGCGGCTCAGGGTGACGGCGAGCGTGCTGCCGTCGGGCGCCCAGGCCGGCGCGCTGTTGGAGCCGCGGAAGTTGGCGACCAGCCGGCGCTGGCCGCTGGCCACGTTGTGCACGTAGACGACGGGCTTGCGCGACTCGAAGGACACGTAGGCCAGCTGCTGGCCGTTGGACGACCAGACCGGCGAGATGATCGGCTCGGGGCTGGCCAGCGCGGCCTGCGCGTTCTCGCCGTCGGCATCGGCCACCCACAGCGAGTAGCGACTGCCGCCCTTGGTCACGTAGGCGATACGGGTCGAGAAGATGCCCTTGTCGCCCGTGAGCTTCTCGTAGACGTAATCGGCGATGCGGTGCGAGGCGAGCCGCAGGTCGCCCTGGGGAACGATGTAGCTCTGGCCGCCGAGATCGCCGCCGTTCGGTCCGCGCACCACGTCCCAGAGACGGAAGCGCACGTCGTAGCGGCCGTCGGCCAGGCGCGTGACGCTGCCGACCACGAGCGAGTCGGCGGTGCGCTGGCGCCAGACGGAGAAATCAGGACGCGAGCCCTCGTCGAGCGCCTGGCCCGAGGCATCGACGCCGCGGAACTGGCCGCTGCGCTCGAGGTCGGCCTGGACGATCTCGGAGATCTTCTGCGGCGAGGAATCCTGGCCGCGGAACGGCACGAGCGCAATGGGCAACTGGGTCAGCCCCACGCCCGACACCTCGACCTTGAACTGGGCGAGTGCGGGCAAAACGGGGGAGGCAGCCAGGGCCGCAATGACCGTGCGGCGACCCAAAAGCGATGAAGAAGGAGTTGGAGAGAGGGCTTGCAACGGCTTGTTCATGCGGTTTCGGAGAGATCTCGGGTTGAAAAAGTTTCTCCCCTTGTAACGGGGCCACATGGTACACATTGCTTTGATGGCGCCATGGCAAAACGTTCCATGCGGGGCCGGGTCCTACATTCAAAATGCTTCAGGAAAGCGGTCCGAAGCACCGGCCCGGGCGGCTGAAAGGGTGTTCCGACCCGCCCCGTAGAATCCGCCGCCATGCAGACACCCCCCGGCAGCGAAGCCGCACGCCCTCCCCTGATGCGCCGGCTGGCGCGGCTCATGACCTGGTTCGGCGGCTCGCGCCAGTGGTGGGCGCTGGGACTGAGCGGCGCGATGCTGGCCGCCATCACCGAGCCGCTGATGGCGGCCCTCCTCAAGCCGCTGCTCGACCGCGGCTTCACGCGCGGCGAAATGCCGCTGTGGTTCGTGCCGGCCGCCGTGCTGCTGCTGTTCGCGGTGCGCGGCATCGCCCAGTTCATCTCGCAGTACGCGCTCTCGCGCATCGCCAACGAAGGCATGCAGCGGCTGCGCAAGGTGCTGTTCGACCGGCTGCTGGGCGCCGAACTCGCGCTGTTCGCGCGCCAGTCGGCCAGCACGCTGTCGAACACCGTGGTCTATGAAGTGCAGACCGGCGCGATGCTGCTGGTGCAGGCGCTGCTGGGGCTGTCGCGCGACGGCTTCACGCTGGTGGCGCTGCTGGGCTACCTGGTCTACCTGAACTGGAAGCTCACGCTGATCGTGGCCTTCCTGGTGCCGAGCATCTCCTGGATCATGAAGGTGTTCTCCAAGCGCCTCTACAAGCTGACGCAGCAGGGCCAGCAGGCCACCGACGAACTGGCCTACGTGGTGGAAGAGAACGTGCTGGCCCACCGCATGGTGCGCCTGCATGGCGCCGAGACGGCCCAGGCCCGGCGCTTCGAGCAGCTGAGCCAGAAGCTCAACCGGCTGGCCGTGAAGTCCACCATCGCCCAGGCCGCGACCACCCCGCTCACGCAGATGATGGCCTCGCTGGCGCTGTCGGTGGTGGTGATGATCGCGCTCTGGCAGAGCGGCAAGCAGGGCTTCACCGTCGGCGGTTTCGTCGCCTACATCACGGCGATGCTGATGCTGATCGCGCCGATCCGGCGCCTCGCCGAAGTGGCCGGCCCGATCACCCGCGGCCTGGCCGCCCTCGAGCGCGGCCTGGCGCTGGTCGACGAGGTGCCGACCGAGCCGCAGGGCAGCTTCGGCATGGCGCATGCCCAGGGCCGTATCGAATTCCGCGACACGCGCGTGAACTACCGCGGCGACGACGAGCGCCCCGCCCTCGACGGCGTGAGCATCGCCATCGAGCCGGGCCAGAACGTGGCCTTCGTCGGCCCCTCGGGCTCGGGCAAGACCACGCTGATGAACCTGCTGCCGCGCTTCGTGCTGCCCAGCGGCGGCCAGGTGCTGCTCGACGGCCACGACATCTCGGAATGGGAGCTCAAGAGCCTGCGCTCGCAGTTCGCCATGGTGAGCCAGGACGTGGTGATGCTCAACGACACCCTGGCGGCCAACGTGGCGCTGGGCGCCGACGCCGAGATCGACCGCGACCGCGTGCTGGCCTGCATCGCGGCCGCCAACCTCAGCACCCACGTCGAAGGCCTGCCCCAGGGCATCGACACCGTGCTGGGCCACAACGCCACGCAGCTCTCGGGCGGCCAGCGCCAGCGCCTCGCGATCGCGCGCGCGCTCTACAAGGATGCGCCGGTGCTGCTGCTCGACGAGGCCACCTCGGCCCTCGACACCGAATCCGAGCGCCTGGTGCAGGACGCCCTGCAGCGCCTGATGCAGAACCGCACCACGCTGATCGTGGCGCACCGGCTGTCGACCATCCAGCATGCCGACCGCATCATCGTGATGGAACAGGGCCGCGTGGCCGAGCAGGGTTCGCATGCGCAGCTGATGGCGCTCGACGGCCTCTATGCGCGGCTGCAGACGAACGCAGTGCGCAGCGCCGCCGCGGGTCAGGATCCGACGCTCTGATCCCGGCCGCCGGGCGACGCCGGCCTTGAAACGCCCTCCGTCACCAGCACGCCCGCCGAGAGGATGAACTCGGCCGCGCTGCGGATGTCACCCTCGAGCGCGGCCCGGGCCTTGGCGCCGTCGCGCCGCTTCAGCGCCGCGAGCAGCGCCGCATGGTGCACCACCCCCGTCTTCTCGCCCACGCGGCGCGAGCCGGCGCGCAGGTCGTAGTTGAGGATCGGCCCGATGCGCAGCCACAGCGCCTCGATCATCTGCAGCAGCATCGGCATGTCGGCCGCGGCATAGACCGCGAAGTGGAATTCCTTGTTGAAGGTGACCAGCCTCGAGCCATCGGGACTCGCGGCCTTCATCTCGGCGACGAAGGCATCGTGACGTTCGGCGATCTCGCGCAGCGCCACGGTGCCGACCGCCGCGGCCGCGGCCTCGGTCGCCAGCCCCTCGAGGTTGGTGCGGATCACCGTGATCTCCTTGAACTGCGCGGCCGTCATGCGCGGCACGCGCAGGGTGCGGCTGGGTGTCAGCTCGAGCGCCTGCTCGGCCACCAGCCGCTGCATCGCCTCGCGCACCGGCATCACGCTCACGCCCAGCGCCGCAGCGGCGCTGCGCAGCGAGATCTGCTCGCCCGGCATCATCTGCCCGCTCATCACCAGGTCGCGCAACTGGTCGTAGACGTTGGCGCTGAGCGTCTGGCGCTTGAGCGGGGTGACGAGGTCGGAGAGCTCCATGCCGCGGAGTATACGGTTCGGGGTATACCCTATGCGATATCTGTGATCACAGATCTACGATGCCGATCGTTCACTGTCACACCCCAAGGAGCTATTCAGAATGTGGAACGGAAATTCCCTCGCCGGCCAGCGCGTGCTCGTCACCGCGGGCGCCAGCGGCATCGGCCTCGAGATCGTGCGTGCCTTCGCCGCGGCCGGCGCCCGTGTCTTCGCCTGCGACGTGCAGGCCGAGGGCCTGGACCGGCTGTCGACCGAACTGCCCGAGGTCGGCAGCTGCCTCGCCGACGTCTCGAGCGAGGAACAGGTCGCCCGGCTGTTCGAAGCCGCGGACCGCAAGCTCGGCGGCCTCGACGTGCTGGTCAACAACGCCGGCGTGGCCGGCCCGACCGGCGGCATCGAGACCCTGTCGCTCGACGACTGGAACCGCACGCTGGCCGTCAACATCACGGGCCAGTTCCTCTGCGCCCGGCTCGCGGTGCCACGGCTGCGCCAGGGCCGCAATCCCTCGATCGTCAACCTGTCCTCGGCGGCCGGCCACCTCGGCATGCCGGGCCGCTCGCCCTACTCGGCTTCGAAATGGGCCGTGATCGGCTTCACCAAGACGCTCGCGCTCGAACTCGGCCATGACGGCATCCGCGTCAACGCGATCCTGCCGGGCGCGGTCGACGGGCCGCGCATCCGCGCCGTGATCGCGGCCAAGGCCCAGGCGCTCGGCAAGCCCATCGAGGAAGTCACGCGCATCTACACCTCGCAGTCCGCGCTCAACCGCATGGTGACGGCGGGCGACATCGCGAACATGGTGCTGTTCGCCGCCAGTGACTTGGCGGCCAGCGTCACCGGCCAGGAGCTCGTGGTCGACGGCCACACCCAGGCGCTGAGCTGACCCGCCCTCTTCCTCTCTTCCCGACCTCACCCGAATCCCGACCATGGCCACCCGCACCAAAGCCATCATCACCTGCGCCCCCACCGGCGCGATCCACACGCCGAGCATGTCGCCGCACCTGCCGGTGACGGCCGACGAGATCGCCGCCGCCTCGATCGAGGCGGCCCGCGCCGGCGCCGCGATCCTGCATCTGCACGCGCGCGATCCGAAGGACGGCCGCCCCTCGCAGGACCCGGACCTGTTCCGCCCCTTCCTCTCGAAGATCAAGGCCGCCACCGACGCCGTGATCAACATCACCACCGGCGGCAGCCCGCACATGAGCGTCGAGGAACGCATGCGCCCGGCCACCACCTTCAAGCCCGAGCTGGCCTCGCTCAACATGGGCTCGATGAACTTCGGCCTGTTCCCGATGCTCGAGCGCTTCAAGTCCTTGGAGCACGACTGGGAGCGCGAGCACCTCGAGAACAGCCGCAACCTGATCTTCAAGAACACCTTCGCCGACATCGAGAACATCCTGCGCCTGGGCGAAGCCAACGGCACGCGCTTCGAGTTCGAGTGCTACGACGTCAGCCACCTCAACAACCTGCGCCACTTCATGGACCGCGGCCTGGTGCGCGCGCCGGTGTTCGTGCAGACGGTGTTCGGCATCCTCGGCGGCATCGGCGCCGATCCCGAGGACCTGATGCACATGCACCGCACGGCGGCGCGACTGTTCGGCGACCGCTTCCAGTGGTCGATCCTCGGCACCGGCCGCAACCAGTTGCCGCTGGCCACCATCGGCGCGGCCATGGGCTCGCACGTGCGCGTCGGCCTCGAAGACTCGCTGTGGATCGGCCCGGGCCGGCTCGCCGCCTCGAGCGCCGAGCAGGTGCTGCGCATCCGCGCCGTGCTCGAGGCGCTGAACATCGACATCGCGACACCCGACGAGGCGCGCGAGATCCTCGGCCTCAAGGGCGCGGCGAAGGTCGACTTCTAGCTCCCCTCCATCGCCCCGCAGCGCCGCCGCACCGCACGGCGCGCCGCTGCATTCCTTCACCAGAACAAGACTTCAGAGAGAGACACCGATGGCACACACCTCCATCCCCGGCGCCCGTCTCGGGCCCGCGGCCGACACGGCCACCACCGACGAGCAGGCCTCGCTCAATGCGCTGATCTTCCGCAAGCTGATGCCACTGCTGGTGCTGGCCTACGTGATCAGCTTCATCGACCGCACCAACATCGCGCTCGCCAAGAGCCACATGGCGGTCGACATCGGCATCTCGGCCGCGGCCTACGGCCTGGGCGCGGGCCTGTTCTTCCTGAGCTACGCGCTGCTCGAGGTGCCGAGCAACCTGGTGATGCACCGCGTGGGCGCGCGCTGGTGGATCGCCCGCATCATGATCACCTGGGGCCTGCTGTCGGCCGGCATGGCCTTCGTCACGGGCGAGACCTCGTTCTACGTGATGCGCGTGCTGCTCGGCGCGGCCGAGGCCGGCCTGTTCCCGGGCGTGATGCTCTACCTGAACTACTGGTTCGGCCGCAAGGACCGGGCGCGCGCCACCGGCTACTTCCTGCTCGGCGTGTGCATCGCCAACATCCTCAGCGGCCCGGTCGGCGGCGCGCTGCTGCAGATGGACGGCCTGCTGGGCTGGCACGGCTGGCAATGGATGTTCGTGATCGAGGGCCTGCCGGCCGTGGCGCTGGCCTTCGTGGTCTGGCGCAAGCTGCCCGACGGGCCGGCCGATGCGAGCTGGCTCACTCATGCACAGGCGAGGGCGATCGAGCAAGGCCTCGCCGCCGAACGCGCCGAGGACGCCGCCCATGGCCAGGTCGGCGAATCGTTCCGCGCCTGCCTGGTCGACAAGCAGATCTGGCTCGCGATCTTCGTCTACTTCTGCCACCAGATCAGCATCTACACGGTGATCTTCTTCCTGCCGAGCATCATCGGCACCTACGGCAAGCTCACGCCGCTGCAGATCGGCGCGCTCAACTCGCTGCCCTGGGTCGCCGCCGCGGTCGGCGCGATCGCGCTGCCGCGGCTCGCGGTCACGCCGCAGCGCGGCCGCCTGCTGCTGCTGATCGGGCTGGTCGCCATGGCCGTGGGGCTGGGCATCGCGGCCTTCGCGAGCCCGGCCGTCGCGCTCGCGGGCTTCTGCCTCACGGGCTCGATGTTCTTCGTGGTGCAGTCGGTGATCTTCCTGTTCGCTTCCTCGCGCCTGGCCGGCGTGGCGCTCGCGGGCGGACTGGCACTGGTCAACACCTGCGGCCTGCTGGGCGGCTTCATCGGACCGTCGGTGATGGGATGGATCGAGCAGAGCACGGGCAGCACGAAGAACGGCCTGCTCGCGATGGCCGTGCTGCTGGTGCTGGCGGCGCTCGCCAGCATCGGGATGCGCCAGGGGCGCGAGTCGCGGCGCTAAGAGCCCGAAGGCTCAGAGCAAGACGATGTCGTACTGCCCCTGCCCGATCGCCGGCTCGGACTGCAGCGAGATCGGCTTGCCGATGAAGTCGCTGAGCCCGGCCAGGTGCTGGCTCTCCTCGTCGAGGAACAGCTCGATCACCTGCGGCGACGAGACGATGCGGAACTCGCGCGGCGTGAACTGCCGCGCCTCGCGCAGGATCTCGCGCATCACGTCGTAGGCCACGCTGCGCGCGGTCTTCACGATGCCCTGGCCGCCGCAGGCCACGCAGGGCTCGCACAGCATGTGGGCCAGCGATTCGCGCGTGCGCTTGCGCGTCATCTCGACCAGGCCGAGCTGCGAGAAGCCGCCGGCCGTGGTCTTCACGCGGTCGCGCGCGAGCTGCTTGCGGAACTCGCCGAGCACCTGCTCGCGGTGGTCGTCGCGCGCCATGTCGATGAAGTCGACGATGATGATCCCGCCCAGGTTGCGCAGCCGCAGCTGGCGCGCGATGGCCTGCGCCGCCTCGAGGTTGGTCTTGAAGATGGTGTCGTCGAAGTTGCGCGCGCCGACGAAGCCGCCGGTGTTCACGTCGATGGTGGTCAGCGCCTCGGTCTGGTCGACCACGAGGTAGCCACCCGACTTGAGGTCGACCCGGCGCCCCAGCGCGCGCGCGATCTCCTCGTCGACCGAATAGAGGTCGAAGATCGGCCGCTCGCCGCGGTAGTGCTGCAGCTTGCCGGACGCCTTGGGCATGAACTCCAGGCCGAACTTCAGCAGCAGCTCGAACTGCTCGCGCGAATCGATGCGGATGGTCTGCGTGTCCTCGGTGGTGAGGTCGCGCAGCACGCGCTGCAGCAGGCTCAGGTCCTGGTGCAGCAGCGACATCGGCGGCAGCCGCGTCGAGGCCTCGCGGATGCGCGACCAGGTCTTGCGCAGGTAGGCGATGTCGTCGGCGAGCTCGGCGTCGGTCGAGTCCTCGCCGTTGGTGCGCAGGATGAAGCCGCCGGTGTTCTCGGGCACCACGCCGCCGCTGTCGGCGGCCGCGGCGGCCTCGATCAGCGCGAGCATGCGCGAGCGCAGCGCATCGCGCAGGTCGGCCGGGATCTTCTGCGACACGCCGATGTGGTTGTCCTGCGGCAGGAACACGAGCAGCCGGCCCGCGATGCTGATCTGCGTCGACAGCCGCGCGCCCTTGGTGCCGATCGGGTCCTTGATGACCTGCACCAGCAGCGACTGGCCTTCGAACACCTGCTTCTCGATCGGCACCATGGTGCCGCCGTTACGGTGGTCGCGTTCGGCCGGCGCGGCGCTGGGCCGCGAGCCCGGCGTGAACGGGGCCACGATGTCGGCCACGTGCAGGAAGGCGGTGCGTTCGAGCCCGATGTCGATGAAGGCCGACTGCATGCCCGGCAGCACGCGCGAGACCTTGCCCAGGTAGATGTTGCCGACCAGTCCGCGCTCGAGCGTGCGCTCGACGTGCAGCTCCTGCACCGCGCCGTGCTCGACCACCGCCACGCGGGTCTCCTGCGGGGACCAGTTGATCAGGATGTCTTGCATGGAGTTCTCGGTTGTCTCGGTTGTCTCAAATGGGGAAACCGGCGCGCCGCAGCAGTTGCGCGGTCTCGAACATGGGGAGGCCCATGATGCCCGAATAGGAGCCGCTGATGTGCTCGACGAAGGCGGCCGCCGCGCCCTGGATGCCATAGGCGCCGGCCTTGCCCAGCGGCTCGCCGCCTTCGACGTAGCGGCGGATCTGCGCGCGGCTCATGGGCGCGAAACGCACGCGCGACACGCTCAGCGCGGCCTGCCAACGGCGGCCCTGCTGCAAGGCAACGGCCGTCAGCACGCGGTGCGTGGTGCCCGACAGCAGCGCGAGCATGCGCTCGGCATCGCGCGCGTCCTCGGGCTTGCCGAGGATGGTGCGGCCCAGCGCCACGGTGGTGTCGGCGCACAGCACGGGCGCATCGGTCAGGCCGCGGCGACGCTGGCGCGCCACGGCGGCATCGAGCTTGAGCGCGGTCACGCGCTGCACGTAGGCAGTGGGCGATTCGCCGGGCAGCACGGTCTCGAGCGCCTCGGCATCTTCATCGTCGGCGGCCAGCAGCAGTTCATGGCGCACGCCGAGCTGGCCGAGCAGCTGGGCGCGGCGCGGGCTCTGCGAGGCGAGGTAGAGGAAGGTCGGGGTGGTCGGCACGGCGGTCGTCTCTGTGAAGCGGAAGAAAAGACGGGGTCGATGGAGGAACGCGGCGAGGTCCTCGTCGCGCGGCGGCTCGACGGGCCGCTCATTCGCGGTGGTAGGGATGGCCCGCGTTGACCGACCATGCGCGGTAGAGCTGTTCCACCAGCAGCACGCGCGCCATCGCATGCGGAAGGGTCAGGTCGGACAGGCGGATGCGCTCGTGGGCCGCGGCCTTGAAGGCCGGGTCGAGCCCGTCGGGGCCGCCGATCACCAGCGCGACATCGTCGCCCTCGCCCTGCCAGCTCTGCAGCCGCGCGGCCAGCGCCTTGGTGGTCAGCGCGGTGCCGCGCTCGTCGAGCACCACGATGCGCATGCCGCGCGCGATGGCGGCCTCGATGCGTTCGCGCTCGGCGGCGTAGAGGGTCTCGAGCGACTTGGAACCGCGCGGCTCGGTCTTGACCGCGCGCAGTTCGAGCTTGAGTTCGGGCGGAAAGCGCTTGGCGTAGTCGTCCCAGGCAGTCTGTGCCCAGTCGGGCATGCGCTGCCCGACTGCGACCACCAGCAGCTTCATGCGCTGCGCGAAGCGGTCTTGCGCGCGGGTGCCTTCTTCGCCGCGGGCTTGGTCGCCGGCTTCGCGCCCGTCTTGGCGGCGGCCTTCTTGGCCACCGGCTTGCCGACCACCACCACCGGGGCCTTCTTGGCAGGTGCCTTCTTCGCGGCGGTCTTGGCGCCGGTCTTGCCCGCCGCCTTCTTCGGCGCGGCCTTGGCTTCCTTGGCCTCGCGCTCGGCGGCACGGATCGCGGTCTTGGCGGCGCTCGCGCGACGCAGCGAGGTCGGCGCCTTGGCGGCAGCGGGCTTGGCTTCCTTGTCCTCGGAGGCACGCGCCGGCTTGCTCGCGCCGAGCTTCAGGCGCACGGGCTTGTCGCCCCAGATTTCCTCGAGGTGGTAGTACTGGCGGATCGCCGGCTGCATGATGTGCGCGACGGCCTGTCCGCAGTCCACGATGATCCACTCGCCGTTTTCCTCGCCCTCCACGCGCGGCTTGCCGAAGCCGGCATCGCGCACCGCGTCGCGCACGCTCGCGGCCAGCGCCTTGGTCTGGCGGTTCGAGGTGCCCGAAGCCACGATCACGCGCTCGAACAGCGGCGAGAGATGCTCGGTGTCGAATACCTGGATGTCCTGCGCCTTGACGTCTTCGAGCCCATCGATGATGGCTCGCTGGAGTTTCTGGGTGTCTTTCTTGGCGGCGGCTTCAGTGGTCATCAGGCAGAGCGATAGAGGAAGTGTTGGTCAATATAGCGTGCAACCGTGGACGGAACCAGTGAGGAAATCTCCTCGCCCAGCGACGCACGCCGCCGGATGTCGGTGGCGCTGATGTCCATGGCAGGCAGTTCGAGCGCCTCGAAACGCGCGCCGGCCGGGAGGCCGGGCAGCGTATTCGGATCAAAACGGGCAGTGTCGGCCGTCGATAGTGCGCGATACGCTACAGAAATAGTAGCGACCGCGAGTATATCCTGCCAGCCGTGCCAGCTCGGCAGGGCCCGCGCCTGGTCGGCGCCCATGACCAGCACGAGCTCGGCGTCGGGCTGCGCCTGCTGCAGTTCGTGCAGGGTGTCGATGGTGTAGGTCGGGCCGTCGCGCAGCATCTCGCGCGAATCGACCACCACGCCCTGAATGTCGCCGAACGCCAGCTGCGCCATCGCGAGGCGGTCTTTCGCGGGCGTGAGTTCGCGCACCTTGTGCCAGGCATGCCCGGTCGGAAAGACATAGAGCGCCGTGAGGCCCAGCTGCTCGAGCGCGGCCCGCGCCAGCGCCACGTGGGCGTGGTGCGGCGGATCGAAGGCGCCGCCGAACACGCCGATGCGCGGCGCGTTCTTCGAAGCGTTCACGGCAGCCACGCGCGGCGCACGATGAAGTCGCTGTAGAGCGCCGCCTCGGGCGACCCCGGCTCGGGCTCGCGGCGGTAGGCCCAGCTCGCCTGCGGCGGCATCGACAGCAGGATCGATTCGGTGCGTCCGCCCGACTGCAGCCCGAAGTGCGTGCCGCGGTCCCACACGAGGTTGAACTCGACGTAGCGGCCGCGCCGGTAGAGCTGGAACGCGCGCTCGCGCTCGCCCCAGGCCATGCCGCGGCGGCGTTCCACCAGCGGCAGGTAGGCCGGCAGGAAGGCATCGCCCACCGAGCGGATCAGCGCGAAGCCGTTGTCGATGCCACCCTCGGCGAAGTCGTCGAAGAAGATGCCGCCGATGCCGCGCTGCTCGTTGCGGTGCTTGAGGAAGAAATACTCGTCGCACCAGGTCTTGAAGCGCTGGTACTTGTCCTCGCCGAAGGGCGCGAGCGCATCGCGGCAGACGGTGTGGAAATGCACCGCGTCGTCTTCGAAGCCGTAGCAGGGCGTGAGGTCCATGCCGCCGCCGAACCAGCAGACCGGCTCGCCGCCGGCCGGCAGCGCGGCCAGCATGCGCACGTTCATGTGGACGATCGGCACGTAGGGGTTGCGCGGATGGAACACCAGCGACACGCCCATGGCCTCGAAGGGCGCGCCGGCCAGTTCGGGCCGGTTCTGCGTGGCCGAGGGCGGCAGCTTCGGGCCGCGCACCTGCGAGAAGCCGCAGCCCGCGCGCTCGAACAGCTCGCCGCCTTCGAGGATGCAGGTGAGGCCGCTGCCCTGCAGCGGCTCGTCGGGCGCCTTGTGCCAGGCATCGCGCACCGCGGTGCCGCCATCGGCCGCCTCGATCGCGGCGACGATGGACTGCTGCAGCCCGCGCAGATAGTCGCCGACCGCCTGGGGATCGGAGGGTTGCCGCTGCATCAACCGTTGGTGCCGTGGCTGCGCGCCTGCACGGCACGGAAGCCGATGTCGCGGCGGTACTGGGCGCCGTCGAAGCGCACCCGCGCCGCCACCTCGTAGGCGCGCTGCTGCGCGAGCTTCACGCTGTCGGCCAGCACGGTCACGCAGAGCACGCGGCCACCGCTGGTCTGGAGTTCGCCGTCCTTGACGGTGGTGCCGGCGTGGAACACCACGGCATCGGGCGCCTCGGCGGGAATGCCGTCGATGCGGTCGCCCTTGCGCGGCGAGAGCGGGTAGCCGTGCGCGGCCATCACCACGCCGAGCGCGACGCGGCGGTCCCACTGCAGCTCGACCTGGTCGAGCGTGCCGTCGGTGGCGTGCCAGAAGACCTCGAACAGGTCGGACTTCAGCCGCATCATGATCGGCTGGGTCTCGGGGTCGCCCATGCGGCAGTTGAACTCGAGCGTCTTGGGATGGCCCTGCGCGTCGATCATCAGGCCGGCGTAGAGGAAGCCGGTGTAGGGGATGCCGTCCTTCTCCATGCCGCGGATGGTCGGCAGGATGATCTCGCGCATGGCGCGCGCATGCACCTCGGCCGTGACCACGGGCGCGGGCGAGTAGGCGCCCATGCCGCCGGTGTTGGGGCCTTCGTCGTTGTCGAGCAGGCGCTTGTGATCCTGGCTGGTGGCCAGCGCGGTCACGTTCTTGCCGTCGCACAGCACGATGAAGCTGGCTTCCTCGCCCTGCAGGAACTCCTCGATCACGACGCGCGCGCCGCCTTCGTTGTGCGACACGCCGAACTTGTTGTCGACCAGCATGAAGTCGACCGCATCGTGCGCTTCCTGCGCGGTCATGGCCACCACCACGCCCTTGCCGGCGGCCAGGCCGTCGGCCTTGACCACGATCGGCGCGCCCTTGGCGTCGATGTAGGCGTGGGCGGCGGCGGCGTCGGTGAAGGCCTCGTACTCGGCCGTCGGGATCTTGTGGCGCTTCATGAAGGCCTTGGAGAAGGCCTTCGAGCTCTCGAGCTGGGCGGCGGCCTTGGTCGGGCCGAAGATGCGCAGGCCGTGCGCGCGGAATTCGTCGACCACGCCCGCGGCCAGCGGGGCCTCGGGGCCGACCACCGTCAGCGCGATCTTTTCCTTGAGCGCCCACTCGCGCAGCGCGGCGGGCTCGGTGATGTCGATGCTGTCGTAGCGCGGGTCGGTGACCGTTCCGCCGTTGCCGGGCGCCACATAGATGCGGCTGACCCGGGTGGCCTGCGCCAGCCGCCATGCCAGGGCATGTTCGCGGCCCCCTCCCCCAATCACCAGTACCTTCATTCTCGGGCCTTCATACGCTGTGTTCTTTCCATCATTGCTGCTGCCGGGTGCCGGCCCTCATTCGGACAGCGAGGCGTTGTGATAGACCTCCTGCACGTCGTCCAGGTCCTCGAGCACGTCGAGCAGCCGCTGCATCTTCGCGGCGTCCTCGCCGACGACGTCGATGGTGTTCTCGGCCCGCATCGTGACCTCGGCCACCTCGGGCTTCAGGCCCGCCGCCTCGAGCGCGTTCTTCACCGCCTCGAAATCGCCGGGCGCGGTGATCACCTCGATGGCGCCGTCGTCGTCGGTCACGACGTCTTCCGCGCCGGCCTCGAGCGCCACTTCCATCACCTTGTCTTCATCCGTGCCCGGGGCGAAGACGAACTGTCCGCAATGCTTGAACTGGAAGGCCACCGAGCCTTCGGTGCCCATGTTGCCGCCGTGCTTGGCGAAGGCGTGGCGCACTTCGGCCACGGTGCGCACGCGGTTGTCGGTCATGGTGTCGACGATGATCGCCGCGCCGCCGATGCCGTACCCTTCGTAACGAATTTCTTCGTAATTGACGCCTTCGAGGTTGCCCGTGGCCTTGTCGATGTTGCGCTTGACGGTGTCGGCCGGCAGATTGACCGCCTTGGCCTTTTCGACCGCCAGCCGCAGGCGGGGGTTGGCGCTCAGGTCGCCGCCGCCGGCCCGGGCCGCCACCATGATTTCACGGATGGCGCGGGTCCAGAGCTTTCCTCGTTTTTCGTCCTGCCGGCCCTTCCGGTGCTGAATATTTGCCCATTTGCTGTGTCCGGCCATGGCTTTTCTCTCGCTGTCCTGTGTTTTCGAAGCAGGCTGCGAGTTTACTGTCCGGCGCGCACAACGGACCGGCGCCGCGGGCGGGCGGGCCGGTCAAACCTTTTGGTGATAATCCCTCGATGACGCCATTGCCTTTCGCCGGGTCGGGACATCCGACGCTGCCGCCCACCCGCCACGCACGCCGTGCGAGCCGGGCGGACACCCCGCAGGCAGGCCCCGATCCCCTCGCAAAGGCTTCCTGATCGTGCGCTTCCAGGGCGAAACACCCTCCTCTTCCTCGTTGCGTGTGGAGCGCCTTTCCCTCGCGGACAGCCTGGCGCTGGCCGCCGACGGACCGGCGCCCTTCGCCGCCATCGGCTACGGCACGCCCGAGCAGCTCGACTGGATGCCGCCGGTCGACGCCAGCGTGCTGTCGGAGCGCGGCGCGGTGGCCGACGTCTGGCATGCCGCCGGCCCGGCGGTCCAGACCGGCCGCACCGGCCTCGTGCGCTGGCGCGCCGACGACCACTGGCTGCTCGGCGCGATCGACCTCGACGAAAGCGTCGAGAAGCAGGGCCTGGCCGAGCTGGCGCACCGCGCCTACCGCGACCTGTTCGCCACGCTCGACCAGAGCGGCATCGCCCATCCGCTGCGGATCTGGAACTACCTGCCGCAGATCAACGGCGACGGCGGCGGGCTCGAGCGCTACCGCCAGTTCAACCTGGGCCGCCAGGACGCCTTCCTCGAAGCCGGCCGCGCCGCCTTCGAAGGCGCGCCGGCCGCCTGCGCGCTGGGCATCCACCGCGGCGCACTGTCGGTCCGCTTCCTGGCCGGGCGCCGCGCCCCGCTGCCGATCGAGAACCCGCGCCAGGTCTCGGCCTACCGCTATCCCTCGACCTACGGGCCGCGCGCCCCGACCTTCTCGCGCGCGGCGCTGGCCGACATCGGCGACGAACGCTGCGCGCTGTTCATCTCGGGCACCGCGAGCATCGTCGGCCACGAGACCGTGCACCGCGGCGACGTGCGCGAGCAGACCCGCGAGACGTTGCGCAACCTCGAGGCCGTGGTGCATGCCGCCAATGCGCAGGGATCGGCGCGCTTCTCGGTCGCGGCGCTCGACGGCGTGGTCTACGTGCGCCACCCGGGCGATCTCGAAGCCGTGCGCGGCGTGCTCGAAGACGCGCTCGGGTCCGACGCGCCGATGGTGCGCGGCGCGGTATATCTCGAGGCCGACATCTGCCGCGGCGACCTGCTGGTCGAGATCGAAGCCCATGCCACCGCCCCCGGGCGGCGGCGGGACTGACGCTCGAACGGCAGCCCTACCTTTTCCGATGATCCTCCGCGTGCTGCGCATTCTCACGGCCGTTCCCCTGGCGCTGATGCTCTATGCGCTGCTGCTGTTCCTCGGCGTGATCTCGCTGGTCTGGAACGCCTTCGCGATGCTGATCCATCCGGTGATGCCAGTGAAGCCGGCGCGCGCGCTGGGCCGCGCCACCATCGCCTTCGCTTACCGCACCTTCTGGGGCCTGGCCTCCATCACCGGCATGATGCGCATCGACGCGAGCTGCCTCGACGCGCTGCGCGACGAGCCCGGCGTGATCTTCGTGGCCAACCACCCGACCATGCTCGACGCGCTGCTGCTGGTGGCGCGGCTGCCGCGCAGCGCCTGCATCATGAAGGCCGAGCTGCTGCACAACATCTTCCTGGGCGCGGGCGCGCGGCTGGCGCGCTACATCAGCAACGAGTCGGCGCGCACCATGGTGCGGCTGGCGGTGGCCGACCTGCGCGAAGGCGGCCAGCTGGTGATCTTTCCCGAGGGCACGCGCACCGTCACGCCGCCGCTCAATCCGTTCCGTCCCGGCGTCACGCTGATCGCCAAGCTCGCGCAGGCGCCGATCCAGACCGTGTTCATCGACACCGACTCGCCCTACCTCGGCAAGGGCTGGCCGATCTGGCGCGTGCCACCGCTGCCGATCGTCTTCAAGCTGCGCCTGGGCCAGCGCTTCGCGCCGACGCAGGACAGCGACGTGCTGCAATCCGAACTCGAACAATATTTCCGCCACCACCTGGAACGGCGCGCCGCCGACGCCGACTCTCCCGAATGCCAGACGCCTCGCGCACCCACCTTGTCCTGATCCCGAGCTACAACACGGGCGAGCGCCTGTTCTCCACCGTCGAGGCGGCGCTCGCGCAATGGAGCCCGGTGTGGGTGGTGGTCGACGGCAGCGACGACGGCACCGGCGAGCGGCTGCAGCAGATGGCCGCCGATCGCCCCGGCCTGCGCGTGTGGCTGCTGCCCGAGAACCAGGGCAAGGGCGCGGCGGTGCTGCACGGGCTGCGCGCGGCGCGCGACGCCGGTTTCACGCATGCACTCACCATGGATTCCGACGGCCAGCATCCGGCCCCGCTGATCCCGGCCTTCATGCAGGCCTCGCTGGCACGGCCCGAGACCATGGTGCTGGGCCGCCCGGTGTTCGACGCCAGCGCGCCGCTGCTGCGCGTGCGCGGGCGCCGCGTCTCCAACGGCTGGACCCAGCTCGAGACGCTGTTCGCCGGCGTCGGCGATTCGCTCTACGGCTTTCGCGTCTACCCGGTGCAGGACCTGATCGCGGTGATGCAGCGCCAGCCCTGGATGCGCCGCTTCGACTTCGACACCGAGGCCGTGGTGCGGCTGGCCTGGCGCGGCGTGAAGCCGGTCAACATCGACGCGCCGGTCAAGTACCTGACGGCCGAGGAAGGCGGGGTCTCGCACTTCCGCTACGGGCGCGACAACGTGCTGCTGACCTGGATGCACACGCGGCTGATGGTGGAGTTCGTGCTGCGGCTGCCGGGCCTGCTCTGGCGCAAGCTGCGCGGCGCGCCGCCGTTCCAGGCCTGATCCACCGCGCCCGCTATTCGACGGCTCCGCCGCCGAGTGCCTTGTAGAGCGTCATCGTCGCATTGAGCTGGTTGACCCGGTTCTGCGCCAGCGACACCTCGGCCGCGCGCCGCCGGTCCTTCGCGTCGAGCACCGGCTGCAGCGCGGTCGCCCCCGCGCGGTAGCGCACCTCCGACAGCCGCTCGGCGCGCTGCGCCAGCTCCAGCGCCACCACCAGCTTCGCGCTCTCGTCGCGCAACTGGGTGCGCGACGAGAGCGCGTTCTCCACTTCCGACAGCGCCGTGTACAGCGCTTGCCGGAAGCCCACCACCGCTTCCTCGTACTGGCTCTGCGACACCGCCACCGTCAGGCGCGCCGTGTTCCATTGCAGGAAGGGCAGCGCCAGCCCCGCACCCAGCGTCGCGACCGGGTTGCGCAGCAGTTGACCCAGCGCCGTGCTCGAGGTGCCGAGCGAGCCCGTGAGGCTCAGCGCCGGATAGAAGCCGGTGCGCGTCGCGTCGACATTGGCGAGCGCGCCGCGCAGCCGCTGCTCGGCCGCGCGCAGATCGGGACGCCGGCCCAGCAGGCTGGCCGGCAGGCCCGCGTCGATGGCGGGCAGTGCCGCATCGGGCAGGCTCGCGGGTTCCTCGGCCGCCACCTCGGGCGGTCGGTCGAACAGGATCGCGAGCGCATTGCGCGTTTCCACGCGCTGCTGCAGCAGCTGCGTGTGCGCCGCCTCCTGGCTCGCGAGGTTCTGGCCGGCCTGCGCCACGTCGAGGCCCGAGACCGCGCCGGCCTCGTAGCGCGCGCGCACCAGCGCCACGATGCGCCGCGCGTCCTCCATGCCGGCCTCGCTCAGCGCGATGCGCTGGTTCAGGTAGCCGGTCTGCCAGTAGAGATTGGCGGTGGTGGCGACCAGCGCCAGCGCCGCGGCCTGCCGGTCGGACTGGGTCGCCTTCAGTTCCCAGTCGGCCGCGCTGCGCGCCGCCGCGAGACGGCCCCAGAGGTCGAGCTCGTAGCTCAGCGTCACGAGCGAACTCGAACTCGAGCCCGCGACACCGCCGCGCTTGAGGTCGTAGCCGCGGCTGGTGGCGGCCTGGCCGACCACGCCGGGCGTGAGGTTGGTGTCGGCCAGGCCGGCCTGCAGCTGCGCGCGCTGCACCCGGATGCCGGCGGCCGCGAGGTCGTTGTTGACCTGCAGCGCCTGGTCGACCAGCGCATCGAGCCGCGGATCGCCGAAGGCCGACCACCACTTCGCCGGGAACACCGAGGCCGCGCTGGCCGTGCCCGGCTGCGGCTGCTGCCAGGCCGAGGGCAGCTCGAGCGGTTTCTCGGGCCGGCGCTCGGGCTGGAACGCGGTGCAGCCGGCCGCGAGCAGCGCGGCCGCCAGGGCCAGGGGGAGCAGGCGCGCCTTACTCACGGGCCAGTGCCTCGATGGGGTCGAGCCGCGCCGCGTTGCGTGCCGGCAGGTAGCCGAACAGCACGCCGATCAGCGAGGCGCAGAAGAAGGCCGACAGCACGGCACCGAGCGAGAAGATCATCTGCCATTGCTTCACGAACAGGGAGAACAGGAAGCTGATGCCATAGGACAGCAGCACGCCGATCAGCCCGCCGACCAGGCACACCAGCACGGCCTCGGTCAGGAACTGCTGCAGCACGTCGCTCTGGCGCGCGCCCACCGCCATGCGGATGCCGATCTCGCGCGTGCGCTCGGTCACCGACACCAGCATGATGTTCATCACGCCGATGCCGCCCACCACCAGCGAGATCACCGCGATCAGCGACAGCAGCAGGGTCAGCGACTGGCTGGTGCGCTCGGCCGTCTTCACGATGCTGTCCATGTTGAAGGTGAAGAAGTCCTTGCCGCCGTGGCGCAGGGTCAGCAGCTTCACGATGCCGTCCTCGGCCGCCTTGGTCGGCTGCTCGTCGCGGATGCGCACCGTGATGCCGTCGAAGTGCTGCTGGCCGAACAGCCGGCTCGCCGCCGTGCTGTAGGGCAGCCAGATGTTGAGCTGCTTGTTCTCGCCGAACATGCTCTTCTTCTCCTGCGCCACGCCGATCACGGTGCACGGCAGGCTGCCGACCAGGATGATCTTGCCGAGCGGATCCACGCCCTCGGGGAACAGCTTGCGGCGCGTGTTCTGGTCGATCACCACCACCTGCGACTGGTGCCGCACGTCGTTGGCGTTGAAGGCGATGCCGCTGGCCATCTGCACGTCGCGCACCGCGAAGTAGTTGTCGCTGACGCCGTTGACGTTGCCGTTGATGTCGATGCTGCGGTAGCGCAGCCGCAGGCTGCGCATGGTGGCCGGCGTCACGCTGTGCACGAAGGGCTGCGCCGCGATCGCCTGCAGGTCGGCCGGCACCAGCGTGCGGATGCTCTGTGCCTTGTCGTCGCCGAAGTCGCGGCCCGGGTAGATGTCGAGCGTGTTGGTGCCGATGGCGCGGATGTCGGACAGCACGAAGCGCTTGGCGCCCTCCCCGATCGCCACGATCGAGACCACCGAGGTGATGCCGATCACGATGCCGAGCATGGTGAGCGCGGTGCGCATGCGGTGCGACATCATCGAGCGCCAGGCCATGCGGAAGGCCTCGGCGAAGCGCGACCAGCCGGTGCTCAGCCGGCCGCCCGTGGCGGGCCGGGTCACGGGCTGCGGTGCCTCGCCGGCACCGGTGGCTTCGGGCGCGGGCACGGTCGGCACGTTGGGCCGGTCGCCCACGATGCGGCCGTCGGCGATCTCGATGATGCGCTCGGTGCAGCTCGCCACCTGCATGTCGTGGGTCACGATGATGATGGTGTGGCCCTGCGCATGCAGCTCGCGCAGGATCGCGATCACCTCCTGCCCGCTGCGGCTGTCGAGCGCGCCCGTGGGCTCGTCGGCCAGGATCACCTGGCCGCCGTTCATCAGCGCGCGCGCGATGCTCACGCGCTGCTGCTGGCCGCCCGAGAGCTGGCTCGGCCGGTGGTCGCCGCGGTCGTCCAGGCCCAGGCGCGCGAGCAGCTGCCGCGCGCGCGCCTCGCGCGCCGCGCCATCGGTGCCCGCGTACACCGCCGGCACCTCGACGTTGCCGGTGGCCGTCAGGTGCTGCATCAGGTGGTAGCGCTGGAAGATGAAGCCGAAGTGCTCGCGCCGCAGCTCGGCCAGCGCGTCGCTGTCGAGCGTGCCCACGTCGTGGCCCGAGACCGTGTAGCTGCCGCTGCTGGGCCGGTCGAGGCAGCCCAGGATGTTCATCAGCGTCGACTTGCCCGAGCCCGAGGCGCCGACGATCGCGAGCATCTCGCCGTGGCCGATGTCGAGGTTCACGTCCTCGAGCACCTGCACCCGCGTCTCGCCCGAAGGGAAGCTGCGCCCGATGCCGCGCAGCGACAGCAGGGCCTGCCGTGGCGGCTGCGTCATGGGCCCTTGCCGCGGCGCTCGCCGCCGTTGGCCTCGCCATCGCGCGGCTCCACGGCCGAAGCGTCGCCGGTGATGACCTGGTCGCCTTCCTTCAGCCCCTCGAGCACCTGGGCCTGGAAGTTGTTGGTGATGCCGGTGCGCACCTTGCGCGTCTCGGGCGTGTGGTCGGCCTTGAGCACGCGCACCTCGTAGCGGCCTTCCTTGTCGCGGTTGCCGAGCGCGGTCAGCGGCACGGTCAGCGCCTGCTTGGCCTCGCCGAGCATGATCGCGACCTGGGCCGTCATGTCCACGCGCAAGGTGCGGTCGGGGTTCGGCACGTCGAACAGCGCGTTGAAGAACACCGCGTTGTTGATCTTCTCGGGCGAGGGCTGCACCGCGCGCAGGGTGCCGTGGTAGCGCTTGTCGGGGTCGCCGAGGATGGTGAAGTAGACCGGCAGCCCGGCGCGCACGCGCACCACGTCGGCTTCGGACACCTGGGCCTTGATCGTCATCGTCGACAGGTCGGCCAGGGTCATCAGCGTGGGCACCTGGAACGACGCGACCACGGTCTGGCCCTCGAGCGTCTTGATCGAGATCACGTCGCCGTCGATGGGCGCGATGATCCGGGTGTACGAGAGGTTGGTCTGGGCCGAGGACACGGCCAGGCGCTGCTGGCGGATCTGCGCGTCGAGCGACACCGCGTCGGCGCGCAGCGCGCGCAGCTCGGCGTCGGCGCTCTCCATGTCCTGCCGCGCCGAGGCGTCCTGCGCCAGCATCTCGCGCTGGCGCGCCCAGGCCAGCTCGGCCTGCTTGACGCGCACTTCCTTCGCCACCTTCTGGGCCTGCAGGTTGTCGAGCCGGGCCTGTTCTTGCGCCAGCGTGTTCTGCGAGATCGCGGGATCGATCTCGGCCAGCCAGTCGCCCTTCTTCACGGTCTGGCCCAGCGACACCTTGAGCGACTTGAGCTGGCCCGTCACCTGCGCGCCCACCTCCACCTGCCGCAGCGCCTGCAGCACGCCGGTGGCCAGCACCGCGTTCTCGAGGTCGGCGCGCTGCACCGTCGCCGTCAGGTACTCGGGTTTCTTGGCCGGCGTGAGCACGATCGCGGCCGCGATGCCGAGCACGACGAGGGCCAGGATGCCGTAGAGGAGCTTGCGCGAACGCCGGGGGGGAGTCTGGGGCATGCAGCGGGAAGGAAGTGGAACGGGCGGGGGATGCATTCGCCGGGCTCTGCGGCCGGGTCGCCATGCAAGGGGGATGGGGGCATCCTAGTCCCGCTGTCTGAAGCGTTCCTAAAGACGGAGTTCCGCGGCGGGGTTACTCCGCCCTCGCCGCCCACCTTAGCGTGACGGGCGCCACAAAGACGAAAGGCGGACCCGCGGTCCGCCTTGGAAGGCCGATGCGGCGAACGCCGCGCTCAGCGCGCCGGACGCCGGCGGAACAGCAGCACCAGCAGCAGGACCGTCAGCACCGCGAAGGCGATGAAGGACCAGTTCGCCAGCGTCAGGCCGAACAGCGTCCAGTCGATCTTGGAGCAGTCGCCGCCGCCGCGGAAGATCATCGGCAGCGCCCGCTTGAGCGGGAAGGTCTCGATCATCCCGTAGAGGTCGCGGCCGCACGACACCACCTCGGGCGGATACCACTGCAGCCAGCTCTGCGAGGCCGCCGTGTAGGCGCCGCCGAGGGCCGACAGCAGGGCCAGCAGGCCGCCGCCGACCTGCAGCGCGCGGCCGCGGAAAGCCCCGGCCAGCCCCGTGAACACCGCCACCAGCACCAGCGCATAGCGCTGGACGATGCACATCGGACAGGGCTCGAGCCCCACCACGTGCTGCAGGTAGAGCCCGAAGGCCAGCATGAGCACACAGGCCAGGCAGATCAGGCCGTAAGCGCGGCGCGGCGCGCCGAAGTACCAATCGATCAAGGAGACACCCAATCCTCTTCTACGAACACCCTGGCCTTGCGTGGCGTGGCGACGACGGTGTCGCCCTCCTTCAAGCCCAGGTCACGGAACTGTTGCGCAGGGAGTTGCGCCTCGATGATGGTTCCGGAGCCCGGATTGTCTGGATTCGTGTCGACGGGTTCAAGTTCCAGCCGCGCGATCGGACCGACGACGATCGCGCGCGCCAGCGTGGCGACGATGCCGCTCGTCGCGCCCGGCACGTGGGCTGTCACCTCCAGGTCATGCGGACGGACGTAGGCCAGCGCCTTGGCGTCGCGCGCGCCGCTGTGCTCGGGCGAATCGAGGCGCACGTCGCCCAGCTGCACCGAGCCGTTGTCGGCGCGGCCGTGGAACAGGTTCACGTCGCCGAGGAAGCCGTAGACGAAGGGGCTCGCGGGCTGGTCCCAGACCTCCTGCGGCGATCCGACCTGCTCGATGTGGCCCTTGTTGATGACCACCACGCGGTCGGCCACTTCCAGCGCCTCTTCCTGGTCGTGGGTGACGAAGATCGAGGTGACGTGCAGCTCGTCGTGCAGCCGGCGCAGCCAGCGGCGCAGTTCCTTGCGCACCTTGGCGTCGAGCGCGCCGAAGGGCTCGTCGAGCAGCAGCACCTTGGGCTCGACCGCGAGCGCGCGGGCCAGCGCGATGCGCTGGCGCTGGCCGCCCGAGAGCTGCGGCGGATAGCGGTCGGCCAGCCAGTCGAGCTGCACGAGCTTGAGCAGCTCGGTCACCTTGGCCTTGATCTGGGCCTCGCTCGGGCGCTCCTTGCGCGGCTTCACGCGCAGGCCGAAGGCCACGTTCTCGAACACGGTCATGTGGCGGAACAGCGCGTAGTGCTGGAACACGAAGCCGACCTGGCGCTCGCGCACGTGCACGTCGGTGGTGTCCTCGCCCGAGAACAGGATGCTGCCGGCGTCGGCCGTTTCCAGCCCGGCGATGATGCGCAGCAGCGTGGTCTTGCCGCAGCCCGAGGGGCCGAGCAGCGCGACCAGCTCGCCCGATTCGACGTTCAGGTTGACGTCGTTCAAGGCCCGGAAGGTGCCGAACTGCTTGCTGATGTTGCGGATTTCGATGCTCATGAAATTCTTTCTTCCTAGGCCGCCGTCGGCCGCTCCGGCGGCAGCTCGGCGATCGCCTTCATCTCGCGCTCGTGGCGCCATTCGATCACCGACTTGATCACCAGCGTCACCAGCGCCAGGATCGCCAGCAGCGAGGCCACCGCGAAGGCGGCCACCGACTGGTATTCGTTGTAGAGCACTTCCACGTGCAGCGGCATGGTGTTGGTCTGGCCGCGGATGTGGCCCGAGACCACCGACACCGCACCGAACTCGCCCATGGCGCGCGCATTGCACAGGATCACCCCGTACAGCAGGCCCCACTTGATGTTGGGCAGGGTCACGCGCCAGAAGGTCTGCCAGCCGTTCGCGCCGAGCACGATCGCGGCCTGTTCCTCGTCGGTGCCCTGCGCCTGCATCAGCGGGATCAGCTCGCGCGCGATGAACGGGAAGGTCACGAACACGGTGGCCAGCACGATGCCGGGCACGGCGAAGATGATCTTGATGTCGTGCGCGGCCAGCCACGGGCCGAACCAGCCCTGGGCGCCGAACACCAGCACGTAGATCAGGCCCGCCACCACCGGCGACACCGCGAACGGCAGGTCGATCAGCGTGGTGAGGAAGGCCTTGCCGCGGAACTCGAACTTGGCGATGGCCCAGGCCGCGGCCACGCCGAACACCAGGTTCAGCGGCACCGCGATGGCGGCCGTGATCAGCGTCAGGCGGATCGCGCTCCAGGCATCGGGTTCCTTGAGCGCCTCGAGGTAGGCGTTGAGGCCCTTGCGCAGCGCCTCGGTGGCCACGGCCGCCAGCGGCAGCACGAGGAACAGGAACATGAAGACCAGCGCGAGGCCGATCAGCAGCCAGCGGACCCAGGCGGCCTCGGTGGTGCCGGCCTGGGTGCGGCGGATGACTTTGGACGGTGCGCTCATATCGGGCCTCCCGCCGGGCCGCCCCAAGGGAGGCCCGCGCCCCCTCGGGGGGCAGCGAATACACGAAGTGATAAGCGTGGGGGCTTCATTTCAACCTCCTGCCCGGCGACGCTGCCATGCCTGCAGGCCGTTGATGACCAAGAGCAGCAGGAACGAGATCACCAGCATCACCAGCGCGACCGCCGTGGCGCCCGCGTAGTCGTACTGCTCGAGCTTGCCGATGATGATCAGCGGCGTGATCTCCGAGATCATCGGCATGTTGCCGGCGATGAAGATCACCGAGCCGTACTCGCCGATCGCGCGCGCGAAGGCCATGGCGAAGCCCGTGAGCAGCGCCGGCGCGATCGAGGGGAAGATCACCTTGGTGAAGGTCTGCAGCCGCGTCGCGCCCAGCGAGGTGGCGGCCTCCTCGAGTTCCTTCTCGGCGTCTTCGAGCACCGGCTGCACCGTGCGCACCACGAAGGGCAGCCCGATGAAGATCAGCGCGATCACCACGCCCGCGGGCGTGAACGCGAGCTTGATGCCGTGCGGCTCGAGGTACTGCCCGACCCAGCCGTTGCCGGCCAGCAGCGCGGTCAGCGAGATGCCGGCCACGGCCGTGGGCAGCGCGAACGGCAGGTCGACCAGCGCATCGACGATGCGCTTGCCCGGGAACTTGTAGCGCACCAGCACCCAGGCCACGAGCAGCCCGAACACCAGGTTCACCAGCGCCGCGAGCAGCGAGGCGCCGAAGGTCAGCCGGTACGAGGCCAGCACGCGCGGCGCGGTCACGGCGACCCAGAACTGGTCCCAGTTCAGCGTGAAGGTCTTGAAGACCAGCGCCGACAGCGGGATCAGCACGATCAGGCAGAGGTAGAAGACCGCGAAGCCCAGCGTCATCGAGAAGCCGGGCAGCACGCGCTTGGCGCCACCGCCGCCGACCGCACGCGAAAACGGCGCTGCCGGTGAGGACAGCGCCGAGGAGGTTGCCCCGCTCATTTACCGGGCGCCGGGCGTGTAGAGCTTGTCGAACTGGCCGCCGTCGTTGAAGTGCACCTTCTGCGCTTCGCCGAGGCTGCCGAACAGTTCCTGCACCGTGAACAGCTGCAGCGGCTTGAAGGTCGCGGCGTACTTCTTGAGCACGGTCTGCGAACGCGGGCGCAGTGCGTGCTTGGCGGCGATTTCCTGCGCTTCTTCGGAATAGAGCCAGTCAAGGTAGGCCTTGGCGAGTTCGCCGGTGCCCTTCTTGGCGACGGTGCGCTCGACCACGGCCACCGGGTTCTCGGCCACGATGCTGATCGACGGGTAGACCGAGTCGACCTTGCCGGTGCCGAATTCGCGGTCGATCGAGACCACTTCGGATTCGAAGGTGATCAGCGCGTCGCCGATGTTGCGTTGCAGGAAGGCGGTGGTGGCATCGCGGCCGCCGCGCGCCAGCACCGGCGTGTTCTTGAACAGCTTGCCGACGAACTCGGCCGCCTGGGCGTCGGTGCCGCCCTTCTTCTTGACGTAGCCCCAGGCCGCCAGGTAGGCGTAGCGGCCGTTGCCGCCGGTCTTGGGGTTGACGATCACGACCTGCACGCCGGGCTTGACCAGGTCGTCCCAGTCCTTGATGCCCTTGGGATTGCCGTTGCGCACCAGGAACAGCATGGTCGAGGTGGTCGGCGATGCGTTCTCGGGGAATTTCTTGGTCCAGTCCTTGGCGACCACGCCGGCGTTGGCCAGGAAGTCGATGTCGGTCGAGGTGTTCATGGTCACCACGTCGGCATCGAGGCCGTCGGCCACCGCGCGCGCCTGGGCGCTGGAGCCGCCGTGCGACTGGTCGATCTTGACGTCCTTGCCGGTGGCCTTCTTGTAGTGCGCCGTGAAGGCCGCGTTGTAGTCCTTGTAGAACTCGCGCGCCACGTCGTACGAGGCGTTCAGCAGGCCGGTGCCCTGGGCCAGGGCGCTGCTGCCGACGAGTGCGGAGGACGCCAGCGCGAGCACGGCGGCGAAGGTCTTGATTCTGGAAGTCATGTGGTTGCCAAGGTTTCTGAAAAATCACGGCCCGCCGCCCAGGGGGCGGGCTCGTCGGTCAGCGACTGGAGCAGGGCCAGGCCGAGCGGCCATTCCCCGTGTCCCGAGTCGACGTTGATGTGGCCCGCATTCTGCATGCGAACGAACTCGCTGCCCCAGGCGCGCGAGTATGCGCCGGCCAGGCGGATCGGGCAGTACGGGTCGTTGCTGCTGGCCACCACGATGCTGCGGTACGGCAGCGCCGCGTAGGGCACGGGCGCGAAGTCCGACAGCACGGCGCGGCGCTCCGGATCGGCCGGCGCCACCAGCAGCGCGCCCTGGATCCGGGCCGCGGCCTCCGCCGGCAGGTGCGCCGTGGCGATGCAGCCCAGGCTGTGCGCCGCGATCACCACCGGCTGCGGCGATTCGAGCACCAGCCGCGCCAGCGTCGACACCCAGGCCTCGCGCCGCGGCGAGGCCCAGTCGTCCTGCTGCACGCGCGCGGCGCCCGGAATGCGCTCCTGCCACAGGCTCTGCCAGTGGCCGGGGCCGGAGTCGCGCCAGCCGGGAACGATGACGATGCGGGTCTGCATGCGAAGGTGGTGGGCCTGGGCCGATGCCGCCGGCTTACTTGTTCGGCTGCGGCGTCAGGCGCAGGTAGGGACGCACCGCCTTGTAGCCCTTGGGGAAGCGCTGGGCGATCTCGGCCGGGTCCTGCAGGCTCGGGATGATGACCACGTCGTCGCCGTCCTTCCAGTTCACGGGCGTCGCCACCTTGTGGCTGTCGGTGAGCTGCAGCGAGTCGATCACGCGCAGGATCTCGTCGAAGTTGCGGCCGGTCGAGGCCGGGTAGGTGATGATGGTGCGGATCGTCTTCTTCGGATCGATGATGAACACGCTGCGCACCGTGGCCGTGGCCGAGGCGTTCGGGTGGATCAGGTCGTAGAGGTCCGACACCTTGCGGTCGGCGTCGGCCACGATCGGGAAGTTGACCGTGGTGTTCTGCGTGTCGTTGATGTCGCCGATCCATTCCTTGTGCTTGTCGGCCGGGTCCACGCTCAGCGCGATCGGCTTCACGCCGCGCTTCTGGAACTCGCCCGACAGGGCCGCCGTCTTGCCGAGTTCGGTGGTGCACACGGGCGTGAAGTCGGCCGGGTGCGAGAAGAACACGACCCACGAATCGCCGGCCCATTCATGGAATTTGATCGGGCCTTCGCTGGAATCCTGGGTGAAATCGGGGGCGCTGTCGCCGAGACGGAGGGTTGCCATGGTCGTTCCTTGGATGGAATGGAAGACCTGGATTGTCCGAACCCCGCCAAGGATGCCAAACGAATATCTGATTGTTTGGTTATGACGTTTTTTGCATAACGAGGCGATCCAGCGCCCCGAAATCGTCGTCAGAACATGCGGTGCGCCCCGTGTTCCAGGTGCTCGACCAGGAAATCGATCAACCGCCGCACCGCCGGCACCAGCGCGCGCCGCGCCGGAAACACCATGTGCGCGACCACCGGCGCCGGCCCCCAGTCGCACAGCACCCGGGTCAGCCGCCCTTCGTTGAGGTCGGCGCGGCACATGTAGTCGGGCAGCAGGGTCGCGCCCACGCCGCCGAGCACCGCGTACTGCAGGGTGGCGAGGTCGTCGGCCACGTAGCGCGGCGTGTGGGCATGCACGTGGATCCGGCCCTTGGGCCCCTCGAGCCGCCATTCGCTGCGCCCCTCCCCGTTGACCGACATCGCCGCGGTCGGCAGCTTCGCGAGGTCGTCCGGCCCCTCGATCGGCCCCAGCCGCCGCACCAGTTCGGGCGTGGCCACCAGCACGCCGCGGCTGGTGCCGAAGGTGCGCGCCACCAGGGTCGCGCTGTCCTCGATCTGCGGCCGCACGCGCAGCGCGATGTCGATGCCCTCCTCGATCAGGTCGACCGGCCGGTTGATCACCCGCATGTCGATGCGCACCGCCGGATAGCGCTCGAGGAAGCTCGGCAGCACCTGCGCCAGCCCGCTGTGCGAGATCGTGACCGGGCAGCTGAGCCGCACCAGCCCGCTGGGCTCGGTCTGCACCTGCGCCACGGCCTCGGAGGCGGCGCGCGCCGCGTCGCGCACCGAGGCCGCGTGACGCAGGTAGATCTCGCCGGCCGGCGTGAGCGACAGCCGCCGCGTGCTGCGCTGCATCAGCTGCACGCCGAGTTGCTCCTCGAGCTCGGCCACGCGCCGCGACAGCCGCGACTTCGGAATGCCCAGCGCCCGGCTCGCGGCCGCGAAGCCGCCGCGCTCGGCCACTTCGGCGAAGAACACCATGTCGTTGAGGTCCTGCATGACTCTACTGTCCTGTTTTTGAAACGATGTGGCTTATTTTTACCTACTTATCACTCACTCGCACCAAAAATAGAATTCTGACCACGCCGGCCACCTTTGAGCGCCGACATCGAAAGAAAGAAAGCGATCAACATCATGAAGCTGCTTCACGTCGACTCCAGCATCCTCAGCGGCAACTCGGCCTCGCGCCTGCTCACCGCCGAAACCGTGGCCGCCTGGCGCGCCGCCCATCCCGACACCACGGTCGAGTACCTCGACCTCGCGGTCGACACCCCCTCCCACTTCAGCGCCGACGCGCTCGGCATCAAGACCGGCGTGCAGGCCCAGCCGACCGAAGCCCAGCAGCGCGAGAACGCGCTGTCCGAGAAGCTGGTGAGCCAGTTCCTCGCCGCCGACGTGGTGGTCGTGGGCGCCCCGCTGTACAACTTCACCATCCCGAGCCAGCTCAAGGCCTGGATCGACCGCCTCGCGCAGGCCGGCCGCACCTTCAAGTACACCGACAAGGGCCCGGTCGGCCTCGCCGGCGGCAAGACCGTGATCGTGGCATCGAGCCGCGGCGGCATCTACTCGACCACCGAAGGCGGCCAGGCCACCGAGCACCAGGAGAGCTACCTGAAGGTGATCTTCGGCTTCTTCGGCATCACCGACGTGCGCTTCGTGCGCGCCGAAGGCCTCGGCATGGGCGACGCGGTCAAGAACGCCGCACTGGCTTCGGCCCGCAGCGACATCGGCACGGCGACCGCCGAAGCCGCGAACCAGAGCGTCGCGGCCCTCGCGGCCTGATGGCGGCGCGCCGTTCGCGGCGCACCCCGACGACAAGCCGGCCGAAGCGCCGGCTTTTTTCATGGGCAACATCACGGCTGACATAGGCGCTTCGGCCAATGGCTGGCGCGCGGCGCGCTCGACAGAATCGCCGCATGCCCGCAGCCCGCCTTCCGGCTTCCCGCATCCCTCTTCTTCCCGCGACCGAACCCATGGCGGCGGTCGCGCTGCTGGCGCTGTGCCTCGCCGCCTGGGCCGCCGGGCTGGCCGGCGGCTTCCAGTACGACGACCTGCCCAACATCGTGCTCGACCCGGCCACGGCCGGCGGCGAGGCCCTGCGCGAGCGGCTGACCAACGGCTTCCGGTCGCTGCTGCGGCTGAGCTACGTCGCCGACTATGCGCTGTGGGGCTTCGACGGCACCGGCTTCCTGGCCACCAACCTCGCGCTGCACGCGGCCACTGTTCTTGCCGTGTGGCGGCTCGCTCTCGGCCGGCTGGCCGATCCGCTGGCCGCCTTCCTGGCCGCCGCGCTGTTCGCGTTGCAGCCCGCGCACGCGGCGGTGGTGAGCTTCGTGAGCGGGCGCTCGACCGGACTGATGTCGCTGGGGCTGGTTCTGGCGCTGCTGGCCCATGAACATGCGTGGCGCGAGGGCCTGGTCCGCGTGCGCCGCGCCGTCTTCGAAGCGCTGTCGCTCGTCGCCTTCGCGCTCGCGGTGTCGGCCAAGGAAGTGGCGCTGGTCTACCCGCTGCTGCTGACGCTCTGGGAAGCGACCCGACCCCGCTCCACGGCTGGTCGCATCGCGCGGCGCGTGGCCTGGCCCGCGTTCGCCGCGCTCGCCGGTGCCGCGCTGCTCTGGGCCTTCGGCTCCCGGCTGCGCGAACTGGCCGGTTATTCGCTCGCGCTGGCCGACCCGCTCGAGGCACTGGCCCGGCATGCCGCCGCGCTGCCGCTGTCGCTCGCGCTGTGGTTGCGGCCCTGGGCGCTGTCGGTCGAGCATCCGGCGCCCGGTGCGAACGCGGTGCTGCCGGGCGCGCTCGCGCTCGTGGGCCTGCTGCTCGCCGCGCTCGCTCTGCGCCGGCGCTGGCCGCTGGCGACGCTCGGACTGCTGTGGCCGCTGGCCATGCTCGCGCCGACCCACACGCTGATCGCGCGGCTCGACTGGGTCGTGGAAAAGCCGCTGTACCCCGCGTGGATCGGCCCCGCACTGGCACTGGGCGCCCTGCTCGCGACCTGGCTGCGCCGGCCCGGCCGCGCAGTTCCGGGACTCGTCCTGCTGGCGGCACTCACGGCCACCTGCGCCTGGCGCGCCGCCACCTGGGCCGACCCGGCCGTGCTCTGGCGCGAAGCCACTGAACGCGCGCCGCTATCAGCCCGCGCCTGGCACAACCGCGCGCTGGCCGAATCCGCCGCGGGCCGCGATGCCGATGCGCGTCGAAGCATCGACATGGCCCTTGCGCTCGACGCCGACGCGCCGCGCACCCAGGCACTGGCGCTTGCGATCTCGCTGGCGGCCGACGACGAAGCACCGGCCCCCTCCCTTCCCTCCAGGAGCCCCTCACCGTGAAGCTGCTTCCACGCCCCTCGCGCGCGCTGGCCGCGCTGGCGCTCGCGCTCGGCTGCGCCGCCGCCCAGGCCGCGCCCGACTGCGACCGCTGCCAGGACCTGCCGCGGCTGTACCGCGAAATGCTCGAGCAGGAATTCCTGCGCGCCAAGTTCCAGACCTGGATCTCCCAGGCCTACTACCCCCTGAGCATCGATGCGATGCAGACACAGGCCACCAGCGCGCTCACCGCGGCCATGCAAGGCAACCTGTACGGCGTGCTCGCGCCGCCGGCCAGCGACGCCGGCACGGCCGGGGCCGCGGCGCCCTCCTTCGGCACGGTGATCAGCGGCGGCAGCTGCCAGCTGGTGGAGTACGTTCCGCGCCCGGGCCAGTCGCCGACCACGCGGCCGGTGACCGAGCAGCAGATCCGTCAGAAGCTGTGCAAGCCGCTGGCCGAATTCACCATCGAGCACGAGAACACGCACATCAAGGCCTGCGCGGCCGCCTACAAGGCCGGCGACAAGTCGGTCGAGTCGGTCGAATGGTTCGTACAGAGCGACGCCAGGGCCTACGACGCCGGCGTGCGGGTGCTGCGCGACCACATCGCGGCGCTGGCGCGCAAATGCCAGTGGGCCGGCTCGACCAATGTGCGCAAGCCCGACAACAGCATGGTGGTGCCGACGCCCGAGGAGATCGTCACCCTGACGAAGAACGTCAAGGCCAAGGGCAACGCGATGCGCCGCGCCACCCAGTGAGCCCCCATCCGGAGTCATCGCCATGAACGAAGCCCTGTTGCTGAGCGCCGCGCTGCTGATCGGCGGCCCGCGCACCGAGATCCCGCCCGAGCAGGTGCTGCCGCGCTTCGAGGCCCAGTGCGTCGACGGCCGCTGGAACGCCGCCTGCCCCGGCCTGCGCGCCGAACTCGAACTGTCGCTCTACGGCGAACTGCAGATGCTGCAGTCGCGCGGCGAGATCGACCGCGAGGTGCTGCGCAGCGCCGCGCGCGCCCGCTTCCCCATGCTGGCCGAGATGGGCCTGCGCCGGCTCGGCAAGATCGGCTCGCCCGAGGACCGCGAGGCGGTGCTGGCCGCGCTCGACCACACCTCGCCCGGCGTGCGCGCGATCGCGCGCCAGATGCTCGAGGTGCAGGACGACCGCTTCCGCAAGGGCCTGGGACCGTGGATGCGCGCCGGCCAGCGCAACGGCTTCGGCGCGCTGGTGCCCGACGAGCAGCCCGATGCCACGCGGCTGGGCCTGGCCAGCGCCGTCGGCGCGAAGGACGCGGCCACGCTGCGCTGGCGCCCGTTCGCGAGCGACGCGCGCGAAGGCCGCGTGGTCTTCACCACGCGACTGTCGCCCGAGCAGGTGCTGCAGCTGGTGGCCAAGGGCCAGAAGACCTTCGACGGCTCGCAGGTGCCCGGCCGCAAGCAGCAGGAGGCGGCGATGAAGTCGATGGATTCGATCAAGCAGGAATTGCAGGCCGCGGCGGCACGCGGCGACCTCAAGGCGCTGCAGGAACTCTCGCAGCGCGTGAACCAGCAGATGCAGGCGGTGGCGCCGCCACCCGGCGCGACCTCGCTTCGCGCGGTGGCCGAGTTCGCCGCCGCGCCGGCGCAGGTGCGCTACGTGCAGTTGAACGCGCCCTTGCCGCCGAGGATCGACAAGGACGGCAAGGCGGGCAAGGTCGCCACCCGGCCGGTCACGGCCGCCGTGGCCCGCGACGAGGCCTTCGGCGGCGAGACCGTGCTGGTGATCCTCTATTGAGAACCCGCGTGCGGACCGTGCTCAGGCCGCCTTGTGGCTCTTGATCCAGCCCACGTACTTGTCCATCCAGCCCTGCAGGAACTTCTTCGAGCCTTCGTTGCCGATGTGGCCCTTGTCGTCGAACAGGTCGTCCTTGGTCTGCAGGAACACCTCGGGCGCGCCGAGCGTGGGCACGTCGAGGTAGGCCAGCACGTTGCGCAGGTGCTGCTGCGCCAGCGCGGTGCCGATGGCGCCGACCGAGATGCCGACCACGCCGGCCGGCTTGCCGGCCCAGGCGCTCTGGCCGTAGGGGCGCGAGGCATGGTCGATCGCGTTCTTCAGCACGCCGGGCACCGAGCGGTTGTATTCGGGCGTGACGAACAGCAGGCCGTCGGCCGCCGCGATCTCGGTCTTCAGGCGCTTGACCGACGCCGCCTGGTTGCCGTCGTCGTCCTGGTTGTACAGCGGCAGGTCGTCGATGCGCACGTGCTCGAAGGTGAAGTCCTCGGGCGCCAGCTTGGCCAGCGCGAGCGCCAGTTTCTGGTTGAACGAGTCCTTGCGCAGGCTGCCGACGATGACGGCGATCCGGGTCTGGGCCATGGGTGAAGCTCCTTGAATGAGAGAGTCGTAGTGATGGTTGTCGATTGACGCCCGCGATTATGCGAAGCGTTCAAGACCTTTTCCGGAAAAGTTCTTGGCCTCGGCGCCCTCGGCGCGCGCCCGCCGCAGCCACGCGTTCGCCAGCCGGTCGAGCCCGCTGCACAGCAACCAGTAGATCGCGCCCACCAGCATGAAGATCTCGGCCGGATAGACCATGGTGCGCGCATTCACCTGCGCGGCCACGAACGACAGCTCGCCGACGCCGACGATGTAGGCCAGCGAGCTGTCCTTCACCAGCGTGACCCACTGGTTGACGAACGAGGGCAGCATCATGCGCAGCGCCTGCGGCAGCACGATGACACGCAGCGTGCCCCAGCGCGTGAGCCCGAGCGACAGCCCGGCCGCCCATTGCCCGGCCCCCACGCCGCGGATGCCCGCGTGCACCGCGTGCGCGAGGTAGGCGCCGCCCACCAGCGACAGCGCGCACATCACCGACAGCACGCCCGGCACGCTGACGCCGAAGGCGAAGGGCAGCAGGAAGTAGGTCCAGAAGATCAGCATCAGCACCGGGATGGCGCGCAGGAAGCCCAGCACCAGCACCAGCAGCGCCTTGAGGCCGCCGCGCGCCGTGGCGAGCCCGATGCCCCCGGCCAGCCCCAGCAGTGCCGAGGCCACGGCCGAGCCGGCGCTCAGCAGCAGCGTGAGCGCCGCGCCGCCCAACGGCCCCTGCGGAAAGGCGCCCCACAGCAGGTACGGCAGGCTGTCCCACAGCGTCTCGAACACCGTCATGCCACCCTCGCCTGCCGCCGCGCGGCCCAGGCCGCCAGCAGCTCGATCGCGCCGATGGTCGCGATGTAGAGCAAGGTCGCGATGCCGAAGGCCTGGAAGGTCTTGAAGGTCTCGGCCTCCACCTGCCGCGAGGCATAGGACAGCTCGACCAGCCCGACCGCCATCGCGAGCGAGGTGTTCTTGACGATGTTCATGTACTGCCCCAGCAGCGGCGGCAGCGCGATGCGCAGCGCCTGCGGCAGCACCACCTGCGCCAGCACCTGGGCGCGCGTGAAGCCCAGCGCCGACGCGGCCAGCGTCTGGCCCACGGGCACGCCGCGGATGCCCGAGCGGATGTCCTCGCCCACGTAGGCGGCCGCGTAGAGCGTGAGCCCGACCAGCGCCGACAGCAGCTCGAACGACAGCACGTGGCCCGCGTAGAGCCATTCGCGCGCGGCCTCGGGCAACACCGAGGGCGCGCCGAAGTACCAGAAGAAGAGCTGCACCAGCAGCGGCGTGTTGCGGAACAGCGAGACGTAGGCCGCGGTGGCGCGCCGCAGCGCGGGCCGGTCCGAGGAACGGCCGGCCGCGACCGCCACGCCCAGCACCGTGGCCCCGGCCACCACCAGCAGCGAGCTCCACATCGTCGTCAGCCAGCCGTCGAGCAGCCAGCCCAGGTAGCGCGGCGCGAGCAGCTGCTCGCGCAGGAGATCGATCAAGGCCGTGGCGCCTTCAGCGCGCCGCCACGCGCTGGTCGCCGATCTTCAGCAGCCGCGGCAGCGGCGCCTTGCTGTTCGGGCCGAACCAGGTGTCGTAGATCGCCAGCGCGCGGCCGTTCCTCTCGCTCTCGGCCAGCCAGGTGTTGAGCGCCTCGAGCAGCCGGGTTTCGCCCTTGGGCACGGCCGCGCCCAGGTACTCCTTCGAGACCGTGATCGCGGGGATCTCGTACTTCTCCTTGTCGGGCAGCGCGTTCCACTGCGCGGTGAGCTTCACGCCGTCGTTGGTGATGGCCTGCACGTTGCCGTTGCGCAGCGCGGCCAGCGCGAACGGCGAGTCGTCGTAGAGCACGACCTTGGCCTCGGGGTAGTTCTTGCGCAGGTTCGATTCCATCGTCGTGCCCTTCTCGGTGCCGATGCGGATCTCGTTGATCTGCGCCACGTCCTTCAGCAGGCCCTTCTTCGCGAGGAACTGCTGGCCGACCAGGAAGTACGGCGTGGTGAAGTCCACCGCCTTGGCGCGCTCGTCGGTGATGGTGAAGCTCGCGAACACCACGTCGGCCTTGCCCGAGGTCAGCAGCGGGATGCGGTTGGCGGGGTTGGTCGGCACCAGCTCGATCTTCACGCCCAGGCTTTTCGCGAACTCGGTCGCGAGGTCGATGTCGTGGCCCACCTGCTTCTTGCTGGCCGGGTCGATGTAGCCGAACGGCGGGTTGCCGTCGAAGGCGGCCACGCGCAGGACGCCGGCCTTCTTGACGTCGTCGAGCCGGTCGGCCCATGCGGCGCCGGCCAGGGTGAAGGAGCCGATGGCAAGTGCCAGGCTCGAGAGAATGAATGTGCTGCGGGTCATGCCTGCTCTTCGGAATGAAAAGCCGCGACTCTAGGCAGCGCGCGCGCCAGGTCCAACGAAGCAATTTCCGCTTGCATATGCCCCGCGGAGTTGCGCATGAGCTCATGCGAAAAGCTTCGTCGCGCGATGCGCGCGCGGCCCCTAGAGTCGCCGGCCTCTACGCTCACTTCTCCCACCGCGCCGCGCGCGGCATCGCCATGAACACTCCCCGTTTGTCCTCCTCCGCTCTCTCGCGGCGCCTCGTGCTTCGCGCCGGCGCCGGTGCCGCCATTGCCGCGGCCGCCATGCCGCTGTTCGCGCAGGCGCGCGCCAAGACCCTGCGCATCGGCTACCAGAAGTTCAACACGCTCAACATCCTCAAGGGCACGGGCCGGCTCGAGCAGGCGCTCGCGCCCGCGGGCGTGAAGGTGGAATGGGCCGAGTTCCTCGGCGGTGCGCAGCTGTCGGAGGCGCTGGCCGCCGGTGCCATCGACTTCGGCCATGCCTCCGACGGCATCGGCGTGTTCCAGCAGGCCAGCGGCAAGGGCCTGGTCTACCTCGCGGCCGAGAGCCCCTACCCCGGCGGCGTCGGCTTCCTGGTGCCGCGCGATTCGCCGATCCGTTCCGTGCGCGACCTCAAGGGCAAGAAGGTGGTCACGGGCCGCGGCTACAACACGCAGTACGTGCTGATCCGTGCGCTCGAGGCCGCGGGCCTGCGCTACGAGGACATCGAGCCGGTCTACATCGTCACCGCCTCCGACACGGTGGCGGCCTACCAGTCGGGCAGCGTGGCGGCCATCGGCCTGTGGGATCCGTTCCTCGCCGGCGCGCAGCAGGCCACCGAATCGCGCCTGCTGTTCGACGGCACCGGCCTCAGCGGCAACCGCACCTACCACTTCGCGCAACCCGAGTTCGCGCGCGCCAATGCCGATCTGCTGCGCACCGTGTTCGCCGAGCTGCGCAAGACCAACGACTGGGCCCAGGGCCATCCGGCCGAGGTGGTGGCCACCCTGGCGCCGCAGCTCAAGGTCGAGCCCAAGGTGCTGGCGCTCGCGACCGAACGGCGTCAATATGGCGTGGTCGCGCTCACGCCGGCCATCGCCCGCGAACAGCAGGGCCTGGCCGACGTGTTCGCGCAGCTCAAGCTCATTCCCAAACCGATCGAGGTGAAGGACGCCTTCCTGGACCTGAACCTCATCTGACACCCCTGTCCGCCTTGACTTCCAGCTCCCACCACGACGTCATCGTCATCGGCCTCGGCGCACTCGGCGCCGCCACGCTCCACCAGCTCTCGCAACGCGGCGCGCGCGTGCTCGGCATCGACCAGTTCGCGCCGCCGCACGAGCTCGGCTCCTCGCATGGCGATTCGCGCATCACGCGGCTCGCGATCGGCGAAGGCGACGAGTGCGTGCCCTTCGTGCAGCGCTCGCACGCCATCTGGCGCGACCTGGAAGCGCGCACCGGCCGTTCGCTGATGACCACCACCGGCGGCCTGGTGCTGGCGCCGCAGGGCCGCGTGGCCGAGCACCACGGCAAGCCCGACTTCGTGCGCCGCACCATCGCCTGCGCCGAGCGCTTCGGCATCGCGCACGAGGTGCTCGACGCGGCCGGCATCCGCGCGCGCTTCCCGCAGTTCCAGCTGCAGGGCGACGAGATCGGCTACCACGAGCGCGAGGCCGGCTTCGTGCGGCCCGAGGCGGCGATCGAGGCCCAGCTCGCGGTGGCGCGAGCCTCGGGCGCGCAGGTGCGCACCGGAGAGAAGGTGCTGGCCGTCGAGCCCGTGGGCAACGGCGACACCGTGCGCGTGCGCACCGAAACAGCGAGCTTCGAGGCCGGACGCGTCGTGGTCGCGGCCGGCGCCTGGCTGCCCGAGTTTCTCGGCCGGCAGGCGCGCGCCGACTGGCAGCGCGACTTCTCGGTGCACCGCCAGGTCATGCACTGGTTCGACACCGGCGCGGCCGCCGCCGACTTCGCGCCCGGCCGCTTTCCGGTCTTCATCTGGATGTTCGGCGACGGGCCCGAGGACTACATGTACGGCTTTCCGTCCTCCGACCCCGCGCAGCCCGCGCTCAAGGTCGCGACCGAGCAGTACGTGGAAGCCACCACGCCCGACGCCATCGACCGCAGCGTGCGGCCCGAGGAAAGCGTCGCGATGTTCCGCGAGCGCGTGGCCGGGCGCTTCCCGCAGATCGAGGGCCGCGCGCTCAAGGCCCGCGCCTGCATGTACACCGTGACGCCCGACCGCCGCTTCGTCATCGACGCGCTCGACGGCCTGCCCGGCGTGCTGGTGGTCTCGGCCTGCTCGGGCCATGGCTTCAAGCACTCGGCCGGGCTCGGCGATGCCATCGCCGATCATGTGCTGGGGCGCGCGAGCACGCTCGACCTCTCGCCCTTTGCCCGCCAGCGGCTGCTGGAGAAGCCGAGCGCCTAGGGCCTGTTAATACCAGGCCCTGGAGCAGCCTCGCGCGATCTTCGGCATCATCGCCGCCGGTTCTTTGTCTGATTCAGGAGCAAGCGCGATGAGATTTCTGGTGGTGGGTGCCGGCGCACTCGGTGGTTATTTCGGTGGCCGCCTGCTGGCGGCGGGACGCGACGTCACTTTCCTGCTGCGCGCGCGGCGCGCAGCGCAGATCGCGGCCACCGGCCTCGTGATCCAGAGCCCGCAGGGCAACCTGCACATTCCCTCGCCGCCCCACGTGCCGGCAGAGAACATTGGCGGCCCCTACGACGTGGTCGTGGTCGGCAGCAAGGCCTACGACCTGGCCTCGACCATGGACTCGTTCGCGCCCGCCGTCGGCCCCGAGACGATGATCCTGCCGCTGCTCAACGGGATGCAGCACATCGACGCCCTGGTCGAGCGCTTCGGCGAGGCGCGCGTGCTCGGCGGCCTGTGCCTGATCTCGGCCACGCTCGACGACGAGGGCCGGGTGCTGCACCTCAACGATTCGCACGGCCTCACCTACGGCGACCGCGCGGGCGGCATCCCGCCGCGCATCCAGGCGATCCAGCAGCAGTTCGAGGGCGCCGGCTTCGAGGCCAAGGCCAGCGACAACGTCTTGCAGGACATGTGGGAGAAGTGGGTCTTCATCGCCTCGATCGCCGGCCTCACCAGCCTGATGCGCGGCGCCATCGGCGACGTGGTCGCCGCGGGCGGCCAGGACGTGGCGCTGGCCCTGTTCGACGAATGCGCCGCCATCGCCGCGCACAACGGCTTCGCGGTGCGCCCCGGCGCCATCGAGCGCGGCCATGCCTTCATGACCGCGGCCGGCTCCCCGATCACCGCCTCGATGTACAAGGACCTCGCGCGCGGCGGCGCCGTCGAGGCCGACCACATCCTGGGCGACCTGCTGAGCCGCGCACCCCAGCCCGCGCCCGCCGTGCCCTCGGTGCTGCGCATCGCCTACGTGCACCTCAAGGCCTACGAGGTGCAGCGCGCCCGCGCGCAGGGCGCGGCGAGCTGAGCCTTTGGCCGGCGCGCGCCGAGTATCTATTCACGAATCCATTCAGCTTCCCGGGTTTCCCCAGCGAAAACCCGCGTGAAGCCGCGCGATTTATCTATTCACCTTGCTATTCACGGGGCCGCCCCGCTGAATGGCAAAGGCGAGCGCGCCCGCCCTGTCAATCCGACTTGAGGATCGTCTCCCCCTTCAACATCCCCATGTCCTGGATGTTGACGCGGTGCCGCTTCCACCCGGCCCAGGTGCGGCGCGGATGCATCGCCGAGATGAAGTAGTACAGCACCTTGAACATGCCCAGCGCGCGCCAGAACGGCGTGCCGCGATAGATGTCGCCAGCCAGCAGCGACATCAGGCCCTCCTTCACGCGGAAGGGATTGCCCGGGTACATGAACATCTCGCGGATCGTCGGGTTGGTCACGCGGTAGATGAACCACGAGTACTCGCGCGGGCCCTTGCGCATCATGGCCTCGAAGTCGGCGCGCGCGCCCGCGTACTCCATTGGGCGGTCGAGTGCCTTGGCCACGGCCTCGGCGCCGTCGAAGGCGCTGTGCATCGCGAGGTAGACGCCCGAGGAGAACATCGGGTCGATGAAGGCGAAGGCGTCGCCCAGCAGCAGGTAGCGGTCGCCGGTGGCATGGGTGCTGGCGTAGGAGAAGTTGCCGGTGGCGTGCACGGCGTCGTCGACCAGCTCGGCGTCCTTCAGGCGCTCGACCAGCACCGGGCACAGCGCGATGGTGTCGTAGAAGAAGTCCTTGAGCGGCTTCTCGCGCGACTTCAGGTAGTAGGGCCAGCAGACCGCGCCCACGCTGGTCGTGCCGTCGGCCAGCGGAATGAACCAGAACCAGCCGTGAGGGAACCAGCAGATGCTGATGTTGCCTTCCTTGCGGCCCTCGAGCCGCTTGGCGTTGCGGAAATGGCCGAACAGCGCGGTGCTGTTGTGCTCGGGGTTCTTCTCCTTGCAGCGGAACTGGTTGGCCAGCAGGGTGTCGCGACCGGTCGCATCGACCACGAAGCGCGCGCGCCAGCTGCGGCGCTCGCCGTCGTCCATCTGCGTGCGCACCGTGGCGCCGTCGGCGTCGAAGCTCACGTCGCGCACCCGGCAGCCCTCGATCGCCTCGGCACCGCGCGCCGCGGCGTTGCGGAACAGCAGCTCGTCGAGCTCCGAGCGGCGCACCTGCCAGGCCGAGTCGAGCGACTTGTCCCAGCCCTCGGCGAAGTCGACGTAGCTGCGGTGCTCGTGCTCGGGCGAGACGAACTCGATGCCGAACTTCGGCATGCCGATCTTCTCGACCTGGTCGCGCACGCCGAGCTTGTCGAACAGCTCGACATTGGCCGGCAGCAGCGATTCGCCGATGTGGAAGCGCGGGTGCTGCGCCTTCTCGAGCAGCACCACCTTGCGGCCCTGCTGGGCGAGCAGCGCGGCCACGGTGGAGCCGGCGGGGCCGCCGCCCACGACGAGCACGTCGCAGGATTCGTCGGTGATCGAGGAGGCGGGAGTGGAAGCGGGAGGCTGGGACATGCGAGGGACAGGCTACGTTGTCGACGACCGCAAAGCATAGCCTGTGCGTCGCGGACTCCGCAAAGTCGGCTAAGCGGCCGCCGCCGCCCGGCGGCACACTGCGGGACATGACCGCCCCCCGCGCCGAACACGACTACCGCGAACGCGTGGCGCGCGCCGTCGCGGCCATCGTGGCCGACCCGATGGCCAACCACCGGCTCGAGGACCTCGCGGCGCTCGCGCATTTCTCGCCCTTCCACTTCCACCGCATCTACCAGAGCGTCGCGGGCGAGACCGTGGCCGCCACGGTGCGGCGCGTGCGGCTCGCCATGGCCACGCGGCTGCTCGTGCGCGGCGGCCAGAGCATCACGGAGGTGGCGCTGGCCGTGGGCTACGAGAGCCCGCAGGCCTTCACGCGCGCCTTCGGCCAGTTCACCGGGCAATCGCCGCGCGAATTCCAGCAGCAGATGCACGCGGTGGTGCTCGACGCGATGCCCGCGGCGCGGGACCGGAGCGACGAGGCGCCGCCCGCCGTGCGGATCGTCGAGCGCCCGGCGCAGCCGGTGCATGCGCTGCGCCACCACGGGCCAGCCTCCACCATCCCGCACACGCACCGGCGGCTGCGCGCCCGGCTGGGCCCGCGCCGCGTGTCGGGCTGGTTCGGCATCTCCTGCGGCAATCCCGAGGCGCGGCCGGATTTCCGCTACTACGTGGCGGCGGCCTCGCCCGATCCCTGGCCGGCCGGCGACACCGAGATCGAGGCCTTCGACATGCCGGGCGGCCTCTACGCGGTGCACACGCTCGCCGGGCCCTACACGCGCATCAACGCCGCCGTCTACGCGCTCTACGCACGCTGGCTGCCCGGCAGCGGCTACGAGCCCGACGACCGACCCACGCTCGAGCACTACCTGAACTCGCCGCGCCAGGTCGCGCCGGCCGCGTTGCGCACCGACCTGCTGATTCCGATCCGTCCCGCCGGCTGATCCCGGCCTTCACTGCCGCCATGAACCTGCTTCGCTACCTTCTTCCCCTCGCGCTCGGCCTGGGGGCGGCCTGCGCCCACGCCGCGGGCTTCAGCACCCTCGAGATACCGGCCGATGCCGACGGCCCGGCGCTGCGCGGCGCGGTATGGACGCCCTGCGCCGCGCCCGACGGCCAGATCCAGCTCGAGCGCAACACCCTGCCCGGCGTGCGCGACTGCCCGATCGCGGGCGACCGGCTGCCGCTGGTGGTGCTGTCGCACGGCTACGGCGGCTCCTTCCTCGGCCACCACGACACGGCCGAGGCGCTCGCGAACGCGGGCTTCGTGGTCGCCGCGATCAACCACTCGGACGACAACTTCCGCATCCGCGGCGGCCCCGAGGACAGCATCGTGGCGCTCGCGACGCGCACCACCGACATCCGCCGCCTGGTCGACCACATGCTCGCGCGCTGGCCCGCGCATGCGCAGCTCGCGCCCGGCAAGGTCGGCTTCTACGGCTTCTCGCGCGGCGGCTACACGGGCCTGGTGCTGATCGGCGCGCGGCCCGATTTCGAGAAGCTGCCGCCGCTGCCCGGCTCGCCCTGCAGCGCGGCGCCGCAAGGCCCGGCCTGCACGGCCATGCGGCAGCGCTTTCGCGCGCTGCTCGCGGCACCGCTGGCGCACGACGAACGCATCCAGGCCGCGGTGATCGCCGATCCGCTCAGCATGCTGTTCGATGCCGGGAGCCTGAAACAGGTGAAGGTGCCGGTGCAGCTCTGGGCCTCGGCATACGGGGGCGATGGCGTCACGCCCGACAACGTGGCGGCCGTGCGGCGCAACCTGCCGGCGGCCCCGGACTGGCGCGTGGCCGACAAGGCCGGCCATTTCGGCTTTCTCGCGCCCTGCTCCGCCGCGCAGCTCGCGGCGAATCCGGAGATCTGCCGCGACGGCCCGGGCTTCGACCGCGTGGCCTTCCATGCGGCCTTCAACGCCGAGGTGCTGGCCTTCTTCAGGCAGCACCTCGGGTCGTCGAATTAGCCCGCGCGCCGCTGGCCCGCGAGCCTTCTCACCACCGCCACGAGCCGGTCGATCTCGTCGAAGGTGTTGTAGAAGGCCAGCGAGGGCCGCACCGTGGTCTCGACACCGAAGCGGCGCAGGATCGGCTGCGCGCAATGGTGGCCGGTGCGCACCGCGATGCCTTCCTCGTTGAGCGCCTGGCCCACCTCCTCGGTGCTGTAGCCGTCGAGCACGAAGGACATCACGCTGGCCTTGTCCGCCGCAGTGCCGATCAGCCGCACGCCGGGGATCGCGCCGAGCTGCGCCATGCCGTAGACCAGCAGGTCGTGCTCGTAGCGCGCGATGTTCTCGATGCCGACCTTGTTGACGTAGTCGATCGCCGCGCCCAGGCCCACAGCGTCGGCGATGTTGCCGGTGCCGGCCTCGAACTTGTTCGGGATCGGCTGGAACACGGTCTTCTCGAAGGTCACGTCGGCGATCATGTTGCCGCCGCCCTGCCACGGCGGCATGTCCTCGAGCACCTCGCGCTTGCCCCACACCACGCCGATGCCGGTCGGGCCGAACACCTTGTGGCCCGAGAACACGAAGAAGTCGGCGCCGATGTCCTGCACGTCCACGCGCATGTGCGAGACCGACTGCGCGCCGTCGACCAGCGCCCGGGCGCCCGCGCGGTGCGCGAGTTCCACGATCTCCTTCACCGGCACCACGGTGCCGAGCGCGTTCGACACCTGGGTCACGGCGACGATCCTGGTGCGGTCGTTGAGCAGCTTGCGGTACTCGTCGAGCAGCACCTGGCCCGAGTCGTCGACCGGGATCACGCGCAGCTTCGCGCCCTTGGCGGCGGCGAGCTGCTGCCACGGCACGATGTTGGCGTGGTGCTCGAGGTTCGAGACGATGATCTCGTCGCCCTCGCCCACGTGCTGGCCGCCCCAGCTCTTGGCCACCAGGTTGATGGCCTCGGTGGTGCCGCGCACGAAGATCACTTCTTCCACCTCGGGCGCGTTGATGAACTTGCGCACGCGCTCCCGCGCGCCTTCGTAGGCGTCGGTGGCGCGCGCGGCCAGCTCGTGCGCCGCGCGGTGGATGTTCGAGTTCTCGTGTTCGTAGAAGTAGGCGATGCGGTCGATCACCGACTGCGGCTTGTGCGTGGTGGCCGCGTTGTCGAACCACACGAGCTGCTTGCCGTTCACGCGCTCCTGCAGGATCGGGAAGTCGCGCCGCACGGCGTTGACGTCGAACGGCGGATGCTGGCCGCTGCCGGCCAGCGGCACCGCCTCGGGTCCGCGCGGATCGGCCTTGGCCGGCGTGACGAAGCCGCTGGGCAGCCGCACCGCGTCGACGAAGTAGAACTGCGCATCGCGGCCGTTGGCCGGTGCCGAGGGCGCGGACGGCGCCACGGCGGGCTCGCGCGACACGGCCAGCGCCGCGAGGTCGGCGAAGGGATCGTGCACCGCGAAGCCGCCGGCACCGGCCGGCTGGCCATGGCTGCCGCCGAGGAAGTAGTACGGCGAGGCGGCGCTCGATGCGGCCTGCGAGGGCTGCACCGGCGGCACGCCGAGCACGTGGCCGCCCGAGCGTGGCTCGAAGGCCGGCGCCACCGACAGCACCGTGTCGGGCACGCCGTTGCCGGCCACCGCATGCGGCAGCAGCGCGGGCGCGCGGTTCGCGAGCGAAGGGAGTTGCGTGGGCGAGGCCGGCAGCAGGTTGGTGCCCGGCACCTGCCCCTGCGGGATCGGCGTGCCCGGAACGCTGGGCCCGAAGCCGGCCGGGCTCACGAGCGGCGAACCCGGCGGCGCGATGTTGGCGGGGAACTGCGCGCCCGGCACCAGCCCGCTGGCGGCCCCCGGTAGCGAAGCCGGCGGCGTGCCCGGCAGCGCGGCGAACATCGCGCTCGCCATGCGCGCCAGCAGCGCCGGATCGAACGGCGCCTCGGCGGACGACGGCACCGAAGGCAGGCCGCCTGGAGTCAGTGGGGAGCTCACCGCGGCTTACTTGTAGGTGTCGGCGTAGTCGTGGTACTTGCCGATCTCCACGTCGTCGAGCACCGCGAGCGCGTCGGTGGTCAGCACTGCGAGCGAGCAGTACAGCGAGATCAGGTAGGAAGCGATCGCATGGTTGTTGATGCCCATGAAACGCACCGACAGGCCCGGGCTCTGTTCCCCCGCGAGGCCCGGCTGGAACAGGCCGACCACGCCCTGGCGCTTGTCGCCCACGCGCAGCAGCAGGATCTTGCTCTTGCCGTCGGCCACCGGCACCTTGTTCGACGGGATCAGCGGAATGCCGCGCCAGGTGATGAACTGCGAGCCGAACAGGCTCACGGTCGGCGGCGGCGTGCCGCGGCGCGTGGCTTCGCGGCCGAAGGCGGCAATCGCCAGCGGGTGCGTGAGGAAGAAGGCCGGCTCCTTCCAGACCTTGGTCAGCAACTCGTCGAGGTCGTCGGGCGTGGGCGCGCCGGTCAGCGGGAAGATGCGCTGCTCTTCGCTGACCTGGGCCAGCAGGCCGTAGTCGGGGTTGTTGATGAGCTCGCTCTCCTGGTTCTCCTTGATCGTCTCGATCGTCAGGCGCAGCTGTTCCTTGATCTGGTCGTGCGGGCTGCTGTAGAGGTCGGAGATGCGGGTGTGCACGTCGAGCACGGTGCTCACGGCATTGAGGTAGTGCTCGCGCGGGTTCTCCTCGTAGTCGACGAAGGTGCGCGGCAGCTGGTTCTCTTCCTCGCGCGAGGTGCAGGTGACCTTGATCGACTCGGGGTTCTTGACCTTGTTGACGCGGTAGATGCCCGCCTCCACCGGCACCCATTGCAGCAGGTGCGTCAGCCAGCGCGGGCTGATGGTCTCGAGCTGGGGAACGGTCTTGGTGGCATTGGCCAACTGCCTTGCGGCGTTGTCGCCGAGCGCGGTGGTTCCACCGACGGTTGCGGTCATGAAGAAAACTCCGATGTGGTCAGGCCCACCGGGTCACCGCGAGCGGTGCCGGCGACTCCGAAAGGCCGTGGGAATGAAGAAAAGGGACGAACGCGACTGACGGCGGGAGTGTCCCGGCGCCAAGGGTTTCCCCTCAACAGGCTATAGCCGCCAAGTTGATCCGGCGTGCCAGGCGCGACTGGCCGAGCTGCTCGCAGCGCGAGAGCAGGTGCACGATGTTGATCTCGAGCGCGGTGGCGAGCTTGTGCGCGGTGACGATCGAAGGGATCACGCGGCCGCGTTCCACCTCGCCCACGTAGGAGCGGTTGAGGTCCGAGCGCTCCGCGAGCTGCTCCTGCGACCAGCCATGGGCCTCGCGCAACTGCCGCACGGCCACTCCGAAATCTTCGACGAATGCATTCATGGTGTGTTCACCCCCTCGGTGCGTTGTTCTTCTGCAGGCTGGCCTGCGTGACGCTCGCGCCCGGCGGCACGTCGTCGGTGATCCAGACATTGCCGCCGATGACGGCGCCCTTGCCGAGCGTGACGCGCCCGAGGATGGTGGCGCCGGCGTAGATCACGACGTCGTCCTCCACCACCGGATGGCGCGGCAGGCCCTTCTGCAGGTTGCCCTCGGTGTCGGTCGGAAAGCGCTTGGCGCCCAGCGTCACGGCCTGGTAGAGCCGCACGCGCTTGCCGATGACCGCGGTCTCGCCGATCACGACACCGGTGCCGTGGTCGATGAAGAAGCCGGCATCGATCCGCGCGCCCGGATGGATGTCGATGCCGGTCTGCCCGTGCGCGAGCTCGGCCACGATGCGCGCCAGCAGCGGCAGGTCGAGGCGGTAGAGCTCGTGCGCGAGCCGGTGATGGATCATCGCGAGCACGCCCGGATAGCACAGCAGCACCTCGTCGACGCTGCGTGCCGCCGGGTCGCCCTGGTAGGCAGCGAGCACGTCGCTGTCGAGCAGCCGGCGCAGCTCGGGCAGACGGTTCGCGAAGCTGCGCACCGCCGCGGTGGCGGCCTCGTCGATCTCGCTGGCGCTGCGCGGTGCGTGGCGCGCATTGAAATGCAGTTCCAGCCGTGCCTGCGTCAGCAGCGCCTGCAAGGCGGCGTCGAGCGTGTGGCCGACATAGAAATCCTCGCTCTCGTGGCGCAGGTCGTGCGGGCCGAGCCGCATCGGAAACAGCGCGCCCTTGAGCGACTCCACGATCTGGGCCAGCGCGTCGCGCGAGGGGAACTCGCGCGCGCCGGGTTCGCGCGAGCGGCGCTGCAGGTCGCGCCACTCGTTGCGCACCGCATGCAGCGCGGCGACGATCTCCGCGACTTCGAAATGGGCCATGGGCCGTTCTTCCTTCCGTGCGTGGGGAGAAATCAGTCCTGCACCCAGGGCAGGCCATGGAAGCGCCAGCCGTCGGAGCCGCCGCGATGCTGCTGCCCGTCGATCTCGCCCTCGAAGCCTTCGAGCACGTTGTAGACCTGCGAGAAGCCGGCCTTGGCGGCCGCCTCGGCCGCGAGCGCCGAGCGCTTGCCGCTGCGGCACAGCAGCAGCGCCACCGCGTCCTTGCCGCCGTCCTTGGCGAGCTTGGCCTCGAGCTCGCGCACGAAGCGCGGATTGCGCGTGAGCGCGGTGCCGGTGGCCCAGGCCACGTGCAGGCTCTCGGACACGTGGCCGACGAACTTGCGTTCCTCGCCCGAACGCACGTCGACCAGCACCGCCTTGCCTTCCTGCACCAGCTGCCAGGCCACGGGCGGCGTCACCCCGCCGGCATAGGGCCAGCCGGCTTCGGCGGCATGGGCGCGCGCCTTCTCGAGCGCTTCGGGCAGGACGAGGTCTTCAACTTCCACGGACATGGTGTGCGGGCTCCTGGTGTGCGTTGCTGTCGGGATGGATGCATGCGCCGTTGGTGGCGATGACCATCACTGTAGGAGCCCGTCCGCGATCCTCAAACGACTGAAAAGTCGATTCTTAACAACCGGGCGTTCTAAGTGCTTTTCGCGCCTCCGGGCGGGACTCTGGCCTACGCCGCGGCCGGCTCCGATCGTGTCTGCTCTGCTCGATGCATATCCGCACCACCCTGGTCCTGGCTGCCGGCTGCGCCGCCGCCACCCTCGCCTGTGCCGACGAACCCAAGCTCCCGGTGAAGACCGACGACGGCACCATCCTCTACGTCGCGCCCAAGATCGCGCCCACCGAGAAATCGGCCGACACCCTCGGCGCGACCATCGGCGTGCAACGCCCCAGCGGCGCCGCGGCCTATGGCGGCATGGACACCTCGGGCTCGCGCCCGATCTATTCGGTGGGCGGCAGCACGGGCGGCAACACCTCGTTCTCGGCCGGCGTCGAATCCGACGGCAAGCAGAACAACGGCGTGAAGGCCGGCATCACGATCAAGTACTGAGATGTCGGAGGCCGACGGCAGAATGACCGCTTTCAGCACCGAGAAGGCACCCACGTGAGCGAGCCCGCCGACCTCCCCGAGATGGTCCTGTGCATTCCAGGCCCCTGGACCGACACCACGGAACTGATCCGCGACCTGATCGCGAACGACAGCGGCTATCTGTTCGCCGGCCGCATCCTGATGTGCGCGCGAACGCGCTTCAGTTGCGAGCTGGTCTTCGAGGGCCCCGACGAGCGCATGCCCCATGCCTTCCGCGCCGCGGCGCCGCACTGGCGCGACACGCCCGAAATGGAGGCCGTCGACGGCCACCGCTCGGTGGTCTACCTGGTCGGCTCCGGCGGCAGCCACGAGAACGCCACTTCGCTGATGGAGGCCGGTGCCGCGCTGGTGCGCGCGGGCGGGCTGGGCGTGAAAGTCGAGAGCACGGGCCTCGCGCACACGCCGGCGGCCTGGCTCGACCACTGCGAGCACCTGCACCTGTTCTTCGCGCACCGGGCGCTGGTGCTCTACCTCACGGGCGAGCCCGTGAGCTCCTGCGGCATGCACAACCTCGGCCTGCGCGACGCGGTCACCGACGGCCAGGACGACATGGCGGCCGCCGTCGAACTGCTGCGTGCGTTCACGCACTACCTCTACGCAGAGGAGCCCGAGATCCGCGCGGGCCAGACCTTCTCGGTCGCGCGCGATGCGCCGGGCTACCGCATCGAGGAAGCGCAGGACCAGCCCTACGGGCCGGACTCGCTGTTCCACAACCCCTACGGTTTCTGGCGCCTCGTCCCGCTCTGAGCCGATGAAAAAAAAGCCCGACGCCATCGCTGGCGCCGGGCCGAGGGGGAATGCGCCACGCGCACTCCAGGGGATTCAGAGCTTGGCGATCGACACTTCGGTGGACTTCACCAGCGCGACGACGTCGGAGCCGACCTTGAGCTGCAGCTCGTCGATCGAGCGCGTGGTGATGACCGAGGTCACGATGCCCCAGGCGGTCTCGACATCGACTTCGGAGACGACGTCGCCGCGGATGATCTCGCGGACCTTGCCCTTGAACTGGTTGCGCACGTTGATGGCTTGGATGGACATGATGGTTCCCTTTGGTTGGATGGTGTGGATGGATGGATCGGTGGATGGAAGGCGTGGCGCTCAGGCGATCTCGGCCACGTCGTCGAACGCGAGCCGGGGCCCGCGCTCGAAGGTGCCGGCATGGTCGGCCACGCCGAGGTTGACGAGGAAGTTGGCGCGCCAGCGACCGTCGGGGAAGAAGGCCTTGTCGACCAGCTCGGCGTTGAAGCCCGACTGCGGCCCGGCATCGAGGCCCAGCGCGCGCGCCGCGAGGATCAGGTAGGCGCCCTGCAGGCTGCTGTTGCGGAACGCCGTGGCCTGCGCCGCCTCGGCGCTCTTCTCGAAGAAGGGCTTGGCGTCGTAGGCCGGGAACAGCACCGGCAGCTGATCGTAGAAGCGCGTGTCGTGCGCCACGATCACGGTCACGCCCGCGGCCAGCGTCTGCGCGGTGTTGCCCGACGACAGCGCGGGCTTGAGCTTCGCCTTGGCCTCCTCGCTGCGCACGAACACGTAGCGCGCGGGCTGGGCGTTGTAGGCCGTCGGGCCCCACTTCAGCAGCTCGTAGAGCTGGCGGATGGTCTCGTCGCTCACGGGCACCGGCTTGAAGGCATGCACGGTGCGCGCCTTGCGAAACAGCTGGTCGAGCGCGGCGTCGGGAATGGATTGCAGTGTTGTCATGGTTTTGCTTTCGCGCTGCCTCAGGCCGCGGCCGCGGCCAGCGCCTGGTCGAGATCGGCGCGCAGGTCGTCGATGTGCTCGATGCCGACCGACAGGCGCACGGTCTCCTCGCTCACGCCGGCGCGCGCGAGTTCCTCGGGCGAGAGCTGGCGGTGCGTGGTCGAGGCCGGATGGGTGGCGAGCGAGCGCACGTCGCCGATGTTGACGAGGCGCGTGAACAGCTTGAGCGCGTCGAGGAACTTCGCGCCCGCCTCGCGGCCGCCCTCGATGCCGAAGGTCAGCACACCGCTGGCCTTGCCGCCCAGGTACTTCTGCGCCAGCGCATGGTCGGGATGGTCCTCGAGCGCCGCGTAGTTGACCCACTTCACCGACTTGTTCGCCTTCAGGTGCCGTGCCACGGCCAGCGCGTTGTCGCTGATGCGCTCCACGCGCAGCGACAGCGTCTCGATGCCCTGCAGGATCAGGAAGGCATTGAACGGCGAGATCGCCGCACCCGTGTTGCGCAGCGGCACCACGCGCGCACGGCCGATGTAGGCGGCCGGGCCGAGCGCGTCGGTGTAGACCACGCCGTGGTAGCTCACGTCGGGTTCGTTCAGGCGCTTGAAGCGCTGCTTGTGCTGCGCCCACGGGAACTTGCCCGAATCGACGATCGCGCCGCCGATGCTGGTGCCGTGGCCGCCGAGGTACTTGGTCAGCGAGTGCACCACGATGTCGGCGCCATGCTCGATCGGCCGGCTCAGGTACGGCGAGGGCACGGTGTTGTCGACGATCAGCGGCACGCCGTGGTGATGGGCGATCTCGGCGATGGCCGCGATGTCGGTCACGTTGCCGGCCGGATTGCCGAGCGACTCGACGAACACCGCCTTGGTCTTCTCGTCGAACAGCTTCTCGAAGCTCGTCGGATCGCGGTGGTCGGCGAAGCGCGTGGTGATGCCGAACTGCGGCAGCGTGTGGGCGAACAGGTTGTAGGTGCCGCCGTAGAGCGCCGTGCTGCTGATGATGTTGTCGCCGGCTTCCGCGATGGTCTGGATCGCGTAGGTCACGGCCGCCTGGCCCGAGGCCAGCGCCAGCGCGGCGATGCCGCCCTCGAGCGCGGCGATGCGCTGCTCGAGCACGTCCTGCGTCGGGTTGTTGATGCGGGTGTAGATGTTGCCCGGCACCTTGAGGTCGAACAGGTCGGCGCCGTGCTGCGCGCTGTCGAAGGCGTAGGCCACCGTCTGGTAGATCGGCGGCGCCACGGCGCGCGTGGTCGGGTCGGGCGAATAGCCGGCGTGCACCGACAGGGTCTCGAATTTCCAGTGTTGCGACATGCGAAGCCTTTCAGATGGGAGGAAGGAACGCTCAGATCGCCCAGCGCAGTTCGTGCGCGGGCTTGCCGAGCCAGCTTGCTTCGGCGCCGCTTTCAGCCTCTTCGGTTGCCCCGGGCTTTTGCAGCACCCTGTCGAGGATGCGTTTTTCGATGGCCGCGAAGGCCGGGTCGCCCTGCGAGCGCGGACGCGCGAGGGCGATGTTCTCGTCGAGCGCGATGCGCCCGTCTTCGATCAGGATCACGCGGTCGGCCAGCGCCACCGCTTCCTGCACGTCGTGCGTGACCAGCAGCGCGGTGAAGCGGTGGCGCTGCCACAGGTTCTCGATCAGCCGGTGCATCTCGATGCGCGTGAGCGCGTCGAGCGCGCCCAGCGGCTCGTCGAGCAGCAGCAGCCGCGGGTGGTGCACCAGCGCGCGCGCCAGGGCCACGCGCTGGCGCTGGCCGCCCGACAGGCGCGCCGGCCATTCGTTCTCGCGGTCGGCCAGGCCGACGTGCGCCAGCACTTCCTTGCCGCGCGCCCTGGCGTCCTTCGACAGGCCCAGCGTCACGTTGTCGAGCACGCGGCGCCAGGGCAGCAGGCGCGCCTCCTGGAACATGATCCGGGTGTCGTCGTGCAGGCCGCTGACCGGCTTGCCGTCGGTGTAGAGCGCGCCGGACGAGGCCTCCTCGAGGCCGGCGATCAGGCGCAGCAGCGTGCTCTTGCCGCAGCCGCTGCGGCCCACGATGGCGATGAACTGGCCCGGCTCGATCGCGAGCTGCGTGTTGCGCAGCACCTCGCGTTCGCCGTAGCGCTTGTGCAGGCCGCGCACTTCCAGGCGCACGCCGCCGGGGATCGCCAGCGGCGCGTCGTTCTGCGGTCGGTCGAGGACGGCACTCATCTCAGGCTCCAGGCTTGAACAGCGCCACGTCGAGCGCATTGATTTTCTTGGGCAGCAGCTTCTCGGCCAGGAAGGCGTCGGCGATGCGCTGCTGCTCGCCGAGCACCTCGGGCACCACCGGCCGCACCGCGTAGCTGCGGCGGCCGTTGGCCTGCTCGATGGTGGCGGCGTCGAGGCCCCACACGGGCGACAGCAGCGCGGCCGCCTCCCTGGGGTTCTGCTTGACCCACCGGCCGGTCTTCTCGAGCTCGGCATAGACCACGCGCAGCACGTCGGGCCGCGCCTTCGCGAACTTGGTGCTCGCGAGGTAGTAGCGCTGATAGGACGCGATGCCCGCGCCGTCGGCCAGCACGCGCACCTTCGACTGGCGCTGCGCGGCGGCGAGGAACGGGTCCCACACCACCCAGGCGTCGATCGCGCCCTTCTCGAAGGCGGCACGGCCGTCGGCCGGCGTCAGGTAGGCGGGCTCGATGTCCTTGAACGAGAGGCCGGCCTTGTCGAGCGCGGCGATCAGCAGGTAGTGCGCGCCGGCCGCTTTCGCGAAGCCGACCTTCTTGCCTTTCAGATCGGCCACGGTCCTGAGCGGCGAGTCCTCGCGCACCAGGATCGCCTGCGCCGCGGGCGACGGCGCTTCCTGCGCGATGAAGGTCAGCTCGGCACCGGCCGCCTGCGCGAACACCGGCACGGTGTCGGCCACGTCGGCGCTGATGTCGAGGTTGTCGAGGTTCAGCGCCTCGAGCAGCGGCAGGCCGCTGGTGAACTCGTGCCAGCTCAGGGTGGCGTTGAGCGGCGCGAGTTGCTTCTCGAGCACGCCCTGCGCCTTGAGCACCGCGATCAATGTCGATGACTTCTGGTAGCCCAGGCGCACGGTGGCGGGCCGCGCGGCCGTGCCCTGCGCGAAGGCGCCGGGCGTGCCCGTCAGGCCGAGCACGCCGGCTGCGCCGAGCGTCGCGATCGCCTGGCGGCGGGAGATGGTCGTGTGCGTCATTCCCCTGCCCTCACTTCGTCGTCTTCTTCTGGTAGCCCGGATGCCAGCGCAACCACCACTGCTCGAGGCCGCGCGCGAACAGGTCGGCCAGCTTGCCGAGCAGCGCGTACAGCAGGATGCCCACCAGCACGATGTCGGTCTGCAGGAACTCGCGCGCGTTCATCGTCAGGTAGCCGATGCCGGCCTGCGCCGAGATGGTCTCGGCCACGATCAGGATCACCCACATCAGGCCCAGCGAGAAGCGCAGGCCGACCAGGATCGAGGACAGCGCGCCCGGCAGGATCACCTCGCGGTACAGCTGCCAGCGCGTGAGGCCGTAGGTGCGGCCCATCTCGATCAGCTGCGGATCGACGTTGCGGATGCCGTGGAAGGTGTTGAGGTAGATCGGGAAGAACACCGACACCGAGATCAGGAACAGCTTGGCCGACTCGTCGATACCGAACCACAGGATCACCAGCGGGATCAGCGCCAGCGCCGGGATGTTGCGCACCATCTGGATGGTGGAATCGAGCAGCGTCTCGAAGAACTTGACCGAGCCCGTGAGCAGGCCCAGCGCCAGCCCGGCGCCGCCGCCGATGGCCAGCCCCGCGAGCGCGCGGCCCGCGCTGACCTTCACGTGCGTCCACAGCTCGCCCGACACCGTGAGGTTCCATGCAGCCTTCACCACGTCGACCGGCGCCGGCAGCACGCGGGTGCTGAGCCAGCCCAGCGACGACGCGATCTGCCACACCACGATCAGCCCCACGGGCACCAGCCACGGCACCAGCCGCCTGGCGACATTGAGGCCGAAGCCACGCAGCGCGGAGCCCGCGCCCTCGGCCGGCGCGACCGCCGGCAGTTCCTGAACCTGTTCCGTCATGGCGTGTCCTTCAGCTTTGCGAGACGAGGCGCGAAGGCGCGTCGAGGTTGGCGACGACTTCGCCGAAGGGCCCGCTCAGCGAGCCACCGGCCAGCCGTGCCTTGGCCTTGCGCGAGAGCAGCGGGAACACCAGCTCGGCGAAGCGGTAGGCCTCCTCGAGGTGCGGGTAGCCCGAGAGAATGAAGCGGTCGAGCCCGAGCGCGGCGTATTCCTCGATGCGCGCGGCCACGGTCTTGGCGTCGCCGACCAGCGCCGTGCCGGCACCGCCACGCACCAGCCCCACGCCGGCCCAGAGGTTGGGCGCGATCTCGAGTTCGGCGCGCGTGCGCCTGGCGCCGCCCGCATGCAGCGCGGCCATGCGGCGCTGGCCTTCGGAGTCCATGCGCGCGAAGGCGGCCTGGGCGCGGATCACGGTCTCGTCGTCGACGCGGCTGATCAGGTCCTCGGCGGCCTTCCAGGCGGCCTCTTCGGTCTCGCGCACGATCACGTGCAGCCGGATGCCGAACTGCACCTGGCGGCCCTGGCGCTCGGCGCGCGCGCGCACGTCGGCGAGCTTCTTCGCCACCTCGGCCGGCGGTTCGCCCCACGTGAGATAGGCATCGACCTGCTCGGCCGCGAGCTCGTGGGCCGCGGCCGACGAGCCGCCGAACCACACCGGCGGATGCGGTTTCTGCACCGGCGGATAGAGCAGCTTGGCGCCCTTCACGCTCAGGTGCTTGCCTTCGTAGTCGAAGGCCTGGCCGTCGTGGCTGCGCGCGAGGATCTCGCGCCAGATGCGGATGAACTCGGCCGACTGTTCGTAGCGCGCGGCATGGTCGAGGTAGACGCCGTCGCCCTCGAGCTCGGCCTGGTCGCCGCCGGTCACGAGGTTCACCAGCAGGCGTCCGTTCGAGAGCCGGTCGAAGGTCGCGGCCATGCGCGCGGCCAGGCTGGGCTGGTGCAGGCCGGGTCGCACCGCGACCAGGAACTTGAGCTTCTTCGTCGCACCGATCAGGCTCGAGGCGATCACCCACGGGTCCTCGCATGAGCGACCGGTCGGGATTAGCACGCCCTCGTAGCCGAGATGGTCGGCCGCGCCCGCGATCTGCTGCAGGTAGTCGAGGTCGACCGGGCGCGCGCCTTCGCTGGTGCCGAGGTAGCGGCTGTCGCCGTGCGTGGGCAGGAACCAGAAGATCTGCATCACGCGATCCCCGTGGCGGCTTCGAGCACGTTGATCTTCTTCGGGATCAGCTTGAGATCGAAGAAGGTGTCGGCGATCTTCTGCTGCTCGCCGAGGATGGCCTTGGTGATCGGCGTGGTGCCGTAGGCGGTGCGCGCCACCGTGAGGTCGGCCACCGGCTTGGGCAGGCCCCACAGCGCGGCCAGTTCGGTCGCGAGCTCGCCGCGGTTGGCCGAGCCCCAGGCGTCGACCTTGTTGAGTTCCTCGATCGCGATCGCCACCACGTCGGCGTTCTTCGCCGCGTAGTCGAGCGACGAGAAGTAGTAGGCGCGGTTGCCCACCACGCCGGTGGCGTCGGCCAGCACGCGCGCCTCGAGCGTCTTCTCGGCCGCGGCCAGGAACGGGTCCCAGATCACCCAGGCGTCGATCGAGCCCTTCTCGAAGGCCGCGCGCGCATCGGCCGGCGGCAGGTAGACCAGGTTCAGGTCGGCATACGAGAGGCCGTGCTTCTCGAACAGCTTGACGATGAAGTAGTGGACGTTCGAGCCCTTGTTGAGCGCGATCTTCCTGCCCTTGAGTTCGGCCACCGTCTTGATGGCCGAGCCCTTGGGCACCAGCACCGCTTCCGACTGCGGACGCGGCACCGTGGCACCCACGTAGGCCAGCGGCGCGCCGGCGGCCTGCGCGAAGATCGGCGGCGCCTCGCCCACGTCGCCGAAGTCGATCGAGCCGACGTTCAGCGCCTCGAGCTGCACCGGGCCGGCCGTGAACTCGGTCCACTTGAGGCTCACGCCCAAAGGCGCGAGGCGCTTCTCGAGCGTGCCGCGGCCCTTGAGGATGTTGAGCAGGCCCTTCTGGTTGCCGATGCGGAACTGGCGCGCGGGCGCCTGCGCCAGCGCACCGAAGGCGGAGGGCAGCGCGATGGCGGCGGCGGCGCCCTGCAGCAGGCGGCGGCGCGGGAAGGAGATGGTGGTCATGGCGGGTGTGGCTTGCGAAAGATGAAGGGGACCGGTGCTCAGGGCTGGGCCGCGACGACGGCGTCGCTGACCTTGATCGGCTTGGGAATCAGCTTGAGCGCGTAGAAGGTGTCGGCGATGCGCTGCTGGTCGGCGGCGACCTCGGGCGTGATCGGCTTCACGTTGAACTCGTAGCGGCGCAGCGCGAGCTCGACCACGTCGACCGGCAGGCCCTGCAGCGGCGCGATCAGCTCGGCCGCCTGGCGCAGGTTCTTCTTGAGCCAGATGCCCTGGGCCACCGAGTCCTCGAACAGGGCCTCGATCACCTTCGGGTTGTTCTTCACGAAGCCGCGCTCGCCCAGGTAGTACTGGTAGTTGCTGACCACGCCCGGCGTGCCGTCGGCGAGCACGCGCGCGCCGGTGGCCTTCTCGGCCGCGGCCTGGAACGGATCCCAGATCACCCAGGCGTCGACGTTCCTGCTCTCGAAGGCGGCGCGGCCATCGGCCGGTGCCAGGTACACCGGCTGGATGTCGCTGAACTTCAGGCCGTTCTTCTCGAGCTGCTTCACGAGCAGGTAGTGCACGTTGCTGCCCTTGTTGAGCGCGACCTTCCTGCCCTTGAGGTCGGCCACCGACTGGATCGGCGAATCCTTGGTGACCAGGATCGCCTCGGCGCGCGGCGCGGCCGGGTCGTAGCCGAAGTAGACGAACTTGGCGCCCGCGGCCTGCGCGAAGATCGGCGGCGCCTCGCCCACGTAGCCGACGTCGACGGCGCCGACGTTCAGGCCCTCGAGCAGCTGCGGGCCGGCCGGGAACTCGACCCACTTCACGCCCACGCCCAGCGGCGCGAGGCGCTTCTCGAGCGAGCCCTGCGCCTTCTGCAGCACGAACAGGCTGGCCGATTTCTGGTAGCCGATGCGCAGCTCCTTGGCGGCGCCGGCCTTGCCCTGCGCATGCGCGGAGGTGGCGGACAGGAAGCTCACGATCAGTGCGATCGCGGCGACCACGACGATGCTGACGGCGAGGTCGCGCAATGCGCGCCAGAGCGAGCGCGGCGGCACGTCGAGCACGGAGTCTTCGGTGGCAACGGGGTTCATGCGGGGTGGTCCTTGGACTGGATCGAAACTGGAGGCGAAGCCATCCCTCGCGGCGCGAATCGCCGCGTTCGGAATGGTCGGGAATGGGATGAAGCGGTGGTGGCGGCCGGGTCGTGCGCCGGCCGGCTTCAGACGCTACATCGCACGCGCGAGAACGGCACCGGCTCGAAGCCGTGTGTCGCCGGCAGCTTCAGCCCCTCGGTGACCAGCACCTCGACGGCCTCGTTGAGCCGCTCCGCCAGGTCGTTGTGCACCTGGTAGGCGTTCTCGGGCGTCAGCGCGATCTGCGAATCGCTCGCGTAGACGCCCGGCAGGATGTGGCGCGCCGACAGCGACTGCAGCACGGGCCGCAGCGCGTAGTCGAGCGCGAGCATGTGATGCGGGCTGCCGCCGGTGGCCAGCGGCAGCACCGTCTTGCCCTTGAGCGCGTTCTGCGCCAGCAGGTCGAGGAAGACCTTGAGCACGCCGCTGTAGGCGGCCTTGTAGACCGGCGTGGCCACCACGATGGCGCGGGCTCGCGTCACCTGGGCGATGGCCTGCACGATGGCCGGATGGTTCCAGTCCGCCAGCAGCAGCGCCTGCGCCGGCAGGTCGCGGATCGCGAGCCGTTCGATCTGCGCATGGCGCCGCGCCAGGCGCTCGGCCACCGCGTCGAGCAAGGCGGTGGAGCGCGAAGGCGCCGAGGGGCTGCCGGCAATCAGGAGAACGGACACGGAAGGCTTTCGGGTGGCGGTATCGGGAGGGTCGAAGCGAACCGGTCCCCGGCATCCGCCGCAGCGGGCGCCATCGGGGTCGGTCGCCGCGGGGTGAATGCCGCGCTTACTTCTGCTTGGCGGTGTAGATCTGGTCGAACGAGGCGCCGTCGGCGAAGTGGTCCTTGTCCGCCTTGCCCCAGCCGCCGAAGGCCTGGTCGATGGTCACCAGCGTCAGCTTGGGGAACTGCTTCTCGTACTTGGCCTTCGCCTTGTCCGAGGTCGGGCGGTAGAAGTTGCGGCCGGCGATGTCCTGGCCTTCGTCGGAATACAGGTACTTCAGGTATTCCTCGGCCACGGCGCGCGTGCCCTTCTTGTCGACCACCTTGTCGACCACCGCCACGGTGGGTTCGGCCAGGATGGAGATCGACGGCACCACGATCTCGAACTTCTCGGGGCCGAATTCCTTCAGCGCCAGGAAGGCTTCGTTCTCCCAGGCCAGCAGCACGTCGCCGACGCCGCGCTGGACGAAGGTGATGGTCGAGCCGCGCGCGCCGGTGTCGAGCACGGGCACGTTCTTGAACAGGTTGCCCACGTATTCCTTGGCCTTGGCATCGCCGCCGTACTTGCGCTTGGCGAATTCCCAGGCCGCGAGGTAGTTCCAGCGGGCGCCGCCCGAGGTCTTGGGGTTGGGGGTGATCACCTGCACGCCGGGCTTGACCAGGTCGTCCCAGTCCTTCAGGCCCTTGGGATTGCCCTTCTTCACCAGGAACACGATGGTCGAGGTGTAGGGCGCCGAGTTGTGCGGCAGGCGCTTCTGCCAGTCGGCCTTGAGCAGGCCGCCGTGGGTCACCAGCGCGTCGACGTCGCCGCCAAGGGCCAGCGTGGCCACGTCGGCGTCGATGCCGTCGATGATCGAGCGGGCCTGCTTGCCCGAGCCGCCGTGCGACTGCTTGATCGTCACGTCCTGGCCGGTCTTGCCCTTCCAGTACTTGGCGAAGGCCTGGTTGTAGTCCACGTACAGCTCGCGCGTGGGGTCGTAGGAGACGTTCAGCAGCGTCACCGGGCCGGCGGCGCTGCCCTGTGCAAACGCCGGCAGCGCCGACAGGGCCATGGCGCCGGCCACGCCGGCACCGAGGGAAAGCTTGATAAAGTCGCGGCGGAGGCTCATGGTGTTGTCTTCGAATGGCATATCAATGAAGCTGCGTATTCTCAATACGACATATAGGAACTGGAACGACCAAGTTTTCAGTTCTAAATAGCTAAATCAACTAAGAGCAGCTTTTTCGCGCTCCCCCACCCAAAGGCAATCGACATGGCACGCATGATTCAGTGCATCAAGCTCGGCAAGGAAGCCGAAGGCCTCGACTTCCCGCCCTATCCCGGCGAACTCGGCAAGCGCATCTGGGAGAGCGTCAGCAAGGAAGCCTGGGCCGCCTGGCTCAAGCAGCAGACCATGCTGGTGAACGAGAACCGCCTGAACCTCGCCGACCAGCGCGCCCGCCAGTACCTGGCACGCCAGATGGAGAAGCACTTCTTCGGCGAGGGCGCCGACGTCGCCCAGGGCTACGTCCCGCCGTCGGCCTGAGGCCGCGCAACGACCCGCAGTGACGGCCGAACCGGTCGCCTGGCGCACGGACGGCACACCGCACAGCGAGCGCTTCGGCGACATCTATCACACGGAGGCCGGCGCGCTCGCGCAGTCGCGCCACGTCTTCCTCGGCGGCTGCGGCCTGCCGGCCGCCTGGGCCGGCCAGCCGCGGTGGCGCATTCTCGAAACCGGCTTCGGGCTGGGCCTCAACTTCCTCGCGACCTGGGCCGCCTGGCGCGCCGATCCGGCACGCCCGCGGCTGCTTCACTTCGTCTCGATCGAGGCCTGGCCGGTGGCGGCCGAGAGCCTGCTGCGCGCCGCTGGCGCCTATGAGGAACTCGCGCCGCTCGCGCGCGAGCTGGCCGCGCGCTGGCACGGCCTGCTGCCGGGCTTCCATCGACTGGCCTTCGACGACGGCCGGGTGCTGCTTACGCTCTGCGTGGGCGCAGTGCAGACTATGCTGCGCGCCCAGCGCTTCGAGGCCGACAGCCTGTATCTCGACGGCTTCAGCCCGCAGTGCAATCCCGAGATGTGGTCGCCCGAGACGCTGAAGGCGCTCTCGCGCTTCGCGCGCCAGGGCACCCTGCTCGGCACCTGGACCTATGCGCGCGCCGTGCGCGACGCGCTGGCGCAGAACGGCTTCCAGCTCGAGCGCCGCCCGGGCCTGCCGCCCAAGCGCGACTGCCTGGGCGCGCGCTTCGCACCGGCCTGGACCGTGCGCCGGCGCGAGCCGCTGCCCGAGACCGTTTCAGCGCCCGGCCGCTGCGCCGTGATCGGCGCCGGCCTCGCGGGCGCGGCCGTGGCGGCCAGCCTCGCGCGGCGCGGCTGGCAGGTCGAGGTGCTCGACGCCGCAGCGCGGCCGGCCGAAGGCGCCTCGGGCCTGCCCGTGGGCCTGCTCGCGCCGCATGTGTCGCCCGACGACGCCCTGCTCTCGCGGCTCACGCGCGCCGGCATCCGCGCCACCTGGAACGAACTGGCGCAGCGCCTGGAAGAAGGCCGCGACTGGCGCGGCACCGGCACGCTGGAGCGCCGGCCCGATGGCGATGTGCGCGTGCCCGCGGGCTGGCAGGCCGACGGGCCCAACGAATCCTGGCCCGCGAGCGCCGCGCAGCTCGCGGCCGCGGGCCTGCCGCCCGACGCGCCCGCGCTGTGGCATGCGCGCGCCGCCTGGGTGCGCCCGCGTGCACTGGTCGAGGCCTGGCTGTGCGAGCCTGGCATCGCATTCCGCGGTGGCTGCCGCGTCGAGCGGCTGGAGCGCGATGCGGCCACCGGCGGCTGGCGGCTGCTGGCCGAAGACGGTGCCGTGCTGGCCGAGGCCGACCGCGTGGTGGTCGCGATGGGCCATGGCTCGGGCCTGCTGGCGCCGCGCCTGCCGCTGCAGCCGGTGCGCGGCCAGGTGGCCTGGGGCCGCAGCGACGCGGCCGCGTTGCCCGCCGCGCCCGTGAATGGCGACGGCCACCTGATCGCCGGCGTGCCCGAACCCGCTGGCGGCGCGCCGCTTTGGCTGACCGGCGCCACCTTCGACCGCGACAGCCATGACCTGGCGCCGCGCGACAGCGACGCCGAGGCCGTGCGCGAACGCGCCGCCCGGCTGCATCCGGCCAGCGCCCCATCGATCGACCAGGCCTTCGCACGCGGCGAGGCCCAGGCCTGGGTCGGCGTGCGCTGCGCCTCGGGCGATCGCCGGCCGCTGGTCGGGCCGCTCGGCGATGCGCCCGAGGACAAGGGCCTGTGGACCTGCACGGCGCTCGGCTCGCGCGGGCTCAGCTTCGCCGCGCTGTGCGCCGAACTGCTGGCCGCGCAGTGGCATGGCGAGCCCTTGCCGCTGCCGGCGGCGCTGGCCAAGGCCCTCGATACGCGGCGCACCACGCGGGCCTGAGGGCCGCTACGCGGCGTCAAGTGCCGGCAGCAGGTGGTCGATGCGGCCATCGCCATAGCTGCGCACCACCTCCGAGATCACCACCCGGTAGCCATCGAGCCAGTTCGCCTGCGCCGCCTTGGCCTGCAGATGCGAGGGATGCGTCATCAGCGCCTGCAGCGCCTCGAGCGAGCGCCAGTAGTAGACGTTCGACACCAGCCCGTTGGCGCTGTTCTCCCAGCTCTCCTCGCCCAGGTAGCCGGGCAGCGCGCGGGCGGCTTCGGCGATCGCCTGGTCGAGCCGGTGGAAGGCGTCGTCGAACTGGCGGGTGGCGAAGATGAAAGTCGATGCGTACATGGTCCTCCATGGGCGAACGGCGCGGCCACGCGGGCCGAAGGGGCGCGGATTATGCGGCAGTCCTGCCTGCTCCCATCACCGCGGACATGTGCGGCGACACACGAACGCAGGAGAATGCCCCATGCCCAGCACCCAGTACGACATCCGCCACACCACGATCTACCGCTACAACGAGCCGGTCAGCTTCGGGCTGCACCGCGTGATGTTCCGTCCACGCGACAGCCACGACCTGCGCGTGCTGGCCACCGACCTGCAGGTGAGCCCGTCGGCCCACACGCGGCTGATCCAGGACCCGCACTCGAATTCGGTGGCGCTGGTGCAGCCGATGGGCGAAGCCACCGAACTGCGCATCGTCTGCGCCTTCACCATCGAGACCGTGCCCGCGGCCACGCAGGACCAGCTCGCGATCGACCCGGCCGCGGAGTTCCTGCCCTTCGCCTATTCGGTGCAGGACCGGCTCGACCTCGAGCACTACCTGCGCCCGCACCACGACGACCCCGACGGCACGCTGATCCGCTGGGCCCACCAGTTCCTGCACACCGACAAGCCCAACAGCACGCGCGAGGTGCTCACGCGCATGAACGCCCACATCGGCCAGAGCCTCGAGTACCTGGCGCGCGACGAGGAAGGCACGCAGACGCCGCTCGAGACGCTGGCGCTGGGCAGCGGCAGCTGCCGCGACTACGCGCTGCTGATGATGGAGGCGGTGCGCCGCCTGGGCATCGCCACGCGCTTCGTCTCGGGCTACATCTACGACGCCGCGCTCGACAGCACGGTGCAGGCCAAGGGCGAGGCCATGACCGGCGCCGGCACCACCCACGCCTGGCTGCAGGCCTACCTGCCGGGCGCGGGCTGGGTCGCGTTCGACCCGACCAACAACCTCATGGGCAGCGGCCAGCTGATCCGCGTCGGCGTGACGCGCGACCCGGCCCAGGGCGCGCCGATCTCGGGCAGCTGGTACGGCCCGGCCGAGGCCTACGAAGGCCTCGAGGCCACGGTGACGGTCACGCGCCGGCGCAACTGAGCGCGCGGCGCCGCTGTCGCGCAGGCGATAGCGGCTACGGGAAAGCCCCCACCGTTTGCAGGGACGGCGCCTCTACGCTGCGCCGCCGGTCCGCAAGAAAAGCACGGTCGTGCCAGCCTCATGGGCACCTCCGGACGACGGCGGCCGGCATTCCTCGCCCCCAGAAAACGGAGACAACGAACCATGCATTCCGCGCGCCTCAAGCTCATCGTCATCGCCGCCAGCATCGCCGCCGCTTCCTGCGGCGGCGGAGGCGGCGGTGGGGCCATCTTCCCGATCGTGCCGCCCGCGCCCGCCCCCGCGCCGCCGGCACCGCCCCCGCCGCCCCCCGCGCCCGAGGAGCGCCGCGCGCAGGACGACCGCAATTCCTTCGCGCCGGCCGATGCCGCCGCCACCACCTTCACGGCCCTGGCCGCCGCGGCCGGCGACACGGTCGACAACGCCACCACCAGCCGCTGGGCCGGCGTGCTCGGCGGCGCGGCCTACCGCGTGGAGGTGCCGTCCAACTGGAACGGCAAGCTCGTGATGTACGCGCACGGCTATGCCGGCGAAGGCAACGTGCTCGCGGTCAGCAACCCCTCGATCCGCCGCTACCTGATCCAGAACGGCTATGCCTGGGCGGCCTCGAGCTACAGCAAGAACTTCTACGACGTGCGCGTGGGCGTGGAGGACACCAACGCGCTGGCGCTGGAGTTCAACAAGATCGCCAAGGCCAACGGCCGCGAGCTCGCCGCGCCCTCGAAGATCTACATCACCGGCCACTCGATGGGCGGCCACATCACGGCCGCGGCGATCGAGGACGAGGCCTATGCCACGGCCAACCACAAGGTGCGCTACAACGGCGCGGTGCCGATGTGCGGCGTGGTCGGCGACACCGAGCTGTTCGACTACTTCGCGGGCGCGCAGGTCACGGCGCAGGCGCTGGCGGGGCTGCCGAAGTACCCGACGGTGAACTGGTCGGACATCGCGGCGCAGGTGACGGGCACGCTGTTCGCCGACTTCACGGTCTCGCCGATCCCCAACATCACCACCACGCCCACCGGCACCAAGTACGCCTCGGTGATCGAGAACCTCACCGGCGGGCCCCGTCCGATGTTCGATCTCGGCTTCAAGTCGGGCGGTTCCTTCGCCTTCGTGTGGGGCGTGCTCGGCAGCGACGGTACGGTCAACGGCATCCTCAACAAGAGCACGCTCGACACCAACCGCTTCACCTACACCATCGAAGGCGACGCGGCCGGCTCGACGGCGCTCAACGGCTCGGTGCTCAAGCTCACCGCCGTGCCCGACGCCAACCGCCTGCGCCGCGACGGACTGCGCTGGATTCCCAAGGCCAATGGCGAGTTCAAGATCCCGGTGGTCACCCTGCACACGCTCGGCGACCTCTACGTGCCCTTCAGCATGGAGCAGATCTACAACAAGCGCGTGGCGGCCAAGGGCAACAGCGGCTGGCTGGTGCAGCGCGCGGTGCGCGGCATCACCCATTGCGACTTCACGCAGGCCGAGCAAGTCGAGGCCTTCGACGCGATGATCAAGTGGGAACGCGACGGCGTGAAGCCCGCGGGCGACGACGTGGTGACCGCGGCGACGGTGGCCGATCCGGCCTATGGCTGCAAGTTCACCCGTCCGCTCGGCACGGTGGACGAGACGAGCATCGCCTCGCGCACCGTGGCGGCCGGCACGCATCCCTGCCCGCCCTGAGCGGCAAGGGGCGGGAACCGCCTTCGCAGGCGTTTCCCGATCGCCTTCAGCGCTTCTGCGCGCTGTAGGCCTTCACCACCGGCACCGCGGTCGCGGCGCTGTCGACGAACAGCCCGTCGATCCCGGCATCGAGGAAAGCGGTGATCTCCGCCGCCGTGTCGCCGTGCACGGTGCCGTCGGTCTTCGGCTCCTTCTTGAGGCTGTCGGGCAGGAAGGCGTTCTCGGGCCGGACCGTGTAGATGTGGACGAACAGCTTTTTGTCGTGCGCATCCTTCACCAGCGTGGTGGGCGTGCCCAGCTTGCCGGCCACCACCGGGATCACGCGCGACTTGTCGGGACCGATGCCCTGCGCATAGGTCGCGATCTCGGCCAGGCCCTCGGGCTTCAGGAGGTCGGCATAGGTGCGCTTGTCGCCGAGCGCCACCAGGTCGTAGGGCGCGCCCGAGCCGCCGATCAGCTGGACGATCTTCACCGTGCTGCGCAGGCGCACGTCCTTGAGGTTGCCGGTCTCGAAGGACTGCACGAACACCGGCGCATCGGCCTTGTTGAGGCCGTGCTTCTGCAGCGTGTCGAGCAGCTTGTTCTCGAGCGGCAGGCCGATCGAGCGGAAGTAGGTCGGGTGCTTGGTCTCGGGATAGATGCCGATGGTGCGGCCCTTGGCCTGCGACTGCGCCTTCGCGAGCTCGATCACCTCGTCGAGCGTGGGCACCTGGAACAGGTCGTTGTACGAGATGTTGGCCGGGCGCTGCGCCGGAATGCGCTCGCGCGCGCGCAGTTCCTTGAGCTCGGCCAGCGTGAAGTCCTCGGTGAACCAGCCGATGACCTGGCGGCCGTCGATGGTCTTGGTGGTCTTGCGGCTCGCGAACTTCGGCACGTCCATCACGTTGGTGGTGGCTTCGAGCACCTTGCCGCTGGCGTCGACGATGGCGATCGCGTTCTCGTGGCGCGCCACCAGCTCGCCGTCCCTGGTCGGCACGAGGTCGGGTTCGATGAAGTCGGCGCCGTCGTCGATGGCCTGCTGGTACGAGGCCAGCGTGTGTTCGGGCCGCTTGGCCGGTTCGCCGCGGTGCCCGATCACGAGCGCGGCGGGCACGGGGGCCGGCGCGGGCGGCGGCGGTGCCGGCGGCGCGGGGGCCGGTGCGGGCGGCAGGATCGGGAAGACGGCAGTGCCGCCGCCTCCGCCGCAAGCGCTCATGAGCGCGCAGGCGCTGACCGCCAGGGCGATCCTGGCCAGGGAAAATGACTGCATGGGAGACCCTCTCTCTCGCTGTGTGGCTGGTACGGATTCGTCGCCACCCGCCGCGCGTTGTTATGGGTTCTTGGCGGGCGTCGGATCATTGCGAGGCCATGTGTCTGCGCCGTGACATGCACGGCCCCCGCGCCTCGCTCAGGAGCGCGCGGCCAGCTTCGCCTCGAGCGCGGCGATCAGCGCCCTCGCCTCGTCGCTCTCCGGGATGTCGCGCCCGCTGTCGCGCCACTGCACCGCGCTCTTGAAGCCCTCGGCCTCGGCCTGGCGGCGGAACCACATGCCCTCGGGGTTGTGGCGCGTGATGCCGTCGAACACGGTGGCAAACATCTGGCTTTGCTCGAGGCCCATCGAGTGCCAGACCTGGTTGACCACCAGCTTGTGCATCATCAGGTGCGAGCGCGGCACGCCCGCGATGCGCAGCGCCAGCTTCAGCGTGGCGGCGTCGAGTTCTTCGGCCGGCACCGCGAAGTTGGCGAGGCCCCAGTCGGCCGCCTGCGCGCCGTCGATGGTGTCGCCGGTGAACATGAGCTGCTTGGCGCGCAGCGCGCCGAGCCTGTAGGTCCACATGGCCGTGGTCGGGCAGCCCCACACGCGCGTGGGCATGTAGCCGATGCGCGCATCGTCGGCCATGGCCAGCAGGTCGCAGCACAGCGCGATGTCGCTGCCGCCGGCCACCGCGTAGCCATGCACCTTGGCGATGGTCGGCTTGGTGCAGCGCCACAGCGCCATGAAGTCGTCGGTGTTGCGCTTCATCGCGGCGTAGTCGAGCATCGGGTCCCAGGGCGTCTTTTCCTGCCGGCACGGATGCTCGCCCTGCCCCTCGCGCCCGTGGCCCTCGGCATAGTCGCCGAGGTCGTAGCCGGCGCAGAAGGCGCGGCCCGCGCCCTCGACCACGATCACGTGCACCGCGTCCTCGGCCTGCGCCCACTCCACCGCATGGCGGATGTCGGTCGGCGTGGTCTCGGCGATGGCGTTGAGCTTCTCGGGGCGGTTGAGCACGAGGCGCGCGATGCGCGGATGCTGCGGATCCTGGTCGATGACGACGGTGCGGAAGTCGGGCATGGGCGGTGTCTCCTGGGTGGATCGTCGGGCACAGGTCGACGTGCCTGCATCCCGCATCCGCTTGTAGCATCGGCCGCCGCGCGCGCAACCGGCGCTTGCACCGATGCGCCCGGTGCTCAGGCGCCCGAGAGCCGGAAGCGGAACACCGCGCCGCGCCCCGCCTGCGGCACCAGCCGGATGTCGCTGCCATGCAGCTGCAGGATGCGCTGCACGAACACCAGCCCCAGCCCGCCGCCGGCCGAACCGTCGCTGCGCACGCTGCCGGTGAAGGCCGGGCGCGTGAACAGGCTGGGCTGCAGTTCGCGCGGAATGCCGGGCCCGGTGTCGCTGACCTGCACCGCCACGCCCGTGCCCTCGTCGCCGGTGGCCGCCCGCAGCTGCACCACGATCTCGCCGCCGGCCGGCGTGTGGCGGATCGCGTTGTCGAGCAGGTTGGTCAGCACGCGCTCGATCATCCCGAGGTCGGCCGACACCACCGGCAGGCCCGGCGCGATGTCGGGACGCAGCTTCTGCTGCCGCGACTCGGCCGCGAGCTCGAACTTCTGGAACACGTCCTGCACCAGGTCGGCCAGCGCGAAACTCTCCTTCTCGGGCTTGACCACGCCGTACTCGAGCCGCGCCAGCTCGAACAGCTCTTGCGCGAGCCGCCCCACCTTGCGGCTCTGGTCGAGCGCGATGTCGAGGTAGCGGCGGCGCTCCTCCTCGTCGAGCGTGCCGGCCTTCAGGCGCAGGGTCTCGAGGTAGCCGTGCAGCGAGGTCAGCGGCGTGCGCAGGTCGTGCGAGACATTGGCGAACAGCTCGCGCCGCTGCTGGTCCTGCAAGGTGAGCTCGCGCCACTGCTCGGCGATGCGCCGCATCATCTGCGCGAAGGCCTGCGCCAGCAAGGCGATCTCGCCGCCGCCGCGCGCGATGCGCTCCAGCGTCGGCGCCTGGCCCTCGATCGCATCGATGCCCTCGGTCTCGAAGCGCCGCACCGCGGCCGTGAGCTCGCGCAGCGGCCGCGTGATGAGCCAGAACGCGGCCGTGCCCGCGACCAGCCCGAGCAGCGCCACCAGCCCCATCGACCACAGCGTGGTGCGCAGCGCGTTGTCGGCCGCCACGTGGGCGGCGAGCGCGTCGTGGTCCTCGCCCTGCAGCACCACGTAGACATAGCCGGCGTCGCGGCCGTCCATGCGCAGCGGCGCGGCGCTGAAGACCTTGGCGGTCTGCAGGTTGCGCGGATCGTCGCCGAGGATCGGCATCGGCGCGCCGGCCAGCAGGCGCCGCACGGGCGCGAGGTCGACGCGGTCGCGCTTGAGGTGCCCCTCGGGCGCGGCCTGGGCCTCGATGCGGCCATCGAGCGCGAGCAGGTAGACCTCGACGCTGGGGTTGACGGCCATCAGCTGGTCGAACAGCCGCTTGACCGCGGCCGGGTCGAGCCCGCCCGGGCGCATCAGCTCGGCGTTCTCGGCGATGTGCGCGGCCAGGCCGCCCGACAGGCGCTGGATCACCTCCTGCTCGTGGCGCCCGTTCGCGCGCACCTGCAGCCAGGCCGAAGCACCGCAGCACACCAGCAGCAGCAGCGCGAACACCAGCGACAGCCGGCGCGAGAGCGTGGCCCAGCCCGTCATGCAGCGCCCTCGTCCTTGCCATCGGCCGTGGCCGAGAGCTTGTAGCCGCGGCCCCAGACGGTGAGGATGCGCCGCGGCGCGGCCGGGTCGGCCTCGACCTTGGTGCGCAGCCGGTTGATGTGGGTGTTGACGGTGTGCTCGTAGCCGTCATGCTGGTAGCCCCAGACCTGGTTGAGCAGGTCGAGCCGCGAGAACACCTTGCCCGGGTGGCGCGCGAAAAAATACAGCAGGTCGAACTCGCGCGGCGTGAGCTCGATGGGCTTGCCGTCCACGCGCACCTCGCGTGCGAGCGGCTCGATTTCGAGGTTGCCGAGCGCGAGGCTGCCCGACTCCAGCCGCGCATTGCGCGCCAGCGCATCGGTGCGGCGGATCAGCGCCTTCACGCGCGCCACCAGCTCGAGCACCGAGAAGGGCTTGGCGAGGTAGTCGTCGGCGCCGAGCTCGAGGCCGAGGATGCGGTGCACCTCGCTCGAGCGCGCGCTGATGATGATGATCGGGGTGTAACGTGCCATGGCGCGTGCGCGGCGGCAGATCTCGAGCCCGTCGATGCCGGGCAGCATGAGGTCGAGCACCAGCGCGTCCCACTGGCCGCGCTCCAGTTCGCGCAGGCCCGCGTGCCCATCGGCCGCATGCACCACCGCATAGCCTTCGTCGCGCAGGTGCATGCGCAGCAATTCGGCGATATGGGCGTCGTCTTCGACCAGCAGCACGCGCTTGGGGGTGTCCATGGCGCCGATTGTCCCGCGATACGGATTCCCGAGTTATCACGATTCTTTGAACTTTGCGTGATGAATCGGCCAGGGGGTGGGCCCAAGAATCCGCTCCATGAACAGCACCGCCCTCGCCGCCCCGGACACCCGTCCCGTCCATCCGCTGTGGATGCGCATCACGCATTGGCTCAACGCGCTGGCGGTGCTGGTGCTGGTGACGAGCGGCTGGCGCATCTACGACGCGGCACCTTTCCTCCCGTTCCGTATCCCGACCGAGATCACGCTCGGCGGCTGGCTCGGCGGCGCGCTGCAATGGCACTTCGCGGCGATGTGGCTGCTGGTGTTCAACGGCTTCGTCTACCTGGCGCTCAACATCGCGAGCGGACGGCTGGCCACCAAGTTCTTTCCGGTCACGCCGGGCGGTGTGTGGCACGACGCGCTGTCGGCGCTCAAGGGGCGGCTCTCGCATGCCGATCCGCGCCGCTACAACAACGTGCAACGGCTGGCCTATCTGTTCGTGATGCTCGACATCGTGGTGATCGTGCTGTCGGGGCTGGTGCTCTGGAAGTCGGTGCAGTTCGCTGTGTTGCGTGATCTGCTGGGTGGCTACGAGTTCGCACGGCGCATTCACTTCTTCGGGATGGCTTCTTTGGTTGCCTTCGTCGTGCTTCACCTGGTGATGGTGGCGCTGGTTCCTCGGACCTTGCTTGCGATGGTTTGGGGCCGTTCTTCTCGGGGTCTGAAATGAATGCACTGGCTCTTGATGTGCCGCGTTCGGGGCGGGCTCACGCCGACGGGGTACTCCCCTCCGCGAATGTCCCCCGCCCTTCGGGCTCCTCCTTTATTTCGCTGCGGGGAGTACCCCATCGACGTGAGCCTGGGCACGGTCGTCGAACCGGCCGCACAACGACTGCGCTCCTCGTGCACAGGGCAGTGGGTGCTTCCCGCAGCGAAATCAAGGAGGAGCCGAAGGCGGGGGACATTCGCGGAGGGAAGTACCCGCTGTCCTGTGCACGCGCTCCGACCTCCAACAACCAAAGCCAGACATGAGAATCTTCAAAGCCCCAAAGATGACCGCCGTCGACAGCGAGGCAGTGGTCCAGGAAGCGCGAGCACTGATCGCGAAGAAGGTCGAGCACCCCGCACGCCGCGCCTTCCTTCAACGCTCATTGACCCTGGGCGGCCTGTCGCTGCTCACAGGCTGCAGCATCAGCGACGACACCCACGTCGAGGCCGCGCTCTCGAAGATCTCGCGCATCAACGACAAGGTGCAGGGCCTGATCTTCAGCCCCACGCAGCTCGCCGAGACCTATCCCGCCTCGATGATCACCCGGCCGTTTCCGTTCAATGCCTACTACGGCGAGGACGAGATCCGCGAGGTCGACGAAGCGAGCTACCGGCTCGAGGTCACCGGCCTGGTCGCCGACAAGCGCCGCTGGACCCTGCCCGAGCTGCGCGCCATGCCGCAGCACGAGCAGATCACGCGCCATATCTGCGTGGAGGGCTGGAGCGCCATCGGCCGCTGGGGCGGCGTGCGCTTCGCCGATTTTCTGCGCCACGTCGGTGCCGACACCACCGCGCGCTATGTCGGCTTCAAGTGCGCCGACGACTACTACACCAGCATCGACATGGCGACCGCGCTGCATCCGCAGACCCTGCTGGCGCTGACCTACGACGGCGAGGTGCTGCCGCCGAAGTATGGCTTTCCGATGAAGCTGCGGATGCCGACCAAGCTTGGCTACAAGAACCCCAAGCACATCCAGGCGATGTTCGTCAGCAATACCTATTCAGGTGGCTACTGGGAAGACCAGGGCTACAACTGGTTCGGAGGGAGCTGAGTCGTCGCCCGCGACGATTCGACTGCCGATGAAAGCGCGAGGCCGTGTTCCTCGATGAACCGCGCCTCTCTTGAAAAAGTGAAACTCAACCCGAAAGACTTCCCAATGAACAAGCTCAGCGCAACCCTGCTCGCCACCTGCCTGGCCTTTGCCGGTGCCTCCGCCTTTGCCGCCGACGAGATGGCCAAGGATGGCATGGCGAAGGACTCGATGTCCAAGGACGCCATGAAGAAGGATTCGATGGCGAAGGACTCCATGTCGAAAGACGGCATGAAGAAGGACTCGATGGCAAAAGACTCCATGTCCAAGGATGGCATGAAGAAGGATGCCATGGGCAAGGACGAGATGAAGAAGTAAGAAAAGGACGCCCGAACCGGACGCGGCATTGACGGCCGCCGGAATCGGCGGCAATGTCGCCTCCGGCGGCCGCGCCCGCGCGGCAACCTCCCCTCAAGGACCACCCATGAAATCCCTCGCATTCACCGCCGCCACCCTCGCCGCCGCGGCCCTGGTCTGGCATGCCGTGCCCTCCTCGGCCGAACCGGCGCGCCGCGTGCCCGCTCCCACCGCCGACCTCGTGGCACCACCCGCCGCTAAGACCGAAACCGCCGTCTTCGCGGGCGGCTGCTTCTGGGGCGTACAGGGCGTGTTCCAGCGCGTGCAGGGCGTGAGCAACGCCGTCTCGGGCTACGCGGGTGGCGATGCGAAGACCGCCAAATACGACGAGGTCGGCTCCGGCCGCACCGGCCATGCCGAATCGGTGCGCATCACCTACGACCCGAAGCAGATCAGCTACGGCAAGCTGCTGCAGATCTATTTCTCGGTCGCGCACGACCCGACCGAGCTCAACCGCCAGGGCCCCGACACCGGCACCCAGTACCGCTCCACCGTGTTCGCCGAGAACGCCGAGCAGGCCCGCATCGCGAAGGCCTACATCGCCCAGTTGAACCAGGCCAAGACTTTCGGCAAGCCGCTCGCCACCACCATCGAGACGGGCAAGCCCTTCTACGCCGCCGAGGACTACCACCAGGACTTCCTCACCAAGCACCCGGACCACGGCTACATCGTCGTCAACGACTGGCCCAAGATCGACGACCTGAAGAAGCTCTTTCCCGAGAGCTACCGCTCGGCGCCCTCGCTGGTGAGCGCCGCGAAGGGCGGTTGATCCGCTCGTGAGCGTGCTGCTTCGCATCGCCTTCATCCTCGCCGGCGCCCTGCTGCTCGGCGTGGCCGCCAACGAAGCGCTGCGCGCGGTCGGGCACTGGTACGAGATGAACCGCGCTCAAAGCGAAAGCGACCTCTCGCAGGCCTTCGTCATCGCGCTCGCGGTGCATGCGGCCTGCGTGCTTGCGGGCGGCTGGCTCGGCAACCTGCTGTTCCGGCACTGGCGGCGCCGGCGTACGGCAAGCCGGCACTGAGCGCCGAGGCTGGCGAAGCACCCTCTCTTCGGCGAATCAATCGCGGGCCGGCCCCGCCATCGTCCTCGCCTCCGCCTCGCGCCCCATCTTCCGCAGCAGTTGCGCGTACTGCTTGCGCACCACCTCCACGCGCCACCGGTCCGGCCCCTTCGACACCAACGGCAGCGCCTGCCGGTAGAGCGCCTCGGCCTCGGCATAGCGCCCCGCTTCCGCCAGCCCATAGGCCGCGTTGTAGAGCACCACGCCGCGCGTCGACCCGACCGCCGGTGTCTGCTCGAGCGTGTCGAGCACGGCCAATGCACGGCGGCTCAGGCGCTCGGCCTGCGGGAAATCGGGCACGGCCTGATAGGCGACGCTGAGGTTGTCGAGGTCGATCGCGTTCAGCACCTTCGGCACGCTCGCCTCGCGCGCGGAGATCGCCTCTGCCTCGGACAGCAGCGCGATCGCTTCGGCCGCGCGGCCGCGCTCGCGCAGGAAGTTGCCGCGGTGCACCAGCGCGTTGCGCAGCAGCGTCGGGTTGCCCGCGTGATAGGTGCGCGCGGCACGCAGTGCGCGGCCGTAGTTGTCGTCGGCCACCTCGTGCCGGCCGGCCGCGGCGGCCATGTCGCCGAGCGCCAGGTAGGCGGTCGGCAGGCGCGGGTCGGCGGGGTTCTGGCGTTCGAGTGCCGGCACGCCGTCCACGAGACGCGGAGCGGCCTGTGCCCACAGCCCGGCCTGGTGGTGCCAGAGGCCGGAATTGATCTGGTCGCCAGAGCTCGCGCAGCCCGCCAGCAGCGCTGCAGCGAGCAACAGGCCGCCCGCCAGCGCGCGCCTCACAGCAACCTCAGCCGCTGCGCCTGCTCCTCCAGCTCCGCCCGGAACGCCGGATGCGCGATCGCGATCAGCTCGCGCGCGCGCTGCTTGGCCGACTTGCCGCGCAGTTGCGCCACGCCATGCTCGGTCACCACGTAGTCGATGTCGTTCTTGCTCGTGCTCACGTGCGTGCCGGGCGACAGCGAGGGCACGATGCGCGAGATGGTGTCGCCCTTGGCGGTCGAGGGCAGCACGATGAAGGCCTTGCCGCCGCGCGAGCGGTTGGCCGCGCGCACGAAGTCCGACTGCCCGCCCGTGCCCGAGTACGGCGCATGGCCCAGGCTCTCGGAGCCGCACTGGCCCAGCAGGTCGATCTGCATGGTGGCGTTGATGGCGACCAGGTTGTCGTTGAGGCCCGCGAGCGCGGGGTCGTTGGTGAAGTTCACCGGATGCATCTCGAGCGCCGGGTTGCGGTCCATGAAGCGGTAGAGCTTGCTCGAGCCCAGCGCGAAGGTTGCGATCGACTTGCCCGGCAGGTGGTTCTTGCGCCGGTTGGTCACGGCGCCGCTCTCCACCAGCGTGAGGATGCCGTCGCCGATCATCTCGGTGTGGATGCCGAGGTCGCGCTTGGCCGTGAGCTGCATCACCACCGCGTCGGGAATGCCGCCATAGCCGATCTGCAAGGTTGAGCCGTCGTCGATGCGCTCGGCCACGTACTTGCCGATGGCCTGCTGCACCGGGCCGATCTTCGGCAGGCCCACCTCGAGCACCGGCGCCTCGCTCTCGACCAGCGCCGCCACCTGCGACACGTGCACATGGCAGGCGCCATGCGCGAAGGGCACGTTCGGGTTGACCTCGAGCACCACCGCGCGCGCCTTGGCCACGGCGGCCATCGTGTAGTCCGCGCCCAGGCTCAGCGCGAAGTAGCCGTGCGCGTCCATCGGCGAGGCCATGCTGAAGACCACGTCGGCCGGAATCTGGCCGCGCTCGATCTGCGCCGGAATCTCCGAGAAGTAGTTGGGCAGGAAGTCGATCCAGCCCTCCTGCCCGCCCGCGCGCGTGGCGCCGCCGAAGAACAGCGCGACGTGGCGCACGTGCGCCACCGTCTCGGGATCGATGTAGGCGTACTTGCGCATCGCGAGGATCTGCGCGACCTTGACGTCGCGGAAATCGCGCCGCTGCTCGGACAGCGCTTCGAGCAGCGCGGGCGGCTCGCCCACGCCGGTGGGCACGATGATCATGTCGCCGTTGCGCACCTGGCGCACGGCATCGGCGGCGCTGGCGCGCTTGCGGCGGTACTGGTCCTGGAAGTCCATGAAGCGTCTCGTCTCTTTTTCTGAAGGGATGGGAATGGGGGGTCGGCCTACGCCGGCGCGTCGTTGCGCGCATCGTAGGTGCCGCGCCGCGCGGCCCGGTTGCAGCGCGCACGGAACACCAAGGCTTTCTGCGCCTCGGCCACGCGCGCCGGGTCGCCCTTCCAGAGCTCGAGCGCGGGCTGCTGCACCGCGCGCGAGAACGAGAAGCTCAGCGCCCACGGCAGCCGCGCGCCGAAGCGGGCATTCATCGCATTGAGCCGCGCCGAGGCGAGCTGCGCCGACTGCCCGCCCGAGAGGAAGGCCACGCCCGGCACCGCCGCGGGCACGCTGCGCAGCAGGCAATGCACCGTGGCGTCGGCCACCGCGGCCACGTCGTCCTGCACGGCGGCGTTCTGCGCCGGCAGCACCATGTTCGGCTTGAGCAGCATACCCTCGAGCAGCACGCCCTGCGCGCGCAGCTCGGCGAAGGTGCGGTGCAGCACTTCTTCCGTGACCTCGGCGCAGCGCGCGAGCGAATGGTCGCCGTCCATCAGCACCTCGGGTTCGACGATAGGCACCAGGCCGGCTTCCTGGCACAGCGCCGCATAGCGCGCGAGCGCATGGGCGTTGACGCGGATGCAGGCGCGGCTGGGCAGGGCCGCGCCGATCGCGATCACGCCGCGCCACTTGGCGAAGCGCGCGCCCAGGCCCGCGTACTCGGCCAGCCGTTCGCGCAGGCCGTCGAGGCCCTCGGTCACCGTTTCGCCCGGATGGCCCGCGAGCGGCTTGGCGCCGGTGTCGACCTTGATGCCCGGCACGATGCCCGCGGCGGCCAGGGCCTGCGCGAAGGGCACGCCGGCGTTGGTGGTCTGGCGCAGCGTCTCGTCGAACAGGATCGCGCCGCCGATGCTGTCGGACAGCCCGGGCGCCGTGACGATCAGCTCGCGCCAGTCGCGCCGCGCCGCCTCGGTCTGCGGGATGCCGAGCGCGGCGAAGCGCTTGTTGCAGGTGGCGTTGCTCTCGTCCATCGCGAGCAGGCCCTTGTCGGCGGCCAGCAACGCGGCGGCCGTGTCGGTCAATGTCTTGGCGGTCATGTCGGGACACCTTTCGGGGGCCATCCTACGCCCGCGAGGTTTGCCCCTAGATGACGTTGCGCTCCAGCAGCGGCGCGTTGCGCAGGATGCGCTCGAAGCCCACCGCCGACAGGTCGAGGCTGCGGTAGCCGCCGAAGCGGATCAGCTCGGCCACGCCGCGCCCCGCCGCCGGGCATTGCTGCAGGCCATGGCCCGAGAAACCGTTGGCGAAGTAGAGGTTGTCGCAGTCGGGGTGCAGGCCGAGGATGGCGTTGTGGTCGAACAGGTTCATCTCGTAGTAGCCGGCCCAGGCGCCGGTCATGCGGATGGCTTCGAAGGCCGGCACGCGTTCGGCCAGCGCGGGCCAGATGAAGCTGTCGAAGGCCTCGTACTCGACCTCGAGCGCGGCGTCGTCGGGGTCCTGGTCCTCGGGCGGCGCGAAGCCGCAGATGAACTGGCGGCCCTCGGGGCGCAGCCAGATGCCCGAGGTGTCGATCACCAGCGGGCAGCCGGGCAAGGCCTCGGGACACGAGAAGCTGAACACGCTGCGCCGACGGCCGCGCACTGGCAGGTCGATGCCGGCCCAGCGCGCCACCGTCGCGGCCCAGGCGCCCGCGGCATTGACGACCACGTCGGCCTGCAGGGCCTGGCCGTCGGCGAGCACGACGCCGCGAACAAGGCGCCCTTCGCATTGCAGCCCGGTCGCCTGCGCCTGCACGTAGCGCACGCCCTGCGACACGGCCTTCTTGCGGAAGGCCTGCAGCAGGCTGTAGCCGTCGTACCAGCCCTCGCCCGACAGGCCCAGCGATCCCAGCGCGACGCCCTCGGTGTTGAGCCACGGAAAGCGCGCCTTCAACGCCTCGGGCTCGAGCAGCGCCACGTCGACCGCATGGGCCTTCTGCAGCGCATGGTTCTCGCGCAGCACGCCCTCGCCCGCCGCGGAGGCCAGGTAGAGGTAGCCGGGCTCGACCAGGCCGATGTCGGGTGCGTCGTCGCCCACGCGCAGCGTCTGGCCCAGGCTGCGGAAGAAGTCGATGCCGTAGCGCGACATCTCGATGTTGATGGCGGTCGAGAACTGCTGGCGGATCGAACTGGCCGACAGCGCCGAGGAAGCCTGGCTGTACGAGAAGTCGCGCTCGACCACCGTGACCTCGAAGGGCTCCCGCGCCGGATCGCGGGTCAGGAAATAGGCGATGGCCGAGCCGATGGCTCCGCCGCCGATGATCACCACACGCCGCATGGAATGCCTTTCGCTCCGCTCGTCATCGTCACTGTCCTTCGTCATGCGCCAGCCGCGCCGCCGCCAGGTCCCACAGCGCATGGCCCACGGTCTTGACCAGCACCGGCGCGCCGGCCGCCGCGGGCACCGCATGCGCGAAGTCCTGCACGGCGCGCCAATCGACGTCGGCGCGGATCAGGTCGCCGGCCTCGCGGCGCGCGCCCTCCAGCGTATCCACAAACACGCTGCCGCGGCGCACCAGCGCGGTGGGCACCTCGGCCATGTCGGCGCGGTAGGCGCCGATCGCGATCACGCAGGCATCGGGGCGCAGATCGGGCGGCACCACGGGGTCGAGCGCATTGGTCGCGGCGACGACGAGGTCGGCCTCGCGCGCGGCGGCGTCCGGATCGGCGATCGCCTGCGCCTCGACGCCGAGCGAACGCATGTGCCGCGCGAGGTCCTCGGCATGGGCCGCGGTGCGCGCATGGATCGCGAGCCGCCGCACGCCCCACAGTTCGGCCAGCGCCTCGGCATGCGCGCGCGCCTGCACGCCCGCGCCGATCAGCAGCACCCGTTCCGCACCCTTGCGCCCGGCCCGCATCGCGCCGGCCAGCGACAGGGTCGCCGTGCGCCGCGCGGTCAGCACATTGCCGTCGAGCGCGAGCAGCCGCGTGCCGGTGGCCGCATCGAGCAGCACAACCTCGCCCTGCACCACCGGCAGGCCGCGCGCCGCGTTGCCCGCATGCACGGTCACGGTCTTGAGCGCGGCGAAGTCGGCGTCGGCCGCGGGCATCAGCAGCATCGTGCCGCCGGCCGCAAGCGGCACGGCGGTGCGCGGCGCGGCCCGTGCCTCGCCGCGGCGTTCGCGCTCGAACATCCGCAGCATGGCCTCGACCAGCGGTCCCCAGGGCAAGGCCGCGGCCGTCTCGGCCGCATCGAGCGTGCGCACCGAGGCCGCCTCAGGAACCGGCGACGCGCACGCGCTTGCCGTCCTTGTAGGTGAAGACGGTGAAGTCGGGCTTCTGCAGGTTGCCCTTGGCATCGAAGGCGATGGCGCCGGTCACGCCGTCGAACTTCACCTTGCGCATCGCCGGCAGGTAGGCCGCGGGCTCGACCGAGTTGGCCTCGCGCATGCCGGCGGCCAGCGCCATCATCGCGTCGTAGAGGTAGGGCGCGTAGGTCAGCACGTCGACGCCGAAGCGCGCCTTGTAGCGCTGCTCGAACTCGGCGCCCTTGGTGGTCTTCTCGACCTCCTTGCCGCCGCGCGTGCAGTAGAGCAGCCCGTCGACCGCGCCGCCGCTGATCCTGGCGACCTCGTTGGTGCACAGGCCGTCGGTGCCCAGCAGCTTGGCCGTGATGCCGAGCTGCTTCATCTGCCGCGCGATCAGCCCGCCCTGCGCGTCCATGCCGCCGTAGAACACGACCTCGGGCTGCCTGGCCTTGATGCTGGTGAGGATCGCCATGAAGTCGGTCGCCTTGTCGCTGCCGTACTCCTGCGCGACGATGGTGCCGCCCAGCGCCTTGACGCCGCGCGCGAACACCTCGGCCGCGCCCTGCCCGTAGGCGGTGCGGTCGTCGATCACGGCGATCTTCGTGGCCTTGAGCTCCTTCACCGTGTAGTTCGCGATCGCCATGCCCACGTCGTCGTCGCTCGCGAGGATGCGGAACACGTTGTCGTAGCCCTGCTTCGTGAAGCTCGGATTGGTGGCGGTCGACACGTCGGGCAGGCCGGCGCGGCTGTAGACCGCCGAGGCGGGAATCGCGGCGCCCGAATTGAAGTGGCCGAGGATGCCCTTCACGCCCATGTCGGCCAGCTTGTTGGCGACCACCATGGCCTGCTTGGGATCGGCCTGGTCGTCCTCGGACTGCAGCACGAACTTGATCTTCTTGCCGCCGATCAGCAGGTTCTGCCTGTTGAGGTCCTCCACCGCGAGACGCGCGCCGTTGTCGTTGTCCTTGCCCCAGTGGGCGGCGCCGCCGGTGAGCGGGCCGGCATGGCCGATCAGCACCGTCTGCTCGGACTGGGCCCAGGCCGGCAGCGCCAGGGCGCCGGCCAGGACGCCGGTCAGCAAGCAAGCCGAGGCGGCGACATGGTGCCGCGGCGATACGCGCGAAGCGGTCATCGAAAGTCTCCTTGTGTTTGTGCGTGCGGGCCGCGCTGGAGGCCCGAACGCAGAATAGAGTCGCGCTGGCGGGCGCAACAAACGCTCAATGCGCACGACGTTGTGCGATCCCGGAAGGAAGCTCCCCGGATCGGCGGCGCGATGAATGCTTTGGTTGACGGAAAGCGGGCCGCGCCAGAATCGGCCCACCAGGACAAGCAGGCGAGATGAGAAAAGACATACCCAACCTCGGCGCGCTGCAGGCCTTCGAGGCCTCGGCGCGGCTGGGCAGCTTCACGCGCGCCGCGAGCGAACTGGCGCTCACGCAGAGCGCGGTCGGCCGCCAGGTGGCGATGCTCGAGCAGCGGCTCGGCGTGGCGCTGTTCTCGCGCGTGCGGCGCCGGCTCACCCTGACCGACGTGGGCCGCGAGTACGCGGCGCGCATCCGCCGCCACCTCGACCAGATCCGGCGCGACACGCTGGAGATCGCCGCCGGCCACGACATGGGCTTCGTGCTCGAGGTGGCGGTGGTGCCCACCTTCGCGACCCAGTGGCTGATTCCGCGCCTGCCCGATTTCAGCCGGCTGCATCCCAACATCACGGTCAACCTGTCGGCGCGCTCGCAGCCCTTCTCGTTCCAGGAGAACGCCTACGACGCCGCGATCTACTTCGGCGACCAGTTCTGGCCCGACACGCGCGGCGGGCGCATCTTCTCCGAGGGCGAGATGGTGCCGGTGTGCAGCCCGGCCTTCCGCGATGCCAACGGCCCCTGGGACGAGGCCGCGTTCGCGCGCTGCCGCCACGTGCACCTGAGCACGCGCGCCCATGCCTGGCGCGACTGGTATGCGCAGCAGGGCTGGGACTACACGGTGCATGCCTCGCGCGGACCGCGCTACGAGCTCTTCACCATGGTGACGGCCGCCACCGCGGCCGGCATGGGCGTGGGCCTGGCGCCGCGCCTGCTGATCCAGCACGAGCTGCGCACCGGCGAGCTCGTGATCCCGATCGACCGCAGCCTCGACGTGAGCCAGGGCTACTACTTCGCCTATCCCGAGGGCCGGCCGGCCTCGGGGGCGCTCGAGCACTTCAAGCGCTGGGTACTGAGCCTGACGCCCGAGAAGGGCTGAGCCCGATCAGACCGGCGCCGGGTTGCGCTCCGCGAAGCCGCGCTGGTGCCAGTACGGATAGGCCAGCGTCGTCGTGCTCGCCACGTCGAGCTCGGCCACCTGCTCCTTCGTGAGGCTCCAGCCCACCGCGCCGAAGTTCTGGCGCAGCTGCTGCTCGTCGCGCGCGCCGATCACCACGCTCGACACCGTCGGGCGCTGCAGCAGCCAGTTCAGCGCCACCTGCGGCACCGTCTTGCCGGTCTCGCCGGCGATCTTCTCGAGCGCATCGACGACGCGGTAGAGCAGCTCGTCGGGCACCGGCGGACCCATGTCGGCCGTCACGTGCAGGCGGCTGTTGGCCGGCAGCGGCTGGCCGCGGCGGATCTTGCCGGTGAGGCGGCCCCAGCCCAGCGGGCTCCACACCACCGCGCCCACGCCCTGGTCCTGCGCCAGCGGCATCAGCTCCCATTCGTAGTCGCGGCCCACCAGCGAGTAGTAGGCCTGGTGCGCCACGTAGCGCGGATAGCCGTAGCGCTCGGCCACGCCCAGCGACTTCATCAGGTGCCAGCCCGAGAAGTTGGAGGCGCCCACGTAGCGCAGCTTGCCGGCGCGCACCAGGTCGTCGAGCGTCGAGAGCGTCTCTTCCACCGGCGTGGCGGCATCGAAGCCGTGCAGCTGGAACAGGTCGATGTAGTCGGTGCCCAGGCGCTGGAGCGCGGCGTCGACCGCGGCGACCAGGTGGTAGCGCGAGGAGCCGACCTCGTTGGCGCCCTCGCCGCTGCGGAAGGTGGCCTTGGTCGAGATCAGCAGCTTGTCGCGCGGCCGGCCCTTGATCGCCTCGCCGAGCACCGATTCGGCCGCGCCGCCCGAATAGATGTCGGCGCTGTCGAACATGTTGACGCCCGCGTCGAGGCAGATGTCGATCAGCTTGCGGGCCTCGGCCACGTCGGTGCTGCCCCAGGCCTGGAAGAATTCGCCCTTGCCCCCGAAGGTGCCGGTGCCGAAGCTCAGGACGGGGACCTTGAGGCCCGATCGGCCCAGATGACGGTATTCCAAGATGCTGCTCCTTCGGCCCGCGGGCCAGGGTGGTGCGGGCCGGCGGCCCGCGGATGACCGCCATTGTTGGCCGCGGGACTGAACCCCGGCCGGCAGTCGGGCTTCTAGGGCAGCAGTTTGGAGATCGCGTCCTCGAAGGCCAGCACGTCCGAACCGACGTGCGTGGAGTTGAAGACCGTCTGCGTCAGCTTGAAGTCCTTGTAGTTGCGGGCCGCGAGCCGGTCGTACATCTCCTTCACCAGCGGCCCGTTGCAGTTGGCGTCGCAGCGCGCCAGCACCATGGTCGCGGGCAGCGACTTGCCGGCCAGCGCGGTGAACATCTTCTGCTCGAGGTCGTAGTTGAGGTCCTTCTGCTGCCAGAAGGCGGCCTCGGTCGACAGAAAGTACGAGAACACCAGCTGGTCGGGCGCTTCGAGGAACATCGCGGTCGCGGCCAGGTTGCCGCTGGTCGACAGGCCGGAGAGCATGCGCCGCTTCGGGTCCATGCGGTACTTCGATTCGAGGTAGGGAACCAGCTCCTTCACGAGGAAGCCGTGATAGCCGGTGGCGCCCGGAAAGTTGTAGTCCTCCTGCCGCCGCGCGCTGCCGCCGATGCCCACCAGGATGGCCTTGGTGCCACGCCGTTGCAGGATGTTCTTGAGGTTCGTGAAGCGCGTGTCGGGCAGGCCGTTGGTGGCATCGCCGTCGAGCGCATAGATGGTGGCGTAGGCATCGGTGCTGGCGTCGTAGCCGGCCGGGATGTAGATGTCGATGCGGTAGTCCACGCCGTAGGCCTTGGCGCTGACGGTCTCGCTGACCACGCGGCCGCTGGTGGATGGGGGCGGCGCGGGCTGCTCGGGTGCCGGGCCCGGCGGCAGGATCGGGAGGCCGCCGCCTCCACCGCCGCCGCCGCCACCGCAGGCCGCCATCGCCGCGACGAGCACGCAACCGCACACGGCCGCGAGTGCGCGGCGCCATTTTTCTTGTCTCATGTGGTTCCTCTTCGACCCCGGCACACGTCGTGCCGGGGCGGGATGCTGCGCCGGCGACCGGGCAACGTCAACCTCGCCGGTCGGATCGGCCAGGCTGTGGCGCCATGTCCACACGCCTCGCGACGGCACGATGGCGTCTACAGCCGCATGCCGAGCCAGATCACCGATTCGGTCGAGGCCGCCACGACCGGGCTCAGCAGCCGCGACCAGAAGCGGCCGGGCTCGAGGTGCGCGGCCGACTGGTCCTGGTGCTGCCGCTCCTCGTCGACGATCTGCGCGATGGCCGCCACCGCCGCCTCGTCCCGGCCCGCCAGCTCGCGCAGCTGGGCCTCGAGATGGCGCAGCACCACGCGCTCCACCGCCACGGTGGTGGCCGCGATCGCGTGGCGGCCGAGCAGCCCGGTGACCAGGCCCAGCATCCAGCCGCCGATGCCGCACAGCCAGTAGCTGCGGCAGCGGCGCACGCCGCGCCGTTGCAACTCGGTGGCGAACACGGCGCGGTGCCGTTCCTCGTGCGACTTGAATTCGCGCAGCTGCGGCACCAGCGCCGGCGCGGTGAAGCGCGCGGCCAGGATCTGCGCGCGGTAGATGTTCACCGCGCCCTGCTCGCCCGCATGGTCGACCTTGAGGATGCGGCCGCCGAGCGCGGTGTCGCGCGAGCTCAAGGGGCGATCTCCTTCAGGGCTTCGTCCACCGGCACCGTCAGCCCCACCTTCACCCGGCTCATGGCCACCAGCGTCTTGAAGCGCTTCACGTTGTTGTTCTCGAAGAACAGTTCGCGCGTGAGCCGCGTGTAGTCGGCCATGCTGCGCACCGCGAAGATCAGCACGAAGTCGCACTCGCCCGCCACGTAGTAGCACTGCTGCACCTGCGGGCAGGCCTGGAAGCTGCGCTTCATCGCATCGAGCAGGTCGACGCGCTCGCTCTCCACCTCGACCTCGACGATCACCGTGAGCTCGCAGCCCACCGCATCGGGGTTGACGATCGCCGCATGGCGCTCGATCACGCCCTCATCGGCCATGCGCTTCAGGCGCCGGTTGACCGCCGCGGCCGACAGGTGCACCTGCTGGCCCAGCTCGCCCTGCGGCAGGCGCGCGTCCTGCTGCACCAGCGCCAGCAGCTTGAGGTCGTAGGCATCGAGGGGCGTGGGCATGGGCGGGACCGGCAGGCGTGGCGGGTGGAATGAAATTGCGCCGAAGGCCCCTTCAATGCGCGCAAATTCAGGGGTCGGCGAAATAGCATTGTTGCCCATGACCACCGCCACCCTCGCCTCCGACGCGCCGCTCGATGCCGAACTCTCGGGCTGGCGCCGCTACCTGCACACCATTCCCGAGACCGGCTTCGCCGAGCACCGCACCTCGGCCTTCGTCGCGCGCACGCTGCGCGCGCTGGGCCTCGAGGTGCACGAGGGCATCGGCGGCACCGGGCTGGTGGCGAACCTGCGCGTGGGCGAAGGCCGCGGCACGATCGGCATCCGCGCCGAGATGGATGCGCTCGACATCGCCGAATCGGCGCCGGGCCGCGCCCATGCCTCGGCCACGCCCGGCAAGATGCACGCCTGCGGCCACGACGGCCACATGTCGATCGTGCTCGGCGCGGCGCGGCTGCTGCGCGAGCGCCAGGACTTCGACGGCACCGTGCGCTTCATCTTCCAGCCCGCCGAGGAGCACGGCCGCGGCGCCAAGGCGATGATGGCCGACGGCCTGTTCGAGCGCTTCCCCGTCGACGAGATCTACGGCCTGCACAACATGCCCGGCATCGCGGCCGGCACCATCGCCACCTGCGCGGGCGGCATCATGGCCAGCGAAGACAACTTCACCATTCACGTGCGCGGCCGCGGCACCCATGCGGCACGGCCTCACATGGGCATCGACCCGATCGTGATCGGCGCCGAGATCGTGCTCGCGCTGCAGACCATCGTCTCGCGCAGCCTCGATCCGGGCGCGCAGGCCGTGGTCTCGTGCACCGAGTTCATCACCGACGGCATCCGCAACGCGATCCCCTCGAACGTCGTCATCAAGGGCGACACCCGCAGCTACGACCCCGCCGTGCAGGCCACGCTGGAGCGGCGCATGCGCGAGATCAGCGAGGGCATCTGCCGGCTGCACGGCGCCGAATGCGCGTTCTCGTACACGCACGAGTTCGAGCCCACGGTGAACTGGCCCGAATGCGTGCCGCATGCCGTGGCGGCCGCGACCGCGGTGCTCGACGCCGCTCGCGTGGACGCGAACACCGTGCCGATGATGGCCTCGGAGGACTTCGGCGCCTTTCTGCGCGTGGTGCCCGGCGCCTTCGTGTTCCTCGGCAACGGTGCCGACGGCCAGCCCGGCGGCACGCCGCTGCACAACGCTGGCTACGACTTCAACGACGACGTGCTCGAGATCGGCGCGCGCTACTTCGCGGAACTGGTGCGGCTGCGGCTGCCGCGCTGAATCCCTTCTCTTCTTCCGAAAGACACCAGACATGCTGGTCCGCAATGCCCGCGCCGTGCGCGCGCCCTACCCCGAGGCGCTGCGCCGCATCCTCAGCATCGACGAGGCACGCGCCACGCGCTCGTGGCTCTCGCGCTGGTCGCTGCTCGCGCCCGAGCCCACGCCGCTGCGCCGCCTGAGCGACCTGGCGCAGGCCTGCGGCATCGCCGAAGTGTTCCTCAAGGACGAGTCGCTGCGCTCGCCGCTCGGCAGCTTCAAGGCACTCGGCGCGCCGGCCGCGCTGGTGCGGCTGGTGCTGCGGCGCCATCCGGACTGGAACGCCGACGCGGTGCTGAGCGGCGAACACGCGAATGCCTTGAAGGACCTCGTCGTCATCAGCGCCACCGACGGCAACCACGGCCGCGCACTCGCCGCCGCGGCGCGCAGCGTGGGCATGCGTTGCGTGATCGTGCTGCACCGGCACGTGAGCGCCGAGCGCGAACGCGCCATTGCCGACTTCGGCGCCGAGATCGTGCGCATCGAGGGCAACTACGACGCCTCGGTCGCGCATGCCGCGCAACTCGCCGAACGGCATGGCTGGCAGGTCGTGTCCGATACCGCGTACCCCGGCTACGAGGACGTGCCGCGCGACGTGATGCAGGGCTACGGCACGATGGTCGACGAGGCGCTCGAACAGCGTCCCGCCGCGCCCGACGGCGCCTGCCCCTTCAGCCACGTCATCCTGCAGGGCGGCGTCGGCGGCCTCGCGGCCGGCGTGGCGAGCTACCTCTGGGAACGCTTCGGCGAACGCCGTCCCGTGCTCGTCGTCGCCGAACCGCGCCAGGCCGACTGCCTCACGCGCAGCGCCATCGAAGGCCGGCCGGCCGTGGCCACCGGCAGCGTCGACTCGGTGATGGCCGGCCTGGCCTGCGGCGAGACCTCGACCCTGGCCTGGCGCTTTCTCGAGCCCTCGGTCGATGTCTTCCTCACGCTGGAGGATGAAGAGGCAGTGGCTGCGATGCGGCGGCTGGCCGAGGGGTCGGCGCGCGACGTGCCGGTGGTGAGCGGGGAATCGGGCGCCGCGGGCGCGGCCGCGTTGCGGCAGCTCGCGCGGTCCGCGACGGCGAAGGCGCAGGCCGGGCTCGATGCTTCGTCGAAGGTGCTCTTGATCAGCACCGAGGGGGCGACGGCGCCTTCGGTCTATGCGGAACTGATGGGCCGTACGGCGGATGAAGTGCTGGCGGCGCAACGCGAATGGCTGAGCCAGGGGACTCGGCGGTAGCATCGACCGCCCTTCCTCCAGGAGATCGTCGATGCGCCAGCTTGCGGGACTTTGGATCGCGGCCCTGTGGATCGCGTGCTTCTCACCTGTGCAGGCCCAGGTCACGCAGCAGGTGGTGGACATCCCCACCCGCCCCGGCGTGATGCAGCGCATGCTCGTGCTGACGCCGCCCAGCCCGAAGGCAGCCGTGATCCTGATCGCGGGCGGCCATGGCGGGCTTCGGATCTTTGCCAACGGATCGCTCCAATGGGGTGCCGGCAACTTCCTCGTCCGCACACGGCAGCTGTTCGCCGACCAGGGGCTGCTGGTGGCCGTGATCGATGCACCGTCCGACCGGCAGAGCCCGCCCTACCTCGCCGGCTTTCGCCAGAAGCCCGAGCATGCGGCCGATCTCCAGGCCGTGATCGCCTGGATGCGCGCGCAGTCGAAGGTGCCGGTATGGCTCGTGGGCACCAGCCGTGGCACGCAATCGGCGGCCTATGTAGCGACCGAACTCTCGGGCACCGACGGCCCGGACGGCGTGGTGCTGAGCTCCACCATCCTCACTGACGACGGCGGCCGCCCCGTTCCCGCCATGCCGCTCGCGAAGATCCGCGTGCCCGTGCTCGTGGTGCATCACGAACAGGACGGCTGCAGGCACTGTGCCTTCGCCGGCGTACCCGCGCTGATGGCGAAGCTCGAGAACGCGCCGCGCAAGGAAGTGCTGAGCTTCCAGGGCGGCGAGAACCGGGGCGATCCCTGCGAGGCGATGGCCTACCACGGGTTCAACGGACTCGACTCCGAGGTCGTGCCACGGATCGCGGGCTGGATACTGGCGCGATAGCGCCTATTGCGGCACCAGTTCCACGCGCCGGTTCTTCGCGCGGCCGTCCTCGGCCGCGTTGCTGGCGACCGGCGCCAGATCCGCCACGCCATACGCGGCGAGCCGGTTGGCCGCGATCGCGTACTGGCTGGCCAGGGCCGCATTGACCGCTTCCGCGCGTCGCTTCGACAGCGCGATGTTGCTGTCCAGCGTGCCCTGGTTGTCCGTGTGGCCGACCACGCGCAGCTTGAGCGCCGGCTCGGCCTTGAGCAGCTTCGCGATCTCGTCCAGCGCGGGCTTGGAATCGGGCTTGATGTCGGCCTTGGCGGTGTCGAACAGGATGCCGTAGAGCGCCACGCGCCCGGTGGCGGCGATGGCCTTCGACATGTCGCCCGCGCTCACCGTCACCATGTTCTGCTTCATCGCCCCGACCTCGATGATGTCGACCGCCGCGTACGCGCCCTTGACCGCCTTGTAGTCCTTGCTGTCCTTGGCCCATTGCACGGCCTCGACGACCACGTAGAGATCGCCTTGCGGCCGTGAAATCTTGAAGCTCGCCAGGCGCGCCGTCGCGACCTCGGCGGCCGAGAAGGTGTAGGTGCTGCGGCTCGTCTTGATCTCGTTCCAGCTGTAGGGGCAGAGGAAGCAGGAGCGGCTCTTGAAATTCTCGTCGCGCCCCGAGTCATAGAGCGTGACGCCACCGGCCGCCTGCACCTCGTTCTGATAGTTGCGGATCAGCTCCGCCGTGGACGTGTCGCCCGCCGATTCGTACCAGAGGCGGGTCAACGCGCCTTCGACCGGCACGGAGCTGGCCCAGCTGCGCTTCCTCGACGTCGTGTCGTAGCCCTTGTAGGTCCCCGTCGGCACCAGGTATTCATCGAAGCGCTTGAAGTCGTAGCCGACGATGGTCGAGCCCGCGAAGCGCTTGAGCAGCGGGTTGTCCTTGGCGCCGGGCAGGTCCTGCGCCGACGCGAGCGTCGAGAGGAACAACAGCCCGGCGAATGCCGGCGCGGCCAGCAGCCGAAGGAAGGCAAGGACGGAACGCGGACGCATCGATGACTCCGGAAATGGACGGCGCCATTGTCAGGAATTCCGATGATTTGGCTGCACGGCCGTTTGGCCTATGAAGAAGGTCTGTGGTGGTGGTGGGCGAATGGGCGTATCGACTCGAAGGACCTGCACGAGCCGCGAACCCGGCTCGAACGGCACGGCCCGCTACAGTCGGCCGGTCGCGAGCATCGACAGAAAGGCGCTCATGAACAATCGCTCCGAGAGAAAGGATCGCCGTGCACGAGCGACATATCAACCCCGACCACTATCTGCAAACGAGCACCGGTCGGGTCTTCACGAAAGAGCGCCAACTGGCGGCATGGGACCGCGTCTACGAGGACCTGGAAGCCGCTCTGCGGCGACGCTCTTCCACCCCGATGCAGCTGTACCTCGTGATGGGTGTTCAGGGCTCGGGCAAGACGACCTGGATCCGCAGGAACATCGCCGCTCTGCCCGGCGCGGTTTTCCTCGACGCCGCACTGCCCGCCGCACGACACCGGGCGCGGGCACTGGACATTGCGCGACGTTGCGGTGTCGAGGCCACCACAGTCTGGATCAATACGCCGCTGGAGATCGCGCTGGCGCGCAATGCCTCACGTCCCGCCGATGAACGTGTTCCCGAAGAAGCGATGCGCAGCGTCTTCTCGTTGCTCGAAGCGCCCACCGTGAGCGAAGGCTTCGTGCGCGTGGTCGAGATCCTGGACAACGGTGTGTCGAAGGGGCTCTGATGCCTCGGACGAAACTGGCGAAGTAGCGTCGCACGAGCCTACAGAGTATCCAGACCTGCTACCTGCCTGAAATCTCGCGATCGAGCGGCGGAGGGTCCCTAGTCTTCGTGCATGAATCATTTTCAACCGCGGCCACGCCTCACAGGCGCACTCAAGGTCTTGGTCATCTCGACAACCCTGTTCGCCAGCATCGCAGCCAGCGCTCAATTCGCCGTGGCGGGCTTTGCCATCGGTCAGGAGATGAAGTCTTGCCCGGATTCTTCTGTGCCCATGCGCAAGGATGCCCGGAACAGCGGCATTGCCTGCAGGTTTCCGGAAAAATCCAGATCGGTCTTCGGTACGTCAGCAGACCGACTCTCGCTGGCCACCGATCAGCGGGGCGAGGTGGAAAGCGTCCTGGTCGTCGGGATCGATGCCGTGCACGCCGCTGCGAAAGCAGCCGAGGAGTACGGTCCTCCGGATGCGTCGGAGGTGCACGAAAAGCTCTCCTTCCGGGCGTGGATACGAGGGGATGTCCGGCTGGTCATCTTTCATCATCACGACGCCCCGGCCACGTCCAACATCATCCTCGACCGATATCCTCGATAGTCCGTCGTTTTCGATCGGGAGCGACCGCCTCGCTCAGGTTCAGGCTCCACTTGTCGCGCTGAACCAACCCCACCGTTTCAAACTCAGCGGCGATCACAAGATGAAGTTTCGAATCCAGGAAGTCGAACTCCAAGAGGCCGATGCCCGACAACCGACAGCGCACATTCGCCACCACCTCTTGATCTGCTTTTTTTGGGGAGATGTATCCGATGCCGATCCAGCGATTCAATTTGTTCATTTGCCTGCTGGTCATGTCGGGCTTTGCAAATGCACAGATCGAGTGGCCATTGCTCCACGCGACGAGATCGGTGAAATTTACCGAGGCCATCGTTCTTCAGTGCAATGCATCCGCCCCTGCAGAAGCAGGCAGACGCCTGAAGGCGTTCCAGTCCTGGAAGGCACGCAACGAGCGTCAAGCCACCGCCTTGCAGGAGTTCAACATGAAGCGAATTCGCGAGGAAGCTCCCGAGCAGAGCGCCGCAGAGATAGAAATTGAACTCGACAAGGAACTCCAGAGGACGATCTTGTTCATGGTTTCAGACGACGCAGCCATGTGCGCCGATCTGGCGCGCTGGCTCGACAGTGCGGAAAGCGAGCCGCGTCGCCAGGTCATCGACTTGATGCTGCCGCCGGACCTTCCCGCAGCGCCACAGGCCGGCCCATCCGAACAAGCACACAACCGATGAACCTCGAAGACCCGTTTCGCGCCGTAGAGGAATGGAGCGGATGCGCCATCTCGCAGCCCCTGCGAGCATTGCTCTCCAGCCTAGGCGACACCACCGTCGGCGACCTCGCCCACTTCTACGCCCCCGTCGACCTGCTCGAACGCAACGAGACCTACGAGACCAGGACGTACTGCCCCGGCTGGCTGACGATCGGCGATGACGGTGGAGGCAGCGCCATTGTCGTGGCGCCGGACCGGTGGCCGACCGCGGTGTACCTGGTGGGTCACGGCAGCATGTCGCGCGCCGACTTCGTCGAGGTGGCCGAGGACCTTCGCGAGTGGATAAGCTCGGACTGCAGCTGTAGATTCCCACGATGAAGCTTACCTTCTCATGGAACTGCCTCCCGGGTAGCAGGCACTATCCGTCTTGCGTTACAGATCGAGAGAATTCAGAGGGAGATGTGATCGCCCGAGTTCTCGACGACGATGGCGGCCTCGGGGTCGAGATGGCAATCCGCTGGATCGAAGAAGGCAAGCGACTCGCCAACCAGGCACTCACAGGAGAACCTGGCCCCTTGCATTGGGCGCGCGAGTACTTTGGGGTTGAGATTCTTGGTCACCGGACCACTGCGTCTGCCCCTCTAGATCCTGATAACGTCGAGTGCTTGCCAACGCAAGCGTTCCTTTTGGCTTTGCAGCACTGGCAGGAACTCCTTGTCGCTGGGCCTACGGTTGGATCTCGCACAGTCGAGATCAATGACCGCTGAGAAAAATGGACGTTCCTTGCGACTGATTGGGCCTCCCCTGATCGCTACATGACTCCAAATCTATGAGTACAGCTCAGGGAGCATGGGCCATGGTTACGGTCAACCCGACGCTGCCGTTTGGAAGAACTTCAAAACCCAAGCTGATCTATTGCGATCTAGCTTTTCACCCTTGAGTGAGATCAACAGAAGTCGACTCGGACGCGAATGGATCTTTTATCAAGCCATGCCGCCTAAATGAGCCATGTTGTATTGGGTCGCGTACCGCCAACTCCGAGAATCCCTAACCTCGCCAAAATAGGAACAATATAGTTTATTACTCTTGTGTTGCTGTTGGCCGCTCGAGCAATCAAACATAGCGGCCCCGACTCTTCGGCAACTTGATTGGAGCGAATCTCGCAAGGACTCGACGCGCCATGACCGTTCTCGACTAAATAACGCAGGGCGGCCATGAATGCCGCTCGCTGAATAGTGATTAAAGAGCCTGCGGCTGTTGCAATACGTACGGCATCATGACCAACGTCATCGATCGTGAAATCACGACCAAGAGAATCGTCGGGTGTTTTCATGTCCGAGAGACTTTGAATTCTTGGCCAGATGTGGGAAAGGGCGGCGTTCAGCAGCGCATTCATGGACTCACCATTTTTGAGTTTGAGTTCACCAATTATCAGTCATCCGCGGTCAACGTCCAACTTCCATCTAACGAAGAGCAGACCCCGATGCCGCTCTGGTTGATTACTCTCAAGCGCTGATCGAAAACCGCTCAGGACATAAATCCGCCACCCAATGACCGCCTGTAGCGACCAGCTAGCGTTGAGGTACGCTGCGAAGACCGATCCGAAAATTCGTTTCCAGCCGGACTGGCTCGCTTCTTTCGGTTGCGTTGCCCTTCCCTTTTTATGTGGACTAGTGTCTGAAAAAATCGCAAAGCAGTCGATAGCACGAGTGTGCCTATCGTGGATCGAGCAGCAAGATCCAGCGTTGAGCAGGACCTCACACAGCCGAATCTTCACCGGAAGCAAATCGAGCGCCGCGCGCATCTCCTGCGCCGTCGCCCTCGGCGACTCGACACACCGACACATCTCATCGTTGACCACCCACATCAGCGACAACAACTCCCCACGCGTGCAGTCGCGCGCCTCATCCTCATCCGCACCAAAGGGGACACAAGCTTCTCGACACACACATGCGCGCATCGCCTCCCGAAGACCGTCGGTCCCGCCACAGAATCTGCAGCGCGATCGTCTCTGCCTGATTCAGCGCCGCGTGAGGCGTGAAGTTTCCGGGAAGTGCTATGGCGGGCCTCCAAGAATCGCAGAGGTGCTGCGGGACGCCAATCCCATTCATGCCCATCTAGGCGTGCCTCGGGAGTCACTCTCCCTGCTCGCACGCACCATGCAGATCGCTCGCTCCACACGGCAATTCCTCAGTCCCCCTCAATCAATCACCACCCTCGCCTCCCTCACCAACCTCCCGTACTTCACGGTGTCACCGCGAATCTGCGCCGCCATCTGCGCCGGCGTATCCCCCACCGGCTCCGCCCCGATCTCCTCCATGCGCTTCCTGAACTCCGGCGACTGGATGATCTTCACCATCTCGGTGTTGAGCCTGTCCACGATCTCCTTCGGCGTGCCCGCCGGCGCGAGGATGCCGAACCAGGTGCCCTGGTCGAAATCCTTCAGGCCCGACTCGGCCAGGGTCGGAACATCGGGCAGGCTGCTCGAGCGCCTGGCGGTGGTCACGGCCAGCGCGCGCAGCTTGCCGGCGCGGATGTGCTGCAGCACCGGCGTCAGGGTGTCGAAGGACATGTCGACCTGGCCGCCGAGCAGGTCGGTGGTGAGCGGCGCGCTGCCCTTGTAGGGCACGTGCAGCAACTCGATGCCCGACAGGGCCGAGAGCTGGGTGCCGATCAGGTGCTGCACGGTGCCATTGCCGTTCGAGCCATACGAAAGCTTGGCCGGCGCGGCCTTGGCCTGGGCGATCAGTGCCTGCGCATCGCGCGCGGACGATTTGGCGTTGACGACCATCACGTTGGGCACCAGCGCGACGGTGGTGATGGGCGCGAAGCTCTTCTCGAAGTCGTAGGGCAGCTTGCGATACACGCTGGTGGCGATGGTGTGGTGCACCGCGCCCATCAGCAGGGTGTAGCCGTCGGGTCGCGCCTTGGCGACGTAGTCGGCGCCGAGCGTGGCGCCGGCGCCGGGGCGGCTCTCGACCACCACGGGCTGGCCCAGGCTCTGCGAGAGCTTGTCGCTCAATGAGCGCGCCAACACGTCGGAGCTGCCGCCGGGCGGAAAGGGAACGACGAGGTTGATGGGCTTGGCCGGCCAGGCCTGCGCGGCCGCGGTCGTGGCGGCCAGGCCGAGGGTGAAGGCGGCGGCGAGCGCGGTCAGCGCCGCGCGGCGGCGGACGATGGGCTGGGTCACGGGTTGTCTCCTTTTTTGTCGTGGCAATGGCCGGCCGTGCGCGCACGCCCTCTCCGGCCCCGGGGGCGGAAAACTCAGGCGGCCTGGCGCTCGGGCAGCGGGGCCAGCAGCGCGCAGACGGCGCGGGTCACGTCGGCGGTAGTGGCGCTGCCGCCGAGGTCGCGCGTGTGCAGCGAGGTGTCGGCCGTGACCTGTTCGATGGCACGCATCAGGCGCGCGGCGGCCTCCGGCTCGCCGAGGTGCTCGAGCATCATCACCACCGACCAGAAGGTGCCGACCGGGTTCGCCAGGCCCTGGCCCATGATGTCGAAGGCCGAGCCGTGGATGGGCTCGAACATCGAGGGGAAGCGGCGCTCGGGATCGATGTTGCCGGTGGGTGCGATGCCGAGGCTGCCCGCGAGCGCGGCGGCCAGGTCGCTGAGGATGTCGGCATGCAGGTTGGTGGCGACGATGGTGTCGAGCGAGGCCGGCCGGTTGACCATGCGCGCGGTGGCGGCGTCGACCAGCTCCTTGTCCCATCGCACCTCGGGGAACTCCCTGGCCACCTGCGCGGCGATCTCGTCCCACATCACCATCGCATGGCGCTGGGCATTGCTCTTGGTGATCACGGTGAGCTGGCGGCGCGGCCGCGAGCGGGCCAGCGAGAAGGCGAAGCGCATGATGCGCTCGACGCCGGCGCGGGTCATCATCGAGACGTCGGTGGCGGCCTCGATCGCATGGCCCTGGTGCACGCGGCCGCCGACGCCGGCGTACTCGCCTTCGGAGTTCTCGCGCACGATGACCCAGTCGAGGTCGCCGGGGCCGCAGCGCTTGAGCGGGCCGTCGATGCCGGGCAGGATGCGCGTGGGCCGCACGTTGGCGTACTGGTCGAAGCCCTGGCAGATCTTCAGGCGCAGGCCCCACAGGGTGACGTGGTCGGGGATGTGCGGATCGCCGGCCGAGCCGAACAGGATCGCGTCCTTGCCGCGCAGCGCGTCGAGGCCGTCGGCCGGCATCATCTCGCCGTGGACGCGGAAGTAGTCGCCGCCCCAGTCGAAGTCCTCGAACTCGAAGCCGAAGCGCTCGCTGCCGGCGGCCAGTGCCTCGAGCACCTCGCGCCCGGCCGGCACCACCTCCTTGCCGATGCCGTCGCCGGGAATGGTTGCGATCCTGTAGGTCTTCATGGTGTAGCTGCGTCGCTGGAGTGTTGGAATGGGTCCGACTGTAGGAACTCGACGTGCGATCGGATCGCCCCTAAAGTCAATCCATCGTTAACTTCAAGTCAACAGCGAAAAACGCGATGGCCCACGAGATCCAACCCGCCGACCTCGGCTTCTTCTCGGCGCTGGCGCGCGCCGGCAGCCTCAGCGCGGCGGCGCGCGAACTCGGCATCACCACGGCCGCGGTGAGCAGGCACCTCGCGCAGATGGAGGCGCGGCTCGGCGTGAGCCTCGTCAACCGCACCACGCGGCGCATGGGCCTCACGCCCGAGGGCGAGCTCTACCTCGCGCAGGCGCGGCGCATCCTGGCCGACATCGAAAGCCTGGGCGAGCAGCTCGGGGTGTCGAAGGCGGTGCCGCAGGGCCTGCTGCGCGTCAACGCCACGCTGGGCTTCGGGCGCAGCCACGTGGCGCCGCTGATCTCGAAGTTCGTGCGCCGGCATCCCGAGGTCGAGGTGCAGCTGCAGCTGTCGGTGAACCCGCCGCCGCTGACCGAGGATTCGTTCGACGTCTGCGTGCGCTTCGGCGCGCCGCCCGAGGCGCGCGTGATCGCGCGGCGCATCGCGGCCAACCGGCGGCTGCTGTGCGCGGCGCCGGCCTACCTCGCGAAGCACGGCACGCCCAAGGTGCCGAACGACCTCACGCGCCACAACTGCATCGGCATCCGCCAGGGCGAGGAGGCCTACGGCCTGTGGCGGCTGTCGAGCGGACGTGGCGCGAGCGCGAGCACGCAGGCCGTGAAGACGCGCGGCACGCTGACCACCAACGACGGCGAGATCGCGGTCAACTGGGCGCTCGAGGGCCACGGCATCCTGATGCGCGCCGAATGGGACATCGCGCGCTACCTGCGCAGCGGGCGGCTGGTGCAGGTGCTGCGCCCCTTCCACACGCCCGATGCCGACATCTACGCGGTGTACCCGCAGCGCCACCAGCTCGCGGCACGCGTGCGGGCCTTCGTCGACTTCCTCGCGCAATCGCTCGAGCAACAGGCTTCGGCGGCCTCGGCGGCCTCCAAGACCGCGTTCTGACGCAACCCTAGGGAAATCCCCGAGGCCGCGCTCGCGGCCGTGCCCGCGCGCGCCCTCGCCCAGAGGGAAAAGCACCCGCGCGGCGCCCTCCCTCACCCGCCCCGATCTCCCCACGGCACTGGCCCGCAACTTGCAAACTCGGCCAAAAATGACAGAAAATTTTCTTAACTGACTTATATTTGTAAATCAGTTTTCAAATTTGCACCGTTCCGGCGCCCTTCCGAACCCCATGAGCACCAACGTCGACCCTCCAGGCACCACCGTGGCCCAGCGCATCGCGCAGGCCCTGCCGCGGCTGTCCCGCTCGCACCGGCAGGTGGCCGACTACGTGCTCGAGCATCCGCTGCAGGTGGCCACGCTGCCGATCGACGAGCTGGCCACGGCCGCCGGCGTGTCGGTGGCCACGGCCAACCGCTTCGCCCGCGCGCTCGACTTCGACGGCTACCCGGCCTTCCGGGCCGAGCTGGTGCGCGGCTTCGAGCCGCTGGTGGCGCCGGTCGAGCGGCTGCGCGGCAACCTCGAGCGGCCGACCACGGTGTCGGAGGTGTTCGCCGCGGCGCTCGAGGAGAGCCGCCGCAACATCGACGCCACGCGCCAGTCGCTCGACTACGCGGCCTGCGAGGCGGCGGTGGAACGCATCGGCAAGGCGCGCTCGATCTACATCGGCGGCTTCGGCGCCAGCGCCTGGCTCGCGGGCCTGTTGCAGCACGGGCTGGACAGCAGCTGCAGCGACGTGCGCCTGCTCTCGGGCGTGAGCGGCGTGACCCATGCCGCGCGCACGCTGATGCATGCGGGGCCGCAGGACGTGTTCATCGGCGTGACCTTCCCGCGCTACCTCACCGACACCATCGCGCTGGCCCAGATCGCGCGCGGCCAGGGCTGCGCGGTGCTCGCGCTGACCGACCGGCCGAGCTCGCCGCTGGCGCCGCTGGCCGACGTGGCGCTCTATTGCCAGACCGAGACCAGCTACCGCCCCAACTGCGAGACCAGCGTGCTCGCGCTGATCGAGGCGCTGACCAGCGCCGTGGCGCTGCGCGCGCCGGGCGCGGTGCAGTCGGCGGGCCGCATCCTGCAGGCGGTGCGGCCGTGGCTGCACGGGGGCAACGGGCCGCGCACGAATGGCGCGAACGGCGCGAACCCCCAGGCCACGCCGCCCGCAGACAGCACCCCGAAGAAAAAGACCTCCCGATGAACAGCCCCACCCAGAACGACAACGCTTCCACCCCGCGCGTGCCCGTGATCGCCATCCATGGCGGCGCCGGCACCATCAGCGCGGGCACCACCACGCCCGAACAGGCCGTGGCCTACCACGAGGCGCTGCGCCACATCGTGGCCACCGCCCAGGCCGCGCTGCTGCAGGGCGCCTCGGCGCTCGACGCCACCTGCCTCGCGGTCGAGCTGCTCGAGGACTGCCCGCTGTTCAACGCCGGCCACGGCGCGGTCTTCACCCACGAAGAAACCCACGAACTCGATGCCGCGGTGATGGACGGCGCCACGCTCGCCGCCGGCGCGGTCGCGGGCGTGTGCCATGTGCGCCGCCCGGTGCGCCTGGCGCGCGCGGTGCTCGAGGACGGCGCGCACGTGCTGCTCGCAGGCGCCGGGGCCGAGGCCTTCGCGCGCGAACACGGGCTCGAGATGGTCGAACCCTCGTACTTCTCGACCGAGGCGCGCCGCCAGCAGTTGCATCGCGTGCGCGACACCGGCCGCGTGGTGGTCGACCACGAGGGCGCGGCCATGGCTTCGCTCGCGCATGCCCCGCTCGACGAGGACCGCAAGTTCGGCACCGTCGGCGCGGTCGCGCTCGACATGCACGGCCACCTGGCCGCCGCCACCTCCACCGGCGGCATGACCAACAAGCGCGTGGGCCGCGTCGGCGATTCGCCGCTGATCGGCGCCGGCACCTATGCCGACGACGCCACCGCCGCGGTCTCGTGCACCGGCAGCGGCGAGATGTTCATCCGCATCGCCGCCGCGCACGACCTCTGCGCGCGCATGGCCTACGCCGGCGCCACGCTCGAAGCCGCCGCCTACACGGTGGTGATGAAGTCGCTCTCGGCCATCGGCGGCACCGGCGGCCTGATCGCCGTCGACCGCCACGGCAACCTCGCGCTGCCCTTCAACACCGAGGGCATGTACCGCGCCCATGCGCGCGGCCGCGAGACCCCGAAGACGGCGATCTTCGCCTGACGCCACCGCTTCCCTTCCCGACTGCCATGTCCGCTGCGACCTCCCCCTCCCCTCTGCCCAACCTGCCCCATCTCCCTGAGGGCCGCGTGCTCGCGGTCGACGACCTCAGCGTGCGCTTCACCACCTCGGAGCGCACGGTCGATGCCGTCAAGAAGCTGTCCTTCCACGTCGACCATGGCGAGACGCTCGCGGTGGTGGGCGAATCGGGCTCGGGCAAGTCCGTGACCTCGCTCGCGCTGATGCGCCTGGTGGAGCACGGCGGCGGCCGCATCCTCGACGGTCGCATGGCGTTTCGCCGCCGCAACGGCGAGGTGCTCGACCTGGCCCAGGCGCGCGACCACACGATGCGCGGCATCCGCGGCGCCGACATCGCGATGATCTTCCAGGAGCCGATGACCTCGCTGAACTCGGTGTTCACCGCGGGCGACCAGATCGCCGAGGCCATCCGCATCCACCAGGGCAAGAGCAACGCGGCCGCGCGCGCCGAGGCGCTGCGCATGCTCGAGCTGGTGCGCATCCCCGAGGCGCGCAACGTGCTCGACCGCTTCCCGCACCAGCTCTCGGGCGGCATGCGCCAGCGCGTGATGATCGCGATGGCGCTGTCATGCAAGCCGCAGCTGCTGATCGCCGACGAGCCGACCACCGCGCTCGACGTGACGATCCAGGCCCAGATCCTCCAGCTCATCCGCGAGCTGCAGCAGGAGATGCGCATGGGCGTGCTGTTCATCACGCACGACATGGGCGTGGTGGCCGAGATCGCCGACCGCGTGCTCGTGATGTACCGCGGCGACAAGGTCGAAGCGGGCCCGTCGGACACCGTGTTCGGTGCGCCGCAACACCCCTACACCCGTGCGCTGCTGTCGGCCGTGCCCAAGCTCGGCGCCATGCAGGGCACCGAGCTGCCGGCCAAGTTCGAACTGCTGCGCACCGAGACCGGCACGCAGACCGTGCCCTGCACCCACACCGAGCCGCACGACACGGTGCGCGCCGAGGCCGGGCCGATCCTGCGCGTGCGCGAGCTGGTCACGCGCTTCGACGTGCGCAGCGGCGTCTTCGGCCGCGTGAAGCGGCGCGTGCATGCGGTCGAGAAGATCAGCTTCGACCTCTACCCGGGCGAGACGCTGGCGCTGGTCGGCGAATCGGGCTGCGGCAAGTCGACCACCGGCCGCTCGCTGCTGCGCCTGGTCGAGAGCCAGAGCGGCGCGATCGAGTTCGGCGGCCAGAACATCCGCGAGCTGCCCACGCGCGAGCTGCAGGCGCTGCGCCGCAACATCCAGTTCATCTTCCAGGACCCCTTCGCCTCGCTCGATCCGCGCGTGACGGTGGGCTTCTCGATCATGGAGCCGCTGCTGATCCACGGCATCGCCAAGGGCGCCGAGGCGCAGCAGCGCGTCGACTGGCTGCTGCAGAAGGTGGGCCTGCCGCCCGAGGCGGCGCAGCGCTATCCGCACGAGTTCTCGGGCGGCCAGCGCCAGCGCATCGCGATCGCGCGCGCGCTGGCGCTCAACCCCAAGGTGGTGGTGGCCGACGAATCGGTGTCGGCGCTCGACGTCTCGATCCAGGCCCAGATCGTCAACCTGATGCTCGACCTGCAGCGGGAGCTCGGCGTGGCCTTCCTGTTCATCTCGCACGACATGGCGGTGGTGGAGCGCATCAGCCACCGCGTGGCCGTGATGTACCTCGGGCAGATCGTGGAGATCGGCCCGCGCCGCGCGGTGTTCGAGGCGCCGCAGCATGCCTACACGCGCAAGCTGATGGCGGCAGTGCCGGTGGCCGATCCCTCGCGCCGCCACAAGCAGCGTGCGCTGCTCGAGGGCGAGATCCCGAGCCCGATCCGCGCCGTGGGCGACGAGCCCGAGGTGCCGCCGCTGGTGCAGGTGGCGCCCGGCCATTTCGTGGCGCGGCATGCCATCGGCGGCGCCTTCTGAGTTCTTTCTTCGTTTTTCCGTCGCAGGGCCCCCTGCTTTTTTGTTCCTCCCTCTCTCTCACGAATCGACTGGAGTTCTTCCCATGAAGCCATCCTCTTCCTCCCTGCGATGGGCATCCGCGCTGCTGGGCCTGGCCGCGCTCGCCGCCTCGGGCTCGGCCCTGGCCGCCAAAGACGTGGTGCTCGCCATCGGCTACCAGCCCGAGACGCTGGACCCGTACAACACCAACACCACCATCACCACGGCCGTGACCAAGACCTTCTACGAAGGCCTGTTCCAGTTCGACAAGGACCTGAAGGTGCAGAACGTGCTCGCTGAGGGCTACGAGGTCTCGAAGGACGGCCTGGTCTACACCATCAAGCTGCGCAGCGGCGTCAAGTTCCACGACGGCACCGACTTCAACGCCGAGGCCGTGAAGTTCACGCTCGAGCGCGTGCTGAACCAGGACAACAAGCTGCTGCGCTACAACCAGTTCAACCGCGTGGGCAAGGTCGAGGCGCTGAACCCGACCACCGTGCGCATCACGCTGAAGGAGCCCTTCGGCCCCTTCATCAACTCGCTGGCCCATGCCTCGGCCGCGATGATCTCGCCGACCGCGCTCAAGAAGTGGGGCAACAAGGACATCGCCTTCCACCCGGTGGGCACCGGCCCCTTCGAGTTCGTCGAATGGAAGCAGACCGAGGCGGTCAAGGCCAAGAAGTTCGACGGCTACTGGAAGAAGGGCTTCCCGAAGGTCGACACCGTGCAATGGAAGCCGGTGCTCGAGAACAACACGCGCGCCGCGATGATGCAGACCGGCGAGGCCGACTTCGCGTTCCCGATCCCCTACGAGCAGGCCGAGCTGCTGAAGAAGAGCGACAAGCTCGAGGTCGTGGCCTCGCCCTCGATCATCACGCGCTTCCTGGCCTTCAACATGCTGCAGAAGCCCTACGACAACCAGAAGGTGCGCGAGGCCATCGGCTACGCCATCAACAAGGAAGCGCTGGCCAAGGTGGCCTTCGGCGGCTATGCGATTCCCGCGCAGGGCGTGATGCCCCAGGGCGTGAAGTACGCCGAGAAGATGGCACCCGTGCCCTACGACGTGAAGAAGGCCAAGGAACTGCTGGCCGAGGCCGGCTACCCGAACGGCTTCGAGTCGGTGCTGTGGAGCGCCTACAACAACACGACCAGCCAGAAGACCATCCAGTTCGTGCAGCAGCAGCTCGCGCAGGTCGGCATCAAGCTGCAGGTGCAGGCGCTCGAAGTAGGCCAGCGCACCGAGCAGGTCGATGCCTGGCCTGATCCCAAGACCGCCAAGGTTCGCCTGTACTACACCGGCTGGTCCTCGTCGACCGGCGAGGCCGACTGGGGCCTGCGCCCGCTGTTCGCCTCCGAGTCGTGGGCGCCGAAGCTCAACAACATGTCGTTCTACAAGAGCGAGGTGGTCGACAACGCGCTGGCCAAGGCGCTGGTGTCGGTCGACGAAACCGAGAAGGCCGCGCTCTACAAGACCGCGCAGGAACAGATCCGCAAGGACCTGCCGCGCCTGCCGCTGGTGACGGAGCAGAACCTGTCGGCGCACTCGAAGCGCCTGACGGGCGTGTTCGTGATGCCCGACGCCAACATCAACATCGACGCGATGTCGGTGGCGAACTGATCGCGGGTCTCTCCGTTTCCTGACTGACCGCGCGATGGCCGGCGGCACCCCGCCGCCGGCCATTCGCGGCCCCTGCTCCCCATGCTGAACTACTTCCTCAAACGACTGTTGGGCCTGATCCCCACGCTGCTCATCGTGGCGGTGCTGGTGTTCCTGTTCGTCCACATGCTGCCCGGCGACCCGGCGCGCCTTGCCGCCGGCCAGGAGGCCGACGAGCAGACCGTGGCCATGGTCCGCGCGGAGCTCGGACTCGACAAGCCGCTGCCGCAGCAGTTCGCGAACTTCTTCACCCACATGCTGCAGGGCGACTTCGGCACCTCGATCCGCACGCGGCGGCCGGTGTCGATGGAGATCGCCGAGCGCTTCTTCCCGACGGTGATGCTGACCGTCACCAGCATGGTGTGGGCCGTGATCTTCGGCATGGGCATCGGCATCGTGTCGGCCGTGTACCGCAACCAATGGCCCGACCGCATCGGCATGACGCTGGCGGTGTCGGGCATCTCCTTTCCCGCATTTGCATTGGGCATGCTGCTGATGCAGATCTTCTCGGTGCAACTCGGCTGGCTGCCCACCGTGGGCGCGGCCACCTGGAAGCACTACATCCTGCCCTCGATCACGTTGGGCGCGGCCGTGGCGGCCGTGATGGCGCGCTTCACGCGCGCTTCGTTCGTCGAGGTGATCCAGGAGGACTTCGTGCGCACCGCGCGCGCCAAGGGCGTGCGCGAGCGCAGCGTGATCATCAAGCACTGCCTGCGCAATGCGCTGATCCCGGTGGTCACGATGATGGGCCTGCAGTTCGGCTTCCTGCTCGGCGGCTCGATCCTGGTCGAGGCGGTGTTCAACTGGCCCGGCCTCGGCCGCCTGCTGGTCGACGCGGTGCAGATGCGCGACTACCCGGTGATCCAGACGCTGGTGCTGCTGTTCTCGCTCGAGTTCATCCTGATCAATCTCGTGGTCGATGTGCTGTACGGCTTCATCAACCCGACCATCCGCTACAAGTGAGGCCGCCGCCATGACCCAAGCCACCGGCGTGCCTGCCGAATCCACCCTTCCCGCCGCCACGCCCGCTGCCACACCCGTGACCGCGGTCCAGACCGCGGGCAAGGTCCGCACCCCCTGGGGCGAATGCTGGCGCCGCTTCAAGAAGCAGCCCGTGGGCATCGTCGCCGCCCTGTTCGTGCTGCTGCTGGTGTTCGTCGCCGTGTTCGCGCCCTGGATCGTGCCCTTCGATCCCGAAAACTACTTCGACTACGACATGCTCAACAGCGGGCCCTCGGCCACGCACTGGTTCGGCGTCGACCCGCTGGGCCGCGACATCTTCAGCCGCATCCTCGCAGGCGCGCGCATCTCGCTGATGGCCGGCTTCCTGTCGGTGCTGGTCGGCGGCTTCGTGGGCACCGCCTTCGGCCTGCTCGCGGGCTACTACGAGGGCTGGTGGGACCGCATCGTGATGCGCATCTCGGACGTGCTGTTCGCCTTCCCCGGCATCCTGCTGGCGCTGGGCGTGGTCGCGATCCTCGGCAGCAGCATGACCAACGTGGTGGTGGCGGTATCGGTGTTCAGCGTGCCGGCCTTCGCGCGGCTGGTGCGCGGCAACACGCTGGTGCTCAAGCAGCAGACCTACATCGAGGCCGAGCGCAGCATCGGCGCCTCGGACTGGACCATCGTCGTGCGCCACATCCTGCCGGGCACGATCTCCTCGATCGTGGTGTATTTCTCCATGCGCGTGGGCACCTCGATCATCACCGCGGCCAGCCTGTCCTTCCTCGGCATGGGCGCGCAGCCGCCCACGCCCGAATGGGGCGCGATGCTCAGCGAGGCGCGCGCCGACATGGTGACCTCGCCCCACGTGGCGCTGTTCCCCAGCCTCGCGATCTTCTTCACCGTGCTGGCCTTCAACCTGCTGGGCGACGCCCTGCGCGACGCGCTCGATCCGAAGATCGACCGGCAATGAGCGCGAGCGCCCTGCCCCGCATCGGCGGCCTGCGCCCCGGTCCGCGCGACGCGATCAGCGATGTCGCCGGCGTGACCGTGGGCCACCGCACGCTCGCCCAGGGCCCGGTGCAGACGGGCGTGACCGTGATCCGCCCGCATGCCCGCGACCCGTTCCGCGACAAGGTGCCGGCGGCCGCCGTGGTGCTCAACGGCTTCGGCAAGAGCATCGGCCTCGTGCAACTCGAGGAGCTCGGCGTGCTCGAGACGCCCATCGCGCTGACCAACACCTTCTCGGTCGGCACCGTGGCCGGCGCGCAGGTCCGCGACTGCATCGCGCACAACCCCGAGACCGGGCGCTCGCTGCCGACCGTGAATCCGCTGGTGTTCGAGTGCAACGACGGCTTTCTCAACGACATCCAGCGGCTGGCCGTGGGCGAGGCCGACTACCAGCGCGCGCTGGCCGATGCCGGCGCGGATTTCGCGCAGGGTTCGGTGGGCGCGGGACGCGGCATGTCGAGCTTCCAGCTCAAGGGCGGCATCGGCAGTGCCTCGCGGGTCGTGCCGTTGGGCGAGGCTTCGCACACGGTGGGCACGCTGGTGCTCGCGAACTATGGGCGGCAGCCCGAGCTCCGGCTGGCGGGGCATGCGGTGGGCGCCCGCCTTGCAGCGCTCGTGGCCGAACGGGCCGCGGCGCAGGAGCCCGAGAAGGGCTCGATCATCGTCGTGGTCGCGACCGACGCGCCGCTCGATGCGCGCCAGCTGCGCCGGCTGGCGCTGCGCGCGGGGGCCGGGCTGGCGCGTACCGGCTCGGTCTTCGGGCATGGCAGCGGCGACATCGTGCTGGCCTTCTCGACCGCCTACACCGTGCCCGACCGGGCCGAGCGTGCGATGCCGGCCGTGGCGATGCTGCACGAGACGCAGCTCGACGGGCTGTTCCAGGCGGCGGCCGACGGGACCGAGCAGGCGATCCTGCATGCGCTGTGGCGGGCCGAGTCGGTGACCGGGCGCGACGGCAACCACCGTGCCGCGTTGAGCGAGCTGCTGTCCCCTTCTCTCTTTTCTTGATTTTTCTTGCTGGGTGCCCTCATGAAAATGCTGATCTCCACCGATATCGAAGGCGTTGCGGGGGTCTATCACCCCGAGCAGACGCGGCAAGGCAATCCCGAGTACGAACGCGCTCGGCTGCTGATGGCGCAGGAAGCCAATGCGGCGATCGCGGGGGCCTTCGATGCGGGGGCCGACGAGGTGCTGGTGAACGACTCGCACGGGGGGTTTCGCAACATGCCGCCCGATGTGCTCGATCCTCGGGCTCGCGTGGTGCAGGGGAAGCCGCGCTATCTGAGCATGGTGGCGGGGGTGGAGGAAGACGGGGTCGAAGCGGTCTGCATGGTGGGCTACCACTCGCGGGCGCAAGGGCGCGGGATCCTGGCGCACACGATCAACAGCTTTGCCTTCGCTGGTGTCTCTCTTGGGGGGCAGGAGCTGGGTGAGGCTGGGCTTTATGGGGCGCTGGCGGGGGAGTATGGGGTGCCGGTGGTGATGGGCAGTGGGGACGATGTGTTCATTGCCGAGAACCGTGGCTTGTTTCCTCAGGCTGTGTTCGTGGAGACGAAGAAGGCTACGGGGAATACCAGTGGGGTTTCTTTGTCGCCCGAGAGGGCTCGTGAAGCGATTCGGGCGGGGGTTCAAGTCGCGCTGTCTTCGCGGGCCAAGGTTCTTCCGCTGGTGTTCGAAGGGCCGCAGACCGTGACTTTGAGGGCGCAGACTGCGGCGCTGGCGGATCTTTTTTGCCAGTGGCCGGCGTTTGAGCGGGTCGATGGAGTAACCCTGCGTTTCTTGGCTCCTGACGTCGAGGCTGCTGTTCGGATGTTGAACTGCTGCTCGGCGATGTCTTCGATGTTGCGCTGAGATTTGATCTTTCTTTTCTCTGCTTAGGCCGTTGGCCGGGTCTCGCCCCGGCGGGCGACTTACTTTTCTTGTCTCGCCAAGAAAAGTAAGCAAAAGAAGGCGACCCCCGCTGTCTGTGTCCCTCCGCTTCGCTGCGGGCAACCTGCGGTGCTCGGAGAAAGCGGGGGTCCGCAGAACTCGCTTCGCTCAGACAGCTGCGGCCCTTATCCCGCTTTCTCCTGCGCTCCTCGGCACAGCCAGAGGGGATGAGGGTCAACGCGCCATGGCGCGTCCTTGTGTGGGGTGCTGGGATTCGTAGGCCCTGGATCTTTCACCAAGGCCGAGCAACGCGAAGGCCCGTTGGGTCTTGGTGGCCGAGCGCAGCGATGGCCCGAACCACTCCCCTCTGGCTGCGCCGAGGAGCGCAGCGTTTCGCGGATAAGGGCTCGCAGCTGTCTGAGCGCAGCGCAGCGGAGCGAGTTCTGCGAGACCCCGCGAAACGCGAGCACCGCAGGTTGCCCGTAGCGAAGCGAAGGGTCGCAGACAGTGGGGTCGCCTTTTCTTTGGTTACTTTCTTTTGGCGAAGCAAAAGAAAGTGACTCGCCCGCCGGGGCGAAATCCCTGCCTCTGCAAGAGCAGAACGCCCCCAAAGAACCCCGCCCCCTGAAACCAACTCCCCACATTCCTAAAATCCACCCTGCACCCCGCACCCGCCCTTATCCAGAATAAGCATCCAACCGCCCGCAAACCCGCATGAACACTGGCGAATAAGCTTATCCGCATAAGGCGCGAACCAAAAAATAGTTTGGTTCCATAAGGCACGCTTTCAGAATCCCGGCTTCTTGCTGGCGCGCTGGACGCACCGCACTTCAAGACAAGACTCACGCACGATGTACCAATACACAGACTTCGACCGCCAGTTCGTTCATCAACGAGCCGCCCAATTCCGCGACCAGCTCGAGCGCTGGCAAAAGGGCCGCCTCCACGAAGACGAGTTCCGTCCCCTGCGGCTGCAGAACGGCTGGTACGTGCAGCGCTACGCCCCGATGCTGCGCGTGGCCGTGCCCTACGGCGAACTCTCGAGCCGCCAGCTGCGCGTGCTCGCGAAGATCGCCCGCGAGTACGACGAGCCCGAGGCCGAGGTCTACAAGAAGGCCATCGAGACCCAGGGCCAGCTCGGCAGCCAGAAGCTGCCCACCCACTACGCCCACTTCTCGACCCGCCAGAACGTCCAGTTCAACTGGATCCCGCTCGCCAAGTCGGCCGACGTGATGGACCTGCTGGCCTCGGTCGACATGCACGGCATCCAGACCAGCGGCAACTGCATCCGCAACATCACCAGCGACGAACGCGCGGGCATCGCGATCGACGAGGTGGCCGATCCGCGCCCCTACGCCGAAATCATGCGCCAGTGGAGCACGCTGCATCCCGAGTTCGCGTTCCTGCCGCGCAAGTTCAAGATCGCGATCACGGGCGCCGACGAGGACCGCGCGGCCACGGGCTGGCACGACGTGGGCCTGAAGCTGGTGAAGAACGAGGCCGGCGAGATCGGCTTTCGCGTGCAGGTGGGTGGCGGCATGGGCCGCACGCCGATCGTGGGCACGGTGCTGCGCGAGTTCCTGCCGTGGCAACAGATCATGAACTACCTCGAGGCCGTGATCCGGGTCTACAACCGCTACGGCCGCCGCGACAACATCTACAAGGCGCGCATCAAGATCCTGGTGAAGGCCGAAGGCCAGCGCTACATCGACGACGTCGATGCCGAGTACAAGCAGATCCTCGAGCACGACGGCGCGCCGCACACCATCACGCAGGAAGAGTTCGACCGCGTGGCCGCCTCCTTCGTGCCGCCGGAACTGGCCACCCGCGTGCTGCAGAGCGCCGAGAAGACCGACGCCGAGCTGCGCGCCCATGCCGCCGAGGACGTGCAGTTCGCACGCTGGCTCGCGCGCAACGTGGCGCCGCACAAGAACCCGGCCCTGCGTGCGGTCACGCTGTCGTTCAAGCGCCTCAAGCAGGCGCCCGGCGATGCCTCGGCCGACCAGCTCGACACGCTCGCGCAACTGGCCGACCGCTTCTCGGCCGGCGAAGCCCGCGTGACGCACGACCAGAACGTGGTGCTGCCCTGGGTGCACGCCGAAGACCTGCATGCGCTGTGGCTCGCCGCCCGCGCGGCCGGCTTCGCGAGCGCCAACGTGCACCTGCTGACCGACATGATCGCCTGCCCCGGCGGCGACTTCTGCGCGCTGGCCAATGCGCGCTCGATCCCGATCGCCGAGGCGATCACCGAGCGCTACCAGGACCTCGACGAACTCGACGACATCGGCGAGATCGACCTGCACATCAGCGGCTGCATCAACTCCTGCGGCCACCACCACAGCGGCCACATCGGCATCCTGGGCGTCGACAAGGACGGCAAGGAGTGGTACCAGGTCACGCTCGGCGGCTCCGACGGCTCGGCCCTCAGCGGCGCGCCGCAGGCCGGCAAGGTGGTCGGCCCCTCGTTCTCGGCGGCCGAAGTGCCCGGCGTGATCGAGGCCGTGCTCACGACCTACCGCGACACCCGCGTGAACGGCGAGAACTTCATCGACACGCTGCGCCGCGTGGGACCCGACCCGTTCAAGGCCGCGGCCAACGGTGCGCGATTCAAGGTGGAGGAAGCAGCATGAACAAGACGCTCAACATCCTCGCGGCCGAAGAACACGTGGACGACGGCGACCCGAAGGTGCTGCAACTGGCGAACGACGCCGATCCGCTCGCGATCGAGGTCTGCCTGTCGGACATCGAACGCATCGACCTGCACTTCCCGAAGTTCACCGACGGCCGCGCCTACAGCCAGGCCTTCCTGCTGCGCCGCCGCCTGGGCTTCAAGGGCGACATCCGCGCCACCGGGGACGTGCTGATCGACCAGCTGGTGCAGATGGAACGCACCGGCTTCTCGAGCGCCGTGCTCAAGGAAGGCGTGGACGCCTCCGACGCGCAGCGCCAGTTCGACCGCTTCTCGGCCTTCTACCAGGGCGACGCGGTGCAGACCGCGCCGCACTTCGCGGCCGGCAATTGAGTTCCCACAGCAACGCTTGATTCATCCATGAGCATCGACCTCGCACGCATCAACACCGAACTCGGCCGCAACGCCGAAGGCCTGGTGGACTGGGCCATCGGCCTGGGCCAGAACGCGATCGTCACCACCAATTTCCGGCCCTTCGAGGCCGTGATCCTGCACATGGTGACGCGCGCCAAGCGTGACGTGCCGGTGATCTGGATGGACAACGGCTACAACACCGAGGCCACCTACCGCTTCGCCGACGAGGTGACCAAGCAGCTGGGCCTGGACCTGCACATCTACCTGCCGCGTCGCTCGCGCGCGCACCGCGAGGCGGTCGACGGCCCGACGCCGGCGCTCGACGATCCGCGCCACGCCGCCTTCACCGAGGAAGTGAAGCTCGAGCCCTTCGCGCGTGCCCTGCGCGAGACGGCGCCCAAGGTCTGGTTCACCGCGCTGCGCGCCACCGACACGGCCGTGCGCGCGCAGATGGAGCCGGTCAGCATCAACCCCGACGGCCTGATCAAGGTCGCGCCGCTCTTGCACTGGTCGTCCAAGGACCTCTACACCTACTGCGAGGCGCACGGCCTGCCGAACAACTTCGACTACGTGGACCCGACCAAGGGCGAGGACAACCGCGAATGCGGCCTGCACCTCTCGCATTGAACGCACGCTCCACCGACTCCGAATCTCCAGCGCCCCACCCGATGAACGCCCGTACCGAATCCGATCTGCTGCTGCCGCCGGCGCACCTGTCCAACACGCACCTCGATGCGCTGGAGGAAGAGACCATCTTCATCCTGCGCGAAGTGGCCGCGGCCTTCGAGCGCCCCGCGCTGCTGTTCTCGGGCGGCAAGGACTCGCTGGTGCTGCTGAAGTGCGCCGAGAAGGCCTTCGGCATCGGCCGCCTGCCCTATCCGCTGCTGATGATCGACACCGGCCACAACTTCCCCGAAGTGACCGACTACCGCGACCAGCGCGCCAAGGAACTCGGCGCCGAGCTGATCGTGCGCAGCGTCGAGGACTCGATGAAGCGCGGCACAGTGCGCCTGGCGCACCCAGGCGAATCGCGCAACGCGCACCAGTCGGTGACGCTGCTCGAGGCGATCGAGGAATTCCGTTTCGACGCGCTGATCGGCGGCGCCCGCCGCGACGAAGAGAAGGCGCGCGCCAAGGAGCGCATCTTCTCGCACCGCGACAGCTTCGGCCAATGGCAGCCCAAGGACCAGCGCCCCGAGCTCTGGACCCTGTTCAACACCCGCCTGGCACCAGGCGAGCACTTCCGCGTGTTCCCGATCTCGAACTGGACCGAACTCGACGTCTGGCAGTACATCGAGCGCGAGCACGTCGGCCTGCCCTCGATCTACTACACGCACAAGCGCGAGGTGGTCGAGCGCCGCGGCCTGCTGGTGCCGGTGACCGAACTGACCCCGCCGCGCGACGGCGAAACCGTGCAGGTGCGCGACGTGCGCTTCCGCACCGTGGGCGACATCACGACCACCTGCCCGGTCGAGAGCCTCGCGGCCGACGCGGGCGACGTGGTGCTCGAGACGCTGTCGGTCGACGTCAGCGAACGCGGCGCCACCCGGATGGACGACATGACCTCCGAAGCTTCGATGGAAAAACGCAAGAAAGACGGTTATTTCTGACCCACCCCCGTCCCTCGCTCACTTCGTGTAGCTCGACTCCCCCCTCAAGGGGGCGACACCAGCGGCCCGGCAAAGCCGGTTCCGCGGTGTCTCCCGAAAGAAACCCATGACCGCCACCACGCTTCAACCCGAAATCACAGCCGACACCGGCACCGCGCTGCGCTTCATCACCTGTGGCTCGGTCGACGACGGCAAGAGCACGCTGATCGGCCGCCTGCTGGTCGACAGCAAGACCGTGCTGCAGGACCAGCTGGCCGGCGTGCAGCGCGGCGGCGAGACCGACCTCGCGCTGCTGACCGACGGCCTGTCGGCCGAGCGCGAGCAAGGCATCACGATCGACGTGGCCTACCGCTACTTCTCGACCGCCAAGCGCAAGTTCATCATCGGCGACGCGCCGGGCCACGAGCAGTACACGCGCAACATGGTGACGGCCGCCTCGGCCGCCGACGCCGCCGTGGTGCTGGTCGATGCCACCAAGCTGGCCTGGGCCGCCGAGGTGGAGGACGGCACGGTCGTCAAGCGCGAGCTGCTGCCGCAGACGCGCCGCCACACGCTGCTGACGCACCTGCTGCGCGTGCAGTCGATCGTGTTCGCGGTCAACAAGCTCGATGCCATCGCCGATGCCGGCCTCGCCTTCGAACGCATCTCGGCCGCGCTCAACGCCTTCGCCGAAGCCGCAGGCGTGCAAGTGGCCGCGATCGTGCCGATCTCGGCGCTCAAGGGCTGGAACGTGGCCACGCGCCATGCCGACTGGGTCGGCTACGAGGGCCCGAGCCTGCTCGAGCTGCTCGAACAGCTGCCGGTGACGGCGCAGGACGAATCGGTGCCCTTCGCCTTCCCGGTGCAGTGGGTCGAGAAGTTCTCGTCCTCGGCCGATACCTCGCAGGGCCGCCGCGTGTTCTGGGGCCGCGTGGCCTCGGGCCATGTCGAACCGGGCCAGCGCGTGACCGTGCTGCCGAGCAACCAGACCGCCACCGTGGCCCAGGTGCTGAGCCACGCGCGCCAGCCCAAGACCGTGCATGCGGGCCACAGCGCCGGCATCGTGCTCGACCGCGAGGTCGACGTGTCGCGCGGCGACTGGCTGCTGGCACCCGAGGCCTTCGAGCCGGTGCGCGAGATCACCGCCACCGTGGCCTGGCTCGACGACGAGCCGCTGGTCGCGGGCCGCGTCTACTGGGCGCTGCAGGGGCATCGCTGGGTCAAGGCCAAGGTCGCGCGCATCGTCGACCGGGTCAACATCACGACGCTCGAATCCGAGCCCGCGACCCAGCTCGAGGCCAATGCCATCGGCGACGTGGTGCTCGCGCTGCAGCAGCCGCTGGCCGTGCTGCCGTTCACGCGCTCGCGCACGCTGGGCTCGCTGGTGCTGGTCGATACGGCCTCGCATCGCACCTCGGCGGCCGTGCTCGTGCAGCCGAGCGCCGCAAAGGCCTAAAATCAAGGGTTTTTCCCGACCACAGACCGCATACAACGCCAAATGACCCACGTCGTCTCCGAAGCCTGCATCCGTTGCAAATACACCGACTGCGTGGACGTTTGCCCCGTCGACTGCTTCCGCGAAGGTCCCAACATGCTGGTGATCGACCCGGACGAATGCATCGACTGCGCGGTCTGCATTCCCGAGTGCCCGGCCAACGCCATCTTCGCCGAGGAAGACCTGCCGGCCGACCAGATCGCCTTCATCAAGCTCAATGCCGAGCTGGCCCAGGCCGACGGCTGGAAGAGCATCACCAAGCGCAAGCCCGCCCTGCCCGACGCCGACGAGTGGAAGGACAAGACGGGCAAGATCTCGGAGCTGGTGCGCTGAGCCAGTCCCCCGCCCCCATCGAGACCGACGCCCTGATCATCGGCGCCGGCCCGGTGGGGCTGTTCCAGGCCTTCCAGCTCGGCCTGCTCGAGATCTCCTGCCACATCGTCGATGCACTGCCCGCCGCGGGCGGCCAGTGCGTGGCGCTGTACGGCCACAAGCCGATCTACGACATTCCCGGCACCCCGGTGACCAGCGGGCGCGATCTCGCGCAGTCGCTGCTGGCGCAGGTGGCGCCGTTCAAGCCGGCCTTCCATTTCGGCGAGCAGGTCGCTACGCTCGAGCGCCAGGCCGACCAGCGGCTGCTGCTGGGCACCTCGGCCGGCCGAAGCTTCCTCGCGAAGACGGTGTTCATCGCGGCCGGCGTCGGCGCCTTCGTGCCCAAGCGCATCGCGCTGGACGACATCGGCCGCTTCGAAGGCCGGTCGCTGTTCTATCACCCCGACTCGCTCGACCGCTTCGCGGGCCAGGCCGTGGTGGTCAATGGCGGCGACGACACGGCGCTCGAGACCGCGATCGCGCTGACCGCCATCGCCAGGCAGGTCACGCTGGTGCACCGGCGCGACGGCTTCCAGGCCGACGAGGCCACGGTGGCCGCGATGCGCGCGCTGGTGGCAGAAGGCAGGCTGGGCTTCCAGGTCGGCCAGCCCAGCGGCTTCGACGGCCAGACGCTGCGCATCGCCACGCCCGATGCCAGCACGGTCGAGCTGCCGCTCGATGCGCTGGTCGCCTGCCTGGGCATCTCGCCGCGCCTCGGGCCGATCGCCGACTGGGGCTTCGAGCTCGAGCGGAAGCAGGTGCCGGTCGACACCGAGAAATACCAGACGCGCGAAGCGGGCGTGTTCGCGGTCGGCGACATCAACACCTACCCGGGCAAGAAGAAGCTGATCGTCTGCGGCTTCCACGAGGCCACGCTGGCCGCCTGGGGCGCCGCCGCCCTGGTGTTCCCGGGCAAGGCGATCCCGCTGCAGTACACGACCACCAGCACCCGGCTGCACGAGCTGCTGGGCGTGGCCGGCGCCAAGGCCTGAGCCGCGTCAGCCCAGGGTGGGCAGCAGCGCGCGGTACTCGGCGATGAAGCCGCCGATGGCCCCCACGTAGCGCTCGATGTCGGCGTCGCCGAGCGGCAGCGACAGCACCACGAAGCCGCGCGGCGAGGTGTAGATGCCCGCGTTCAACAGGTGGAAGAACAGCAACTGGCGCAGCCGCCCATCGACCGCCGCGAGGTCGGCCACGCGCCGCACCTCGCCCTGCAAAAAATGCGCGTTCATCAGCGAGCCCACGCCCGTGAACTGCAGCGCCACGCCCTCCTTCGCGCCCAGCGCGTTGAGCCGCGCGCGCAGCGCCTCGCCACGCTCGGCCAGCGCGCCGGCCGCCTCGGGCGTGAACAGCTGCGTGAGGCCCGCCTGGCCGGCCGCCATGGTCATCACGTTGTTGTTGAAGGTGCCCGAGTGCGCGAGCGCGCCGGTGCGCGGGTCGAACTGCGCCATCACGTCGACGCGGCCGCCGAAGGCGCCGAAGGACATGCCGCCGCCGATGTACTTGCCCAGGGTCGTGAGGTCGGCGCGGATGCCCAGCTCGTTGGCCAGCCCGCGCGGGCCCAGCCGCGAGGTCATGACCTCGTCGAAGATCAGCAGCGCGCCGGCCGCCGTGGCCGCCTCGCGCAGCGCCCGCAGGAAATCGGCCTGCCCGGGAATGCAGCCGGCCGCGCCCTGCATCGGCTCGACCAGCACGGCCGCGATCTCCGAGGCCTGCTCGGCGATGCGGGCGCGCGCCATCTCGGCGTCGTTGTAGGGCAGCACGAGGAAGTCGAAGGGCACGGTGGTGGGCAAGGGCTGGTCGCCGAAGCCCAGCACGCCCCCGTGGTAGCCACCCGAGAACACCACGATGCGGTGCCGCCCCGTGAAGTGCAGCGCGGCCGTGAGCGCCATCAGGTTGGCCTCGGTGCCCGAGTTGGTGAAGCGCAGCTGCTCGACCTGCGGGAAGCGCTCGCGGATGGTCCGCGCCAGCCGGCCCTCGAGCAGGTTGTGGCCCGTGAGGTTGACGCCGCCCTGCATCGCCTCGATTACCGCCTCGCGGATCTCGGGCGCCGAGTGGCCGTAGACGCCGGCCGTGTACTCGGCGATGAAGTCGGCATAGCGGTGGCCGTCGGCGTCCCACAGCGTGGCCCCCTCGCCGCGCGCGATGGTCAGCGGGAACGGCGCGTAGAACAGCACCGAGCGCGTGTTGCCGCCGGGCATGGACTCGGCATTGGCCTCGAACTGGCGCCGGCTGGCGGGGTTGGCCTCGGTGAAACGGCGGTGCGCCTCGGCCAGGGCGTGGTCGATGGGGGCAAGGGTCATGGCGGCTCCTGGAAAGGGTTGGACGGCTGGAATTGGCGCTTGGCTTAGCGTTAATTATTCGATGCTCAATTTTTCGATGTTTATACAATCAATTCACCGACCGAACAATGGCACCCACCCGATGACCACCGCGCGCAAGAAAGCCGCTCCCCCGCCCCGCACCGCCGGCCGACCCGCGGGCGGCGCCGCGCTGACCAGGGGCCAGATCGCCGAGGTCGCGCTGGCGCTGATCGACGAAGCCGGCCTCGGCGCCTTCAGCCTGCGCGAGGTGGCGGCACGGCTCGGCGTCTACCCGGCCACGGTGCACTGGCACGTGAGCTCGCGCGAGGCGCTGCTGGCCGAGGTCGCGGCCACGGTCATGGCCGAGGTGGCGCCGCCCGCCGATGCCGCGCAGCCCGGCTGGCAGGCCTGGATCGCCGAGCTGTTCCGCCGCTGCCGCGCGGCCGTGCGGCGCCATCCCAACGTCGCGCAGCTGCTGGGCGCGCAGCTGGTGTCCAACGGCAGCCTGCCGACCGCGCTGGTCGAGGGCGTGCTCACGGCGCTGACCGAGGCCGGCTTCGAGGGCGAGCCGCTGCGCGAGGCCTACAACTGCACGATCGCGGCGATGCTGGGCTTCCTCACGATGGAGTTCTCGCCGCTGCCCTCGGACAACACGCAGACCTGGGCCGAGGAGCTGCGCGAACGCGTCCACACCATCCGCCCGCTCGACCACCCGGTGCTCTCGCGCAACCTGCCGCTCTTGGCCAACCGCGCCTTCATCGTGCGCTGGGACAACGGCAGCACGGTGCCGCTGGACAGCAGCTTCGAGCGCCACGTCCAGATGACCATCGACGGGCTCGAGGCCTTCGCGCGGCGCGTCAGGCCGACGTAGGCACGGGCATCGGCACCGCATCGGCCTCGCGCCCGATGCGCAGCAGCGCGTCCTTGAGCCACAACACGCCAGCGTCGGAATTCGAGCGCCGGTTCCAGCACACGACCGAACGGTAGCCCTGCAGCTCGAAGGGCAGCGGATGCACCGCGAGCAGCGCGTCGAAGCGCGCGGCCACGCGCAGCGGCATCACCGCCACGTGGTCGGTCTGCGCCAGCAGGTCGACGATCTGGCCGAAGCTGGTCATGGCCACGCTCATGCTGCGCTGACGGCCCTGGCGCGCGAGCACCTGGTCGATCAGGTCGTCGAGCGCCGAGCTGCCGTAGCCTAGGAACACGTGCGGCGCGGCGCAGAAGTCGTCGAGCGAGGCGGCCTCGCCCATCGTCGGATGGCCGCGGCGCACCGCGACCACGTAGCGGTCCTCGTAGAGCAGCGCCGATTCGCAGTCGCTCGGCGGCTGCAGCCGCGGCAGCACGGCGACGTCGAAATCGCCCTTGCGCAGCCGCTCGGTCAGCGTGAGGAAGGAACTGGTCTCCCAGTACAGCCGCACGCGCGAGCCGCAGGCCACGAGCTCGTTGGCCAGCCGCGGCAGCAGCAGGTGGCTCGCGTAGTCGCCGCCCGAGATGCGGAAGATGCGCTGCGAATGCTCGGGCTGGAAGCGGTCGTCGGGCTCGAGCATGGCCGACAGGTCGGCCAGCACGCGCTCGACCTGGCCCGCCAGCGCCGTGGCGCGCGCGGTGGGCTGCACGCCGTGCGCGGTGCGCGTGAACAGCGGGTCGTCGAAGGTCTCGCGCAGCCGGTTGAGCGAGGCGCTCACCGCGGGCTGGCTCAGGAACAGGCGCGTCGCCGCGCGCGACACGCTGCGCTCGCGCATCAGCGCATCGAAGGTCCGCAGCATGCCGACGTCCAGGCTGCGGATATCACGTCGGGCCATATCTCATATCCAAAGCTTCGAATTGCCCGGGGCACGGGCGGTACTTATCGTCGGGTCCACAAGTACAGCACGACCTGGAGACACGATGAATCCGTTGCGACCCCAGCCGACGCGCCGACGCGCGCTCGGCCTTCTCGGCGCCGTCATGGCCGGCGCCGCCGGCCCGGCCCTCGCGCAGGCCAGCCTGCCCCACTTTCCCACCCGCGTGGTGCGCATCATCCCCTTCGGCTCGGGCGGCGGGCCGATGGACTCGATCGCGCGCATCTACGCCGAGAAGCTCAAGGCGCGCTGGAACCAGCCGGTGATCGTCGAGCCCCGGCCCGGTGCCAGCGGCACCATCGCGGCCGACGCGGTCGCCAAGGCGGCGCCCGACGGCTACACGGTGCTGCTGACGCTGCCGCTCACGCACATCAACAACGTGGTGCTGCAGCCGCGCCTGCCCTACGACCCGGTGAAGGACTTCGAGCCGCTGTCGCAGCTCGCGACCGGCGGGCCGATGCTGATCGCGCGCGCCTCGGCGCCGTTCTCCAACGTGCGCGAGTTCGTCGCCTACGCCAAGGCGCACCGCGGCATCAGCTACGGCACCTGGGGCAACGGCTCGAACGCCCACCTGTTCGGCGAGCTGCTCGCGCGCCAGGCCGGCATCGACCTGATCCACGTGCCCTACAAGGCCGAGGCGGCCGCGCACAACGACCTGTTCGGCGAGGCGCTGGGCGTGGCCTGGGCCAACCCGGCCACCGCGCGCGGGCTGGCGCAGGCCGGCCGCATCAAGGTGCTGGGCATCACGGGCCGGCGCCGCGTGCGCTCGATGCCCGAGGTGCCGACCTTCGCCGAGCAGGGCTTCGCGGGCTTCGACCTCGACAGCTGGATCGGCGTCTACGCGCCCGCGAAGACGCCACAGCCGGTGCTCGACGAATGGGTCGCCGCGCTGCAGGCGGTCACGCGCCAGCCCGACGTGCAGGAGCGGCTGGCCGGCTACGGCTTCGAGCCGCTGGGCAGCACGCCGGCCGAGTTCCGCGCCGGTCAGAAAGCCGATTTCCCCCGTGTCGCGGACCTGATCAAGGCCGCAGGAGTCACCCCCGAATGAGCACCGTCCTTCCCCCCTCCTCTTCCTCTTCCGCGTCCGGATGGCAGCCGGTCGCGTTCGACACCGGCACCGCCTACGGCCGCAAGCCGCCGAGCCACAAGGCCGAGCTGACCGAGGTCGGCGCCGGCACGCCGATGGGCGAGCTGCTGCGGCGCTACTGGCATCCGATCGGACTGGCCGCCGATGCCACCGACACGCCGCGCCAGGTGCGCGTGCTCGGCGAGGACCTGATCCTGTTCCGCGACAAGGGCGGCCGGCCCGGCCTGGTGCACTGGCGCTGCGCCCACCGCGGCGCCTCGCTCTACTACGGCCGCGTGGAGGAAGGCGGCATCCGCTGCTGCTACCACGGCTGGATGTTCGACGTGCAGGGCCACTGCGTCGACCAGCCCTGCGAGCCCGAGAACGGAGCGCGCACCCGTGGCCGCGTGCGCCAGCCCTGGTACCCGGTCGAGGAGCGCTACGGCCTGGTCTGGGCCTACCTCGGCCCGGCCGAGAAGAAGCCGGTGCTGCCGCGCTACGACTGCCTGGAGGTGCTCGACGAGGGCGAGACGCTCGAGGCCGACGACAACAGCATCGGCGGCGGCGGGCCGCGGATCATTCCCTGCAACTGGCTGCAGCATTACGAGAACGTGGCCGACCCCTTCCACGTGCCGGTGCTGCACGGCAGCTTCAGCGGCACCCAGTTCGTGGCGCTGATGGGCCAGATGCCCGAGGTGAACTTCGAGAGCACCGAGACCGGCGTGATGATCACCTCGATCCGCCGGCTCGAGGACGGCCGCGTGTTCCGCCGCGTGGCCGGGCCGGTGCTGCCGACCCTGCGCGTGGTGCCGAACCCGCGCGTGGCGGCCTATGGCCGGGTCGAGTCGATCGGCTGGGTGCTGCCGATCGACGACCACAGCTTCCGCATCTACACCGTGGGCCGGGTGAAGCAGCCCGGCGATCTCGCGCGGGTGCGCTCGCGCCTCAACGGCAAGCTGTGGGAGGAACTCAGCGAGGAGGAGCACCGCCGCTTTCCCGGCGACTACGAGGCCCAGGTGAGCCAGGGCGCGATCACCGCGCATTCGGAGGAGCACCTGGCGAGCTCCGACCGCGGCATCGTGATGCTGCGCCGGCTGCTGCAGCGCCAGCTCGACGCGCTGCGCGAAGGCCGCGATCCGGCCGGCGTGAGCTTCGACGCCGATGCGCCGCCGGTGCGCTTCGAGGCCGGCAACTTCCTGCAGGGCGAATGAACGCGGCCGTCGAACGCATCGCGGTGCGCGTCGCGCGCAAGACGATCGAGGCCGAGGGCATCGCGGGCTTCCGGCTCGAGGCGGCCGACGGCAGCGCGCTGCCGCCCTTCGAGGCCGGCGCGCACATCGAGGTGCTGCTGCCCGGCGGCCTGGTGCGGCCCTACTCGCTGTGCAACCCGCCCGCGCAAGCGCCCGGCCACTACGAGATCGGCGTGCTGCGCGAGGCGGCATCGCGCGGCGGCTCGCGCGCGCTGCACGAGGCGGTGGCCGAGGGCACGCTGCTGCAGGTGGGTACGCCGCGCAACCTCTTCGCGCTCGACGAAGCGGCGAGCCACAGCCTGCTGCTGGCCGGCGGCATCGGCATCACGCCGCTGCTCGCGATGGCGCACCGGCTCGCCGCGCTGGACCGCGACTTCACGCTGCACTGCTGCAACCGCAGCGCGGCGCGCGCGGCCTATCGCGCGCGGCTGCGGGCGGCGGCCTTCGCCGACCGGGTGTTCTTTCACGACGACGACGGCCCGCCCGCGCAGCGCATCGACCTGGCCGCCACCATCGGCGACCCGGCATCAGGGCGCCATCTCTACGTCTGCGGGCCGAACGGATTCATCGAAGCGATGCGCGCCACCGCCCGCGCGCTCGGCTGGCCCGAGGAGCGCGTTCATTTCGAATGCTTCACGGGCGCGCCGCTGCCCGTCGAGGAGGCGGGCAGCTTCGAGGTGCAACTGCGCAGCAGCGGCCGCGTGGTGCGCGTGCCGGCCGCGCTCAGCGTGGTGGACGCGCTCGCGGCCGAGGGCATCGAGATTCCGGTGTCCTGCGCCCAGGGCGTCTGCGGCACCTGCCTCACGCGCGTGCTCGAGGGCGAGGTCGCGCACCACGACCTCTTTCTCACGCCCGCCGAGCAGGCCGCGAACGACCAGTTCCTGCCCTGCTGCTCGCGCGCGCGTTCGCCGCGGCTGGTGCTCGATCTCTAGGGCGCCTCGTTCTCCTCGAGCAGTTCGTAGAGCACCATGCGCGTCTGCCGGCCGCGCAGCGCCACCTGCTCCTCGATGCGCCGCGTGGGCAGCCGCCCGTTCAGGCCCGCGTGGGTAGCTTCGGACATCAGCGTGCGCGTGCCCAGTTCCTTGTTGCTGCCCTCGATGCGGCTCGCGGCGTTGATCACATCGCCGAGCGCGGTGTAGGAGAGCCGGTCGCTGGACCCGAGCACGCCGGCGATCACCACGCCGGTGTGCATGCCGATGCGCGTGTGGAAGGGCTGCAGCCCCTCGGCCTGCCAGCGGCGGTTGAGCTCGGCCATCTCGGCATGCAGCTCGCGTGCCGCCAGGCAGGCGCGGTACTCGGCATCGGGCAGGTCGAGCGGCGCGCCCCACAGCACCATGATGCCGTCGCCCATGTACTTGTCGACCACGCCGCCATGGCGCGCGAACACGCGCTGCGCGAGGTTGAAGTACTCGGTGAGCTGACGCACCAGCACGCCGGCTTCCAGCGATTCCGCGATGCTGGTGAAGCCCTCCACGTCGGTGAACATCGCCGTGATGCGGCGCGGCGAGCCGCCGGGTGCCAGCGCATGGCCCTCGGCCACGAGCTGGCGGATCAGGTGCACCGGCACGAACTTGCTGAAGGCCCGCAGGCTGCGCGCGGAGTCGTCGAGCGCCTGGTTCAGGTGCTGGATCTCGAGCACGCGGCTGGGCTGCTGCGGCAGGTCGTCGAGCTCGAGCCGGCCGATGCGGCGCGCGGTCTGCGACAGCTTCTCGATCGGCGCGGTCACCAGCTTCGACAGCCGCAGCGAGATGAAGAGCGCGAACGCCAGGAAGGCCAGGGTCAGCAGCAGGCCCCAGCGCACCAGGCGCTCCACGCCGGCGAGCAGCGCGGCCTCGGGCTCCCAGCTGATCAGCTCCCAGCCCGTGGGGCCGATGCGCGAGGACTCGACCCGGTAGCGCTCGCCCGCGTGGGTGACGACGAAGCTCTCGTCCTCCACGTTCTCCGAGATGCCGTGGGCCAGCATGTAGGCATGCACCGCGCCGAGCACGCCGCCCTCGGGCCATTGCAGCGCGCGCACCGGATCGGGATGGTCGCTGCGCGCGAGCACGTGGTGGTCGTCGCTCAGCAGCACGCTCTCGCCGGGACCGCGGCTGCCGAACTGGCGCACCAGCGTCGACAGGTGGCCCAGCGACAGGTGGCCGACCACCACCAGCGACTGCAGGTGCCGCCCTTCGTCGTCGAGCCGCTCGGCCGGCTGGGCGTAGCTCACGCCGAGCTCCTCGCCGTCGGCCAGGTGGAACGGTGGCGTCCACACCGGCGCCTTCCGCGCCAGCGCCTCGCGGTACCAGTCGCGTTCGGTGGCGTCGTGGTCGCTGCGGAAGGACTCGATGCGCGTGGTCGCGAAGCGCTGGCGCGGATCGCCGCCCTCGATGTCGACCGAGCGCTTGTATTCCCAGGTCTCGGTGCTGAAGGCCGGATCGCGCACCACCTGACGGATCGCCGACACCGGGTAGCGCTCGGCCATCAGCAGATGGCCGTCGTCGCTGGCCACGCCGAGGCTGTCGAGCTCGGTGGCTTCCTCGAGCAGGGTCCACAGCATCTCGGCGCTGCGCTCGCCGTCCTCGCCCAGCGGATGCAGGCTCGGCGAATCGCCGACGGCGTGCACCACCGCCTGGGTCTTGGCGAGGAAGGCCAGCACGTTGTCCTCGATGCGGTCGTGGCTCACCTTGTGCGCCGACTCGCCGACGCGCGACACCAGCCGCTGCGCGCCCCAGTAGCCCAGCGCCACCAGCAGCAGCGACTGGACCAGCGCGACGGCGCAGATGATGGTGCCGACATCGACCCGGAAGCGGCGCAGGCGGGTCGCGGCCGCGGACGGCCGGGTGGCATCCGTGGAGTCCGGCGGTATCGCAGCTTCTGCCATGTCATTCCCTTTCGGCGCGCTCGTGCGCGCCTCGTTCGTCGTGGCGCGGATTGTCCCGGACTTCGAGGAATGCCCCCGGTACGCCGCGACGGGCCTAAAATGGCGGTTCGCTAGGGGTGTTGGGTCGGCTTGCCGTCCCGGCTGAGAAAGTCCCTTTGAACCTGATTGAGGTAATCCTCGCGCAGGGAAGCTGGTCCGGCGGCCTGTCACGTTCTCTCGCGTGCCAGCCGTGCCGCTGGAGCCTCGCCCACCTGCCAAACCTTTTGCCCGGAGCAAAACGGATGGCACACGACGACACATCGAACCCTCTCGCCAACGAGGCGCTGACACCGCTGCCGGCGTCGCAGCGCGTCTTCGGCTGGCACGACCATGCCTCGCTCTGGTTCAGCCTGGGCGTGGGCCTGCTGGTGATGCAGATCGGCGCCTACCTGGTGCCGGCCGTGGGCACGCGCGACGCGGCGATCGCGATCGCGCTGGGGTCGTGCCTCGGCGCCGCGCTGCTGGCCTGGACCGCGCGCCTGGGCTGCGAGAGCGGCCTGGCCAGCGCGGGCCTGATGCATGCCACCTACGGCAGCGCCTTCGCGCGGCTGCCGGTGCTGCTCAACATCGTGCAGCTGGTGGGCTGGACCACCTTCGAGCTGGTGATCATGCGCGAGGGCACGCAGGCCATCGGCCAGTCGGTGGCCGGGCCATGGCTGGGCAGCGCCTGGGGCGGCGTGGCGACCACGCTGCTGTGGGGCGCGGTGCTGCTGGCGTTGCTCGCGGGCTCGATGGTGAAACTGGTGCGGCGCTTCGTGAGCCGCTTCGGGCTCCCGCTGGTGGTGCTGTCGCTGCTGTGGCTCAGCTGGCAGTTCGCAACCCAGTTGCATGCCAAGGGCTTCGATGCCTTCTGGTCGCGCCCGGGTGACGGCAGCATGGGCATGTTCGGCGCCCTCGACCTCGTGATCGCGATGCCGGTGTCGTGGCTGCCGCTGGTGGCCGACTATGCGCGCCACGGCAAGCGCAGCGCGGGCGGACTGGGCAGCGCCTTCAGCGGCACCTGGATCGGCTATGCGCTGGCCAACATCTGGTGCTATGCGCTGGGCGTGATGGTGGTCAGCGTGGCCGAGCCCGGCACCAGCCTGGTCACGGCGCTGCTGCTGGCGCAGGGCGGGCTGGTGGCGCTGGGCCTGATCCTGATCGACGAGCTCGACAACGCCTATGGCGACGTCTACTCGGGCTCGGTCTCCACCCACAGCCTGCTGCCGCGCTGGAGCGTGAAGCGCTGGGGCCTGCTGCTGGCCGTGCTGTGCATCGCGCTCGCGCTGGTGCTGCCGATGCACACGCTCGAGCCCTTCCTGCTGTTGCTGAGCTCGGTGTTCGTGCCGCTCTATGGCGTGATCCTCGGGCGGCTGGGCGGCGGCCGCGCGGTGGCGCCGGCCGGCGCGCGCCCCAAGGTCGACCTGGCGGCGGCGCTGATCTGGATCGCGGGCATCGCGGCCTACCACGCGCTCGCGAAGTGGGCGCCGCAGTTCGGCTCGGCGCTGCCGACGCTGGCGCTGACCTTCGTGCTGGCCTGGCTCAGCCGGCCGAAGATCGCAGCGGCAGGCGCTGCGTCGGCACTGGCGCAAAGCCGTGGTTGAGCGGGCCATGACCGGCACCGACCTGCACGTCGACAGCGGCCGCCATCGCGCCGAGGATGTAGGCGCGCGCGCGCTCCACCGCCTCGGGCAGCGCAGCGCCCAGTGCCAGGTGCGCGGCGATGGCCGACGACAGCGTGCAGCCGGTGCCGTGCAGGTTGCGGCTCTCGATGCGGCGCGAGGCCAGGCGCGTGCGCTCGCCACTGGATTGCAACAGCACGTCGACCACCTCGCTGCCCGGCAGGTGGCCGCCCTTGAGCAGCACGGCGCGCGCGCCGAGCGCCAGCAGTTCGTCGGCCGCGCCGTCGAGCGCGCCGATGCCGTCGATCGCATGGCCGATCAGCAGGGCCGCCTCGTCGAGGTTGGGCGTGATCACCGCGGCGCGCGGGAACAGTTCGCGCACCAGCACCTGCACCGTCTCGGCCGCGATCAGGCGGTCGCCGCTGGTGGCCACCATCACGGGGTCGAGCACCACGTTCGGCAGTCGGTAGTGGTCGATGGCCCAGGCCACGACCTCGACCACCTCGGGCGCATGCAGCATGCCGAGCTTGACCGCGTCGACGCCGATGTCCTCGACCACGGCCTGGATCTGTGCCTTGAGGAAGGCCGGCGGCACGCCGTGGATGCCCGTGACTCCGAGCGTGTTCTGCGCGGTGAGCGCCGTGATGGCCGTCATGCCGTAGCAGCCGAGGGCCGCGAAGGTCTTGAGATCGGCCTGGATGCCGGCACCGCCGCCGCTGTCGGAGCCGGCGATCGAGAGCACGCGCGCATAGCGCTGGGTGGGTCCTTGGGTCATGCCGAAAATTATCGACGCGATTCGAAGGCGCAAGGAGCATGGCGATGAAGCTGCCCTTCCGATCGGTGGCGATCCTCGGCGCGGGCCTCATGGGCCGGCTGATGGCCGTGACGCTCGCGCGGGCCGGCTGCCGCGTCGACCTCCACGAGGCCGGCAGTGCCGAGGCCGAAGGCGCGGCCGCGCGCGTGGCCGCGGCCATGCTCGCGCCGCTGGCCGAGTCGGCGGTGGCGCCGGTACCGCTGGTGCGCATGGGCCACCACGCGCTGTCGCGCTGGCCCGAGCTGCTCGCACCGCTGGCGCGGCCGGTGTTCTTCCAGCGCGAAGGCACGCTGGTGCTGTGGCACCGGCAGGATGCGAACGAGGCCGCGCGGCTCGCGCGCGTGCTGGCCCACACCGGCACGCAGGTGCCCGAGTTGGCGCCGATGCGCACGCTCGATGGCGCGGGCATCGAGGCGCTCGAGCCTTCGCTGGGCCGGCGCTTCACCAGCGGCCTGTTCCTGCCCGGCGAAGGCCAGCTCGACAACCGCGCGCTGCTGGCCGCGCTGCTCGCGACCTTGCAGGCCGACGACAAGGTCACGCTGCACTGGCAGTCGCCGCGCGCGCCCGAGGACTTCGCGCCCGGCGCGCCAGGCCAGCCCGACTGGCTGATCGACTGCCGCGGCCTCGGTGCCCGGCCGCAGTGGAACGCGCTGCGCGGCGTGCGCGGCGAGGTGATCCGCGTGCATGCGCCCGACGTGACGCTGGCGCGACCCACGCGGCTCGTGCATCCGCGCTATCCGCTCTACATCGCGCCCAAGCCCGAGGGCCTGTTCGTGATCGGCGCGACCGAGATCGAGTCGGACGACATGTCGCCCGCGAGCGTGCGCTCCACGCTCGAACTGCTGAGTGCCGCGTACGCAGTGCACAGCGGCTTCGCCGAGGCGCGCATCGTCGAGATCGCGACGCAGTGCCGCCCCACCCTGCCCGACAACCTGCCCGCGCTGCGCCAGCCGCGGCCGCGCGTGCTGCAGATCAACGGCCTGTACCGCCACGGTTTCATGATCGCGCCCGCGCTGCTCGATGCCGCGATGGAGTGGCTCGCGCAGGGCCGCTCGCCGCTGGCGCAAGGCTTCGGCCTGGAGACCCCATGACGACGATGAACATCCTGATCAACGACAAGCCCTTCGCGCTGCCCGAGCACGCCACGCTGACCGACGCACTCGCCGCGCTGAATGCCACGCCGCCCTTCGCGGTGGCCGTGAACCGCGAGTTCGTGCCGCGCTCGGCCTATGCCGCGCGCGCGCTGCAGCCCGACGACCGCGTCGAAGTGATCCGCCCCGTGACGGGCGGCTGAACGAATTGATGGAGACAAGACCGATGACCACGACCCCCAACGACCCGCTGGTGCTCTACGGCGAGACCTTCCACAGCCGCCTGCTGCTGGGCACCGCGCGCTACCCCTCGCCCGACCTGCTCGAGGCCGCCGTGAAGCGCGCGAAGCCCGCGATGCTCACGGCTTCGCTGCGGCGCCAGACCGCCAACCAGGGCTCGGGCAACAGCGAGCTCGGCAACGGCTTCTGGGAACTGCTGCGCCGGCTCGAGGTGCCGGTGCTGCCCAACACCGCGGGCTGCCACAGCGTGCAGGAAGTGGTCGCCACCGCGCAGATGGCGCGCGAGCTGTTCGACACGCCGTGGATCAAGCTCGAGCTGATCGGCGACGACTACACGCTGCAGCCCGACACGCTGAACCTGGTCGATGCCGCCTCGCAGCTGATCCGCGACGGCTTCAAGGTGCTGCCCTACTGCACCGAGGACCTGGTGCTGTGCCAGCGGCTGGTCGACGTCGGCTGCCAGGCCGTGATGCCGTGGGCCGCGCCGATCGGCACCGGCCGCGGGCCGGTCAATCCCTATGCGCTGCAGGTGCTGCGCGACCGGCTCGAGGTGCCGATGCTGGTCGACGCGGGCCTGGGCCTGCCCTCGCATGCCTGCCAGGTGATGGAGTGGGGCTTCGACGGCGTGTTGCTGAACACCGCCGTCGCGCTCGCGCAGGATCCGGTCGCGATGGCCGGCGCCTTCGCCGATGCGGTGCAGGCCGGCCGGGCCGCGCGCCGTGCCGGTGCCATGGCCGCGCAGGATGCGGCGCAGGCCAGCACGCCGGTGCTGGGCACGCCGTTCTGGCATCACGCGGGATGAGCGGCACCATGAACCACGAACAGCAACCGGACCGCGCGCGCGTCGCGCAGGAGATCGTCGCGGCGCATGGCCTGCGCTTCGGCGCCGCCACCTCGGCCCCCGCGGCCGCCATCGCCTACAGCGCCGACGACGCCATCTACCGCGGCGCGCGGCAGGCTTGCGGCGCGCTCGGCTTCATCGACATCGACGCCGAATGCATCGCACGCGCCTGGCGCGCGCAGAGCGAGCGCCTCGGCGGCTTCGATGCGCAGCGCTGGCCCGACGCACCCGTCGATTTCGGCTTGCGCGAATTTCCGCCGGCGGCGCGCGACAACGCCTTCGCGCCCTGCCCCGAGCAGCTCGGCCTCTATGCCGTGCTGCCCGATGCGGCCTGGGTCGGCCGCATGGCGCGCGCGGGCGTGCCGACGGTGCAGCTGCGTTTCAAGTCCGAGGACGCGGTGGCCGTGGCGCGCGAAGTTCACGCGGCCGTGACGGCCGTGCAAGGCACCGGCGCGCTGCTGTTCATCAACGACCACTGGCACGTGGCGATCGAGGCGCGCGCCTACGGCGTGCACCTGGGCCAGGAAGACCTCGATGCGCTCGCGCCCGAGGAACTGCAACGGATCCGCGCCGCCGGCCTGCGCCTGGGCGTCAGCACGCACGGCTATGCCGAGATGGTGCGCGCCGACGCGGTCGGCCCGAGCTACATCGCGATGGGGGCGGTCTACCCGACCACGCTCAAGAAGATGGCGACCGCGCCGCAGGGCGTGGCGCGTCTCGCGGCCTACGCGCGCCTGCTGCGCGGCTATCCGCAGGTGGGCATCGGCGGCATCGACGCGTTGCGCCTGCCCGAGGTGCTCGCCACCGGCGTGGGTTCCGTCGCCGTGGTGCGCGCGCTGGTCGCCGCCGAGGACCCCGAAGGCACGGCCTCGCAATGGATGGCGGCCATCGACGCCCACCGCACCGCATCGGCTGCGAAGCCCTGAAACCCGACCGAATGACGCATCCCTCTCCTCTTCTTTCCCGCACCCCCATCGCCTGCGCGATGGCCGCCCTGCTCGCTGCTCACGGTGCCTTCGCCCAGGCACAGGACAGCACCGCGCTGCCCGCCGTGACCGTGAACCCGGCCGCCCTCGCGCCACCGGCCGAGATCAGCGGCTTCGGCGACGTGCCGCTGCGCGAGCTGCCGCTGTCGGCCACCGTGATCGACAGCAACCAGCTGCGCGCGAGCGGCGCACGTCGACTCGCGGACCTCACGCAGTTCGATGCCTCGGTGACCGATGCCTACAACTCGGCCGGCTACTGGGACTACCTCACGGTGCGCGGCTTCGTGCTCGACAACCGCTTCAACTACCGGCGCGAGGGCCTGCCGATCAGTGCCGAGACCTCGATCCCGCTCGACAACAAGGAGCGCGTCGAGATCCTGCGCGGCACCAGCGGCATCCAGGCCGGCACCAGTGCGCCGGGCGGACTCGTCAACTACGTGGTCAAGCGGCCGACCGAACACGACCTGCGCACCGTGCGCATCGAGACCACGAGCCGCGGCAGCCTGCTCGGCGCGGTCGACCTCGGCGGGCGCTTCGGCGCGCAGCGCGAGTTCGGCTACCGGATCAACGTCGCGGCCGAGAACCTCAAGCCGCTGGTGCACGACCTCGACGGCAACCGCAACCTGTTCTCGCTCGCGGCCGACTGGCGCATCACGCGCGACTCGGTGCTCGAGTTCGAGATCGAGAAGAGCCGCAAGACGCAGCCGAGCCAGAACGGCTACAGCCTGCTGGGCGCCCGGTTGCCGGCGCCGGTCGATCCGCGCATCAACCTCAACAACCAGCCGTGGTCGCAGCCTTCGGAGTTCGATGCGCTGACCGGCACGCTGCGCTTCAGCCAGGCCATCAACGCCGACTGGCGCTGGAGCGCGCAGATCGGCCGCCAGCGGCTGCGCACCGACGACCGCCTGGCCTACGCCTTCGGCTGCGGCGCCGAGGGCAACTACGACCGCTACTGCAGCGACGGCACCTTCGACGTCTACGACTTCCGCAGCGAGAACGAGCGCCGCACGCAGACCGCGGGCAGCCTCAACCTCAAGGGCAACGTGACGACCGGCAGCGTGCGGCACGAGCTCGGCATCGGCCTGCTGCAAAGCCGCGTGCGCAACCGCTTCCAGAACCAGGCCTACAACTACGCGGGCACCGGCAACATCTGGGCGACCTCCTTCGTGCCGCCGGCGCCCGATGCCACCACGCCGCAGACCAACCGCGACGAGCGCTCGACCGAGCTCACCTTGCAGGACGCGATCCGCTGGAACGAGCGCTTCACCACCTGGGTCGGCGTGCGCCACACGCGGCTCGACCGCAGCAGCATCGGCAACGACGGCTCGAACCCGACCGGCTACAAGCAGGACGTGACCACGCCGTGGGTGGCCGTCAGCTACGTGCTGCGGCCCGAGCTGCTGGCCTATGCGAGCTGGGGCAAGGGCGTGGAGTCGCAGGTGGTGCCGAACCGGCCCGACCTCTACGGCAATGCCGGGCAGGCACTCGCGGCGCTCGCGTCGCGGCAATGGGAGCTGGGCCTCAAGGGCGGCAACGAGGCCTTCAACTGGCAGCTTGCGTGGTTCGACATCTCGCGGCCGCTGACCAACCTCGATGCCTGCGGCGAATCGTGCACGGTGCGCAACGATGGCCGCGCCGTGCATCGCGGGCTCGAGGCCGGTGCGCAATGGAACGAGGGGCCTTGGCGCCTCGGCGGCAGCGTGTCGGTCATCGATGCGAAGCGCCGCGGCAGCACGGCCGATCCCGCGCTCAACGGACAGTCGCCGACCAACGTGCCCAAGCAAGTGCTGCGCGCGCAGGTCGCCTACCGCGTGCCCGCGGTGGCGGGCCTCGAGATCGCGGGACAGCTGTCGTACGAAGGCCGGCGCAACGTGCTGCCCGATGGTTCGATCCGCCTGCCGTCGTGGACGCGCCTCGATGCGGTGCTGCGCTACGACACCAAGTTGAACGGCGTGAACACCAGTTGGTCGCTGGCCGTCGACAACGTCTTCGATCGCCGCTACTGGAAGGAATCGCCCTATCAGTTCAGCCACGTCTACCTGTTCCCGGGCGCGCCGCGCACGTTGCGATTGGGCGTGAGCATCGCGCTCTGAACTTTTTTAGCGAAAAGTTGCGTCGGTTTGCCAGACCCTCAAAAACGACGCTATAATCTGAGGCTTGTTCCTCGATAGCTCAGTCGGTAGAGCGCCGGACTGTTAATCCGTAGGTCCCTGGTTCGAGCCCAGGTCGAGGAGCCAAAACAAGCCGCAAGGCTACTGGATGCCCCGCTACTCACAAGGTAGCGGGGCATTTTCCTTTGTGCTCGCGCATCGACCTGCAAACACGTGCCGATGATCGAATGCGGCGGCACGATCGATGGCCGATCGCACGCATCGCATCCGCTCTTTCTTCATCGCCCGCATGTAGCGCGATGACGCCGCCGTCGACGAATCGCTCGCGCAAAAAAAAGCCCGGCATCGGACCGGGCTCAAGCCTTCTTGCAGTCAAGCATCAAAGGGACGGGCAACCCGTCAAGGAGAATGGAAAGTGGTGCGCCGCGCGCCTGCCATGGGATGGAGTTTACTGTATATTTGTACAGTCTTCTCAACCCAGGAGTACTGCCATGCCCCGCATCGAACAACCGGTGGTCGTGCCCAACTACGCGCTGACCGACGCCCTCTCGTGGATCTCGAAATTCGCCCACGCATGGAAGGCGATCGAGCCCGCGCCCGCCACGCTCAGCATCGACGGCTTCATCATCTGGGGACCGGTGCTCTACGAGAAGCACAGCGCCGAAGATCCGGTGCAGCTCGCGGCACGACTGTTCGGCAGTTCGGGGCCCTACTTCAGATACCTGTACCCGGGTGCGGCGGCCGCGGCCAATCAGGGGTGAAGCGTCGGGCGCGAGGGTGCATGTCTTGGCAGACGCGGGAATGTCGGAGAATCGTGCGATGAACTGGCATGCACCGTCCCTCCTGGCCCTCCTGTCGATCCCCTGCGCGCTGGCCATCGCCGGCTGCTCGACGCCCCCGAACGAAGTGATGCAGTTCCGCGAAGGCGTCCTGCGCGCCACCACCTACACGCAGGCGCAGCTGTACTGCGACAACAAGAACCAGACCCCGCGCTGGCTCGGCAAGGCACCGGCCGAGAGCGGCGTGCTGTTCCGCTGCGATTGATGCGATGAGGCAGACCGCGCGCTGAGCCGCGGCCTTGCAAACACAGGCATCGTCGGGCTCGCACCGATCCCGCGACACTCGATCCACTCCGGCCGGCAAGCATTGCGCTTGCCGGCTTTTTCATTTCCGACGGTTCGATCAGTGCGCCGTGAGGCCGCCACCGCCGGTCGCGTCGCGACGGGTCTTCGCGTTGTCGATGGTCGCGCTGACCGAGCTGGTGTTGATGGCCAGCGCCACGAGCACGGAGCCGACGAAGGCCGGGTCGGTCGAGCCGCTGAAATCCGAAGCGCCCGCGATGGCCAGGGCCTGCTGCACCTGCTGGCGGGTGAGTTCGGCTGCCGCTTCTCCAACGACGTTCTTCTTGGTGGTTGCCATCTGAAAACTCCTGATTCTGGAAGTGAGGAAAAAAACAAAACAACGCCAGCCGACTGCAGGCCGCGTGAGATCCATCACGCGCCACAACCCTCCGCCAACGATGAAATGTTAACTGGAGGTCAAAAATACGACGAAGGTTTTCATCGAAAGCGCACGGCGAAAACGCCCTCGCCGTGCTCATCTTTTCTGAAGATTTCAAGATGGATAATCGCGCCTCGCTCCGCCAGCCGGCGCATCGCGCAAGCCCTCGGGCCTTGCCGTTCGCGCATCGCTTCAGGCGGCGCGTTTCGAAGATGGGCCACCTTCCAAGAGCCCCCGTTCGAGCCGAGGTCGAGGAACCGTTTTTCCACTCCAGGCCATGCCGGAATCCGCGCCGCGGACGATGCGCATGCGCACATGACTTTCGACACTGGCGTGCCGGATGACCGGTCCGTATCGTCGCGCGGTCGCTTGCGACGCGGTATCGAATCGGGAGCTCGTATTGGCCACGCGGTCCCACCTTCGGCTGTTCGATAGGGGCGCCTGCCGCGCAGGCGCCGTGTTGTTTCACTTGATAGATCGGGACATGGCTTTTTCCAAACTTTCTCTCGCAAGCGCACTGGCCGGCCTGCTGGCCCTCTCGGGTTGCCAGACCATGGACATGCAGATGGGCAGCCAATCGGCCAAGACCGTGGCCACGGGCAGCGCGGCCGGCGCCGCCACCTCGGGCGAAAGCAGCGCGCTCGAGCGCTGCGACTCGCCGCTGGGCACCGTCTCGCTGATCGAGAACGTCAATGCCGGCTGGTACACGGTGCTGACCGGCGAATACAAGCTGCCGCCCACCGCCAACCTGCTGCGCCTGCTGGTGCAGCAATCGAACTGCTTCGTGGTGGTCGAGCGCGGCGCGGCCGGCATGAACGCGATGACGCGCGAACGCGCGCTGCAGCAGTCGGGCGAGATGCGCGGCGGCAGCAACTTCGGTCGCGGCCAGATGGTGGCGTCGGATTACGGCCTGTCGCCCGAGATCGTGTTCAGCAACAACGACGCGGGCGGCCTCGGCGGCGCCATCGGCGGGCTGGTCGGCGGCGGCCGCGGCCGTGCCATCGCGAGCCTGGGCGCGAACCTCCAGACCAAGGAAGCCTCGGCGCTGCTGACGCTGATCGACAACCGTTCGGGCGTCCAGGTCGCGGCCGCCGAAGGCAGCGCCTCGAAGACCGACTTCGCGGGCTTCGCCGACCTCGCCGGCGGCCGCGCGGCCGGTGGCATCGGCGGCTACACGCGCACGCCGCAGGGCAAGGTGATCGCCGCGGCCTTCATGGACGCCTTCAACCAGATGGTCCGTTCGCTGCGCAACTACAAGGCGCAGACGGTGCGCGGTCAGGGCCTGGGTGGCGGTGGCCGCCTCGGCGTGGATGGCGGCGCGGCGCCGTCGCAGACCTACGTGCCGGCCGAACAGCCGGCGCGCCGCCGCAAGTAAGCGCGGCGAGCGACGAGCACCGTCGCGCGAGCCCCGCCGCCGCCAGGCCGCGGGGCTTTTTATCGTCCGCCCGTCACAGGTGCCGCGTCTCGGCCGGCGGGTTGAACCAGTTGTTGTTGCGCCCGTCCATGTACATCACGGGCGCGGCCACCAGCTCGTCGGGCGTGGCGTCGTCGAGGCAGCTGACGTTGATGCTGACGTACTTGCCGCCGACCTCGGCCACGTCGCCGCGGCCGAAGGGCCGCACGCCGCAATGGCGGCAGAACAGGTGGTGCGCGCTGTACGAGCCGAACTGGTAGCTCGACAGATCGTCCTCGCCACTGACCATCCGGAAGGCCTCGGGCCGCACGATCGCGCCCCAGTTGCGCGCCTTGGCGCAGATCGAGCAATTGCAGCGGCCGGTGCCGGCCGCGAGGTCGATGTCGGCCTGGAAGCGGACCTTGCCGCAGTGGCAGCTGCCGTTGTAGGTTTTGAGCATGGGCTTTTCTCCTGGAGGGTCTGAGGTGTTGGAAGGCCCGAAGACTAAGGTCCATTGCGGACAGATCCTGTCCTCGATCGCAGGCATCATCGCGTCCATGCTCTCCGCCACCGCCCGCCTCATCCGCCTGTTGTCGCTGTTCCAGGCCCAGCGCGCCTGGACCGGCGCCGAGCTCGCGCGCCGCCTCGAGATCACCGAGCGCACCTTGCGCCGCGACGTCGACCGGCTGCGCAGCCTCGGCTACACGGTCGACTCCACCTCGGGCGTGGCCGGCGGCTACCGGCTGGGCGCGGGCAACAGCCTGCCGCCGCTGCTGCTCGAGGACGAGGAAGCGATCGCGGTGGCGGTCGGCCTGGGCGTGGGCTCGGCCTCCGGCGACGGCGGCAACGATATCGAGAACGCCTCGATGCGCGCGCTGGCCAAGCTCGAGCAATTGATGCCGCCTCGGCTGCGCCGCCGGCTCGACAAGCTGCGCGCCACGGTGGTGCCCGTGCTGCAGAAGCGCTCGGACATCCGGCTCAAGGCGGTGTCGCTGTTCGCCGAGGCCTGCGCCGACCGCGCGCTGCTGCGCTTCGGTTATCGCGACCATCACGAGGTCGTGAGCAGCCGCCGCGTGGAACCGCACCGCGTGGTGCAGACCGGCCAGCGCTGGTACCTGCTGGCCTGGGACACGGACCGCGAGGACTGGCGCACCTTCAGGCTCGACCGCATCGTCGATCCCGAGCCCACCGGCGCGCACTTCACGCCGCGGCGGCTGCCGCACGGCGACATCGCGGCCTACATGCAGCACGCGCTGCAGATCTCGCCCTACCTGCACCATGCGCGCGTGCTGGTGCATGCGCCCGTGGCCGCGCTCGACGGGCAACTGTCGTGGGTCGGCGGCGTGCCCGAGGCCGTGGCGCCCGATCGCACGCGCATCCAGACCGCGGCCAACTCGCTCGATGCGCTGGCGGTCTGGCTCGGCTGCCTCGGGCACGACTTCGAGGTCGAGTCGCCGCCCGAACTCGGCGCGCACCTGCAGCGGGTGGCGTCGCGGCTGGCGCGCATGTCGGGCCGCTGAGCGCCGCGGTCCACTCCTCCACGTATCCCACGTATATAGGATGGGCACGGCGCGCGCCGGCCCCTACGCTGCGGAGTCCACCCACCCGAGGACCGCCGCCTCCGCGCCATGGCCATCGACACCGCAGCCGCCCCCCTTCTCTCGACCACGCAGGTCGCGCTGGTCGAGGACGACACCGGCATGCGCGAACGCCTGGCCCGCGTGGTCGATGCCGATCCCTCGCTGACCCTGGCCCACAGCGCCTCGACAGCGACCGAGCTGCTCGCCTGGCTCGAGGACAACGCGGTCGACGTGCTGCTGGTCGACCTGGGCCTGCCCGACCTGCCGGGCCTGCAGGTCATCGACCGCTGCCGCAGCATGCAGCCGGCCTGCGCGGTGATGGTGCTGTCGATCTTCGGCGACGAGGCCAACATGCTGCGCGCCTTCGAGGCCGGCGCCAGCGGCTACCTGCTCAAGGACGGCACCGAGAGCGAGCTCGCGGCCCACATCCGCCACCTGCGCGCGGGCGGCTCGCCGATGTCGCCGGTGATCGCGCGGCAGCTGCTGCGCCGCTGGCAGGCGCGCACCGACGCGCCCCTGCATGCCGGCGCCAGCGCGCTGGTGGGACTGGCCCAGGGCACCATCGGCTCGGCCATGGCATCCTCGGCGCTCCCGCGCACGCCGCCGGTGCGGTTGTCGCCGCGCGAATCGGAGGTGCTGGACCTCGTTTCCCGTGGTTTCACCTATGCCGAAGTCGGCGCGCAGATGGGAGTCTCGGCTTCGACCGTCCAAACCCATATCCGCAATATCTACGGCAAGCTGGATGTCCACAACAAGTCCGAAGCCGTGTTCGAGGCGCGCAACCTGGGCTGGCTGCCCTGAGCATCCTTCCGCCGCCTCTTCGTCCGATCTGCGCTTCCTGTTCACCCTGGTCGCCGCGCTGCTGCTGATCGCCGGCCCGGCCGCCGCCAGCAGTACCGGCGGCGGCACCGCCACGCCCTACACCGTCACCAGCGCCGAGGCCCGCCTCGAGCCCGACGGCCTGCCCGCCGAGGAGCGCCGCGTGCAGCTGCCGTTCCGCTGGGACCAGGCCTTTCCGGGCCGCGGCGGCAAGGCCACCTACCGCATCGCCCTGCCCGCGGCGGCGGCGCCCGCGAGCGAGCCGGCCGCGCTGCTGTTCGCGGGCGTGGGCAACCAGGTCGCGATCGAGTTCAACGGCACGCCGCTCGCGGGCTTCGGCACGCTGGGCGATCCGTCCTACGACACCAAGGGCACGCCCTTCGTGCCGGTGGCCGCCTCGCTGCAGCGCACGGGCGCGGCGCAGGAACTGGTGATCCGCACCACCGTGCAGCGCCAGCGCGGCGCGGCGCTGGCCACGCTGCAGTACGGCACCGAGCGCGAGCTGCTGCCGCGCTACCGCGTCTACCAGCGCTGGCGCCACACCTCTGTGATCGCCAACGCGGCCATCCTCGCGCTGATGGGCTGCCTGTCGGGCGCGCTCTGGCTGCGCCAGCGCGAGGCGCTCTATGGCTGCTTCGCGCTCGCCGCGCTCTCGGGCCTGCCGCACAACGTCGACCGGGTGCGGCCCGACATGAACCTGCCCTGGCCGCTCTGGGGCGTGGTGATCGCGGTCTGCTATGCGCTGCACATCGGGCTCATCACGCGCTTCGTGCTGCTGGTGCTGCAGCGCGGCCCGGCGGGGCTGGTGCGCGCGCTCTACGCGGCCATGGGCATCGCGGTCGCGAGCGCCATCGCCTCCTTCGTGCTGGCCTGGCCGGCACTGTGGACCGCCGGCCTGGTGCTGCTGAACCTCACCGGCGTGGCCTGCCTGCCGGTGGTGGCGCGCAGCGCCTGGGTCGAGCGCCGCACGATCGCCATGGTGCTGCTGCTGGCGGGCGTGCTCGCGATCCTCGCGGGCATGCACGACCTGCTGCTGGTGCGCATGGGCTTTTTCGGCGGCTCCGACACTTCGCAGACGCCGCGCGCGATGTTCTTCTTCGTGCTGATCCTCGCGGGCCTGGTGGTCGACCGCTACAGCCGCACCGTGGCCGACTACGGCGCGCTCAACGCCACCCTGGCCGAGCGCGTGGCCGAGCGCGAGGGGCAGCTGCGCGTGGCCTTCGACGCGCTGCGGCTGCAGCAGCAGGAACAGGCCGTGCTGCTCGAGCGGCAGCGCATCATGCGCGAGATCCACGACGGCGTCGGCTCGCAGCTCGTGGGCCTGCTCAATGTCGTGACCCAGCCCGCGCCCGATCGCGCGGTGGTCGAGGAGCACGTGAAGCTCGCGCTCGACGAGATGCGCATGGCGGTCGACTCGCTGCAGCCCACGCACGACGACCTCGCCACCGTGCTCGCCACCCTGCGCTACCGGCTGCAGCCGCGGCTGGACGCGGCCGGCATCGCGCTGGTGTGGGACGTGGGCGTGATCCCGCCGGTGGCGCCGTTCTCGGCCCAGGCCGCGCTGCAGTTGCAGCGCATCCTGCTCGAGGCCTTCACCAACGTGCTCAAGCACGCGCGCGCCACGCGCATCGTGCTGCATGCGCGCTGGCAGGCCGACGTACAGCCGCCGCGCGTGCACATCGTGCTGACGGACAACGGCGTCGGACTGCGGCCCACGGGCACCGCGCCGAAGACGACGGGACACGGCATCGCGAACATGCGGGCGCGCGCGCTGAGCATCGGCGCGCGGCTGGAGATCACGGCGGTCGAGCAGGAAGAGAACACCGCCGGCGGCACGCGCATCACGCTCGAGTGGCCGGGCGCGATCGACTGCCCGCAGCACTGAACGCGGGCGCCGGGCTCAACGCAAGGCGAAAGTCAGCGCCACCGCGCCGAGCGCCAGCAGCGCCAGGCCCGCGATGAACACCACCTCGCCCCAGGCCTCGAGCCGCGCGCCCGAGCGCCGCATGCGCATCGAGATGAACGACAGCAACGCGCTGGCCAGGAAGACCAGCGCGTCGACCGCGAGCAGCCGATCGATCACCAGCCGCAGATCGTCGCGCGGACCGAGGTGCCCGATGGACATCACGGTCATGCACACGCCGATCATGGTGGCGGAGGTCGGCAGGATGTGGGCCGACAGCCCGTTGGCGGCGCTGTCGGCAGGGTCGAGGCGTTCGGCCTGCGGAGCCGAAGACCGTCGGTGCGGCGGCTTCATCGGTCGTCGCGCGTCGGGGTCCGGCCCGGGGCGGTCAGCCGATGCGCACCGGCACGAAGATCTTGTCGTCGCCGCGCTGGATCAGCAGCGCCACCGACTTGTCGGCCTTCGCGACCACCTCGCGCACCTGCTCCACGGTCTTGGCGGGCGTGCCGTTGATCGCCAGCAGCACGTCGCCGGCCTGCACGCCGGCCATCGCCGACGGGCCGGCCGCGTCCTCGATCAGCAGGCCGGTCTCGACCGCTGCCTCGCGCTTCTCGTCGGGCTGCAGCGGACGCAGCGCCAGGCCCAGCTTGCCCTGGCCGGTGGCCTTGTCGGCCTTCGCGACCTGGGCCGGCTTGTCGCTGGCATCGCCGAGCTTCGCCGTCAGCTCCTGGCGCTCGCCCTGGCGCCACACCTCGAGCGTGACCTTGGTGCCGGGCGCCTGCTGGCCGATCACCGCGGGTAGGTCGCCCGAGGACACGATGGGCTGGTCGCCGACCTTGCGGATCACGTCGCCGGCCTTCAGGCCCGCCTTGTCGCCGGGGCCGCCCTTCTCGATGTTCGAGACCAGCGCGCCCTCGGGCTTGTCGAGCTTGAAGGAATCGGCGAAGGCCTGGTTCACTTCCTGCACCGCCACACCGAGGCGGCCGTGCACCGCCTTGCCGGTGGCGACGATCTGGTCCTTGACCTGCACCGCCACGTCGATCGGGATCGAGAACGACACGCCCTGATAGCCGCCGCTGCGGCTGTAGATCTGCGAGTTGATGCCGACCACCTCGCCGCGCGTGTTGAGCAGCGGGCCGCCCGAGTTGCCGGGGTTCACCGCCACGTCGGTCTGGATGAAGGGCACGTAGCTGTCGTCGGGCAGCGTGCGGCCCTTGGCGCTGACCACGCCGGCCGTCACGGTGTTCTCGAAGCCGAAGGGCGAGCCGATGGCCAGCACCCATTCGCCGACCTTCAGGTCCTTGGTGTTGCCCAGCGCGAGCACGGGCAGGTTCTTGGCGTCGATCTTGAGCACCGCGATGTCGGTCTTGGCATCGGCGCCCAGCACCTTGGCGCGGTACTCGCGGCGGTCGGTGAGCTTGACGGTGACTTCCTTCGCGTCCTTCACCACGTGGGCGTTGGTCAGGATGATGCCGTTGGCGTCGACGATGAAGCCCGAGCCCTGGGCCCGCACCGGCACGTCGCGCTGCTGCTGGCCGCGCGGGTTGATCTGGCCCTGGAAGCGGCGGAAGAACTGGAACATCGGATCGTCGGGATCGATGCCCTGGATCTGCGCGGCCTCCTCGTCGTCCGAGGCCTTCATGGTGCCGGTGACGCTGATGTTGACCACGGCCGCGCCGTCGCGCGCGGTGATGGTCGAGAAGTCGGGCAGCGTGACCATGGCGGCCGGCGCGGTCGCGGTGGCGTTGGTGGGCGTGCCCACGGCGCGCGCGCTGGTGTAGGCGCCGGCGCCGACGGCGCCGATCACGCCCGCGGTGGCCAGGGCCAGGACCAAGGCACGGGGCGAAGTCAGTCGGGTGTTCATGGATCGGTTCCTTTCATTGCGTCGTGACGCTGATGCGATGGAAGGAATGTCGTTGCGCTCGCTTAAGCGCCGCTTAAACGCCGCTGAACGATCCGGCCGGCCTCGGCCGCGGTGTCAGGCGTGCTGCGGAAAGCGCACCACCACCCGCAGCCCGCCCAGGCTCGGCGAGGCATCGAGCGCCACGCTCGCGCCATGCAGCTCGGCGATCGACTTGACGATCGAGAGGCCGAGCCCGCTGCCCGGCGCCTGCGGCTCGCCCGAGCGGTAGAAGCGGTCGAGCACGCGCTCGCGCTCGGTGGGCGGCAGGCCCGGGCCGCTGTCGTCGACGCTGAGCTCGACCGCCTCGCCCTGGCGCGCGATCGCGATGTCGACGCGGCCGTCCTCGGGCGTGTACTTCACGGCGTTCTCGAGCAGGTTGCGCAGCAGCATGCGCAGCGCCTCGGGCTGGCCCTTCACCGCGGCGCCCTCGTCGGCGCGCGCGATGCCGATGTCGATGCGCCGCGCCTGGGCCGCGGCCACGGCGTCCGACACGGCCAGTCGCGCCACCTCCGCGAGCGCCACCGGCTCGGGCGGCGCGCCCGCGGCCATGCTGGCCTCGTGGCGCGCGAGCGCGAGCATCTGCTCGACCAGCCGCGTCGCGCGGTCGATGCCCGCCACCAATCGGCCGACGGCGAGCTCGCGCGCGCCGTCGTCGGTGGCGCGCTGCAGGCCCTGCACCTGCAGCTTGAGCGCGGCCAGCGGCGAACGCAGCTCGTGCGCGGCGTCGGCCACGAAGTGCTTCTGCGCCTCGAAGGCCTGCCGCACGCGGTCGAACAGCAGGTTGAGTTCCTGCACCAGCGGGCGCACCTCGTCGGGCAGTTTCTCCTCGCTCACGGGCGAGAGATCGTCGGCCTGGCGCGACGCCACCTGGGTGCGCACGCGCGCCACCGGCGCGAGCGAGCGGCTCACCACCCACCACACGACCAGCATCAGCAGCGGCGCCATCAGCGCCACCGGCGCGACGGTGCGCAGCGCCAGGGTGCCGGCCATGTGCTGGCGCGCCGCCATGTCCTGCGCCACCTGGATCACCAGCCCGCGCGTCTGCATCGAGAACACGCGGTAGGTGGTGCCGCGCGCGCGCACGTCGGCGAAGCCCAGCACCGCGAGCTGCGGCAGCGCGGCCTGGTCGGCCGATTCGAAGATGCGCACGCCGTCGGCGGTCCAGACCTGCACCACGAAATCGAAGTTCTGCTCGGCACCGCCGAGGCCGCCCACCGCCGCGCTGGGCGGCAGGCCGGCGCGCAGCGACAGCGCCATCTGCTGCATGTGGTAATCAAAGATCTCGTCGGCTTCCTTGAGCACGGTGCGGTAGGCCACCAGCGCCTGCGCGCCGGCCGCCAGCACGATGGCCGCGAGCAGGAACCACAGCAGGCGCGCGCGCAGCGAGCCGGTCATGCGCGCGGCCAGTCCCATCACGCCCCTCACGCCTTCGGCACCATGTAGCCGACGCCGCGCACGTTGCGGATCAGCTCCGCGCCGAGCTTCTTGCGCAGGCCGTGCACGTAGACCTCGACCGCGTTGCTGCTGATCTCGTCCTTCCAGCTGTAGAGCTTCTCCTCGAGCTGCGCGCGCGATAGCACCATGCCGGGCCGTGCCAGCAGCGGCTCGAGCACGGCCCATTCGCGGGCCGACAGCACCACCGGCTGGCCGGCCACGCTGACCTCGCGGGTGGCGGGATTGATGCTCACGCCCATGTGCTCGTAGACCGGCTCGGCGCGCCCGGCCGCGCGGCGCAGCAGCGCGCGGATGCGCGCCAGCAGCTCGTCGAGGTCGTAGGGCTTGAGCACGTAGTCGTCGGCGCCGGCGTCCAGGCCCTCGATGCGCTGCTGGATCGAGTCGCGCGCGGTGGCGATCAGCACCGGCATGCGCTGCTTGCGCGCGCGCAGGTTGCGCAGCACCTCCAGGCCGTCGCGGCGCGGCACGCCGAGGTCGAGCAGCACCAGGTCGTAATCCTGGGTGCGCAGCGCCGACTCGGCGCTGTCGCCGTCCTTGACCCAGTCGACCGCGTACTGCTCGGCACGCAGCAGGTCGAGCACGGCTTCGCCGATCATCACGTCGTCTTCGAGGAGCAGCAGTCGCATGGCGGGTTCCTGATGTTCTGGTTTGGCGGTTCGAGGCGGAGGGACCGGGCGAAGTTCAAAGCAGCGCGCGCACCTCGCGCGCGGCCTCGAACAACAGCGGCAGCATGTCGCGCCGCACGGCCTCCTCCTGGTAGCGCGCGCCCGACAGCACCACGTTGAGCGCGGCCACCGTGTGGCCCTGCATGTCGCGCAGCGGCACGGCCAGCGCCTGCACGCCGAGCTCGTGCTCCTCGCTCGCGAAGCAGTGGTCTTCCTTGCGCGCGCGCGTCACCAACTGGCGCAGCGCGCGCGCCTGGGTGGTGGTCTGCGGCGTGAGGCGCGCCAGGTGGCGGCCCGTGAGCCAGCGCGTGAACTCGGCCGGCGGCAGCGCGGCCAGCAGCACACGGCCGGTGGAGGTGGCATGGGCCGGCAGCCGCGCGCCCAGGTGCAGGCCATAGGCCAGCACGCGCGTGGGCGTGCCGTAGCTGCCGCTGCGCGCCACGATCACCACCTCCTCGCCGTCGAGCACCACGGCCGAGAAGGATTCGCCGGTCTGCGCCGCGAGCCGGTTCAGGGTGGGCTGCAGCGCGCGCGGCAGGCGCGACGAGGCCAGGTAGCTGCCCGAGAAGCGCAGCACCTTGGGCGCCATCCAGAAGTAGCTGCCGTCGGTCTCGAGGTAGCCCAGGTGCGCCAAGGTCAGCAGGTGCCGGCGCGCCGCGGCGCGCGTGAGGCCGGCGCGCTCGGCCGCCAGGGTGGCGTTGAGGCGCTGGCGCTCGGTGTCGAAGCTTTCGAGCACCGCCATTCCCTTGGCGATGCCCTCGATGAAGTCGGCTCTGGCGATGGTCATGATTGAGGCGAAGCGGGAAGTTGCGCGATCATCGCGCAGCCATTCGCATGATCGCACACAGCCGCATCGGCCGGCGTGTCAGGGCGGCGCGCTCGCCCTACGCTTCGCGGAACTTCTCGGAGACATCGACATGCGCACCCAGGTAGCGATCATCGGCGCCGGCCCGGCCGGCCTTCTGCTCGGCCAGCTTCTGTTCAAGGCCGGCATCGACAACGTCATCGTCGAACGCCAGAGCGGCGACTACGTGCTCGGGCGCATCCGCGCGGGCGTGCTCGAACAGGTCACGATGGACCTGCTGGAACGTGCCGGCGTCGACGCCCGCGCCAAGGCCGAGGGCCTGCCGCACGGGGGCATCGAGCTGCTGTTCAAGGGCGCGCGCCATCGCATCGACATGCACGGCCTCACGGGCGGCAAGCAGGTCACCGTGTACGGCCAGACCGAGGTGACGCGCGACCTGATGGAAGCGCGCGCGGCCGAGGGCCTGACCACCATTTACAGCGCGGCCAACGTGAGCCTGCACGACTTCGATTCGCGCTCGCCGCGCGTGCGCTACGAGAAGGACGGCCAGACGCACGAGATCGAATGCGACTTCATCGCCGGCTGCGACGGCTACCACGGCGTGAGCCGCGCGAGCGTGCCGGCCGATGCGATCCAGACCTACGAGAAGGTCTACCCCTTCGGCTGGCTCGGCGTGCTGGCCGACGTGCCGCCGGTGTCGCACGAGCTGATCTACGCCAACACCGAACGCGGCTTCGCGCTGTGCAGCATGCGCAGCGCCACGCGCAGCCGCTACTACGTGCAGGTGCCGACCGAGGAACGGGTGGAGAACTGGAGCGACGAGGCCTTCTGGAACGAACTGCGCGCGCGCCTCGACCCGGAAGCGCGCGAGCGGCTGGTGACCGGGCCTTCGCTCGAGAAGAGCATCGCGCCGCTGCGCAGCTTCGTGGCCGAGCCGATGCGCTTCGGCTCGCTGTTCCTGGCCGGCGACGCGGCGCACATCGTGCCGCCGACCGGCGCCAAGGGGCTGAACCTCGCGACCGCCGACGTGGGCTACCTGTCGCGCGCCTTCGAGATCTTCTACCGCGAGCGCTCGGCCTCGGCGCTCGACCGCTATTCCGACCTGTGCCTGCGCCGGGTCTGGAAGGCCGAGCGCTTCTCGTGGTGGTTCACCTCGCTGATGCACCGCTTCCCCGAGACCGGCGCCTTCGGCCAGAAGATCCAGGAGGCCGAGCTCGACTACCTCGTGCATTCGCACGCGGCCTCGACCTCGCTGGCCGAGAACTACGTCGGGCTGCCGCTCGAGGACTTCTGAGCCTCGGCCTCGAGCTTCTTCTTCATCGCGGCCGCGCCCTCGTCCATCATGCCGGCGATGTAGGGCGCGAGCTCGTCGGGCAGCACGTCGGTGATCCAGACGAAGCGCGAGCGCCCTTCGCCCGCGTCGAACACCTGCGCCGACGCATGGTGATGCCGCATGCGGCTGCCGGTGACGGTGTAGGCGATGCGGCGCAACGACTCGTCGATCGACACCGGCAGCTCGCGCGCCACGCTGCCGTTGGAGAAGTCGAGGATGCGCGCGCCCTCCTCGTCGATGCGACAGCCCGTGAGGAAGCCCGGCGCGAGCCGTTGATGCACGGCGCGGAAGTCGCGCAGCGCGTCCCAGACCTGTGCCGCGCTCGCGACGAGTTCGAATTCCCGGTGGATGGTGGCCATGGCGGGCTCCTTCGCGCTCAGGGATGGCGGCCTGCGCAGGCCGGGACTGTCAGTTCGAGTTCGATGGCGTGATGCATGGCGATGGCTTCCTGGTCGATGAATGGATCAGGCGCTCATCGTCGAGCAAGGCCGCAAGGCGGTCTTGGAGAATCTTGCGGTCGCCGCGCGCGGCACGGCGGAAATCGCCCGGCGAGACACCGGCGGCGCGCCGGAAGGTGCGCACGAAATTGCTGAGGTCGGCAAAGCCCACGTCGAGCGCGATCTCGGTCACGGGACGGTCGCCGTCGGCGAGCAGGCGCGCCGCATGGCGCAGCCGCGAGCGCACGAGGTACTGGTGCGGCGTGACGCCCAGCACCTGGGAGAACAGCCGCAGGAAATGGAAGGCGCTGAGCCCGGCCTCGGCCGCGGCCTGCTCGAGGCCGATGTCCTCGTGCGAACCCTCGGCGATCCACATCGCGGCATCGACGGCGCGGCGCCGGTCGCGCGCGGGGGCCGCTCCAGGCCGCGGCGCATCGCGCCCTTCCACGAGGTCGACGAAGCGATGGGCGAACTGCATGCCGACCTCGTCGAGGCCGAGATCGCTGCGCCCCTCGACCGCGGCCTGCGCGAGTTCGCCGAGCACCATCAGCCCGGACAGCGGCGGCAGGCCGCCGGCCTGCCAGGTGCCGCGCCCGCCGCCGATCAGCTCGACGAAGCCCGGCGAGAGGTGGAAGGCCAGGCACTCGTCGCCGCAGACATGGTGGTCGTGGGTGCAGACGTACTCGTCGCCCGGCGCGCCGACGAGCACCGAGCCGGCCACGAGCTCGTAGGCATGGCCGCGCGTGCGGTAACCGAAGCTGCCCTTGCGCACGTACGAGACCGAATGGCCCTCGTGCATCTCGGCGAAAGGCGGGGCATCGGGGCCCGCGTCGCAGCGGTAGCTCGAGACCCGGATCGGCTCGGTCTGCAGCTCGGTGACCACGAGCATGATGGTTCTCCCGCAGTACCGGCCGTGCGGCGGGTCCTCAGTCGACCGTCTGCATCGCCTGCCACACGCGCGAAGGGCTCAGCGGCATGTGCAGGCGCGGCGCGCGCGCGGCGAGGCCGTTGCGCGCGAAGGCGTCGGCCACGGCATTGACGATGGCCGGCGTGGCACCGATGGTGCCCAGTTCGCCCACGCCCTTCACGCCCAGCGGGTTGTTCTTGCAGGGCGTCGATTCGTCCATCTCCATGTGGAACATGGTGCTGACGATGTCGGCGCGCGGCGCGGCGTAGTCCATCAGGCTGCCGGTGACGGGCTGGCCGGTCTCGTGGTCGTACACCACCTGCTCGTAGAGCGCCTGGCCGATGCCCTGCACGGCGCCGCCCTCGAGCTGGCCGCGCACGATCATCGGGTTGACCACGCGGCCCACGTCATTGACCGAGCTGTAGGCCACCACGCTGATCTCGCCGGTGGGCGGATCGATCTCGATCTCGCAGATGTGGCAGCCGTTGGGCCAGGTCGGGCCGGCCACGGTGCTGGTGGAGTCGACGAAGATCTCGCGCTCGGGCTGCTTGCCGGCCAGCGTGAACAGGTCGAGCTCGAGGTCGGTGCCGATCACGGCGAAGGCGCCGCGGCTGTAGGTCACGTCGTCGATCGCCACCTCGAATTCCTGGGCCGCGAGTTCGCGCGCCTTGTCGATGGTGCGCTCGGCGCCGATGCGCACCGCCGAGCCGCCGGTGAAGAGCGAACGCGAACCCGCACTGCCGAAGCCGTCGCCGCGGTCGGTGTCGCCGAGCACCACGCGCACCTTCTCGATCGGCACGCCGAAGGCGTCGACCGCGAGCTGCGCCAGCGAGGTGGCGATGCCCTGCCCCATGGCGTTGACGGCCGAGAACACCTCGATCACGCCGTCGGCCTGCACCGAGACGGTGACGCGCTCCTCGAACACGTTGCCGCCAGTCCATTCGAGGAAGGTGGCGATGCCCAGGCCGCGGTGCCGGCCGTTGCGCGCCGATTCGGCGGCGCGGCCCTCGAAGCCGTTCCAGTCGGCCAGGCCCAGCGCCTGGTCCATCACCGACTCGAACTTGCCAGTGTCGTAGGTCTGCGCCATCGGGTTCTTGTACGGCATCTGCTCGGGGCGGATGAAGTTGCGCCGGCGCAGCTCGATGCGGTCGATGCCGGTCTGGCGCGCGGCCTCGTCCATCAGTCGCTCGATGGTGAAGATCGCCTCGGGCCGGCCGGCGCCGCGGTAGGCGCCGGTGGGCGCGGTGTTGGTGAGCACCGCCTTGAAGTGGAAGTCGATGGTCTGGATGTCGTAGACGCTGGTCTGCACCCAGGGGCCGATCAGCAGCTGGATCGCAACGCCGGTGCCGGTGGCATAGGCACCGACGTTGGCCAGCGTCTTGATGCGCAGCGCGAGGATGCGACCCTTGGCGTCGAGCGCGAGCTCGGCCTTGGCCTCGATGTCGCGGCCATGGGCGCTCGAGAGGAATTCCTCGCTGCGGTCGGCCACCCATTTCACGGGGCGCTTCACCTGCAGCGCCGCGAAGGCCACCGCGATGTCCTCGGGATAGGCACCGGTCTTCATGCCGAAGCCGCCGCCGACGTCGCCGACCACCACGCGGACCTTGTCCTTGGCCAGGCCGATGGCGGCGCAGATCGAGTCGCGCACGCCCGAGGGCATCTGGGTGCTCATGCGGATCGTGAGGCGGCCGGTGTCGGCGTCGGGCGCGGCGAGCACCGAGCGCGGCTCGATGGTCAGCGCCACCACGCGCTGGTTGACCACGTCGAGCGCCACCACATGGGCGGCCTTGGCGAAGGCGGCCGTGGCGGCCTCGCTGCTGCCGTGGCGCATCTCGGCCGCGATGTTGCCGCCGGCCTCGTCGCACAGCTGCGGCGCGCCGTCGGCGGTGGCGGCCGCGAGGTCGACGACCATCGGCAGCTCCTCGTACTCGACCATCACGGCTTCGGCCGCGTCGCGCGCCTGCTGCACGGTGTCGGCCACCACCACGGCGACGGCCTCGCCGACGAAGCGCACGCGTTCGTGCGCGATGGCATGGCGCGCGGGGCTGGCGCTGTCGCCGCCGTCGGCACGCTTGAAGCCGGCGGCGCCGGGCATCGGCTTGACGCCGGCCGCGGCCAGGTCGGCGCCGGTGATCACGGCGAGCACCCCCGGCAGCGCGAGCGCCGCCGAGGCGTCGACCGAGGCGATGCGCGCATGAGGGTAGGGAGAACGCAGGAAGACCAGGTGGGACTGGCTCGGCAGGGACACATCGTCCGTGTAGCGGCCGGCGCCTGAAAGAAGACTCTGGTCTTCGAGCCGGCGCACGGCCTGGCCGCTGCCGAAACGCATGGGATTGGGGTCTGTGGTCAACGTGGTCCTCTTGTACCGGGCCCGCGCACAACGCTGGCGCGCGGAGACCGTCATGGGGTGCTTCTTCGAAGGAAGCTCCGCACTATATGTGAGCTGGAGCAAACGTGTGCGCCTTTGGACGAGTGCATTGGGAGGGCACCAGAAAGGGGCATGCCCGAGGGGCCCGCGGCGGAGCCGGCGTTGGGTTTTCGCCTCTGACACGAAGATGCGCCCCGCAAGCCGTGTATACCTACGGCCATGCGACAACTGCCCTGGCTCGAACCCGGCGATGCCCTGCCCGACCCCTCGACGGCGTGGGGGATCGCCGATCCCGTGCCCGGGCTGCTGGCCGCCGGCGGCTCGCTCGACGTCGATACTCTCTTGCGCGCCTACGGCCGCTGCGTCTTCCCCTGGTTCAGCGAGGACCAGCCGATCCTGTGGTGGAGCCCCGATCCGCGCATGGTGCTGCAGGTGGCCGATTTCCGGCTCCACCGCTCGCTGCGCAAGACGCTGACGCGCTTCGCGCAGGCGCCGGGCTGCGAGATCCGCATCGACCACGACTTCGGGGCCGTCATCCGGGCCTGCTCGGGCTCGGCCCGCCCGGGCCAGTCGGGCACCTGGATCGTGCCCGACATGGTCGCCGCCTATACCGAATTGCACCGGGCCGGCCATGCCCACAGCGTCGAGACCTGGATCGACGGCGAACTCGCGGGCGGCCTCTACTGCGTGGCGATCGGCGGCGCGGTGTTCGGCGAGTCGATGTTCACGCGCCGCCCCGACGCCTCGAAGACCGCGCTGGCGGCACTGGTGTGCCTGTGCCGGCGCTTCGGCGTGCGGATGATCGACTGCCAGCAGAACACGGCCCACCTCGCGAGCCTGGGCGCGCACGAAATGCCGCGCGCGTGCTTCGTCGAACACGTGGCCCGGGCTCGGGAAGCGACGGGGCCCGCCTGGCGTTTCGAGCCCGTATACTGGTCCGAACTCCTGTCTGCGCGACCCTCTCACCCGACGTGACGCACCTCAAGGATCTCCCGCTCCACACGCTGCAGTTCTACGCGACCGCGCCCTATCCCTGCAGCTACCTGCCGGACCGCCAGGCCCGCTCGCAGGTGGCCACTCCCAGCCACCTGATCCACAACGACGCGTACTCGGACCTGGTGCTCAGCGGCTTCCGGCGCAGCGGCATGTTCACCTACCGCCCGTACTGCGACGGCTGCCGCGCCTGCGTGCCGCTGCGGGTGCTGGCCAATGCCTTCAAGGCCTCGCGCAGCCAGCGCCGTGCCGCCAAGCAGCACGTCGACCTGCAGGCCCGCGTGCTCAAGCTGTGCTTCGTGCCCGAGCACTACCAGCTCTACCTGCGCTACCAGAACGGCCGCCACGCGGGCGGCGGCATGGACCACGACAGCATCGACCAGTACACCCAGTTCCTGCTGCAGAGCCGCGTGAACTCGCGACTGGTGGAGTTCCGCGAGACCCTGCCCGACGGCAGCGCGGGCGCGCTCAAGATGGTGTCGATCCTCGACGTGCTCAACGACGGCATCTCGGCCGTCTACACCTTCTACGAGCCCGAGGACGGCATGGCCTACGGCACCTACAGCGTGCTCTGGCAGATCGAGCAGGCGCGCAAGCTCGGCCTGCCCCACGTCTACCTGGGCTACTGGATCGAACACAGCCCGAAGATGAACTACAAGGCGCGCTTCGCGCCCCACGAATTGCTGATCGACGGCCGCTGGCAGCGCGCCAGCGATTTCACAAGATAAAATGGCGCCCGGTCTTCACCGCACAGCGCCATGAGAAAAAACCATTCAGACATTCCGGCCACCCCCGTCATCCAGGTCATCGAACGCATGTTCGCGCTGATCGACGTGCTGGCCTCGCGCGAAGAAGCCATTTCCCTGAAGGAAATCAGCGAAAAGACGGGGCTTCATCCCTCCACCACCCACCGCATCCTCAACGACCTCGCGGTCGGCCGCTTCGTCGACCGTCCCGAGGCCGGCAGCTACCGGCTCGGCATGCGCCTGCTGGAGCTCGGCAACCTGGTCAAGGGCCGGCTCAACGTGCGCGACGCCGCGCTGGGCCCGATGCGCGAGCTGCACAAGCTCACGCAGCAGCCGGTCAACCTCAGCATGCGCCAGGGCGACGAGATCGTGTACATCGAGCGCTCCTACAGCGAGCGCTCGGGCATGCAGGTGGTGCGCGCCATCGGCGGCCGCGCCGCCCTGCACCTCACTTCCACCGGCAAGCTGTTCCTGGCCGCGGACGATCCGCAGCGGGTGCGCAGCTACGCCACCCGCACCGGGCTGGCCGGCCACACGCGCAACAGCATCACGCAGCTGCCAGCGCTCGAGCGCGAGCTGTCGAAGGCGCGCCAGTACGGCATCGCGCGCGACAACGAAGAGCTGGAGCTGGGCGTGCGCTGCATGGCCGCCGGCATCTACGACGACCAGGGCAAGCTGGTCGCGGGGCTGTCGATCTCGGCGCCGGCCGACCGGCTCGACGAAGGCTGGCTGCCCAAGCTGCAGGCAACGGCGAACGAGATCTCGGAAGCGCTGGGCTTCAAGCAGGGCGTGGCACCCGCTGCCGGGGCCGTGGCGGCCGCTTCGGGGTCGCCGGGCGGCCCATCCCCCTCCGTGGGGGCTTGAGCGCGCCTGGGCGCGTTTCAGGCCCTTGCGGCGACCCTCAGGGGTCGAAGCTCTTCCCCCGCACCATGAAAAAAGCCGGCAACCGCCGGCTTTCGTCTTTGGGCAGACCCGCTCAGCCTGCGATCTGGTACGCCACGGCGCGCGAGGCGGCCGGCGAACCCGGCACGGCGTGCGTGGCCTCGACCCAGCGGCGCACGCGCTCGGCGTCGGCGATGCGGCTGAACTTGCCGGCCGAATCGAGGAACACCATGATCAGCTTGCGGCCCGCGACCCGGGCCTGCATCACCAGGCACTGACCGGCTTCGGAGATGTAGCCGGTCTTCTGCACGCCGATGTCCCAATCGGGGCTCTTCACGAGGCGGTTGGTGGTGTTGAACTGCAAGGTGCGGCGGCCGACCTCGACCTGGTATTCGGGCGAGGTGGACAGCGAACGCACGGTGGCGTCGGCGTAGGCGGCGTTCACCAGCAACGCCAGGTCCTGCGCGCTCGACTGGTTGCGGCTCGACAGGCCGGTGGGCTCGACGTAGCGCGTGTCCTTCATGCCGAGCATGCGCGCCTTGGCGTTCATGATGCTCACGAAGGTGCTCAGGCCACCTGGATAGGTGCGGCCCAGCGCGTGGGCGGCGCGGTTCTCGCTCGACATCAGCGCCAGGTGCAGCAGTTCGCCGCGCGTGAGCGTGGTGCCGACCGTCAGGCGCGAGCTGCTGCGCTTCTCGGTGTCGACGTCGTCCTGAGTGATGGTGATGAGCTCTTCGTTCGGCAGCTTGGCCTCGCTGATCAGCAGGCCCGTCATGAGCTTGGTGAGCGAGGCGATCGGCAGCACGGCGTGGTCGTTCTTGCTGAACAGCACCTCGTGCGTGTCCTGGTCGACCACCAGCGCGACGCTCGACTTGAGCTCGAGCGCGTCGTCGGTGGTGTGCAGGCCGGCCATCTGGCCGAAGGACTGGCGCGGCGGCGCCTCGACACGGACCACCGAGCGGCGCTGCACGGCCACCACGGTCTTGCCGTTCTTCTTTTGCAGGGTGGCCACCACGTTGCGGCCACCACGGACCACCTTGTCGGCCTTGTCGTCGCGCTCGGCACGGCCACCACGCTTGGCGACCTTGGACGACGCGGCATTGCGCTTCACCTCGACCGGCGCAGCGCCGCGGGCTTTCTTCGAGACGGCCGCCGTCTTGGCAGGGGCCGCCTTCTCTTTCTTGGCGGCTTGGGCGCCGGACAACAAAAAAGCCGTCGCGCAGAACGCGACGGCGAGGGTGCGAAGGCTTGAAACGCGGTGGAGACGGGCTTCGGGCATGTACAAAATCTCCAGCGGCAGGAATAAGGACCGCAGTGTATCGAAATCAAAAAAGGCACGCAATATCAGCTACTTGCATCCTTTTCTTCATTCGAATACCAAGGATCGCCCGAAAACCTAACCTTGTGCCGCCACTCTCTCAGCTTGGCTCTGTAACTTGTTGAGCGCACTCAAATAAGCCTTTGCTGACGCCACCACGATGTCGGGATCCGCCCCGACGCCGTTGACCACCCGCCCTGCGTTTTGTAACCGGACTGTAACTTCTCCCTGGCTTTCCGTCGAGCCACTGATGGCATTGACCGAGTAAAGCACCATCTCGGCGCCGCTCTTGACGTGCGACTCGATGGCCTTCAGGGAAGCATCGACCGGGCCATTGCCGTCCGACTCGCCCGTGACTTCCTTGCCATGGACGGTGAAGACGATCTTCGCCTGGGGGCGTTCACCGGTTTCGCTGTGCTGCGCGAGAGAAACGAAAGCAAACTGTTCGCCAACGTTCGCACCCTCCTCCGCGCTGACAAGCGCGAGGATGTCCTCGTCGAAAATTTCGGACTTGCGGTCGGCCAGCTCCTTGAAGCGCAGGAAGGCGGCGTTGATCTCGCCCTCGCTCTCCATGGCCACGCCGAGCTCCTGCAGCCGCTGCTTGAAGGCGTTGCGGCCGCTGAGCTTGCCCAGCACGATCTTGTTGGCGGCCCAGCCCACGTCCTCGGCCCGCATGATCTCGTAGGTGTCGCGCGCCTTGAGCACGCCGTCCTGGTGGATGCCCGAGGCATGCGCGAAGGCATTGGCGCCCACCACCGCCTTGTTCGGCTGCACCACGAAGCCCGTGGTCTGGCTGACCATGCGGCTCGCGGCCACGATGTGCTGGGTGTCGATGTTCAGCGTGAGGCCGAAGTAGTCCTTGCGGGTCTTCACGGCCATCACCACCTCTTCGAGCGAGCAGTTGCCCGCGCGCTCGCCGAGGCCGTTGATCGTGCACTCGATCTGGCGCGCGCCGCCGATCTTCACGCCGGCCAGCGAGTTCGCCACCGCCATGCCGAGGTCGTTGTGGCAGTGCACCGACCAGATCGCCTTGTCGCTGTTGGGAATGCGCTCGCGCAGCGTCTTGATGAAATTGCCGTAGAGCTCGGGGATCGCGTAGCCCACGGTGTCGGGCACGTTGATGGTGGTCGCGCCCTCGGCGATCACGGTCTCGAGCACGCGGCACAGGAAATCGGGATCGCTGCGGTAGCCGTCCTCGGGGCTGAATTCCACGTCGCCCACCTGGTTGCGCGCGAAGCGCACCGCGAGTCTGGCCTGCTCGTATACCTCGTCGGGCGACATGCGCAGCTTCTTCTCCATGTGCAGCGGCGAGGTCGCGATGAAGGTGTGGATGCGGCCGCGCGCCGCGCCCTTCAGCGCCTCGGCGGCGCGCGCGATGTCGCGGTCGTTGGCGCGCGACAGGCCGCACACCGTCGATTCCTTGATCGCGTTGGCGATCGCCTTGACCGCCTCGAAGTCGCCGTTCGAGCTGGCCGGGAAGCCGGCCTCGATGACGTCGACCCGCAGCCGCTCGAGCTGCTTGGCGATGCGCAACTTCTCGTCGCGCGTCATCGAGGCGCCGGGCGACTGCTCGCCGTCGCGCAAGGTGGTGTCGAAAATTATGAGTTGGTCGGTCATCGTGGTTCTCCTTCGTTTCTGGCCACCTGGCGCTTCGGTCGGATCGAGGCTCAGACGGTCGCGGTCTCCGATTGTGCGCTGTGCGCGCCATTGCCCCTGGCGCGCTCCACGCCCGAGACGATCGCCTTCAGCGACGCGGCGATGGTGTCCTCGTCGATGCCCACGCCGAACAGCGTGCGCGACTCGTCCACGCGCAGCTCCAGGTAGGCCACGGCCTTGGCGTCGGCACCGGCGCCGATCGCATGCTGGTGGTAGTCGATGACGCGCACCGCATGGCCCGTCGCGGCGCTCAGCGCGTGCGTGAAGGCATCGATGGGACCGTTGCCGCGGCCCTCGATGGCCACGGTCTCGCCGTCCCAGGCCAGGTCGCCGCGCAGAAGCACCGAGGGGTTGGCGCCGTCCTTGCCCTCCTCCTGCAGCACGCGGTGCTGGAGCGCCTGCACCGACTCGATGCCGTACTCGCGCACGAAGAGCTGCCAGAGGTCCGCGGCCGTGAGCTCCTTGCCCGCGACGTCCATCACACGCTGCACCGTCTGGCTGAATTCCATCTGCAGGCGGCGCGGCATCTCGATGCCGTACTCGCTCTCGAGCAGGTAGGCGATGCCGCCCTTGCCCGACTGGCTGTTGACGCGGATCACGGCCTCGTAGCTGCGGCCGACGTCCTTCGGATCGATCGGGAGGTAGGGCATGTCCCAGATGTCGCCGTCCTTGCGCGCGGAGAAGGCCTTCTTGATCGCGTCCTGGTGCGAGCCCGAGAACGAGGTGTAGACCAGGTCGCCCACGTACGGGTGGCGCGGATGCACCGGGATCTGGTTGCAGTGCTCGACCGTGGCGCGGATCTCGTCGATGTTCGAGAAGTCGAGTTCGGGCGAGACGCCCTGCGTGTAGAGGTTGAGCGCCACGTTGACGAGGTCGAGGTTGCCGGTGCGCTCGCCGTTGCCGAACAGGCAGCCTTCGATGCGGTCGGCGCCGGCCATCAACGCAAACTCGCCGGCGGCGGTGCCGGTGCCGCGGTCGTTGTGCGGATGCACCGAGAGCACGATCGCGTCGCGGCGTTCGAGGTTGCGATGCATCCACTCGATCATGTCGGCAAAGATGTTCGGCGTGGAGTGCTCGACCGTCGACGGCAGGTTGACGATGCACTTGCGCTCGGGCGTCGGCGTCCAGACCGCGGTGACCGCGTCGACCACGCGCTTGGAGAACGCGAGGTCGGTGCCCGAGAACATCTCGGGCGAGTACTGGAAGGTCCAGCGCGTGTTGGGCTGTTTCGCGGCCATCTCGTTGAACATGCGCGCATGCGTGGCGGCGAGCTCGACGATGCCGTCCTCGTCCATGCCGAGCACCACGCGGCGCATCACGGGCGCCACGGCGTTGTAGAGATGGACGATGGCGCGCGGGGCGCCTTGCAAGGCTTCGAAGGTGCGGGCGATCAGGTGGTCGCGCGCCTGCGTCAGCACCTGGATCGTCACGTCGTCGGGAATGCGGTCTTCCTCGATGAGCTTGCGCACGAAGTCGAACTCGACCTGCGACGCGGAGGGAAAGCCGACCTCGATCTCCTTGAAGCCGATGGCCACGAGGGTCTCGAACATGCGCATCTTGCGCGTGATGTCCATCGGCTCGACCAGGGCCTGGTTGCCGTCACGCAGATCGGTCGACAGCCAGATCGGCGCCTTGGTCAGCACGGCGTCGGGCCAGGTGCGGTCCTTGAGACCGATGGGCGCGAACGCACGGTATTTGGCTTGAGGTTGCTTCAACATGTCGATTTCTCTGCTGTGATGGTTGGTGATCAACCAGCAACCCCAAAAACAAACGGCCCGTTGCTGGTGCGAACGGGCCGTGGTGATGGATTTGCGCGTGCGCTACCGTCTCCGCCCGTGAGGGAGAGCTAGTAGGGCCAGCAGCGAAATCATCTTCGTCATGAGGGTTGCGAATTTAGCACAGGCTTCGAGACTTTGTGAAGACAGTGCCGCAATGCCTGTCTCAGTTGTGCAAACCGCGCTCGTCGGGTTCCTCGGTCGAGGTGCTGATCACGCTGGTCTGCTGCCCCTTGGCCTTGCGCCATGCATAGACCACGTAGCCGCTCAGGCCGTAGACCACGAACAGGCCGAACAGCACCGTCGGCGGATGGATGTTGATGACCGCGATGCCGAGCGCGATCAGCACGATCACGGCGAAGGGCACGCTCTTCTTCATCTGCACGTCCTTGAAGCTGTAGAACGGCGCGTTGGTCACCATCGTGAGGCCCGCATAGAGCGTGAAGGCGAAGGTGATCCAGGTGATCTGCGTCCACGAGAGGTACAACACCTCACCGCCGCGCTTGCCCCATTCGGTCATGAGCCAAATGAAGCCGGCCACCAGCGCCGCCGCCGCGGGCGACGGCAGGCCCTGGAACCAGCGCTTGTCGACCACGCCGGTGTTGACGTTGAAGCGTGCGAGCCGCAGCGCGGCGCAGGCGCAATAGACGAAGGCCGCGATCCAGCCCCAGCGGCCCAGGCCCTTGAGCGACCACTCGTAGGCGATCAGCGCTGGCGCGGCGCCAAACGAGACCATGTCGGACAGCGAGTCCATCTGCTCGCCGAACGCGCTCTGCGTGTTGGTCATGCGCGCCACGCGGCCGTCGAGGCTGTCGAGCACCATGGCCGCGAAGACGCCCAGCGCGGCGAGGTCGAAGCGCGCGTTCATCGCCATCACGACCGAATAGAAGCCGCCGAACAGCGCGGCCAGCGTGAACAGGTTCGGCAGGACGTAGATGCCCTTTCGCCGCTTGCGCGGCTGGACCTCGTCGGGGACGGTGTCGTCATGCATTGGATAGGTCTCCGTCCCTCATGGGCATTGTCGGTTCAGCTATCTCTTCGATAGCAATTCGGTCACTGGATCGCATCCCCGGGAGTGTAGTTCAGGGGCACGCCCGCCCCTCCAAGCAAAAGGGCCACCGCGAGGGTGGCCCTTGGGGGAATCGGGCGCCGGAGCGCCCTGCTCGCCGGGAGATCAGTTGCGGGTCTGGTCGACCAGCTTGTTCTTCTTGATCCAGGGCATCATCGCGCGCAGCTTTTCGCCAACCACTTCGATCTGGTGCTCTGCACCCAGGCGACGGCGGCTGATCAGCGTGGGCTGGCCGGCAGCGGCTTCGAGCACGAAGCTCTTGGCGTATTCGCCGGTCTGGATGTCCTTGAGCACCTGCTTCATGATCTTCTTGGTCTCGTCGGTCACGATGCGCGGGCCCGTGACGTACTCGCCGTATTCGGCGTTGTTCGAGATCGAGTAGTTCATGTTGGCGATGCCGCCTTCATAGATCAGGTCGACGATCAGCTTGAGCTCGTGCAGGCATTCGAAGTACGCCATTTCGGGCGCGTAGCCGGCTTCCACCAGCGTTTCGAAACCGGCCTTGATCAGCTCGACCGTGCCGCCGCACAGAACCGCTTGTTCGCCGAACAGGTCGGTCTCGGTTTCTTCGCGGAAGTTGGTCTCGATGATGCCGGCCTTGCCGCCGCCGTTGGCGGTGGCGTAGCTCAGCGCGAGGTCACGCGCCTTGCCGGTCTTGTCCTGGTGCACGGCCACGAGGTGGGGCACGCCGCCGCCTTGGGTGTAGGTGCTGCGCACGGTGTGGCCCGGGGCCTTGGGAGCGACCATCCACACGTCGAGGTCGGCGCGCGGCTGCACGAAGCCGTAGTGCACGTTGAAGCCGTGCGCGAAGACCAGCGAAGCGCCTTCCTTGATGTTCGGCGCCACGTCGTTCTTGTAGACGTTGGCGATCTGCTCGTCGGGCAGCAGGATCATGACGACGTCGGCGGACTTCACGGCATCGGCCACTTCGGCGACCTGCAGGCCGGCCTTGCCGACCTTGTCCCACGAAGCGCCGCCCTTGCGCAGGCCGACCACGACCTTGACGCCGCTGTCGTTCAGGTTCTGCGCGTGCGCGTGGCCTTGCGAGCCGTAACCGATGATGGCCACCGTCTTGCCCTTGATCAGGCTCAGGTCCGCGTCCTTGTCGTAATAAACCTTCATGATGTTCTCCAGATAGATATGCGAGTTGCAGTGTGTTGTGCCGTTCGTCCTGAGCCTGTCGAAGGGCTCAATGCAGTCCCCGCTCGCGCGGGGGCTTCGACAAGCTCGGCCCGAACGGGCAGCGACCGAGCTCCGTTTTCATCGGGTCAGACCCGCAGGATGCGTTCGCCTCGGCCGATGCCGCTGGCGCCGGTGCGCACGGTCTCGAGGATGGCGCTGCGATCGATCGCCTCGAGGAAGGCGTCGTTCTTGCCATGGTCGCCGGTGAGCTCGATGGTGTAGCTCTTGTCGGTGACGTCGATGATGCGGCCGCGGAAGATCTCGGCCATGCGCATCATCTCCTCGCGCTCCTTGCCGACCGCGCGCACCTTCACCATCATGAGCTCGCGCTCGGTGTAGGCGCCTTCGGTCAGGTCGACCACCTTGACCACCTCGATCAGGCGGTTCAGGTGCTTGGTGATCTGCTCGATCACGTCGTCGGAACCGGCGGTGACGATGGTCATGCGCGACAGGCTCGCATCCTCGGTGGGCGCGACGGTCAGCGACTCGATGTTGTAGCCACGGGCCGAGAACAGGCCCACCACGCGGGAAAGAGCACCGGGCTCGTTTTCCAGCAGAACGGCAATGATGTGTTTCATGTGTGCGTGACTCCTCTTTTCGCCAGCGCGGAAGCTTTCGCTTTCGCCGCCCTCCCCCGCGCACGGTAATGCGCGGGCTCGGCGGGCAATAGATTCGTCAGTGAAAGGTTGAGAACGAACGGTCGAAAACAGGCCGAGGGATCAGAGATCCTCGGACCCCAGCAGCATCTCGGTGATGCCCATTCCGGCCTTGACCATCGGGAACACGTTCTCGGTGGGGTCGGTGCGGAAATCCATGAACACGGTGCGGTCCTTGAGCTTGCGCGCTTCGCGCAGCGCGGGCTCCACGTCCTGCGGACGCTCGATCAGCATGCCGACGTGGCCATAGGCCTCGGCGAGCTTCACGAAGTTGGGCAGCGCATCCATGTAGCTGTGGCTGTAGCGGCCGGAGTACTCGATCTCCTGCCACTGGCGCACCATGCCGAGGTAGCGGTTGTTCAGCGAGCAGATCTTGATCGGCGTGTTGTACTGCAGGCAGGTCGACAGTTCCTGGATGCACATCTGCACCGAGCCTTCGCCCGTGATGGTGAAGACTTCCGACTCCGGCTTCGCGAGCTTGATGCCCATGGCGTAGGGAATGCCCACGCCCATGGTGCCCAGGCCGCCGGAGTTGATCCAGCGGCGCGGCTCGTCGAAGCGGTAGTACTGCGCGGCCCACATCTGGTGCTGGCCGACGTCGGACGTGATGTACGCGTCGGCGTCCTTGGTCATGTTCCACAGCGTCTCGACGACGAACTGCGGCTTGATCACGTCCTTGTTGCCGCGGTCGTACTTGAGGCAGTCGCGCGAGCGCCAGCCTTCGATGGTGGTCCACCAGTTGGCGAGCGCGCCGGCATCGGGCTTGGTCGTGCTCTCGCGGATCATCGAGATCAGCTCGGTGAGCACGTCCTTGACGTCGCCCACGATCGGGATGTCGACCTTCACGCGCTTGGAGATGCTCGACGGGTCGATGTCGACGTGGATGATCTTGCGTTCGTTCTGCGCGAAGTGCTTGGGGTTGCCGATCACGCGGTCGTCGAAGCGCGCGCCCACGGCCAGCAGCACGTCGCAGTTCTGCATCGCGTTGTTGGCTTCGATGGTGCCGTGCATGCCCAGCATGCCGAGGAACTTGCGGTCGCTCGCCGGATAGGCGCCCAGGCCCATCAGCGTGTTGGTGACCGGGTAGCCGAGCATGTCGACCAGCGTGCGCAGCTCGTTGGTGGCATTGCCCAGCAGCACGCCGCCACCGGTGTAGATGTAGGGGCGCTTGGCGTTGAGCAGCAGCTGCAGCGCCTTGCGGATCTGGCCGCCGTGGCCCTTGCGCACCGGGTTGTACGAGCGCATCTCGATCTTCTCGGGATAGCCGGCGTAGGCCACCTTCTTGAACGAGACGTCCTTGGGCACGTCCACCACCACCGGGCCCGGACGGCCGCTGCGTGCGATGTGGAAGGCCTTCTTCATCGTCATCGCGAGATCCTTCGGATCCTTGACGAGGAAGTTGTGCTTGACGATCGGGCGCGTGATGCCGACGGTGTCGCATTCCTGGAAGGCATCCAGGCCGATCGCCGCCGTGGGAACCTGGCCCGAGATGATCACCATCGGGATCGAGTCCATGTAGGCCGTCGCGATGCCCGTGACCGCGTTCGTCAGGCCCGGACCCGAGGTGACCAGCGCCACGCCCACCTCGCCGGTGGCGCGCGCATAGCCGTCGGCCGCGTGGACCGCCGCCTGCTCGTGGCGCACCAGCACGTGCTGGATGGTGTCCTGCTTGTAGAACGCGTCGTAGATGTAGAGAACCGCGCCACCGGGGTAGCCCCAGATGTACTGGACGCCTTCGGCCTGCAGTGCCTTGACCAGCACTTCGGCGCCCATGAGTTCTTGCGTGTGATTGCCGGCGCCGGAGGACGCGGCTGCTGCGGAAGCGAGTTCCGCCTTCGAGATTTCCATGATCAACCTTTGGAGTTTTTTCGGGAACGAAAAACCTTGGGTGCCCCTTGCCAACCCTTGTGGGGCCGCGCCAGGACTTGAGGCCAAAGCCATGAGCGGACTGATTGTTCCGCCGGACCGTGACCCGTTTGCCTTTTGACTTGCGAGCGCGATTATGACACCGCCGCGGGCTTCCGCCGAGCCCGTATCGCCCCGCAACACGATTCGTCAAGAGCGGCGGGCATAATTCGCGGCCAACAACGAGGCATTCCCGCCCGACATCCATTCCCACGCGGCGCCCGGCGCCCCTCTCACGCTTGGCCACCGAACAAGAACTCTCCGATTTCCTGAAAAGCGTCGAACGCCGCGCTTTCAAGCGGTCGGTCTATCACGTGCGAGACGATGAAGCGGCGCTCGACATCGTGCAGGACAGCATGATGAAGCTGGCCCAGCACTACGGCGACAAGCCGGCCGCCGAGCTGCCGATGCTGTTCCAGCGCATCCTGTCGAACTGCACGCTCGACTGGTTCCGCCGCCAGAAGACCCGCCGCGCCCTGTTCTCGAACCTCAGCGATTTCGAGGCCACCGACGACGACGGCGATTTCGACCTGCTCGAGAACTTCGCCTCGCCGACCGACTCCAGAGAAACCGAGAGCGCCGAGGACACCACGCGCCGGGCACAGGTCCTGCATGAGATCGAAGAACAGATCGCGGCATTGCCGGGCCGTCAACGCGAGGCTTTCCTGATGCGTTACTGGGAAGAAATGGACGTCGCAGAGACGGCCGCCGCAATGGGCTGCTCCGAGGGCAGCGTCAAAACCCACTGCTCGCGCGCCGTCCACGCTCTGAGCAAGGCGCTCAAAGCCAAGGGAATTTCGCTATGAATACTAAGGTTCCTCTTTCTTCCGTCGCCGAAAACGAATTCGGTCAACGCGTGGCCGCGCGCCTGTCCGCCGGCAACCAGGCGTTGCCGCACGACATCGGCGAACGCCTGCGCGTGGCGCGCGCGCAAGCCGTGGCCCAGCGCAAGCAGGCCCCGCAGCTGCGCGCCGCGCCCGCCGTGGTGCAGGCGGGCAACACCGCCGCGTTGGGTGGCGGTGGTGGCTGGGGCTGGTGGACGCGCATCGGCACCGTGGTGCCGCTCGTGGCCCTGGTGGCCGGCCTGGTCACCATCAGCGTGATGCAGGACGAGGACCGCGCCAGCGAGCTGGCCGAAGTCGATTCCGCGCTGCTCACCGGCGACCTGCCGCCGGCGGCCTACACCGACCCGGGCTTCGCGCAGTTCCTCAAGTCCGACGGCGCCTCCGACTGACGAGGGCCTCACCCGCCCTCCCAGCCCCGCGCCCGGCTTCGCCGCTCCCGTCTGCCGCCTAGACCTTCCCGCCTGTCCGAAGCCTCCATCCGACCGATCATCCGAATGCCACGCCGCACCCTGCCCCCCGCGATTTCGCCCCGCTCCTCGCGCTCGTGGTCGCAAGGCGTGGCGACTCGTCTCGCCGGGGTCGGCACCGTGGCCGCCGCGGCACTGGGACTGACGATCGCGGCCGCGCAGACCACGCCCGTGCGCTCGGAAGCCGTTCGCGCGGAGACGCCGAAGGCCGCGCCGACCGGCACCATGGCCGCGTCCGCCGCCGCCAAGCCGCCCACCCTCACCAAGCCGCTGTGGGCCGAGCTCACCGCCGAGCAGCAGCAGGCCCTGCAACCGCTGGCGCCGCACTGGAACACCCTCAACGTCGGCCAGAAGCGCAAGTGGCTCGCGCTGTCGCGCAACTACGCCTCGCTGCCGGCCGAGGACCAGATCACGCTGCGCAGCCGCATGATCGAGTGGGCCGCGCTCAGCAACCAGCAGCGCGTCCAGGCGCGCCTGAACTTCGCCGAGGTCAAGCGCGTGCCGGCCGACGAGCGCAAGGCCAAGTGGGAGCAGTACCAGGCGCTGAGCGAAGAGGAAAAGCGCAAGCTCGCCGAGCGTGCGCCCGCCAAGCCCAAGGGCGCCGCCATCCCGGTGCGGCCGGTGTCGTCCCAGAAGCTCGTGGCCGTGCCCACGGTCACGCCGCCCGGGCAGCACACGCCCCGCATCCAGCTCGCGCCGCCGATGGCGCCCGCGACGCCGGCCATCGTGCCCGCTGCGGCCGTCGTCACGACCCCGCCGGCCGCATCCTCCGGCACGGCTGCGGCCACCGTCGCCCCGGCGACGCCCTCGGCCGCGACCCCCGCCACCTTCACGCCCCAGCCGGTGCCGGCCGAAGCCCAGGTGCCGTCTCCGTACTCTTCATCGTCCGGCCCGTCGACTTCGGTATCCTCCACACCGTCTTCCACTTCTGCGGGGCGCACGCTCGAGCAACCCTCGGCCGCCCCCTGACCCAAGGTCTCGATGGTTTCCAGCTCTTCCGAAGTTTCGGAGTCGGATTCGCCTGCTTCGCTCGTCCCTCCTGCGTCTGACGTTTCTTCTTCCACGGCACAGGGCCCGGTTCCGGGACTCTGGCGTCGCATGGCCTGCTGGCTCTACGAAGGCATGCTGCTGTTCGCGGTGGTGTTCGTTTCGGGCTGGCTCTTCAGCACGCTGGGCCAGATGCGCGACGCCATGGACTCGCGGCGCCACCTGTTCCAGGGCTTCCTCTTCGTGGTGTTCGGCGTCTACTTCGTCTGGTTCTGGGCCAAGGGCCAGACGCTGGCGATGAAGACCTGGAACATCCGCATCGTCGACGTGCACGGCCACCCGGTCAGCCAGCGCCGCGCGCTCGCGCGCTACCTGCTGAGCTGGATCTGGTTCCTGCCGCCGCTCGCCGCCGTCGCGCCCTTCAAGCTGTCGGGCCCCGAAGTCACGGTGCTCGTCTTCGGCTGGGTGGCCATCTGGGCCCTGCTGGCACGCTTCCATCCGCAACGCCAGTTCTGGCATGACGCCTGGGCCGGCACCCGGCTCATTACCTCCAAGCCCATGAGCCGCCGATGAGCGCCCTGCCCGAACTTCCCGATCCCGCCGTCAATCCGCAGAAGGCCCGCAAGGGCTTCGATCGCGTCTGGCACGCCACGCTGATCTCGCTGCACGGCCTGCGCGCCGGCTGGGGCGAGCCGGCCTTCCGGCAGGAAGCCATCCTGTCGATGGTCATGATCCCCGCCGCCTTCTGGCTCGGCCGCAGCTGGGTCGAGATCGCCCTGCTCGCGGGCAGCGCGGTGCTGGTGATGATCGTCGAGCTGCTCAACACGGCTGTGGAAGCGGCCATCGACCGCATCGGTCCCGAATGGCACGACCTCTCCAAGCGCGCCAAGGACATGGGCAGCGCCGCGGTGCTGCTGTCGCTCTCGCTGTGCACCTGCATCTGGGCCGCCGCCCTGTGGACGCGCTTCGTGTCATGAGCGGGCCCGCCGCGCGAGGCATGATCGGGGGATGACCCCTGAATTTTCGATTTGCGTGTATTGCGGCTCGCGCCCCGGCGAGCGTCCCGAGTTCACAGAAGCCGCCACGGCGGTAGGCCGTTGGATCGGCCAGCAGCGTGGCCAGCTGGTCTACGGCGGCGGCCGCACCGGCCTGATGGGCACGGTGGCCGAGGCCACGCGCGCCGCGGGCGGACGCGTGGTCGGCATCATCCCCAAGGCCCTGGTCGACAAGGAACTGGCCAACCCGCTGTGCGATGAGCTGCACGTGGTCGACACCATGCACGAACGCAAGGCGATGATGGGCGAGCGCGCCGATGCCTTCCTGGCCATGGCCGGCGGCATCGGCACCTTCGAGGAACTGTTCGAGATCTGGACCTGGCGCCAGCTCGGCTACCACGACAAGCCGGTCGGCATCCTCAACAGCGCCGGCTACTACGACAAGCTGCTCGACTTCCTCGGCCAGAGCGTGCGCGACGGCCTGATGGGCGACTGGCAGATGAGCCTGGTGCGCACCGGCACCGAAGCCGAGCCGCTGCTCGCGGCGCTGCGTGCCGAGGTGCCGCGCCATCCGCGCGACGACCGGCTGGCCGAGAACCTCTGAACCTCTGGTGAAAGGCCGGCGAGCGCCGGCCCCTGCGGTTCAGCTCAGACCGCGTTCTCGTTCTCTTCGCCGGTACGGATGCGCACGATGCGCTCGACGGCCGTGACGAAGATCTTGCCGTCGCCGATCTTGCCGGTGCGCGCCGAGTTGACGATGGCCTCGATGCAGCGCTCGACATCGCCCTCGTTGACGACGACTTCGACCTTCATCTTCGGCAGGAAGTCGACCACGTACTCGGCGCCGCGGTACAGCTCGGTGTGGCCCTTCTGGCGGCCGAAGCCCTTGACCTCGGTCACGGTGAGTCCGGTGACGCCCACTTCGGCCAGGGCCTCGCGTACGTCCTCGAGCTTGAAGGGTTTGACGATGGCGGTGATCTGCTTCATGGTTTGCGTGCTCCGGCGGTTTCGTTGAATTTGCTGGTGATAGGGTAACGCCAATCCTTGCCAAAACTGCGGTGCGTCACCCGGATGCCTACCGGCGCCTGGCGCCGCTTGTATTCGTTGATCTTGATGAGCCGTGCCACCCGCTCGACCACCGCGCGGTCGTAGCCCGCGGCGATGATCTCGTCGATGCCCTCGTCGTCCTGCATGTAGCGTGCCAGGATCGCGTCGAGGATGTCGTAGGGCGGCAGGCTGTCCTGGTCGGTCTGGTCGGGCCGCAGCTCGGCGCTCGGGGGCCGCGTGATGATGCGCTCGGGGATCGGCTCGGCGCCGGTGCCGTAGGGATCATGGGCATTGCGCCAGCGCGCGAGCGCGAACACGGTCGTCTTCAGCAGGTCCTTGATGACCGCGAAGCCGCCCGCCATGTCGCCGTAGAGCGTGCAGTAGCCGGTGGCCATCTCGCTCTTGTTGCCCGTGGTGAGAACGATCGAGCCGAACTTGTTCGACAACCCCATCAGCAGCGTGCCGCGGATGCGGGCCTGGATGTTCTCTTCGGCCGTGTCCTCGGGCCGACCCGCGAACTCGGGGGCCAGCGCCGCCTTGAACGACTCGAAGGTGGGCCTGATCGAGATCTCGTCGTAGCGCACGCCCAGGCGACCCGCCATGTCGCGCGCATCGATCCAGCTGATGTCGGCCGTGTAGGGCGAGGGCATCATCACCGCGCGCACCTTGTCCTTGCCGAGCGCATCGACGGCGATCGCGAGCACCAGCGCCGAATCGATGCCGCCCGACAGCCCGAGGATCGCGCCCGGAAAACCGTTCTTGCCCACGTAGTCGCGCACGCCGAGCACCAGCGCATCCCAGAGCTGGGCCTCGGCGTCGCGCGGCGCGGCGATGGGCTCGGGCAGGAAGCGCACGCCCTGCGACGGTGCACGCTCGAGCTCGGCCAGCACCAGCTTCTCCTCGAAGCCCGGCGCCTGCACGGCGAGCGCGCCATCGGCCTGCAGCGCGAAGGAGGCGCCGTCGAACACCACCTCGTCCTGCCCGCCCACGAGGTGGGCATAGACCAGCGGCAGCCCCACGGCGCGCGCGCGATCGGCCATGCGCGCCACGCGCTCGCCCTCCTTGCCCACGTGGTAGGGCGAGGCATTGATGACGGCCAGCACCTCGGCGCCGGCGGCACGCGCCAGCTCGGCCGGCGCGTCGAACCAGGCGTCCTCGCAGATCAGCAGCCCGACCGACACGCCGCCGGCCTCGAACACGCAGGTGCCCTGCCCCGGCGCGAAGTAGCGACGCTCATCGAACACCTGGTAGTTGGGCAGCTCGCGCTTGGCGTAGGTCTGGAGGATGCGGCCTTCCTTGAGCACGCTGGCCGCGTTGTGGCGCAGCTGCACCGACACGGAGCGCCCGCGCAGGCTGCCGCCGCTCGGATGCCCCACCACCACGACCATGTCTTTGAGGTCGGCCAGAGCGGCGGCGATGCCTTTCACGGCATCATCGCAAGCTTCGGTGAAGGCGGGCCGCAGGAACAGGTCCTCGGCCGCATAGCCGGCGATCGAGAGTTCGGGCGTCAGCAGAAGGCGAGCGCCCTGGGCATGGGCCTCGCGCGCGGCCGCCACGATTCTTCGGGCATTGCCGGGGAGATCGCCCACCACGAAATTGAGTTGCGCGATGGCGAGCTTGAGCGTCATACGGAAGGAAGAAACAGGCTTGAACGATTATGTCATTCGGGTTGTCGCGTCGCCGTCGGACGTGAACCCGCAGGCCTGGAACGCGCTGCTCGCCGCGCAGGCCGAACCCTCGCCCTTCATGCGCCACGAGTACCTGGCCGCGCTGCACGAGAGCGGCAGCGCCACGCCCGAGAGCGGCTGGACGGCCCAGTTCTTCACCCTCTGGCGCGGCGACACGCTCGAGGCCGCCTGCCCGGTCTACGTCAAGGACCATTCCTATGGCGAGTACGTGTTCGACTGGGCCTGGGCCAACGCCTACCAGCAGCACGGCCTGGCCTACTACCCGAAGGCGACGGTCGCGGTGCCGTTCACGCCCGTGCCCGGCGCGCGCCTGCTCGCGCGCGACGCGACCGGCCGCGCGCTGCTGGCCCAGGCGCTGGTGGCCTGGTGCAAGGAGAGCGAGCTCTCGTCGCTGCACCTGCTGTTCGGTGGCGCGGCCGACATCGAGGCCTGCACCGAGGCCGGGCTGATGCTGCGGCACACGGTGCAGTTCCATTGGCAGAACCCGACGCCCGGATACGCGGACTTCGAGGCTTTCCTCGCGAGCCTCGCGCACGACAAGCGCAAGAAGATCCGCCAGGAGCGCCGCAAGGTCGCCGATGCCGGCGTGCGCTTCCGCTGGTCGCGCGGGACCGACATCTCGCGCGCCGACTGGGACTTCTTCTACCGCTGCTATGCGCGCACCTACCGCGAGCACGGCAACCCGCCCTACCTCACGCGCGACTTCTTCCATCGCATGGCCGACACGCTGCCCGAGGCCTGGCTGCTGTTCATCGCCGAGCGCGAAGGCAAGCCGATCGCCGCCAGCCTGATCGCACTGGCCACCGACGAGAGCACCGGCAACCCGCTCGTGGCCTACGGCCGCTACTGGGGCGCGGTCGAGCGCGTCGACTGCCTGCACTTCGAAGCCTGCTACTACCAGCCGCTGGCCTGGTGCATCGCGCACGGCGTGCAGCGCTTCGAGGGCGGCGCGCAGGGCGAGCACAAGATGGCGCGCGCCCTGATGCCCGTGAAGACCACCAGCGCCCACTGGCTCGCGCATCCGGCCTTCGCCGACGCGGTCGAGCGCTTCCTCGAGCGCGAGGGCGAAGGCATCGAGAACTACATGGACCACCTGGGCGAGCGCAGCCCGTTCAAGGCCGCCTGAGCGCGACGGCGGGCCCGCGTCAGGCCACGGCCAAACACGGCTGCTATAAACCCCGGCAGATCGCCAACAACAAGGGGAAAAGTCATGCCATTCGTCGGCCTGGGTCTGCACATCCTGATCGCGCTGTTCTTCGCGGTGCACGCGATGCGCCACGGCAAGCAGATGTACTGGCTCTTGATCCTGTTCAGCTTTCCGCTGCTGGGCAGCATCGTCTACTTCGTGGTCGAGTACCTGCCCGCCTCGCGCATGCAGCGCACCGCGGGCAAGGTCGCGAGCGCGGCCATCGGCTTCATCGATCCCGAGCGCGAATACCGCGCGGCCGATCAGGCCTACGACCTCGCGCCGACGGCGCAGAACAAGCTGCGCCTCGCCAAGGCCGCGCTCGATCGCGGCCAGGCCGGCGAGGCGGTCGGGCACTACCGCGATGCGCTCAAGGGCCCGCTGGCCTCCGATCCCGAGCTGCAGTTCGGCCTCGCGAGCGCACTGCTGGCCGCGGGCGGTCCGGGCGCGGGCAGCGAAGCGATGCAGGCGCTGCAAAGCCTGCGCTCGACCCGCGACGACTACCGCAAGGACGAGGTCGCGCTGCTGGTGGCCCGCGCCCTGGCCGCCGAGGGCCGCCATGACGAGGCGCGCCAGGCTTTCGAATCGACCCTGAGCCTCTACAACACCGTCGAGGCGCGTGCGCGCTACGTGGCCTGGCTCGCGCAGCAGGGCGACAGCGCCGCCGCGCAGCGCCAGTGGGACGAGCTCCAGCAGGCCGCGCGCCACTGGAACTCGCACGCCCGCTCGGTCAACCGCGAATGGATGCGGCTGGCCGGCGACGCGGCCCGCGGCTGAGGTCGAGGCTCCGACCAAGGGCATAGCCGGCCCTGCCGTTCGGCAGATCGACAGCGGCCGGCGCGGGAACGAGCATGCGGCCATCGCGCGCGCCCGGCGCGCAGGAGAGCACCGCATGCCGCATCGATCCACCCCCTCTTCCCCTGGGCGCTGGTCCTGGGCCTCGCGGCCCTCGCCTGTGTCCCGGCCCATGCCGCCAGCTTCGACTGCGCCAAGGCCTCGAACCCCACCGAGAAGACCATCTGCGCCACGCCCGCGCTCTCGCTGCAGGACGAGAGCATGGCCGAGCTCTATCGCAAGCAACTCGCGATACCCAACGCCGGCCAATGGGCCACCTACCTGAAGCGCGACCAGCGCGACTGGCTCGCGGTGCGCAACCGGCACTGCAAGGCCGACGTGAAATGCCTGCGGGAAGACTACGAGCGGCGCATCCGCTACCTGGTGGAGCCGCTGCTGCACTGGACCGGCCGCTACGTGGAGGGCCGTTGTCCGAAGGACGGGCGTTTCCTGGACGTGACGCCGTCGAACGACGGCACGCTCGACATCGAGCTCTACATCTGCCCCGATGCGCGCGGCAACATGCTGCTGCAGGGCGGTGGCCGGCTCGACGAACGGCAGCGGCTGGTGGTGCCGTTCGGCGGGCGTTGCACCCGCACCCTGCAATTCAGCGCCGACCGCATCGTGGTGACCGACACGCCCGCGGGCGCCGCGGAATGCGCGAGCCCGTCGACGGCCGGCACCTTCGTGCGCGATGCGCGCCGGTCGCCATTCGAGCAGGAGTGACTGCCCGCGCGACCGACACGCCCCGCCCGATCACTTCTTGTAGGCGGCGATACCGTCGAGGATTTCCTTGCGGGCGGCGTCGATGCCTTCCCAGCCCAGCACCTTGACCCACTTGCCGGCTTCGAGGTCCTTGTAGTGCTCGAAGAAGTGGCTGATGGCCTTCAGGCGCATCGGGTTCACGTCGTCCACCGATTTCCAGTGGCTGTAGATCGGCAGCACCTTGTCGGTCGGCACGGCCAGCACCTTGCCGTCCACGCCGGCTTCGTCTTCCATCATCAGGATGCCCAGCGGGCGGCAGGGCACGACCACGCCCGGCAGCAGCGGGTACGGCGCGATCACCAGCACGTCGACCGGGTCGCCGTCGCCCGACAGCGTCTGCGGCACGTAGCCGTAGTTGGCCGGGTAGTACATGGCCGTGGTCATGAAGCGGTCGACGAAGATCGCGCCCGACTCCTTGTCGACCTCGTACTTGATCGGGTCGGCATTCATCGGGATTTCGATCACGACGTTGAAGGCATCGGGGACGTTCTTGCCGGGGGAGACTTTGTCGAAGGACATGACGTTTTTCGAGTAGTTGAAAAGTATGAGGGGGATGCGGACAAACCCGAAGTTTACTTTCCGAGTCACGGACCCGTCGCACGCGATTTCGTTTTTGCCTGTAAATTGCAGCCGTTGGCCAATCGGCTCCGCACCCCGGCTCCCCGGGATGCAGCGAGCTTCGAGGAAGCAACGCGGCGGAAATCTCGACTCCCGCGCGTTGCACGCAACGGATCCTCGCGCTTTCCGTCTCCACGTCACAACGAACGAATGGAGAAGCAACGCATGAATGGCAACACCCCTCTCATCCTCGCCATCGTCTGCGGCCTCGTGGCCGTGGCCTACGGCATCTGGGCCCGAAGTTGGATCCTCGCCAAGGACGCGGGCAACGCGCGCATGCAGGAGATCGCGGCGGCGATCCAGCAGGGCGCGGCGGCCTACCTGGCCAAGCAGTACCGCACCATCGCCATCGTGGGCGTGGTGCTCGCGATCCTGATCGCCCTCTTCCTCGACCTCACGACCGCGGTCGGCTTCGTGGTCGGCGCGGTGCTCTCGGGCGCCTGCGGCTTCATCGGCATGAACGTCTCGGTGCGCGCCAACGTGCGCACCGCGCAGGCCGCCACGCAAGGCATCGGGCCGGCGCTCGACGTGGCTTTCCGCGGCGGCGCCATTACCGGCATGCTGGTGGTCGGGCTGGGCCTGCTGGGCGTGTCGATCTTCTACTGGTTCCTGGCCTCCAGGGGCCTGCCGAGCGGCAACCATGCGCTGGCGGCGCTGCTCAATCCGCTGATCGGCTTCGCCTTCGGCTCCTCGCTGATCTCGATCTTCGCGCGCCTGGGCGGCGGCATCTTCACCAAGGGCGCCGACGTCGGCGCCGACCTGGTGGGCAAGGTCGAGGCCGGCATCCCCGAGGACGATCCGCGCAACCCCGCGGTGATCGCCGACAACGTGGGCGACAACGTCGGCGACTGCGCCGGCATGGCGGCCGACCTGTTCGAGACCTACGCGGTGACGCTGATCGCCACCATGGTGCTCGGTGCGCTGATGGTCACGGCGGCGCCGGTCAACGCGGTGCTCTATCCGCTGGCGCTGGGCGGCGTGTCGATCATCGCGTCGATCATCGGCTGCTTCTTCGTCAAGGCCTCGCCGGGCATGACCAACGTGATGCCGGCGCTCTACAAGGGCCTGGCGGTGGCGGGCATCCTGTCGCTGATCGCGTTCTGGTTCGTCACCAGCTGGCTCATTCCCGACAACGCGATCGCGGCCAGCGGCAGCCAGCTCAAGCTGTTCGGCGCCTGCTTCGTGGGCCTGGCGCTGACGGCGGCGCTGGTGTGGATCACCGAGTACTACACCGGCACACAGTACAAGCCGGTGCAGCACATCGCGCAGGCCTCGACCACGGGCCACGGCACCAACATCATCGCGGGCCTCGGCGTGTCGATGCGCTCGACGGCCTGGCCCGTGATCTTCGTGTGCATCGCCATCCTGGCCTCGTACGCGCTGGCAGGCCTGTTCGGCATCGCGGTGGCCGCGACCTCCATGCTCAGCATGGCCGGCATCGTGGTGGCGCTGGACGCCTACGGCCCCATCACCGACAACGCCGGCGGCATCGCCGAGATGAGCGAGCTGCCCGCGAGCGTGCGCGACATCACCGACCCGCTGGATGCGGTGGGCAACACCACCAAGGCCGTGACCAAGGGCTACGCCATCGGCTCGGCCGGCCTCGCGGCGCTGGTGCTGTTCGCCGACTACACGCACAAGCTCGAGAGCTTCGGCCTGAACATCACGTTCAACCTCAGCGACCCGATGGTGATCGTCGGCCTGTTCATCGGCGGCCTGATCCCCTACCTGTTCGGCGCGATGGCGATGGAAGCCGTGGGCCGCGCCGCGGGCTCGGTGGTCGAGGAAGTGCGCCGGCAGTTCCGCGACATCCCCGGCATCATGGAAGGCACCGCCAAGCCCGAATACGGCAAGGCCGTGAGCATGCTGACCGGCGCGGCCATCAAGGAGATGATGATCCCCTCGCTGCTGCCGGTGCTGGTGCCGATCGTGGTCGGCCTGCTGCTCGGACCGAAGGCCCTGGGCGGCCTGCTGATGGGCACCATCGTCACGGGCCTGTTCGTCGCCATCTCCATGTGCACCGGCGGCGGTGCCTGGGACAACGCCAAGAAGTACATCGAGGACGGCCACTTCGGCGGCAAGGGCAGCGAGACGCACAAGGCCGCCGTCACCGGCGACACCGTGGGCGACCCCTACAAGGACACGGCCGGCCCGGCCGTGAACCCGCTGATCAAGATCATCAACATCGTGGCACTGCTCATCGTGCCGCTGGTGGTGAAGTTCCATGCCGGCGATGCGACGGCGGCCGTGCCGCCCCCGGCACCGGTGGCCGCCACGGCACCGGCCGCGGTCAGCACGCCGGCGGGCGCCGTGGCCTCGGGCGCGGTGACCGCGGCCGAAGCCGCCGCGGTCAAGGTCGAGAACGGCGTGGTCAAGTTCTACTTCGCCACCGGCAGCGCCGAGGTCGCGCCCAATGCCAGGGAAGCGCTGGCCGACGTGATCAAGGCGGTGCAGAGCGGCAACACGGTGCTGGTGAGCGGCTACCACGACGCCACCGGCGACGCCGCGAAGAACGCGGAGCTCGCCAAGCAGCGCGCGATGGCGGTCGGCGATGCGCTCAAGGCCGCGGGCGCGCCCGAGGACAAGATCGAGCTCGCCAAGCCCGAGCAGACCCAGGCCGACGGCCCCGCGGGCGAAGCGCGGCGCGTCGAGGTGAAAGTGAAGTCCTGAGGCTCGCGCCCGACTGAAACGCCATTCCGCACGGGGCGACGCCGCATTGGCGTCGCCCCTTTTTCTTGCGCCTTCGGGAACACCCGCCATCGAAGCGAGGTGCGCGCGCCACGTTTCGCGTGACCGGGCCGCGCCGGCCCGCTACGCTTGCGCGCAAGGCATTTCGAATCCGATGACACACCTTCACCTTCGCAACGCCCTCCTCCAGGCCCTGGCCCCGCTGCTGCTCGCGGCCACCGGCGGCGCGGCCTTCGCGCAGGCCCCCGCGCCAGCCGACGATGCCACCGCGATGAGCTTCGATGCCGCGCGTGCCCGCATGCTCGACCGCTCCGACAAGCTGGCCGCCGCGCGCGCCGCGGTCGAGGCCAAGCAGCTGCAGAGCGATGGCCTCAAGCGGCTGGGCGGCCCGGTGGTCAGCGTGTCGGGCCTGGCCTATGCGTACAACGCCAACCTGAACCTCGACCTCGATCCGCTCAACCAGAAGCTCGGCCAGATCGGGCAGGCGCTGCCGCCCTCGATCCAGAGCTTCATCGCGCGCGTGCCGATCCCGCAACTGCCCAACAGCTACACCTTGAACCGGCACGACACCGGCTCCAACGCCTCGGTGTCGGCGGTCTGGCCGATCTACCTGGGCGGCGCCACCGATGCGGTGCGCGGCTTCGTGTCGGCGCAGACGCGCGAGGCCGAGGCCGATGCCGAACAGGCCAGCCACGAGGTCGACACGCTGCTGGTGCAGCGCTACTTCGGCGCCCAGCTCGCGCAGCGCGCGGCGCAGTTGCGCGCGCAGGCCGAGCGCACCATCGCGCAGCACGACGCGGCGGCGCAGAAGATGCTCGCAGCCGGCGTGATCTCGCGCGTCGAACGGCTGCAGGCCAGCGCGGCCTACGAGGAGGCGCGCCGCAACGCGCGCAAGGCCGAGAACGACGCCGCGCTCGCGGCCGTGGCGCTGGCGCGCACGGTGCGCGCCGAGGGCCGCGTGGCACCGCAGACGCCGCTGTTCGTGATCAGCGCGCCGGTCGAGCCGCTGGGCTGGTTCATCGATTCGGCGCTCAACCGCCATCCGGGCCTCGAGAAGGTCGCGGCCAAGAAGTCGCAGGCCGAGCAGCTGCACGAAGGCGAGGAAGCGCTGCGGCGCCCGCAGGTCATCGCCTTCGGCACGCGCCAGCTCAAGAGCGGCAATGCCGACTGGGTCGCGGGCCTGGGCGTGCGCTGGACCTTGTACGACTCGGTCGATCGCGATGCGCTCTCGGCCGCGTCGCAAAAGCAGGTCGAGCAGGCCGAACGCACCGGCGCCCAGGCGCGCAGCGACATCTCGCTGCTGGTGGAACGCAACTGGCGCGCGCTCGACAACGCGCGCCGCCAGTACCTCGAGATGCAGGCCTCGGTGGAACTGGCGCGCGAGGTGCTGAAGCTGCGCACCTCGGGCCTGCGCGAAGGCACCAGCACCACGCTCGACCTGATCGATGCCGAGACCAACCAGGCCAAGGTGCTGACCGAGCGCGCGCAGGCCGCCAACGAGTACGTGCAGGCGCTGGCCCAGCTGCTCGAGAGCGCGGGCCTGTCCGACCGCTTTTCCGACTACATCGCGCGTGCCGACGTGAAGGTGAACTGAATGATGAGTGCCAAGACCCGCAAACTGATCGCGATCCTGGCCGCGCTGCTCGTGCTGGCGCTGCTGGCCTGGGGCTTCTGGCGCGCCTCGCGGCCCGCGCCCGAGGTGTTCCAGGGCCAGATGGAGGCGCGCGAGACCGATGTCGCCGGCAAGGTGACGGCGCGCGTGGCCGAGGTGCTGGTGAAGGAAGGCGATCGCATCCAGGCCGGCGCGGTGCTGGTGCGCATGGACAGCCCCGAGGTGCGCGCCAAGCTCGCCCAGGCCACCGCCGCCGAGCAGGCCGCGCAGGCCGTGGCGCAGAAGGCGCAGAACGGCGCGCGGCCGCAGGAGATCGAGATGGCGCGCATGCAATGGCAGCGCGCCGAGACCGCGGCCCAGCTCGCGCAGACCTCGTTCCGCCGCGTCGACGGCCTCGCGCGCGAGGGCCTGGTGGCCGACCAGAAGCGCGACGAGGCCGAGGCCAACTGGAAGGCCTCGCGCGACGCGGCCATCGCCGCCAGGGCGCAGTACGACATGGCACGCGCCGGTGCGCGCCCCGAGGACCAGGCCGCGGCCAGCGCGCAGGCGCGCCAGGTGGCCGGCGTGGTCGCGGAAGCTGAGGCCGCCAAGGCCGAGACCGAGCTGCGCAGCCCGGTCGCCGGCGAGGTGGCCAAGGTGCTCGCCAAGGTCGGCGAACTCTCGCCGCAGGGCGTGGCGGTGGTCACGGTGGTCGACCTGGCCGACCAGTGGGTGGTGCTCAACGTGCGCGAGGACCGGCTGCCGCGCTTCGCGATGGGCAGCGAGTTCGAGGCCCGCCTGCCCGCGCTGGCCGAGGACCGGCGCACGGCGCGCTTCAAGGTCTACTACAGCGGCGTGCTGCCCGACTTCGCGACCTGGCGCGCCACCCGCGGCGGCGCCGGCTTCGACGTGCGCACCTTCGAGGTCCGCGCGCGGCCGCTGCAGCCGATCGAGGGCGCGCGGCCCGGCATGAGCGTGCTGGTCGACTAGAACATGAGCCTTCGCGGCTTTTCCACCGCCAGCGCACGGCGCGAGTTCGCGCTGCTGCGCACGCGGCCCTGGGACCTCGCGATGATCACCTGGGTGCCGCTGCTCGCGGTGCTCTTGATCTGGTGGATCTTCTCGGCCGGCCTGCCCGAGCGGTTGCCGATCGGCGTGCTCGACCAGGACCGCTCGGCGCTGTCGCGCCAGATCGTGCGCTTCCTCGATGCCACGCCGGGCCTGTGCGTGGTGCAGCGCTTCGACGACGAAGGCGCGATGGCGCGCGCGCTCACCAGCGGCGCGGTCGATGCCGCGGTGCAGCTGCCGCGCGATCTCAGCCGCGAGGTCAAGCAGGGCCGCACGGGCCAGGTCGTGCTGCTGCACAACGCCCAGCTCGGCACCCATTCGAGCCTGATCCAGCGCGACGTGCGCACCGTGGTCGCCACGGTCTCGGGCGGGGTCGAGCTCGCGGTGCGCAACAAGCGCGGCGAATCGATGATCGCCGCGCGCGCCACCATGGAGCCGCTGAAGGCCGGCACCGTCGCGCTGTTCAACACCTCGGGCGACTACGAGCAGTTCCTCGGCGCCGCGCTGATCCCGGCGCTGCTGCACATCCTCGCGATGACCGCCGGCGCCTGGGCCGTGGGCCGCGAGCTGCGCGACCGCAGCATCGGCGGCTGGCTCGGCGCCGCGCCGCGCTGGCACGAGGCACTGGCCGCGCTCGCGGGCAAGCTGGCGCTGCCGTTCGCGAGCCTGTCGCTGGTCGGCATCGCCGCCATGCTGTGGATCACGGCCGGGCGCGGCTGGCATCCGGTGGGTTCGCTCGGCTGGACGCTGTTCGCGCTGGTGGTGTTCCTCGCGCTGTCGATCGCGCTCGGCGGCTTCGTGGCGGCGCTCACGCGCTCGCTGCGCACCGCGCTGTCGGCCACCGGCTTCATCACCGCGCCGGCCTTCGCGTTCGGCGGCGTGGGCTTCCCGCTGGTGGCCATGCCCGCGCTGGCGCAGCTGTGGGCCGCGCTGCTGCCCTACACCCACTACATCCGCGTGCAGATGGAGCAGCTGCAGATGGGCGCGCCGCTGGCCTATTCGGCCGCGACGCCGCTGTGGATGGTGCTGGGCAGCGCCGTGCTGCTGGCCGCGACGGCCGCCGCGCTGGGCCGCGCGGCGCGCGCGCCCGATTCGTGGGGCGGCCGCTGATGGACCGCCACCGCGCCCTCGCCCGCTTCGGCGCCGCCTGGAGCGACACCGCGCTGGCGGTGCTGCGCGACAAGGGCGTGCTGCTGATCATGCTGCTGGCGCCGATCATCTACGGCTTCTTCTACCCCTGGCCCTACGGCTCGCAGGCCGTGACCCGCGTGCCGGTGGCGGTGGTCGACCAGGACCACACCGGGCTGTCGCGCCAGATCGCGCGCTTCGCGATGGCCAATCCGCGGCTGGACGTGCGCCTGGTCACGGCCGACGTGCACGAGGCGCAGCAGGCCCTGTGGCGCGGCGAGATCGAGGGCTATGCGCTGCTGCCGGCCGACCTCAAGCGCAGCGTGCTGCGCGGACTGCCGGCGGTGGTCAGCATCGAGGGCAACGGCGCCTATGCGCTGCTCAACAAGGCGGTGCTCTATGGCTTCTCGGAGGCGGTGGGCACGGTCTCGGCCGGGGTCGAGATCCGCAAGCTGCAGGCCGGCGGCCAGAGCGCCGTGCAGGCGGCGCGCAGCCGCAGCCCGCTGGTCACGCAACTGGTGGCGCTCTTCAACCCCACCGAGGGTTACGGCAGCTACGTGGTGCCGGCGGTGGCGCTCTTGATCCTGCAGCAGACGCTGCTGATGGGCACCGCCATGCTGGCCGGCACCTGGGCCGAGGCGCGGCGGCTGCGCGCCTCGATGAGCGCCTGGCTGGGCCGGCTGGCGGCGCTGTCGGGCTTCGGCGTGCTCAGCGGCATCTTCTATTTCGGCTGGGTGTTCTTCCTGCAGGACTATCCGCGCGGCGGCAACCCCTTCGGCGCGCTGGTGCTGCTGGCCTTCTACGTGCCCGCGATCTGCACGCTGGGCCTGCTGCTGGGCTGCTGGTTCCGCGACCGCGAACGGGCGCTGCAGGTGCTGTTGTTCACGGCCCTGCCGATGGCTTTTCTGTCGGGCTTCTCGTGGCCGGTCGAGGCCCTGCCCGCGCCGCTGCAGGCCCTGCGCTGGCTGTTCCCGAGCACGGCGGGCATCCAGGCCTCGCTGCGGCTCAACCAGATGGGGGCGCCGCTGCACGACGTGCTGCCGCACCTGGGCGTGTTGCTGGCGCTGCTGACCGCGGGCCTATTGGCGCTGTGGCTCGCGGCAACGCCGCAGCGTGCGACACCCGCCTAGCGCTGGCTCTCCGCCGCCACCGCGCGCACCAGCCGCGTGGCCGGCGCGACCAGCTCGCGCAGATCGCCCGCGCGCTCCTGCTCGATGGCCTGCAGCACCAGCTCGTTGATGCCGCCGACCACCGTCATCGCCATCTCGCTCGTCAGGTGCGCCTGCGGGCCCGGGCCGGTCGTGCCGCTGCTGTTGATCGCGGCCTGGATGAAGTTCGCGATCTCGTCGTTGACCCGGCGCCGCGCCACCAGCCCCGGCATGCCCAGGCCCAGGATCTCGACGAACAGCGTGCGCAGCAGCACCGGGTCCTGCGCCAGATAGTCGAAATAGGCCGTGATCGCGCGCTCCACCTGCGCATGCCAAGGCTGCACCGGATCGAAGGCTTCGCTGACCGCCTGCAGCGCCAGATGGCTGGCCGCCTCGTAGAGCGCGATCAGGCATTCGGTCTTGGTCGCGAAGTGCTCGTAGAAGGTACGGCGCGACACCGCGGCCTCGCGCACGATGTCGGCGATGGTGGTGTCGGCGTAGCCCTTGGCTGCCACCGCGCGGGCCATGCCCTCGAGCAGCCGGTGGTAGTGCTCGTTGCGCGATTCGGCCGGAGTCCGGGAGGTGTTGTCGGTGACGGCACTCATGAACGGAACATTTTCCTACGCCTTGGTACTTGACAGTACCAAGCACCCGGAGGCACCATGCAGGCATCGCGGTACGCATCTGTACCACGCTCCCTTGCCACCATCATTCCGATTCACGAGGATTGTCTTCATGAGCACCGAACTCGTCGTCCGCCGCCTTCTGATCGATCTCCAGGCCCCGTTTGCCCGCGACTGGTGCGGCGGCGACGCATTCTCCACCGCCTTCTTCAACGCCCTGTCGATGAGTTTTCCCTTCGGCGAGCAGTTCTTCATCGATGCCGTGCGCGACGCCGTCGCCACCCTGCCGCCCGAGACCCAGGACAAGTACCGCGCCGAGGTGCGCGGCTTCATCGGCCAGGAGGCGACGCACCGGCGCATCCATTCGCTGTTCAACGCCCATCTCGAGAAGCAGGGCCTGGTCGACCGCTGGACCGAGCGCGCGAGCAAGCGGCTGTCGCTGATGGAAGGCGCCGACCCCCGCCACGCGCTCGCGGTGACGGCCGCCACCGAGCACTTCACGGCCATGTTCGCCGAGTGGCTGCTCGCGCATCCGCAGATCCTCGACGGCGCCGAGCCCCGGCTGCGCACCATGTGGCTGTGGCACAGCGCAGAGGAGCTCGAGCACAAGAGCGTGGCCTTCGACGTCTACCGGGCCGCGGGCGGTTCCGACGAATGGCGCACGCGCTGGTTCCGCCGCGTCACGCTGATGTTCCTCGGCGACCTGATGCACCAAACGCTGGCCAACCTGCGGCACGAGAAGCAGCTGTGGAAATGGTCGACCTGGAAGAGCGCCGCGCGCATCCTGCTCGCGCGCGACGGGCTGCTGCGCGGCAACTACGCGATGTGGCGCCGCTACCTGCGCACCGATTTCCATCCGGCGCAGCAGGACAGCAGCCTGTCGGAACGCTGGCTGGTGGACAACCGCGCGGCCTATGTGCCGGTCGGCGCGGCCGCGACGCAGCCTGACACCGCCGCGGCCTGAGCGCGGCCCCTCAGAAGAAGCTGGTGCGGTGCTGCGGCACCGTGCCGCCGGCCTGCTGCTGCGGGTCGACGCGCAGCGGCACCTCGTGCAGGGTGTCGAAGTCCGAGGGCGCATCGGGCACGCGCATCACGGCTTCGAGTTCGTGCATCGAGGCCACCCAGCGGCCGGCCGGCGACTCGGCCGGCTCGTCGTTGGCGAAGGTGCCGTCGCGGATGTAGAAGGTCTCGCCCTCGGGGCGCTCGCCGTGCAGCTCGACCAGGCGCGCGATCGAGAAGTTGTAGGTCACCAGCTTCTCGCGCGTCAGGCGGTCCTTGCCGCCGCAGTTGAACGAGCCCTCGGCCGCGATCACGATGCACGAGCCGTCCACGCTGCTGTCGGTGCCGTGGCCCGAGCGCCAGATGGCGTTGGGCAGCCGCACCCGCACCTTGTCGATGACTAGGTCGCGCTGCTTGTTGAGGCTGCCCAGCGGCGGCACCAGCGAACGCAACTGCCGCAGGCGCTCGGCGAAGTTGTCGTCCATCACGAATTCCACATGGTGCGACGCGCTGCCCGAAGACCGCTTGACCACCTGCATGACGACGTGACGCGGTTTAGCCACGGCAGCTTCCTTTTGCGCGCGCGGACGACCGCACTACGCCAAAAGCACCCATTGCCTTGCTGCAAATCATCTGATGTCGGCCTGAAATTAGAACTTTTTGACCAATGCAATTACATGCATCAATTGTTTCTAACTGTATAACTATTGCGGCCGCTGTGGAAGTCGGACGACGCGATGCCCGCACGGGCATGTCGCCAAGGCGTCGCCCCGCCGTGCTAGACGAGGCGCGCGGAAAAACGCCCTTGCGGGCGTTGCGTCATTCGGGCGACGACGGCGCGGCGGCGGCTTCCAGTGCCTCGTCGAGCGCCTTGCAGGACGGCGCGCAGACGGTCTGGGACTTGCCGAGCACCTGGCGGGTGCGCAGTTGCGAGCGCACGCGGTGCTTGCCGCACATGAAGCACGACATGGTGGCGCCGCTGAACGACGCGGAGGCGCGGAACGGGGACCCCGGCGTCTTCGACTTGTAGCGCAGGCCGTCTTCCAGGACGGCAGTCTTCACCTCAGCCTTGGCCATCGGTTTCTTCCTTCTTCTTCGGTTCGGGGCGGCGCATGGCGCGCGCGATTGCTTCCCTGGCGCGGGTCTCGGCCGCCAGCGAGGCGTCGAGCGCGGAGCGGCACAGGCCGGCGTGCTTGTAGTTGAGGTTCTCGTACACCTCGGCGGCGGCCGGATAGGCGTCGAGCAGGCGACTGAGGTCGGCGCCCGATTCGACGTCTTCGAACTCGTGCACCAGGTGCGCGACCACCGAGCGGTACTGCTCGGCACCGACGGGCACCTTGCTGTGCTCCAGCCGCTCGAGCAACTGGGCCAGCACATGGGTCACCGACAGATCGGTCTTGGGGGACGGAGTGTGGGTCGTGTTCATGGTCTGCATCTGGGGACAGCATACCCCTATGCAAGTGGCGGGGTGTCGGCCGAAGCCCCTTCCCCGGCCGGGACGAAGCCGGATTCGCCGCCCTCGCCGCTCCTCGCGGCCTTCATGCGCTGCAGCAGGCTGTGCAGCATTTCGGTCGAGAGGCCATGGATCACCAGCCGATGCCCGGCCCGCAGGGTCGACAGCGGCACCAGCGGGTGCTTGTTGTTGACCAGGATCAGGTGCTCGGGCGCCGCGAGGATGGTGGCGGCATAGATGCCGATGGTTTCATCCAGTTGCAGCGAATTGGCGGCGCGCCAGAAGTCGTTGTCGGTCAGCATCAGCTGGTAGAGCGGCGTGAACAGCTCGATGGCGCTTTGCAGGTCGAGGAAATTGAGCCGCCCATGCGGCATGTCTTCCAGCCGCAACGCGGGCTCCCGGATCATCGAGAAATCGGGCGCCTCCGTCTTGCCCAGCGCCAGCCCGCGGTCGCGCAGCGCCTGGTTCAGCCGGATCACGAAATTGAACAGGTTGAGGTCGTGCTTGAGGAACATGTCGTCCTTCAGCGCCTCGATGTCCGGCGGCTCCAGCGGCGAGGTGGCGACCGGCGCCGGCGAATTGCGCCCGATGAAGGCCAGCACCTGCGAGCCCAGGTGGAAGTGCCGCAGGATCAGCCAGTTGGCCTCGGGCGACACGAAATGCTGGAGCCCCCAGGCCAGGATGCGATGCAGCAGCCGCGAGTGCGACCAGTTGCGCGGCACGAACACCTTCACCACCTGGATCAGGATGATGGTGGCGCGCGCGATCGGCCGCAGGAACGGCAGCAGGTACTGCCGCGAGCCCGAGCTCGAATCGGCGAGCCAGGCCGCCTTGACCTCGTCGGGCAGCGGCGTGCTCTGGTCGAGGTAGAGCGCCAGCCAGGGGCTGGGATCGCGCTCGTCGTGCCCTCGGGCCAGGAATTCAGGCGTTCGCATGGGAAATCCGCTCGGTGATGTGCTGGAACTGCATCAGGTAGAGGGCGGCCGTGTGGCGCGCCGTGTCGGCGATCTGGCGCGCGGCGCGGGCCTGGCCCTCGACGGCCATCACCATCTCGACCGCGAGCAGCCAGCGGTTCAGGTGGTTCTCGTCGTTGTGGCCGTGGTATTCGAGGAAGCGGAAGGCATCGGGCGGCAGCCGCAGGCTGGCCTTGAGCAGCGGCAGCAGCGCCGGCACGATGCGCTGGCCCGTGCCCTCGATGATGTAGATCGCGCCCAGCAGGCCGATCGGGTCGCGCGTGGCGGCCAGCGCATGCAGGTAGGCGTTGAGCGCCTCGCCGCCCGGGTTGCGGCGCAGGTCCTCGATGCGCTCGACCGTGCCGCCGGCCTTGCGGTAGTCGCTGAACAGGATCTGGAAGTCGTTCTGCTCCTCGCCCGCATGCACGCCGATCAGCGACGACAGCGCCTGGTACGGCTCGCTCAGCGAGGCCGCGCCCTCGCGCATCCAGAGGCTGCCTTCGCGCACCTGCGGCACCCACTGCTCCATCCAGTTCAGGTAGTCGGGCACGGCGAAGCGGCGCTCGCGGATCTGCCGCACGAGCGGCGTGCGCCAGACGCGCGAGCGGTAGTCGTGCCAGATGGCGGCCAGCTCGGTCAGCAGCGCGCCCAGGCCCTCGGGCGCGGCGGCCGGGTCGTGCGGTGGCGCGATCACGAGCTCGTCGTCGGCCGCGGCTGCAGCAGTTGCAGCGGCGCGCGGCGCGACCATCACGGGCGGCGCCTCCACCGCCTCCACCTCGAGCAGCATGTAGGCCGCCATGAAGCGCCCCGACTCCGGCACGTAGCAGAAGACCTGCTCGCCGGGCTTCAGCGCGCGGGTGTGGAGGAACTCGGCCAGCATCACCAGGATCGACGCCGCCCCGGTGTTGCCGCGCCACGCGAGGTTGCTCCACCAACGCTCGCGCGGGATCGACAGCTCGGCCTTGGCCATCAGGTCCTCGACCACCGGGATGAACTTCTCCGACGAGTAGTGGCAGAGGAAATGGTCGACGCGCTTGGGATCGACCCAGCCGTCGCGCACCAGCCCCGCGTATTCGTGGATGCCGATGTCGAACAGGTGCGGCAGCAGCCGGATGTCCTGGCGCAGCGACAGCGCGCCGGCCGCCTCGGCCTCGGACCAGGAGGCGAAGTCGAGGTGGCCACGCGCGCGGTCCTCGGTCAGGCCCAGCTGCATGCAGACCGGGTAGTCGCCCGAGAACGAGCGCTGGTGCACCCACTTCAGGCGCAGCCGCAGGCCCGGCGAGCCGGCCAGCGCGGGCGCGCCGTCGGACAGCAGCAGCGCCCCGGCGCCGTCCGACAGCATCCAGCGCAGGAAGTGCGAGTCGAAGTCGGTCTCGTAGCCGCGCGCCGCGAAGCGCGAGCGCTTGAACAGCCGCGAGGGCATCTCGCTGGCCACCGCGAGCGCCGAGCGGTGCGCGCCCAACTCGATGCCCTGCGCGGCGGCCTGGATCGCCGACACGCCGGCCGCGCAGATGCCGTGCACCGCGAGCGTTTCCATCGGTGCCGCCGCGAGCTCGCCCTGGATCATGTTGGCGAAGCCGGGCATCAGCGTGTCGCCGCCCGAGGAGCCGCTGGCCAAGAGCGACACGCGCGACAGCTCGGCGCCACCGCGGCGCAGGCAGTCGCGGATCGCGCCGGCCGCCATCTGCGCATTGGTGTGGCGCGTCGCGCCCTCGGCATCGATCGCGTAGTGGCGCGTGCGGATGCCGTTCTCGGCCAGGATGCGGCGCTTGATGCGCTCGGACATCCGGTTGAGCGGCGCGATGAAGTCGGCCATGCGCTCGTTGGGCACGGGGTCGCCCGGCATGAAGTAGCCGGCGCTTTCGAGGTAGACGCGTTGGAAGGGAACTGGCATGTGTCAGGAAGTGAAGGAATCGCCCGGCATCAGCGGTCGGCTGCGCCATCGCGGCCAGACCGCACCGAGCACGAACACGCGCGCCATGTACGGCACCAGCCCGCCCTCGTTGAGCGACGGATCGACCCGCGCGCGGTAATGCGTGAGATGCAGATGCGTGAGCTCGGACCAATGGGCATGCGGGTTCTCGTGGTGCGCCGTGTGGAGCCCGATGTTGAACAGCAGCGGATTGACCCAGCCCTCGAAATTGCGCGCGTAGTTCAGCGGGGTACCCGAGGTATCGCCGCGCGCCCCCCGTGCGGGCCGGCGGCCGTCGGCATGCGCGTGCTGCAGGTAGTTGGTGGCCAGCAGCCAGTGCAGGCCGTGCAGCTGCGGCAGGATCACGAACACCAGCGCCTTGCGCCAGTCGAGCGCGAGCAGCACGGCCCAGCTCGCGAGCCACAGCGCGTACTGCGCCATGCAGTAGCGCCAGGCCCCGCGCCGGTGGCGATGCAGCCGGCCCAGCCACGCGATGAACAGCGGGAACAGCACCCACACCGCCTGGAACGGATGCAGCAGGTAGCCGCGCAGGTGGTTGGTGTCGCCGCCGAAGCGGTAGGTGCGCGCCACGTCCTTCGGGCCATGGCGATGGCGGTGGTGGTTGGCCACGTGCGCGGGCCAGAACACGAAGGTCGGATGGCCCTGCAGCAGCGTGATCCAGAAGTCGGTCAGCCGGTTCATGCGCCGGCCACGCCACATGCGCAGGTGCACGTGGTTGTGGTGGATCACGCCGACGCCGAGCGTGAGGAACAGCATCGGCGCATAGAGCCAGAGGCTGAAGCCATGCACCCATTGCCAGGCGGCGAGCGCCGGCAAGGCCGCCAAATAGAACAGGCTCTGCCAGTCGCGCCAGTGACGCAGCCGCGGCATCTCAGGCCGGCCTGCCATCGTGCGTGGCCGGACGGCCGCGCTGCCTGTCGCGAAAGCCCCGGAACAGCGGCTCGGCCGCGTCGGCCGCGATGCGGGTGCCGAACAGCCGGTCCATGAAGGTGAACTGGAAGCCGTAGTTGCCGTTGTGGCAGGCGTGGTGCAGGTGATGGCGCCGGCTGGCCGCGAACCAGTGGCTGTACGACACGCGCGGGAAGAAGTCGTAGTTCGAATGCCCGACGCTGTTGAAGAACAGGCTGAACACCGGCACCAAGGCCAGCGACCAGAAGCTGAAGTCGTGCAGCACCATCGGCAGCAGGATCACGTTGCCGAGCATCGCGGCCTCCAGCGGATGGAAGCTGTAGGTGGCCCAGGGCGTGGTCACGAAGGAGCGATGGTGCGGCCCATGGAAGCGCCGCAGCCAGCGCGTGTGCAGCAGCCGGTGGTTGAGCCAGAAATGCACGTCGTTCCACAGCGCGAGCACCACGATCTCCAGCACGACCTGGCGCCAGCCCGCATCGGGATCGAGCCGCGCCCAGCCCAGCTGCAGCAGCCCCCAGGGAAACACCATGCCGAGCCCGAAGATCAGCACCGAGATGCCCGACTGCGTGAGCTCGCGCCGCAGTTGCCCGGGCTGCAGCGGCCGTGGGTCGAGCACCCGGCCGATGCCCAGCGCCGGCAGCACGCGCCGGGTCAGCAGGGCATTGAGCGCGCCGAAGCCGAGGTAGATGCCGCCGAAGAACAGCAGCCCCCACAGCATCACCTGCGGGGCGGAAAGGGACGTGAAGGTCTGCGCCATCCCCCCGAGGCTACAGCAGCATCTCGGGCACGATCGGGGCGATCAGCATGTTGTAGAAGCGCTGGAAGAAATCCGACTCGGGCTCGGCGGTCAGGATCAGCTCCTTCTCGCCGTCGGTCGTGAGCCATTCCAGGGTGCCCGTGCCCTTGGCCAGCCGCAGCCGGTAGGAGTTCTGCAGCTTGCTGATGTTGATCACGCGCAGCATCTCGCGCGCGAGCTGCGGGCTGTCGGCCACCACGCCCATCTCGGTGTTCTGGCTGGCCGAGCGCGGGTCGAGGTTCATCGAGCCGATGAAGATGCGGCGCTTGTCGATGGCCGCGGTCTTGGCATGCAGCCGGCCCAGCGACTTGCCGAACATGCCGAAGCGCTCGCCCGCGCTGGTGCGCTTGGGGCTCAGCTCGTAGACATCGGCGCCGCTGCGCAGCAGCCGCTCGCGGTAGCGCGCATAGCCGGTGTGCACCAGCGGCTCGTCGTTGGCGGCCAGCGAGTTGGTCAGCAGCGTGAGCTTGACCTTGCGCTTCGTCAGTTCCTCGAAGGCCGCCATGCCGCGCTCGCCCGGCACCAGGTAGGGCGAGGTCAGGTCGACCTCGCTCTGCGCGTCGAGCATCAGGGTCCAGACCTTCATCGTCACGCTGGTGGCGATGGCCTCCTCGGCGGTCATGGTGGTCGGCTTGGTCGGCGGATCGGCGATGGCGCGCGCCTCGCCCCACAAGAGGCCCATGCGGCCCGCGTCGAGTTCCTCGGCGATCGGCCCGTAGCCGAGGATGTCGACCGGCGGCAGCACGATCTTCGGCGGCGGCGCGGCCATGCCGATCCAGGCGTCGAAATCGGCCGCGCCCGGCGCACGGCCGCCCTCGCCCGTCACGATGTCGGCCACCGGCCAGACCTGCTGGCTGTTCCAGTAGGTGTCGAAGATCGATTCGAGCTGCGGCACCACCTTGCCGACCACCAGCGCGTCCATGTCGATGAAGTTCTGCGCCTCGCTGAGCACGAAGTACTCGTCGGCGATGTTGCGCCCGCCCACCACGGCCATCGCGCCGTCGGCGATGAACAGCTTGTTGTGCATGCGGTGGTTGAGCCGCGCGATCTCCAGCGGCGAGGCCGCGAAGCGCGACAGCAGCCCGCCGCCACGCCCGCAGCAGAAGGGGTTGAACAGCCGCACCTGCACGTTGGGCACGGCGGCCAGCGCCAGCAGCAGCTGCTGGCTCTTCATGGTGTAGAGGTCGTCGACCAGCAGGCGCACCTGCACGCCACGCGCGGCGGCCTCGCGCAGCGAACGCAGCAGCAGCCGGCCGGTGGCGTCGTTCTCGAGCTGGTAGTACTGCACCACGAGCGAACGCTGGGCCCGCTGCGCGAGCTGGATGCGCGCGTCGAGCGAATACACGCCCAGCGGCATCAGCCGGAAGCCCGAGTGCTCGCCGGGCGGCGTCGAGGCCTCGGCGATCTTCGCGAGCCGGGTCGAGGGATCGAAGGCGGCGGCATGCTCGGCGGGCCGTTCGCGCGCGGGCGGCAGCGCACCGCAGGCGGCGAGCGTCGCGGCCACGCCGAGGGCGTACACGAGGCGCAGCGCGCGCCGGATCCAGGCATTCGTCATTTCTTCCGTCCTTCCCCACCATCGGCGCGATGAGCGCGCTCCCGGGGCCGCATCTTCCCTCTTTTCGACCGCGGCCCCTGCAGCAAGTACGGCGCGCACGCCGCGCCGGTTTCAGCGGCGGCATCGTCCTAGAATCCGCCCCCACAGCGACCGGAGCACACCGCCATGCAACTTCCGACCTTCTCGCGCGCGGCATTCGGAACCCTCGCCCTCACCCTGGCCGCGGCGGCACTCTGCGCACCCGCCCACGCGGCACTCGACATCGGCGACCCCGCGCCCCGCTTCACCGCCACCGCCGCGCTCGGCGGCAAGACCTTCCGCTACTCGCTGGCCGATGCGCTCGCCAAGGGGCCGGTGGTGCTGTACTTCTTTCCGGCCGCCGACTCGAACGAGTGCTCGATCGAGGCCCATGCCTTCGCCGAGGCCATCGACCAGTTCGCGGCCCTGGGCGCGACGGTGATCGGCGTCTCGGCCGACGACATCGACACGCTGTCGAAGTTCTCGGTCAAGTCCTGCCAGAGCCGCTTTCCGGTGGCCTCCGACGAATCGAAGGCCGTGATCCAGTCCTTCGACGCGGTGATGCAGACCCGGCCCGACTTCGCCAACCGGCTGTCGTACGTGATCGCGCCCGACGGCAAGGTCGCCTCCTACTACCAGAACCTCAATCCCGACAAGCATGTCGAGCGCATGCTCAATGCGGTGAAGGCGCTGCCCAGGGCCGCACGGTAGGCGCCGCGCGGGGTTTCGCCGCTTCGCGCAAAATCCCGGCCCATGCAGCTCAACTTCATCGCCAACGCCGACGTTCCCTCGGCCTCCGGCCGCACCCTCCCCGTCATCGACCCTTCCGACGGCCAGCCCTACGACGAGATCCAGCGCAGCAATGCCGCCGACATCGACAGCGCGGTGCGTGCCGCGCGCGACTGCTTCGAGGGCGTGTGGCACAAGGTCAGCGCGGCCGACCGCGGCCGGCTGCTGTTCAAGCTTTCGCTGAAGATCGCCGAGCACGTCGACGAGCTCGCGGCCATCGAGCAGCGCGACTGCGGCAAGCCCGTGAAGCAGGCGCGTGCCGATGCGCTCGCGCTGGTGCGCTACTTCGAGTTCTATGCCGGCGCCTGCGACAAGCTGCACGGCGAGACCATCCCCTACCAGGACGGCTACAGCGTCTTCACCTGGCGCGAGCCGCACGGCGTGACCGGCCACGTGATCCCGTGGAACTACCCGATGCAGATCTTCGGGCGCAGCGTGGGCGGCGCGCTCGCGGCCGGCAACGTCTGCGTGGTCAAGCCGGCCGAGGACGCCTGCCTGTCGCTGATCCGCGTGGCGCAGCTCGCGGCCGAGGTCGGCTTCCCGGCCGGCGCGCTCAACATCGTCACGGGCTACGGCCACGAGGTGGGCGACGCGCTCGCGCGCCACGAGGGCATCGACCACATCAGCTTCACCGGCAGCCCGAAGATCGGCACGCTGATCCAGCAGGTGGCGGCCGAGCGGCATTGCCCGGTCACGCTCGAGCTCGGCGGCAAGAGCCCGCAGATCATCTTCGCCGACGCCAACCTCGACGCGGCGATCCCGGTGCTGATCAACGCCATCGTGCAGAACGCCGGCCAGACCTGCTCGGCCGGCTCGCGCGTGCTGGTCGAGCGGGCCATCTACGAGCCGCTGCTCGAACGCCTGGGCCATGCCTTCGAGGCGCTGCGCGTGGGCCCGGCCGCGATGGACCTCGACGTCGGCCCGCTGATCCGCCAGACCCAGCAGCAGCGCGTGTGGGACTTCCTGAGCGACGCGCAGGTGGCCGGCATCCCGATGGTGGCCCAGGGCATCGTGGTCGACGAAGCACCGGAGACCGGCTTCTACCAGGCACCCACGCTGCTGCGCGACGTGCCGGTGAACCACCGCCTCGCGCAGGAGGAAGTGTTCGGCCCGGTGCTCGCCGCCATGGCCTTCGCCGACGAGGACGAAGCCGTCGCGCTTGCCAACGCCACCCAGTTCGGCCTGGTCGCTGGCATCTGGACCGAGAACGGCGCGCGCCAGTTCCGCATGGCCAAGCGCGTGCGCAGCGGCCAGGTGTTCATCAACAACTACGGCGCCGGCGGCGGCGTCGAGCTGCCCTTCGGCGGCGTCAAGTCCTCTGGCTATGGCCGCGAGAAGGGCTTCGAGGCGCTGTACGGCTTCACCACGCTGAAAACGGTGGCGGTGAAGCACGGCTGAGTCGCCTCCCTTCAAGACAGAACGCGGCGGACCGAAAGGCCCGCCGCGTTTTTTCTTGTGTGCCGCAGCCGCTCAGCCCAGCGCCGTATCGAGCAGCATCATGAGCACGAAGCCGACCATCAGCCCGCCGGTGGCGAAGGCCTCGTGCCCCTTGCGGTGCGACTCGGGAATGATCTCGTGGCTGATCACGAACAGCATCGCACCCGCCGCGAAGCCCAGCCCCCAGGGCAGCAGCATCGCCGAATGGCCGACCACGGCCGCGCCGAGCACCGCGCCCAGCGGCTCGACCAGGCCCGAGGCCATGCCGATCAGCACGGCGAAGCTGCGGCTGTACCCCGCGGCCAGCAGCGCCACCGCCACCACCAGGCCCTCGGGCACGTCCTGGATCGCGATGCCGGTGGCCAGTGCGTCGGCGCGCAGGCCGTTGTTGGCCGCGTAGCCGACACCGATCGCCAGCCCCTCTGGCACGTTGTGCAGCGCGATCGCGAACACGAACAGCCAGGTGCGCCGGATCTGCCTCGCCGCCTGCCCTTCGCGGCCCTTGATGAAATGCTCGTGCGGCAGCACGCGGTCCATCACCATCAGCGCGATGCCGCCGAGCAGGATCGCGCCGCCGATCACGCCGCCGGCCGCCCAGTCGCCACCGCCGAAGACGCCGATCGACTTGGCCGCCTCGAGGCCCGGAATGATCAGCGAGAAGGCGCAGGCCGCGAGCATCACGCCGGCGCCGAAGCCGAACAGCGTGTCCTGCACGCGGTCGGGCAGGCGCTGCGAAAAGATCACGGGCGTGGTGCCCAGCGCCGTGGCGAAGGCCGCCACCGAGCCGCCGAGAAACGCGTTCCAGACCACCGGGTCGGCGGTCACGAAACGCCAGAAATGCGCCACCACGACGACCGCGCCGGCCGCCACGATCGCCAGCCCGAGCCATTCGCGCGTGCTGCGGGCGGGACGCGGGCCGTGCATCGCGGGAGCCGCTGCCGGTTGCTCGGAGCTGTCGGGGTTCATGCGCCGGAATTTCCGCCGCGCAGCGCCGCGGCATGGCGACGGGCCACCTCGGCCCAGTTCACGACGTTGTAGAAGGCCGCGATGTATTCGGGGCGGCGGTTCTGGTACTTGAGGTAGTAGGCGTGCTCCCACACGTCGAGCCCGAGGATCGGCACGTTGCCCGAGCCGATGCCGCGCATCAGCGGGCTGTCCTGGTTGCCGCTGCTCTCCACCGCCAGCTTGCCGGCGGGTGTGACCGTGAGCCAGGCCCAGCCGCTGCCGAAGCGCGTGAGCGCGGCCTTGGTGAAGGCCTCCTTGAAGGCCTCGAAGCCGCCGAGGTCGGCATCGATGGCCTTGGCGAGTTCGCCTTCGGGCGCGCCGCCGCCGCCCTGGCCCACGGGCGCCATCACGGTCCAGAACAGGCCGTGGTTGGCGTGGCCGCCTCCGTTGTTGCGCACCGGGGCGCGCAGGGCTTCGGGCAATTGCTCGACGCCGGCGATCAGTGCCTCGACCGGCTGGCCTTCGTGCGGCGTGTCCTTCAGCGCGGCGTTGAGGTTGTTGACGTAGGTCTGGTGGTGCTTGCCGTGGTGGATTTCCATCGTCTGCGCGTCGATATGGGGCTCGAGCGCGTCGAAGGCATAGGGCAAGGCGGGAAGAACGTAGGGCACGATGACAAAGCTCCTGGTTGAAAGAAGCCCTTTGCGTCGTCCATTCGCTACGTACTCAGGCGCACAAATGATAATTGTTCGCATTGTCCATGTCCAGACAGGCTGCCTGGGAATGGCGAGAACCCGCCAGACGGGGGCGCGGCCGATACACTGGCCGGGCCGTCGCCGCCTGCGCAAAGAACGCCCGATGAACGCTCCACGCCCCCTGCCCTTCGTCCGCCTCCTCCCCGTGCTCGTGCTCGCCGCCGCCGGCCTCGCCCGCGCCGAGTTCGCCTCGCCGCCGCCCGGCGAATACATCTACCAGGGCGGCAACGGCGCCCTGCGCGTCAAGCCCAACGGCCATTTCGACATCACGACCATCGGCGCCAACGCCCACACCTGCGCGCTCGACGGCAACGTGGCGCGCGGCACGGCGAAGCTCGACGACTCGAGCTGCGTGGTGAACTTCACCGTCAACGGCGGTACGGTCAAGGTCGGCAGCAACGGCGCCGACCAGTGCCGCGACAGCTGCGGCGCCCGTGCCACCTTCGAGGGCACCTACACCCGCCCGGCCCCGGCCTGCACCGACAAGGCCGTGGCCGCCTCGCGCCAGGGCTTCAAGCGCCGCTACGACGCGCGCGACTACGCCGCCGCCCTCACCACGCTGGCGCCCGTGCTCACCGAGTGCGACAAGACCCTGGACTGGATCAGCAAGGGCTGGATGCGCAACGACCTCGCGCTGACCCAGTACAAGCTCGGCGACCGCGCCGCCTGCCTGCAGACCCTGGCGCCGCTGGCCGAGAGCGCGGGCAAGAGCGACGAGAAGATCCAGGAGGAATACCCGCCGGCCGACGCCGAGATCTACCTGCCGGTGGTGCGCGCCACCCGCACCAACCTCAAGCTCTGCCGCGGTTGAACGGCCCCGTATCGCCGAAGCTTGACCGCGGGCAAGGTCCGCCGCGGCGCGATCCAGTAGCCTGCGCGGCACAGGCCCTTGGGCCATGGCGCAAAATCGGACCCCTCGCCCCATGAACAACCGCAGCAGCTCCAGCACCGTCATCCCGATCGCCGAGATCGGCCGCGCGCGCGCGGCCCTCGCCGTGCCCGGGATCGCGCTGCCCGCCACCGGCGCGCTGCACGACCGCCTGGGCCGGCCGCTGACCGACCTGCGCATCAGCGTGACCGACCGCTGCAACTTCCGCTGCAGCTACTGCATGCCGAAGGACGTGTTCGACAAGGACTACCAGTACCTGCCGCACAGCGCGCTGCTGAGCTTCGAGGAGATCACCCGGCTGGCGCGCCTGTTCGCCGCGCATGGCGTGCGCAAGATCCGGCTGACCGGCGGCGAGCCGCTGCTGCGCAAGAACATCGAGGGCCTGATCGAACAGCTCGCCGCGCTGCGCACGCCCGCGGGCGAGCCCCTTGAGCTCACGCTCACCACCAACGGCTCGCTGCTCAAGCGCAAGGCCGCCGCGCTCAAGGCCGCCGGCCTGCAGCGCGTGACCGTCAGCCTCGACAGCCTCGACGATGCCGTGTTCCGCCACATGAACGACGTCGACTTCCCGGTCGCCGACGTGCTGGCCGGCATCGAGGCCGCGCATGCCGCGGGCCTGGGCCCGATCAAGGTCAACATGGTGGTCAAGCGCGGCACCAACGAGCAGGAGATCCTGCCGATGGCACGCCACTTCCGCGACCAGCTCGACGGCAAGGTCGTGCTGCGCTTCATCGAGTACATGGACGTCGGTGCCACCAACGGCTGGCGCATGGACGAGGTGCTGCCCTCGGCCGAGGTCGTCGCGCGCATCGGCGCCGAATTCCCGCTGCGTCCGCTCGAGGCCAGCGTGGCCGGCGAGACCGCCCAGCGCTGGGCCTATGCCGACGGCCGCGGCGAGATCGGCGTCATCAGCAGCGTCACGCAGGCCTTCTGCCACGACTGCAGCCGCGCGCGGCTGTCGACCGAGGGCAAGCTCTACCTGTGCCTGTTCGCGAGCGCCGGCCACGACCTGCGCCCGCTGCTGCGCGGCGCCGCCAGCGACGAGGAGATCGCCTCGGCCATCGGCCATGTCTGGCAGGGCCGCGCCGACCGCTACTCGGAACTGCGCGCGCTGCGCGGCCCCGACGATGGCGGCGCCAAGGCGCAGCGCCGCGTCGAGATGAGCTACATCGGCGGATGAGCGCACCGATGGGCCGCATCGCCGACATCGCCGCCGGCCTCGCCTGCCACGACCCCCAGGACCTCGGCGTCGACGGCGTGCGCAGCTTCATCGAGCGGCTGGTCGAGGGCGCCGTCGTCGCGCAGCGCGAGCAGCTCGGCCTGCGCCAGGCGCTCGGCCGCGTGCTGGCCGAAGACATCGTCTCCCCCGTCAGCGTGCCGCCGCACGACAACTCCGCCATGGACGGCTTCGCCTTCGACGGCGCATTGCTGCGCGACGATGCGCCCAGCGATGCCTCGGTCTCGCTGCGCATCGTCGGCACGGCATTGGCCGGCGCCACCTGGCGCGGCGCGCTGGCCCCGGGCGACGCGGTGCGCATAATGACCGGCGCCGTCATGCCCGCCGGGCTCGACACCGTGATCCCGCAGGAGTTCTGCCGCGTCGAGGACGATCGCCTGAGCTTCCCCGCGCGCGTGGTGCGCCGCGGCGACAACCGCCGCCTCACGGGCGAGGACCTGATGCAGGGCCAGCCCGCGCTGCGCCGCGGCCAGCGGCTGTCGCCCGCCGCGCTCGGCATGGTCGCGAGCCTGGGGCTGACCGGCGTGCCGGTGCTGCGGCGGCTGCGCGTGGCCTGCCTGTCGACCGGCGACGAGATCCTCGAGATCGGCGACGCGCCGCGCGAAGGCGCCGTCTACGACAGCAACCGCTACACCGTCACCGCCCTGCTCGAGCGGCTGGGCTGCGAGGTCATCGATCTCGGCCTGGTGCGCGACGATCCCGCCTCGCTGGCGGCCGCCGTGCAGCGCGCGGCGCGCGAGGCCGATGCCATCGTCACCAGCGGCGGCGTCAGTGCCGGCGCGGCCGACCACACGCGCGACGTGATGCAGCAGCTCGGCGACATCGCCTTCTGGCGCGTCGCGATGCGTCCGGGCCGGCCGATGGCCGTGGGCCTGATCCCTCGCGAGCCCCAGGGCCACGAATCCGCCGTGCTGTTCGGCCTGCCCGGCAATCCCGTCGCCGTGATGGTCACCTTCCTCGCCTTCGTGCGGCCCGCGCTGCTGCGCATGATGGGCTGCCATGCCGCGGCCGCCGCGCACCCGCCGCTGCTGCGCGCGCGCAGCCTCGGACCGATCCGCAAGAAACCGGGCCGCACCGAGTACCAGCGCGGCTTCGTGCAGTCGGTGCCCGGCACGCTGCCCGAGGTGCGGGTGGCGGGCAACCAGGGCTCGGGCGTGCTCAGTTCGATGGTCGAGGCCAACGGCCTCGTGGTGCTGCACCACGACCAGGGACCGGTGGCCGCGGGCGACGAAGTCGACGTGATGATGTTCGACGGGATCGTCTAGCGCGCCCGCCGGGCGGCCTGCCGCCAAATCGTTGCAGTTGATAAATAAAGAGCTGCAACCCCTCTCCCCCACCTCTCCCACTCCCTTCGGGTTAACACCGAGAAATTCCGATTTCTTGCGGGCTATGCTTCGCCTAGTTGTTGATCAAACGATTATTTAAAGGAGACAAGATGCAGCCCGACCGAAGAGCCTTCCACCGACTGTCCGCCGCGCTGGCCGGCCTGCTGCTGCCCGCGTTCCCGCTCGCCGCGCTGGCCGCCGAGGGCCCGGCCGTGGTGCGCATCGTCGTGCCCTTCGGCGCCGGCAACCCGCTCGACACCTCGGCGCGCGTGCTCGCGCAGAGCCTGTCGCAGGTCACGCAACGGCAGTTCATCGTCGACAACAAGCCCGGCGCCGGCGGCCTGATCGGCACGGCCGAGGTGGCGCGCGCCAGGCCCGACGGCTCGGTGCTGCTGTTCACCACCGGCGGCCACACCACCAACGCCGTGCTCTACAACAAGCTGCCCTACGACACGCTGGCCGACTTCACGCCGATCACGCAGATCCACAGGGCCGACGGCTTCGTGCTGCTGGTGCGCGCCGACTCGCCCTACAAGAGCGTGGCCGACGTGCTGCAGGCCGCGCGCGCCAAGCCCGGCGCGGTGAGCTACGGCTCCTGGGGCACCGGCAACACCACGCACCTGGTGGGCGAGCTGTTCTCGCGCTCGGCCAACGTCAGCCTGCTGCACGTGCCCTACAAGGGCTCGCCGCTCACGGACTTCCTCGGCGGCCATGTGCAGCTCACCTTCCTCGGCACCTCGTTGGCGCAGCCGCTGCTGCAGGAAGGCAAGGTGCGCGCGCTCGCCATCACCAACCCGCACCGCGTGGCCAGCCTGCCCGAGGTACCCACGCTCGAGGAACTCAGCATCCGCAACGTCGACGTGCCCGCCTGGTCGGGCCTGCTCGGCCCGGCCGGCATGCCCGCCGCGATGACCGACGGACTGCAGAAGGACCTGGCCAGCGCCGTGAAGCTACCCGATTACCAGGCCAGCATGAAGATCCAGGGCGTGACGCCGGTGGTCTCCACGCCCGCGCAGTTCGCGGCCTACATCCGTTCCGAGGTGCAGCGCTACAGGCAGCAGCTGGCACCGCTCCACATCAGCCTCGACTAAGGAAAGACCTCACCATGCACAGCGAAACAAGAGACGGCATGCGCATCGACTGGGATGCGCCGATCGAGATGTCCGACGGCCTCGTGCTGCGGGCCGACGTGTTCCGCCCGATCGGCGAGGGCCGCTACCCGGTGCTCATGAGCTACGGCCCCTACGGCAAGGGACTCGCGTTCCAGGAAGGCTATTCGACCGCCTGGACCATCATGGCCGCGCAGAAGCCCGAGGTGCTCGAGGGCAGCAGCAACAAGTACCAGCAGTGGGAAGTCTGCGACCCCGAGAAGTGGGTGCCGCACGGCTACGTCTGCATCCGCGTCGACTCGCGCGGCGCCGGCCGCTCGCCGGGCGTGCTCGACTGCCATTCGCTGCGCGAGACCGAGGACTTCCGCGAATGCATCGAATGGGCCGGCGAACAGCCCTGGTCCAGCGGCAAGGTGGGCCTGAGCGGCATCTCCTACTACGCGATGAACCAGTGGAGGGTGGCCGCGCTGCGGCCGCGCCACCTGGCGGCGCTGATGATCTGGGAAGGCGCGGTCGACCGCTACCGCGAGGCCTCGCGCCACGGCGGCATCGCCTGCTCGTTCTCGAAGAACTGGCTCGAGATGCAGGTCAAGCCGCTGCAGCACGGCCGCGGCGAACGCGGAGCGCGCAGCGCCGTCACCGGCGAACTGGTGTGCGGCCCCGAGACCGTGCCCGACGAGGAACTCGCGAAGCTGCGCGTCGATGCCTGGCCCTCGCTGATCAACCGGCCGCTCGACGACGACAACTACCGCGACCGCAGCGGCCTGCCCGAGCGCATCGAGGTGCCGCTGCTGTCGGCCGCCAACTGGGGCGGCCAGGGCCTGCACCTGCGCGGCAACATCGAGGGCTTCCTCGCGGCCGGCTCGCAGCGCAAGTGGCTCGAGGTGCATGGCGGCACGCACTGGGTCGAGTACTACACCGACTACGGCATCGGGCTGCAGCGGCGCTTCTTCGACCATTTCCTCAAGGGCGTCGACAACGGCTGGGACCGCGAGCCGCCGGTGCTGCTCAACGTGCGCCGGGTCGACGGCTTCGTGCAGCGCGCCGAGCACGAATGGCCGCTCGCGCGCACTCGCTGGACCCGCCTGTACCTGCATGCCGAGGGCATGGCGCTGCGCCCCGAGCCGCCCACCGTCGCCGCCACGCTCGACTACGACACGATGGGCGAAGGCCTCAGCTTCCGCTCGGCCCCGATGGCCGAGGAGACCGAGATCACCGGCCCGAGCGCGCTGCGCCTGCGCCTGTCCTCGCGCACGCGCGATGCCGACCTGTTCGCCGTGCTGCGCGTGTTCGATCCCGCGGGGAAGGAGCTGCTGTTCTACGGCGCGCTCGATCCCAAGACGCCGGTCGGCCAGGGCTGGCTGCGCGCCTCGCACCGCAAGCTCGACGCCGCGCGCAGCACGCCCTGGCGGCCCTACCACACGCACGACGAGCTGCAGCCGCTCGCGCCCGGCGAGCCGGTCGACCTCGACGTCGAGATCTGGCCCACCTCGGTGGTCGTTCCCAAGGGCTGGAGCGTCGCGCTCACGCTGCTCGGGCGCGACTACGAGCACGGCCAGGACAGCGCGGCGCTGTCGAACATGAAGAACCCGATGCGCGGCTGCGGCCCCTTCGTGCACGACGATGCCGACGACCGGCCGCCGGCCGTGTTCGACACCGTCTGCACGCTGCACCTCGATCCGGCCGACCCGGCCTGGCTGCTGCTGCCCGTCGTGCCCGAAGCCGCGAAGGAGGTAGGATGACTCCGGCAACCCAGGCCACGCGCCGGCCCGTCGGCCGCGTGCACCGCCCTTCCGTTTTTCATGCCCGAGAAATCCTCCCCTTCCATCGCGACCGAGCGTGCCCCGCGGCGGCGGCTGGCGCCCGAAGACCGGCAGGAGCAGATCCTGCAGGCGGCCATCGCCTTCTTCGCGCGCCATGGCTTCGAGGCCAGCACGCGCGACCTCGCCAGCGAGATCGGCATCACCCAGCCGCTGCTCTACCGCTACTTCCCGACCAAGGAGTCGCTGATCGACAGCGTGTACGAGGAGATCTTCGTGCGGCGCTGGAATCCCGAGTGGGAGGAATGGCTGGCCGACCGCGCGGTGCCGCTCGAGGCGCGGCTCCAGCGCTACCTGGTCGACTACGGCCGCTTCGTGCTGCGCAGCGACTTCGTGCGCATCTTCATCCAGGCCGGCCTGAGCCGCGAGGGCATCAACCAGAAGTACCTGGCGCGGCTGCGCGAGCGCCACTTCGTGCTGATCGCGCGCGAAATGCGCCAGACCTTCGGCATTCCCGAACCGAAGGACCAGGCCGCGCTCGACGAGGAGATCGAGCTGATCTGGGCCATGCATTCGAGCGTGTTCTACCTCGGCGTGCGCAAGTGGATCTACCAGTTGCCCACCCCGCGCGAGGTGGAGCGCGTGATCGACCTGCGCGTGCGTGCCTTTCTTTCGGGCGTGCCGGCGGTGCTGAAGGCCGAGCGCGGCGCCTGAGCCGCCTCGCGCGGGAGGCCCGCGCATGACGATCCGCAAGCTCGACCACTGCTCGATCCGCACGCCCGACCTCGCGGCCTCGCTGCGCTTCTACGTCGACATCCTCGGCCTGCGCGAGGGCCACCGGCCGCCGTTCGACTTTCCCGGCGCCTGGCTCTACCGCGACGGCGACCAGGCCGACTACGGCGTGGTCCACCTGATCGGCATCGACCGCGACCATCCCGAGGGCCTGGCCGCCTACCTCGGCGACAAACCCGAGGCGCAGCTGCACGGCTCGGGCGCGATCGATCACCTCGCCTTCCTCGCCAGCGGCCTGGCCGGCATGCGCGCGCGGCTGCGCGGCGCCGGCCTGCCGTTCACCGAACGCACCGTGCCCGCGATGGGCCTGCACCAGCTCTTCGTCGCCGACCCGTCGGGCCTGACGATCGAGCTCAACTACGAGGCCGCCGAAGCGGTGGAGACCCGATGAAGGCGGTGATCGCGGGCGGTTCGCTCGGCGGCCTGTTCGCGGCCCACATGCTGCGGCGCCGGGGCTGGACCGTGGAGGTGCACGAGCGCGTCGAGCAGGCACTGCAGGGCCGCGGCGCCGGCATCGTGACCCATCCCGCGCTGCTCGAGGCGCTGCGCGCGTTCGGCCTGCCGGCCGACGATTCGCTCGGCGTGCGCGTGGCCGAGCGCCTCGTGCTGGCGCGCGACGGCAGCGTGCGCGGCCACCGCGAGGTGCCGCAGCTGCTGACGGCCTGGTCGCGCCTGTTCCACCTGCTACGCACGGCACTGCCCGACGAGTGCTATCGCTCGGCCAGCGAGGTCGTGGGTTTCGAGCAGGACGACGAGTGCGTGCGCATCCGCCTCTCGAACGGCCGCGAGATCGAGGCCGCCCTGCTGGTGGCCGCCGACGGCCTGCGCTCCGCGATCCGCAAGCGCCTGCTGCCCGGTGCCGAGCCGCGCTACGCGGGCTACGTGGCCTGGCGCGGCATGGTCGACGAGGCCGTGCTGTCGGCGCCGGTGCGCGAGCGCGTATTCCCGCATTTCGTCTTCGACCTGCCGCCGCACGAGCAACTGGTCGCCTACCCGATCGCGGGCGCCGACAATAGCGTCGAGCCGGGCCGGCGCCGCTTCAACTTCGTCTGGTACCGCCCGGCCGACGAGCACGGCGCGCTGCGCGACCTGCTGACCGATGCCGAGGGCCGCCACTGGCCCGAAGGCATACCGCCGCCGCGCGTGCGGCCCGAGGTGCTCGCGGCCGCGCGCCACGCCGCGGCCGAGGTGCTGTCGCCGCAGTGCGCCGAGGTGATCGCCAAGGCCACCAACCTGTTCTTCCAGCCGATCTTCGACCTCGAGAGCCCGCGCCTGGCCTTCGGCCGCGTCGCGTTGCTCGGCGATGCGGCCTTCGTCGCGCGGCCGCATTGCGGCATGGGCGTGAGCAAGGCCGCCGACGACGCGAGTGCGCTGGCCGAGGCGCTCGCGGGCACGGCCTCGGTCGCCGAAGCGCTGCAGGCCTACGAGCGCAGGCGCCAGCCCGAAGGCACGCGCATCGTGGCGCATGCCCGCGCGCTCGGCACCTACATGCAGGCGCAGTTGCGGACCGACGAGGAGCGCGCGATGGCCGAGCGCCACCGCTCGCCCGAGGCCGTGATGCGCGAGACCGCGATGCCGATCACGCCGGGCGTCGCCGTGGACTGAACGCGCGGTTCAGGGCGCCAGATACTCCTTCGAGATCCCCGCCCCCACCGTGTACTTCGGATCCACGAAGTTGCCCAGCCGCACCTTGCCGCACTGGCTCAGCATCATGTAGGCGTCCCAGCGGTCGTAGCCGTACTCGGCCTCCATCCACAGCACCAACTCCTTGTAGGCGATGCGGGTCGCGTCCTCGAGCGGCCGCGCGCTGCCGATGGCCATGATCATGGCCTCGGTCTCCAGGCGCGGCCATTCGAGCTTCCAGCCCTTGATCAGGTCGACGCGGATGGTCGTGAGGCTTGGGTACTCGACCGCGGTGCCGCAGACCTCGCCGTCGCCCTGGCAGGCATGGGCATCGCCGATGAACAGCCGCCCGCCCGGCGTGCGCACCGGCAGGTAGGTGATGCTGCCCGGGCCCATGTCGGGCAGGTCCATGTTGCCGCCGTGCTGGTCGGGCGTGAGGCTGTTGATGGAGTCGAGCTCGGGCGAGCAACTCAGGGTGCCGATGTGCGGGCGGTACGGCAGGGTGACGCGCTTGCTCCAGTACACGCCCTCCTCGTCCACGTCGATCTTGCGCACGGTCTCGGGCAGCGGCTGGTTCAGCAGCGCGGTGAAGGCTGTGCCGCTCAGCGCGCCGAAGTCCGGGATCATGCAGCAGGTGCCGCGCGGATTGGGCCCGCGCGGCGCCATCGATTCGATGTGCACCGCGATCGCGTCGCCGGGCTCTGCGCCCTCGACCATGATCGGGCCGTTCTGCGGATTGACGAACGGCATGGTCAGCACCTTCGAAGGCAGGTCCTGCTCGGTCTTGACCTTGCCGTCGAAGGCATCGCGCGTCTCGACCACGATGCGGTCGCCGGGCTTCACCGTCAGCACGGGCTGGGTGTAGGGGCCGATGGTGAAGTGGTAGGTGCCCTGCTTCGCCTCGGTGAGTTCGTGGGTGGCCACGCTGCGGCTGCGGCCCTCGCCGCGCGTCTGCATGATCGATCGTTCGAGCCAGCTCATGGATTGGGTCTCCTTCTTGGTTGCTTCACAGCGAGAGGTGCTCGCGCACCGCCTGCGCGTTCATGGCGCCGGGCTCGATGCGCCCGACGATGCGGCCCTTCTCCATCACGTAGGCGCGCTCGCCCACGTCGAGGATGGTGTCGAGGTTCTGCTCGACGAACAGGATGGTGGTGCCGAGGTCGCGGCGGATCGCGCGCAGCACGTCGCAGATCAGCTGCACGATCGAGGGCTGGATGCCTTCCGAGGGTTCGTCGAGCAGCATCAGCGCCGGGTTGCCCACTAGCGCGCGGCCGATGGCGAGCTGCTGCTGCTCGCCGCCCGACATGGTGCCCGCGAGCTGGTCGCGCCGCTCGGCCAGGCGCGGGAAGTACTGGTAGACCAGCTCGGGCTGCTTGCGGCCGCGCGGGCCGCCGATCAGCTCGCCCACCATCAGGTTCTCGGCCACCGTCATGCGCGGGAACACCTCGCGCCCCTGCGGCACATAGCCGATACCCAGCCGCGCGCGCGCATCGCTGGTCAGGGTCTCGATGTCGCGCCCCAGGAAGCGGATGCCGCCGCCGCGCGTGCGCAGCAGGCCCATCAGGCAGCGCATGGTGGTGGTCTTGCCCACGCCGTTGCGCCCGATCAGCGCCACGATCTCGCCCTTGCCCACTGTCAGGTCGACGCCCTGCAGGATCGGCGTGGCGCCATAGCCGGCCTGCAGGCCGCGGATCTCGAGCACGGTCTCAGTGGTGTTCATGCGTCTTCCCCAGGTAGATCTCGGCCACGCGCGGATCGGCGATCACCTCGGCGATCGAGCCCTCGGCGAACACCTTGCCGAAGTGCAGCACGGTCACGCGCTGCGCGATCTGGCGGATGAAGGCCATGTCGTGCTCGACCACCAGCACCGTCATGCCCTCGGCATTGAGCTTCTGGATCAGCTCGCCGGTCTTGAAGGTCTCCTCGGGCGACAGTCCGGCGGTTGGCTCGTCCATCAGCAGCAGCACCGGCTTGAGCGCCAGCGCCATGCCGATCTCCAGCCACTGCTGCTGGCCGTGGGACAGCTCGCCCGCGGGCTTGTCGGCATCGGCCGCGAGGTCCAGCAGCTCGAGCAGCCGGTCCTCCTCGCGCCGCAGCTCGGCCAGCCGCGCATGGTGCTGCAGCGCGATGTGGATGTTCTGCCGCACCGGCAGTTCGCGGAACACGCTGGGCGCCTGCATCTTGATGCTCATGCCCTGCTGCACGCGCTGGTAGGGCCGCTCGCCGGTCACCTCGCGGCCCTGGAACTCGATGCGGCCCTCGCTGGCCTCGTGGGTGCCGACGATCAGCTTGAACAGCGTGCTCTTGCCCGCGCCGTTGGGCCCGATCAGGCAATGGATCTCGCCGCGGCGCACCGAGAGGTCGACCTCCGACACGGCCGCATGGCCGCCGAAGCGCTTCGACAGGCCGTGGGTCTGCAACAAGACCTCGCTCATGCGCGCACCTCCGCGGTCGTGGCTTCGGGCAGCTTCGACGGCGCCGCGGCCTTGGTTGCGCCGCGCCGCGCGAACAGCCGCCGCACCGCGTTCGCCACGCCGATCACGAAGCCCTGCGGCGCCACCATCACGGTGCACAGCAGCATCGCGCCCATCAGCAGCAGCGCCGCCTGCTGGCTGTAGACCGTCAGCGCCTGGAAGGCCCAGAGCACGAGGAAGGAACCGACCAGCGTGGCCGTGATGTCGCCGCGGCCCGAGAACGCGACCCAGACGATCGGCATCGCCGCGGCCGGCAGGCCGATGCTCGCGGGCGTGATGAACTGACCCCAGGAGGTGTAGAGCACGCCGCTCAGGCCCGCCAGCGCGGAGCCGATCACGAAGGTGGCGAGCTGGTACTTGCGCACGTCGTAGCCGAGCAGCTCGGCGCGCTGCGGATCCTCGTGCACCGCCACCACCACGTTGCCGAAGCGCGAGTTCAGCAGGATGCGCAGGCCCAGGTAGACCACGAGGATCAGCGCCACCACCAGGTAGTACAGCGCCACGCCCTCGAAGAACAGTGGCTCGCCGCCGAACCACGGGATGTTCAGCGGCGCCATGTCCTTCATGCCGTTGAAGCCGTTGAGCCGCGCGTTGCCGATGTGCCATTCGGGCCCGGCCGTCTGGCCGAGGAAGAAGGCCAGCACCAGCGTGGCCGACAAGGTGACGATGCCGAAGAACACGCCGCCCACGCGGCCCCAGATCATGAAGTAGCCGAGCACCGCCGCCGCCAGCGCGGCCAGGCCGAGGGCCAGCGCCAGCGCGAGGAAGGTGGTGCCCGACTCGCCGCCCAGGTTGGTGGCCAGCACGCCGTAGCCGTAGCCGGCCACGCCGAAGAAGAAGGTCTGGCCGAAGGACAGCATGCCGCCGTAGCCCCAGACCAGGCACAGGCCCATGGCCATGAAGGTCCAGGTCAGCAGGTAGGCCATGTTGCCGACGTCGTACGAATCGGCGACGGCCGGGTACGCGAGCACCAGGACCAGCACGGCGAGGAAGGGAAGCCAGAAGACGCGGCTGGCGCCCAGCGTCTGCGGCCCGTTGATGAGTTGGAACATGCGAGGAGGACTCCGTGCAGGGGAAGACGCCATTCAGCGGGTGCGCCGGGCCAGCCAGCCCGACACCCCTTCGGGCAGGATGCGGATCACCACGATCACCGCCAGCAGCATCCCGATCTGGCCCACGATCTGGCCGCCCCAGCCATTGAGGCCGGTGCGGATGACCGCGAGCAGGATGCCGGCCGGCGCGGTGCCCAGCAGCACGTTGGCGCCGCCCACCACCACCGTGACGAAGCTCTCGACCAGGAAGGCCGCGCCCATGGTCGGGATCAGGGTCATGGTCGGCGCATAGAGCGCGCCGCACAGCCCCGCGAGGCCGGCGCCGATGCCGAAGCTCAGCGCGTACACGCGGCCCACGCGCACGCCGGTGGCCTGCGCGATCGAGGCGTTCTGCATGGTGGCGCGCGCATGCACGCCGAAGCGGGTGCGCATGAAGACCAGGTAGATGCCGCCGAGCACCGCCACCGCGGCCGCGAACAGCACCAGCCGGTAGACCGAAAAGCTGTAGCCGCCCACGCTGAAGCTGCCCTCGGGCGTGCCCACGCCCGCGAGCGTGGAGCCGAACACCAGCAGCATGCCCTGCGTGACGATCAGGCTCAGGCCGAAGGTGGCGAGCAGCGAGTCGAGCGGCCGCTTGTAGAGCTTGCGCACCAGGCTCCACTCCACGGCCATGCCGATCAGGCCGGCCGCGAGCGTGCCGCACAGCTGCGCGAGCGGCAGCGGCAGCCCGCCGTGCACCAGGCCCACGGTGACGTAAGCGCCGCACATGATGAACTCGCCGTGCGCCATGTTGATCACGCCCATCATCCCGAACACCACGGCCAGGCCGGCCGCCGAGAGGATGAGGAACGCGAACACGTCGGCGAACTGGTAGAGGAAGGAGAAGATTTCGGCGAACACCGCGGCTCCCGGTCAGTGGCTGGCTGGTGCAAACGCGCTCAGGACTTCTTCGGCAGGTCCGAGGGCGTGTACTGCTTGCGGTCGTTCTTCTTCGTCAGGTCGCAGCCGATCTGGCCGAGCCAGTAGGGCTGGATGGTCCCGTAGTCCTTGAGCACCTTCACCGCATGCTTGTCGTCGACCGAGATCAGCCGCATCTGGTGCGACACGTGCTGGCTCTTGGGATCGATGCAGATCTTGCCCTCGGCCGCCTCGATGCAGGCGTCGCCGGTGGCGATCACCTTGCGCAGGTCGGCCAGCTTGGTCGACTTGGCCTTCTCGACCAGGGTCTTGTACATGTAGAGCGTGTTGTAGGCGTTGTAGCCCATGTCGTTGATGTAGGGCTCGTTCGGGAACTTGGCGTGCCAGCGCTTCTTGAACTCGGTGGCCGCGGGCGTGTCGATCTCCTCGAACCAGTTGGCCGTGGCATGCATGCGGTTGAGCGCGGGCGGCGCGAAGCGCTTGTGCTCGAAGCCCAGCATCACCTTCACCGACGAGCCCATCGGCAGGTTCAGCTTGGCGGCCGCGGCCTGCTCGAAGAAGGAGTCCTGCGCCGCGCCCACGTTGAGCATCAAGAGCCAGTCGGGCTTGGCCTTCTGGATGTTCTGGATCGTCTGCGCGAACTGCGACACGCCCAGCGGGATGAACTCCTCGCCCACCACGGTGCCGCCCAGGTCCTTGAGGATGGTGCGGTTCCACTCGGCGGAGATCTGGCCGAAGTTGTAGTCGGCCGCCACCACGTAGACCTTCTTGCCGAAGGTCTGGACCATGTAGGGGATCAGCGTGGAGAACTGCTGCTCGGGCACCGCGCCCATGCTGATCATGTTGGCGTCGCACACGCCGCCCTCGTACTGGTTGGTATAGAAGTACGGCGTCTGCGTGCGGTCGACGATCGGGCGCACCGCCTCGCGCGAGGCCGAGGTGATGCCGCCGATCAGCAGGTCGACCTTGTCCTTGCTCAGCAGGCGCCGCGTGAACTCCTGGTAGCGCGCGTTGTCGCCCTGCGGATCGAGGTGGATCAGCTCGATCTGGCGGCCCATGATGCCGCCGGCCTTGTTGATCTCCTCCACGGCCAGCAGCGAGCCGTTGAGCTTGGGCTTGCCGAGCACGGCGAGGTCGCCCGAGACGTCTTCCATCAGGCCGATCTTCAGCGGATCGGCGGCCATCGCCGAGGTGGCCAGCGCCAGCGTGCAGCCCAGGGAGAGAAGCGCATTGCGTAGTGTCATGGTGGTGCTTTCGAGGGAAGAGAAAAAGAACGAGGGAGAACGAAGGAATGGGAAGCCCGCGGCGCTCACAGCGCGGGATGGCGGCGGTGCCAGTCGGTGAGCTGCTGGAAGGCCGCGCCGGCGCGCACCAGCAGCGCCTCGTCGAAGTGGCGCGACACGAACTGGAAGGCCACCGGCATGCCCGCGGGCGTGAAGCCGCCGGGCAGCGTGATCGTGGGGCTGCCGGTCATGTCGAACGGGCAGGTGTAGCGCAGCATCGCGGCCATCAGCTCGGCGTCGACACCCATCTGCGCCATGCGCTCCATGGTCGGCGAGGCGATGCCGGTGGCCGGGATCAGCAGCAGGTCGATGTCCTCGAACATCGCGCGCACGCGGCCGCTGAAGTCGTGGCGGTGCAGCACGATCTTCTGGTAGTCGGTGCCGCTTTGCGCCAGGCCCAGCTCGATCAGGCCGGCCACGGCCGGGCCGTACATCTCCTTGCGCGCCGGATAGGTCTTCTCGTGCACCACCGCGGCCTCGATGCCGCACAGCGGGAACCAGTCGGCCAGCGCCTGCGCCGGATCGGGAAAGCGCACCTCGCGCAGTTCGCCGCCCAGTGTCTTCACCGCGGCGACGGCGGCATCGAAGACCTCGCGCGTCGGCGCGTCCACGCCCTCGGTGGCCCAGCGCGGGTCGATGCCCACGCGCAGCCCGGCCAGGCCCCGGCCGATGTCGGCCAGGTAGTCGGGCACCGGCAGCAGGCTGGCGGTGGGATCGTTCGCGTCGGCGCCCGCGATGGCGCCGAGCATCGCGCCCGCATCGGCGGCGCTGCGCGTCATCGGGCCGATGTGGTCGAGCGTGGCGGCGAGCTCGAAGGCGCCGTGGCGGCTCACGCGGCCCCAGGTCGGCTTCAGGCCCGTGAGGCCGTTGGCGGCCGAGGGAAAGCGGATCGATCCTCCCGTGTCGGTGCCCAGCGAGCCGTAGCACAGGCCCGCCGCGGTGGCCACGCCCGAGCCGCTGGAGGACACGCCCGGCCAGTGCGCCGCGTTCCACGGATTGACCGGCGGCGACACGCTCGGATGATGGTCGGCATAGGCGCTCTCGGTGAGCTGCAGCTTGCCGAGGATCGGCGCGCCGGCCTCGCGCAGCTTGCGCACCACGGTGCCGTCGACCTCGGGCACGAAGTCCTGGTAGAGCGTCATGCCGGCGGCCGTGGGCACGCCCGCGGTCCAGCACAGGTCCTTCACCGCCACCGGCACGCCGTGCAGCGGGCCGCGCGATTCGCCGCGCGCGATCTCGGCGTCGGCGCGCGTGGCCTCGGCCAGCGCCGAGTCGGCCATCACGCGCACATAGCTGCGCAGGCCGCCGTCGACCTGCTCGATGCGATCGAGCTGGGCCTGCGTGACCTCGACGCTCGAGAGTTCCTTCGACTGGATCAGGCGGCCGACTTCGAGCAGTTCGAGGTAGTGCAGATCGGTGTTCGGCATGGTGTGGAGGCTCCGTTCGTTGTGGATGGAAAAGGGGTCGGCCTGTAGGAAGACGCCGACATCGAAGGTATAGAAGCGCCGCCTTGGCGGCTTGGCTCGCAGCGCCATCGCGATGTGCTGGCGCGGCCAGTCGTGGGTGGGTTGGCGCTTTCAGGCCAGCGCGGGCGCGCGGCGATGGAAATCGGTGGCCTGCTGGAACGCATGGCCCGCGCGCAGCAGCGTGGCCTCGGCGAAGGGCCGGCCGATCAGCTGCATGCCGATCGGCAGGCCGTCGGGATCGAAGCCGCAGGGCACGTTGAGCGAGGGCAGCCCCGTGAGGCTGGCCACGCCGGTGAACTGCATGATCGCGGACAGCATGTCCTCGGGCCGGCCCGGCTCGATCTCCACGCTGGTTTCGCCGATGCGTGTGGCCGCGAAGGGCAGCGAGGGACAGACGAACACGTCGACGCGGCGGAAGGCCTCGAGGAACTCGGCGCGCAGCAGCGCGCGGTAGCGCTGCGCCTGCAGGTAGTGGGTGGCCAGCAGCATCTCGCCAGCCTCGAGCAGCGTGCGCACGTCGTCGCCGTAGTCGCCGGGCCGCTCGCGCAGGCTGCGCTGGTGATAGGTGCTGGGCTCGGCCGACTCGATGGTGAGCTGGGCCGAGATGTTGCCGTGGATGTGGCCGATGTCGACCTCGACCACCTGCGCGCCGAGTTCGACGAAGGCCGCGATCGCGGCCTGCACGGCGTCGTGCACCGGTGCCTGCAGGTGCTCGAAGAAGTAGCCCGGCACGATGCCGATGCGCAGGTGGCGGCAGCCGCCCTCGAGGTCTTGCAGGTAGTCGTCCACCGCGCGCGGCGCGCTGGCCGCGTCCTTCGGATCGAAGCCCGCGATGGCGCCGAACATCAGCGCGCAGTCCTCCACGCTGCGGGCCATCGGGCCCACCGTGTCCATGCTCCAGGCCAGCGGGATCACGCCGTGGTTGCTGACCCGGCCATAGGTGGGCCGCAGCCCGACGATGCCGTTGATGGCCGAGGGCAGCCGGATCGAACCGCCGGTGTCGGTGCCGATGGCGCCGAAGCACAGGCGCGCGGCCACCGCCACGGCCGAGCCGCCGCTGGAGCCGGCCGGGAAGCGCTCGGTGTCCCAGGGGTTGCGCACCGCGCCGTAGTGCGGGTTGGCCGAGGTGCCGCCCCAGGCGAACTCGTGCATGTTGGTCTTGCCGATGAACAGCGCGCCGGCCTGGCGCAACCGTGTGGCGACAGTGGCGTCGGCCTCGGGCAGCCAGTCGGCCAGCAGCTTGCTGCCGGCCGTGGTGCGGCTGCCGCGCAGCGCGACGTTGTCCTTGAGCGCCAGCGGCACGCCGTGCAGCGGACCGAGCTCGTGGCCCGCGGCCGACAGCATCTCGGCCGCGCGCGCGACCTGCAGCGCCTGTTCCTCGAACACGGTGATGAAGGACTTGAGCACGCCGTCGTGGGCGCGGATGCGCGCGAGCGAGGCCTCGACCAGTTCCACGGGCGAGACCTTGCGCGCGCGCACCAGGCGCGCGGCCTCGGCCAGCCCCAGGTTCGCGATGTCGTTCATGCGCCCTCCTCCGGCAGCTCGTGCGCATGCGTGAAGGCCGTGACCGGCATCAGCGCCTGCCGCGCGGGATCGCTCATCTGCGCGCTGAGCGCATTGGCGGCCGGGATCCAGGCCTGCAGCACGGCATCGACCGCGGCCAGCCGCTCGGGGCTCAGGTCGAGGCCGGCGCAGCGCGCCAGCGCGGCGGTGTCGATCGCCGGCGGGGCATCGGAGGGGGCGGATGAGGGGGAAGGCATCGTCGTTTCCTTGCGTGAAGCGCCCGTCTGGAGGCTGGCTTCACGATAGGCAACGACGCGGTTCGCGGCTTGGCTGCGCCTGCCATCGCGATGGGCTGGAACCGCCAGCCGCGGCGGACGGCCGTGCTCAGTGGCGGCGCAGCAGGGTCTGCGGCGTCACGCCGTAGGCCTTCTTGAACACGCGGCAGAAATGCGAGAGGTCGCTGAAGCCGTGCTGGAACGCGGCCTGCGTGACCTGCCGCACCCGGCCTTCGCTGAGCGCCGCATGGCTGGCCTCGAGGCGCTGCTTCCACAGGTGCTGGATCGGCGTGCTGCCGTATTCGGCGAACACGCGCGCCAGCGTGCGCGCCGACACGTGCTGCGCCGCGGCGATCTGCTCCACGTCGAGCTCGCAGTCGTCGAGGTGCGCGGCGATGTACTCGCGCGTGCGCTGATAGAGCTGGGCATGCGAGGACAGCGCGGCCTCGGCGCCGTCGCTCTGCACCTGCAGCACGGCCGAGAGCATGTCGAGCATCGAGCCCGCGAGGCTGGCCTCCATGGCCTCGCTGCCCGAGAGCTCGAGGCTCGCCGCCTCGCGGATCATGTGGCCGAGCAGCCGCGCCGTGGGATGGCCCTCGGCCAGGTGCATCGCCGTGAGGTTGTGGGCCTCGGGAAAGCGGCACAGCAGTTGCCGGCGCGGAATGCGAACCAGCAGCGTGGACTCGGGCGCGAGGTCGAAGCTGAAGGGCCGCGCGGCGTCGTAGAGCACGATGTCGCCGTTGCGCTGCACCACTTCCCGCCCCGACTGCGAGAGCACGCCGTGGCCCGACACCATCAGGCTCAGCATGAAGTCCTCGTTGGGGCCGCTGCGCAGGTGCTGGGCATCACGCTCCCAGACATGGCGCGGCGACGACATCTCGGCCAGCGCGAGCTTGCCGAGCGAGCGCAGCCTGAAGCGCGCGTTGAAATGCTGGCGGTCGGGCACCACGCTCTTGGCCGGGATCAGGTGCTGGCACACCACGTCGCTCCAGTAAGCAAAGCGCTGGGCGTCGTCGACCGTGTCGGTGGAGTAGTCGAGGTGCATGCTGCGAGCGAAGGGTTGGAAACCATCTCGCGATGGCCATCGCAACGCCTCAAGCAACATCCATGCCCTTGCCGAGGCCTGCCCGCGCACTCTAGCGTGCGGGCCCCGCTTCCCTCTGAGGGCTGACCCGTAGTCTCCGCGTGTTCAGCCGCGCGCTCAGCCGCGGCCCAGCGCCTTGTCCACGCCCTTGTTGGCCAGCATGTCGGCGCGCTCGTTGCCCGGGTCGCCCGAATGGCCCTTGACCCAGCGCCACTCGATGACGTGGCCGCCCTCCTGCACCAGCTTGTCCAGCCGCTGCCAGAGCTCGACGTTCTTCACCGGCTGCTTGGTCGAGGTGAGCCAGCCCTTGGCCTTCCAGCCGCGGATCCACTCGGTGATGCCCTGGCGCACGTACTGGCTGTCGAGGTAGAGCGTGACCTTGCAGGGCCGCTTGAGCGCGGCCAGGCCCTCGATCACGGCCGTGAGCTCCATGCGGTTGTTGGTGGTGTTCAGCTCGCCGCCGAACAGCTCCTTCTCGGTGGGGCCCGACTTGAGCCAGGCGCCCCAGCCCCCGGGGCCGGGATTGCCCTTGCAGGCACCATCGGTGTAGATCACGACTTCGTTCAAGCTCTCTGTTCCTTCATTTCTTCACTGTCGATATTCATTCACGTCATTCGCCGTCGGCGCGGCGTCCCTGCCGGTGCACCTTGCCCGCGATCGGCACCGGCGCCGTGGCGCGGGCGCTGGCGCGGCGCCACTCGGGGCTCAAGAGGCGCATGCCGCGCACGCGCTTGACCGCCACCAGGAAGTAGGCCGCGCCGAAGATCGGCCACCAGCGTTCGCCGGCCACGTCCATCCAGCGGCTGCGCTCGAGCCAGGCCTCGCTGCGCGCGGACGGCCGGTAGACGCCGAAGCGGCCCGACTCGACCTCGAAGCTCAGCAGGCGCAGCCAGTCGCGCATGCGCCAGTAGCCGATGAACTCGCCGCCCTCGGGCAGGAAGAGTTCGCCGAAGCCCAGGCGCCGGTACAGGTGCGCGCGGCGCTGCCGCATGCCCCAGAGGCTGGTCGGGTTGAGCCCGCAGATCACCACCCGGCCCTCGGGCACCAGCACCCGCTCGACCTCGCGCAGCGTGGCGTGCGGATCGGGGCTGAGCTCGAGCGCATGCGGCAGCACCACCAGGTCCAGGCTGTTGGCCGCGAACGGCAGCGCCGCGAAATCGGTCAGCAGCACGGCCTGCGGCGCATGCGCGAGGTGCGCCGGGTCGTCGAGCGCCAGCCAGCGGTGCGGCATGCGGTTGGCGCGCAGGCCCTCGACCTGGGCGGCCCCGAGCTGCAGCGCGTGGTAGCCGAAAACGTCGGCCACGGCCTGGTCGAACTGGGCTTGTTCCCAGGCGAGAAGGTAGCGTCCGGGGGGGGTCGCGAACCACTCCTGCAAACCTATAATTTGACCGCTCATGACCCTCGTTCCGCTGCCCGCCTTCGCCGACAACTACATCTGGATGCTGCAGGACGGGTCCAACGCGATCGTGGTGGACCCGGGCGATGCCCGGCCGGTGCTCGACGCACTGGCAAGCGGCAAGCTGCAACTGGCCGCGATTTTAGTCACGCACCATCACGCCGATCACACGGGCGGCGTGGCCGAGCTGCGCGCCGCCACCGGCGCCGCGGTGTGGGGTCCGAGGCACGAGCGCATCCCCGAGCCCTATGCCCCGCTGGTGCAGGGCGACCACGCGGATGCACTGGGCCTGCGCTTCGAGGTGATCGACGTGCCGGGCCACACGGCCGGCCACATCGCCTACTTCCTGCCGGCCGCCGAGGGCCGTGCACCGCTGCTGTTCTGCGGCGACACCCTGTTCTCGGGCGGGTGCGGGCGCCTGTTCGAGGGCACGCCCGCGCAGATGCTGGCCTCGCTCGACGCGCTCGCCGCGCTGCCCGGCGACACCCGCGTATGCTGCGCCCACGAATACACACTTTCTAACCTGCGCTTCGCCCAGGCGGTGGAACCCGGCAACACCGACCTGACTCAGTACCGGGCGCATTGCGAAAGCCTGCGCGCCCAGGGCGAGCCCACGCTGCCATCGCAGCTGGCCCTCGAACGCCGGATCAACCCCTTTCTTCGCAGCCGCGAAGCCACTGTCCTTCGAGCGGTGCGCGCGCATGCCGAGCTGTCCCCCGACGCGGGCGAAGCCGACGTGTTCGCGGCGCTGCGCCAATGGAAAAACGACTTCCGATGAAACTCACCGCTGCCGCCTGCCTTGCAGGCATCCTGTTGCTCGCCGGCTGCGCGGGCACCGGCACCCCCTCTTCCTCGTCTTCCTCCCCTTCCCCCTCCTCTCCCCCCACCGCCGGTGGCACCGGCGCCGCCGCCAGCCGGGCCGCGCCCATCTACCCGAGCGGCCAGCTCGCCCCCATCGCCAGCAGCGAGGCGCGTTCGCAGAGCGTGGTCACGCTGGCCCCGCCGGCCGACATGTGGGACCGCATCCGCCGCGGCTTCAAGATGCCCGACCTCGACAGCGACCTGGTGCGCGACCGCGAGCAGTGGTATGCGAGCCGGCCCGACTACATCCAGCGCATGACCGAGCGCTCGAACAAGTACATCTTCCACATCGTCGAGGAGCTCGAGCGCCGCAACATGCCCACCGAGCTGGCGCTGCTGCCCTACATCGAGAGCGCCTTCAACCCGCAGGCCGTGTCGAGCGCGCGCGCCGCCGGCATGTGGCAGTTCATGCCGGCCACCGGCACCGACTTCGACCTCAAGCAGAACATCTTCCGCGACGACCGCCGCGACGTGGTCGCCTCCACGCGCGCCGCGCTCGACTACCTGCAGAAGCTCTACAACATGTTCGGCGACTGGCAGCTCGCGCTGGCCGCCTACAACTGGGGCGAGGGCAGCGTGAGCCGCGCCATCGCCAAGAACCAGCGCCTGGGCCTGCCCACCACCTACAGCGACCTCACGATGCCGGCCGAGACCCGCATGTACGTGCCCAAGCTGCAGGCGGTGAAGAACATCGTGGCCAACCCGCAGGCCTTCAACGCCGAGCTGCCGGTGATCGCCAACCACCCCTACTTCCAGACCGTGCCGCTCACGCGCGACCTCGACGTGGAACTGGCCGCCAAGCTCGCCGACGTGCGCATCGAGGACTTCCGCGCGCTCAACCCGGCGGCCCACAAGCCGGTGCTGATCGCCGCCGGCACCTCCGAGATCCTGCTGCCCTGGGACAACGCCGCCGTGTTCCAGCGCAACTTCGACGCCTACACGCAGGGCCAGTACGCGAGCTGGACCGCCTGGGTCGTGCCCAACACCATGACCGTGGCCGATGCCGCGCAGCGCGCCGGCATGAGCGAGTCGGACCTGCGCGCGCTCAACAATGTGCCGCCGCGCATGCTGATCAAGGCCGGCTCCACGCTGATCGTGCCGCGCGGCGCGCGCGTCAAGGAGGACGTGGCGGCGGTGGTGGCCGACAGCGGCCACCTGAGCTTCCAGCCCGAGATCGTCACGCGCCGCACCACCGTCAAGGCCGGGCGCAGCGACAACGTGGCGAGCATCGCGCGGCGCTACAACCTGCGGCCCGCGAACGTCGCCGAGTGGAACGACGTCAAGCCCAACCATGCCTTCAAGCGCGGCATCAGCGTGGTGGTCTACCTGCCGGTGCGCGCCGCCCCGGCCGCGCGCGTCGGCAGCGGTGCCGGTCCGCGCGCACGCCCGGTCGCGCAGGTCAAGCGCGGCAGCAACGTGAGCAAGGTGCCGGCCAGCGCGCCGAGCAAGCAGGTGGTGCGCGAGAAGCGCGGCGGCACGCCCTCGAAGAAGAAGCGCTGAAGAAGCACCGAAGTGGCGGCAAGGCCGGCGCATCGCCTTTCGCGGCGCCGGTCATGAATAACTAGATCAGGAGGGCCACGACATGGCAGTGGAAGGAAGCGCGGGCGATCTCGTCAAGGTCGTCACGCTGTTGGGGGCCGCGGTGGTCGCGGTGCCGCTGTTCAAGCGCATCGGGCTCGGCTCGGTGCTCGGCTACCTGGCCGCGGGGCTGGCCATCGGCCCGTTCGGCTTCGGCCTCTTCACCGATCCGCAGACCATCCTGCACACGGCCGAGCTCGGCGTGGTGATGTTCCTGTTCGTGATCGGCCTCGAGATGCGGCCCTCGCACCTGTGGAGCATGCGGCGCGACATCTTCGGCCTCGGCAGCCTGCAGGTGGTGGTCTGCGGCATCCTGCTGACCGGCGTGGGCATGGCCTTCGGCTTCCCGCTCGCCGTGTCCTTCGTCTGCGCGATGGGCTTCGTGCTGACCTCCACCGCCATCGTGATGCAGCTGCTCGGCGAACGCGGCGACATCGCGGCGCCGCGCGGCCAGAAGATCGTCGCCGTGCTGCTGTTCGAGGACCTGCTGATCGTGCCGCTGCTGGCCATCGTGGCCTTCATCGCGCCGCCCGACGCCACGCAGCACGTGGTCGAGGCCGGCTCGCGCTGGATCGGCGTGGGCATCGCGCTGGCCGCGCTCGCGGCGCTGGTGGCGGCCGGCATCTGGCTCTTGAACCCGCTGTTCCGCGTGCTCGCCAATTCGAAGGCGCGCGAGGTCATGACCGCCGCCGCGCTGCTGGTGGTGCTGGGCGCGGCGCTGCTGATGCAACTCGGTGGCCTTTCGATGGCCATGGGCGCCTTCATCGCGGGCGTGCTGCTGTCCGAATCCACCTTCCGCCACCAGCTCGAGGCCGACATCGAGCCCTTCCGCGGCCTGCTGCTCGGGCTGTTCTTCATCGGCGTGGGCATGTCGCTCGACCTCGCGGTGGTGGCGCGCAACTGGCAGTTGATCCTGGCCGGCGTGCTGTCGATGATGGTGGTGAAGTCGCTGTGCATCTACGCGGTGGCGCGGCTCGCGAAGAGCTCGCGCGCCGACGCGCTCGACCGCGCGGTGCTGATGGCCCAGGGTGGCGAGTTCGCCTTCGTGCTGTTCTCCTCGGCGCTCGCCGCGGGCGTCATCAGCCCGGTGGTCAACGCCAACATGACGGCGGTGGTGGTGCTCTCGATGGCGCTCACGCCGCTGGTGGTGCTCGCGCACCGCCGCTTCGCGCCGGCCGTGGCCGAGTCCATGGACGGCATCGACAAGGCCGAGGACCTGGTCGGCAACGTGCTGGTGATCGGCTTCGGCCGCTTCGGCCAGATCGCGATCCAGGGCGCGCTGGCGCGCGGCGCCTCGATCGCGATCATCGACACCGACACCCAGGTGATCCGCGACGCCGCCCTGTTCGGCTTCAAGGTCTACTACGGCGACGGCTCGCGCGCCGACGTGCTGCATGCCGCCGGCGCCCACAGCGCGCGCGTCATCATGGTCTGCGTGAACGACAAGGCCGCCACCACGCGCATCGTCGAGCTGCTCAAGGCCGAGTTCCCGCATGCGCAACTGCTGGTGCGCGCCTACGACCGCGAACACATGCTCGAGATCGGCAAGCTCAACGTCGACTTCCAGATCCGCGAGACCTTCGAATCGGCGATGGCCTTCGGCCGCCAGGGCGTGCTGGCGCTCGGCGCCTCCGACACCGAGGCCGACGAGGTGATCGACGAGCTGCGGCGGCGCGACGCGGAGCGCCTGGTGCTCGAGATGGCCGGCGGCATCTTCGCGGGCCGCGCGCTGGTGCAGGTCAACACCGAGGCGCACGGCAAGAACGCCTGAGCGCGCCCGAGCTCGTTCTCGGGCCACCGCGCGGTTCAGAGCTTCTCGGTCTCGCCGCTGCGCGGCTGCCACTTCATGAGCCGCTTCTCGATCAGGCCCACCAGCGCGTCGAGCGCGAGCGCGAAGGCCGTCAGCACCACGATGCCGGCGAACACGGTGTTGACGTCGAAGGTGCCCTCGGCCTGCAGGATCAGGTAGCCGACACCGCGCGCCGAGCCCAGGTACTCGCCCACCACCGCGCCCACGAAGGCCAGGCCCACCGAGGTGTGCAGGCTCGAGAACACCCAGCTCGTGGCGCTCGGCAGGTAGACGGTGCGCAGCAGTTGGCGCTGGTTGGCGCCCAGCATGCGCGCATTGGCCAGCACCACCGGGCTCACCTCGCGCACGCCCTGGTAGACATTGAAGAACACGATGAAGAACACCAGCGTGACCGCCAGCGCCACCTTGCTCCAGATGCCGAGGCCGAACCACAGCGCGAAGATCGGCGCGAGGATCACGCGCGGCATCGAGTTGGCGGCCTTGATGTAGGGGTCGAGGATCAGGCTCGCGGTGGGCGCGAGCGCGAGCCACAGGCCGCAGCCCAGGCCCAGCACGGTGCCGATGCCGAAGGCCAGCACGGTCTCGAGCAGCGTGGTGCCCAGGTGCAGGTAGATGTCGGCATTGCCCTTGAGCCCCTCGGGGAACAGCGGGTTCGCCGGCACCTCGAAGGGCAGGAACCAGCTCCAGATGCGCCCAGCCACCTGGATCGGCTCGCCGAGGAAGAAGGCCACCTGCTGGTTGCGCGAGGCCAGGTGCCAGCCCACGAGGATCACGACCAGCAGCACCAGCTGCCAGAAGCGCGCGTTGCGTTCGTTGAGGGCCAGGCGCGACATCATGCGGCCTTCTTCAGTTGCTGCGCGTAGCCCTTGAGCACCTCGTCGCGCAGCACCTCCCAGATCTGGGTGTGCAGCTCGACGAAGCGCGGCTGGGTCCGTACCTCGGCCACGTCGCGCGGGCGCGGCAGGTCGATCTCGAACTCGCCGATCGGATGGGTGGCGGGTCCGGCCGAGAGCACGACCACGCGGTCGCTCATCGCGATGGCCTCGTCGAGGTCGTGGGTGATGAACAGCACGGCCTTCTTCTTCGCGCTCCAGAGGTCGAGCACCTCGTTCTCCATCAGCTGCCGGGTCTGGATGTCGAGCGCGCTGAAGGGCTCGTCCATCAGGATGATGTCGGGGTCGAGCACCAGCGTCTGCGCCAGCGCCACGCGCTTGCGCATGCCGCCCGAGAGCTGGTGCGGATAGCGGTCGCCGAAGCCCGAGAGGCCCACGCGCGCGAGCCAGGCCTCGGCCTCGCGGCGCGCTTCGGCATCAGGCACGCCGCGGTACTGCAGTCCCACCATCACGTTGTCGATGGCGCTGCGCCAGGGCATCAGCGCCTCGGTCTGGAACATGTAGCCCGCGCGCGCGTTGATGCCCGCGAGCGGCTGGCCGAACACCTTGACCGTGCCGGACGAGGGCTGCAGCAGCCCTGCGCCGATGTTGAGCAGGGTCGACTTGCCGCAGCCCGTGGGACCGACCACCGACACGAACTCGCCGGCGCGCACGCGCAAGGTGGTGTCGGCCACCGCGGTGTAGCGCTGGCCGGGGTCGTCCTTCGAATGGAAGATGCAGCTGATCGAGAGGAGTTCGAGTGCGTGGTCGGACATGGCGGAACTGGATGTCGAGCGAAGTGCGTCCCCCAGAAAAAACCCGGCCGAAGCCGGGTCGCGGGACATCGAGGTCAGGCCTTGAACCTGTCCTTCGCTCGCCGTGCGAAATCGTTGGTGTAGGTTTTCGCCAGGTCGATCTTGTCGGCCTTGACGGATGTATCGAAACTCGCGATCGCCGCCAGCGCGGTCTTGGGTCCTTCAGACGGCACGATGCCGTCGGGCGCGATCGATTCGCGCACCTTGTCGAACGAGGCGAGGTAGAGCGCGCGGTCGCCGAGCAGGTAGGTCTCGGGCACGGTCTTGATGATGTCGCCCGGGCCCGCGGTCTGCAGCCACTTGAGGCCGTGCACGATCGCGTTGGCCAGCGCCTGGCAGGTGTTGGGGTTCTTCTGCACGAAGTCGACCGGCGCGTAGAGGCAGGCGGCCGGCATCGGCCCGCCGAACACCTGCTGCGTGCCCTTGAGCGTGCGCGTGTCGCTGATGATCTTCACGTCGCCCTTCTGCTCGAGCATGGTCATCACCGGGTCGGTGTTGCTGATGGCGTCGATCTGGCCCGAGCGCAGCGCGGTGAGCGCGCCGGCGGCGACGCCCACGCCGATGTAGCTCACGTCGCTGGCCTTGAGGCCGCCGCGCGAGAGCACGAGGTTGGCCACCATGTTGGTCGACGAGCCCGGCGCCGAGACGCCGATCTTCTTGCCCTTGAGGTCGGCGATGCCGGCATAGCTCGACATGTTCTTGGTCGACACGCCCATCGCGATCTGCGGTGCGCGGCCCTGCAGCACGAAGGCCTGGAAGAACTGGTTCTTGGCCTGCAGGTTGATGGTGTGCTCGTAGGCACCCGAGCACACGTCGGCCGAGCCGCCGACCACCGCCTGCAAAGCACGCGCGCCGCCCGCGAAGTCGGAGATCTCGACGTCGAGCCCCTCGGCCTTGAAGTAGCCGAGCTGCTCGGAGATGGTGAGCGGCAGGTAATAGAACGCCGCCTTGCCGCCGACCGCGATCGAGATCCTGGTTTTCTCCAGCTTCGGCTGCGCAAACACCCGCGGCAACGCGATGGTGGCGGCGGCGATGGCCGAGGCGGAGATGAGGGTGCGGCGGTGAAGCATGGAACGTGGCCTGCGGCGGCTTGGGGTGGCTCTGGGATGCGTCGAAACTGAATCGAGCTTAGGGGCGCGCGCAGGGTCGCTGCATCGGGGTCATCCCGTGCGGGTTTTCACGTAAGCATGAAGGCCTCTCACAGAGTGAAAAAGGCCGGATTCGACCGCGCTATTTCGCGAGGAACAGGATCGCGATGTTGACCACGAACGCAGCCGCCCAGACCGCGCTGCGCAGCGCCGGAATGCCCTTGATGTAGAGCGCGAGATAGGCCACGCGCAGCAGCACGTAGGCGATCGCGAGGCGGTCGATCCACAGCTGCGCGGCGCCGAGCTGGTGCGCGATGAGCACCGCGCCGATGAAGAACGGCAGGCCTTCGAAGCTGTTGGCCTGCGCGGCATTGGCGCGCGCGCGCCAGCCCGCCTGCTTCGCGGCCCAGTCGCGCGGCTGCGCGTTGTCGCTGGGACGGAACGCGCCGGCCTTGGCGATCCAGGCCGCGAGGTACGGCAGGCCGCAGGCGATGAAGACGCACCAGTAGGCGACGGTGAGCAGCGACAGGGTCATGGTGTCTCCGGAATCTCCTGGATGCGCGGCGCGGTATGGGCGCCGCGCTGCGGCGGTGGCCGCCGCGGGATCAGCGCCGGTCGACCAGCGCGTGCGCGATGGTGCCGAGGTCCACGTACTCGAGCTCGCTGCCCGCGGGCACGCCGCGCGCGAGCCGCGTGACCGTGAGGCCGCGCTGGCGTAGCGCATCGCCGATGACGTGCGCCGTGGCCTCGCCCTCGGCCGTGAAGTTGGTCGCGAGGATCACCTCGGCCACGGTGCCGTCGAGCGCGCGCTCGAACAGCTTCTGCAGGCCGATGTCCTTGGGACCGATGCCGTCGAGCGGACTGAGCTTGCCCATCAGCACGAAGTAGTAGCCGCGGAAGGCGTTGGTGCGTTCGAGCGCGGCCTGGTCGGCCGGCGTCTCGACCACGCAGAGCTTGGTCGCGTCGCGCCGCACGTCGAGGCAGACGTTGCACACCGGCATCTCGGTGAAGGTGTTGCAGCGCTCGCAATGGCGCACCTGCCCCGCCGCCTGCTGCAGGGCGCGCGCGAGCAGCTGCGCGCCCTCGCGGTCGTGCTGCAGCAGGTGGAAGGCCATGCGCGAGGCCGACTTGACGCCCACGCCCGGCAGGCGGCGCAGCGCATCGACGAGCGCGTCGAGGGAACCGGCGTCGGACACGTCAGCCTTGGTGGCTCGGCGGCATCAGAACGGCAGCTTCATGCCCGGGGGCAGGCCCGGCATGCCGGCGGTCAGCTTGCCCATCTTCTGCTCGCTGGTCTCCTCGGCCTTGCGCACGGCGGCATTGAAGGCGGCGGCCACGAGGTCCTCGAGCATGTCCTTGTCGTCGGCCAGCAGGCTCGGGTCGATGGTGATGCGCTTGACGTCGTGCTTGCAGGTCATCACGACCTTGACCAGGCCGGCGCCCGATTCGCCCTCGACCTCGATGTGGGCCAGTTCTTCCTGGGCCTTCTTGAGGTTGTCCTGCATTGCCTGCGCCTGCTTCATGAGGCCGGCCAGTTGTCCTTTGTTGAACATCGTTGGTCCTGTGGATCGGTTGGGTGGATGGGGAAGGATAAGAGATGGAAGCGCAGATGGCGGCGAAGCCTCGCCGCCGCAAGGGCCACGGCCGATTGTCGCCGCTGCGCGTGGCCCGCTGCGCTCAGGCCGGTTTGAGCGAGCCCGGGACGATCCTCGCGTCGAAGTCGCGCATCAGGGCCTGGATCTCGGGGTCGCTGCGGATCGCCTCCTCGGCGATGCGCTGGCGCTCGTCGGCGGCGGCCTTGTTGCGGCGTGCCGGGCTGTCGACCACGCCGCCGACCTCGATCGCGAGCTTGACCTCGTGGCCGATCGCGGCCAGCGCGGCGATCAGCTTCTCGCGGCTCGAGGGCTGGTTGAGCGATTCGCGCTCGATGCGCAGCAGCCACTGGTCGGTATCGCGCGCCACCAGCTGCGACTGCAGCGCCAGTTCGCGCGTGAGCGCGGCGATGCTCTCGGCCGCGATCAGCTGCGTGACGGTGGCGAACCAGAAGTCGCCCTCCTCGCTCGGCGGGATCGGCGCGGCCGGGGCCTGGGCGCCGTCGCGCGGCGTGTCGCGCGCGCCGGGCGGCGGCTGCACGCGCATCGGCACGGCGACCACCTTGGCGGGATCGGGCTCGGGGGCGTCCTCGGGCGGACGCGCCTCGGGCCGGCGCACGGGCTGGTCGACGACCGGCAGGCGGTGGCCTGCGGGCGCGTGGGCCGGCGGCTGCGTGGGCGCGGCATCGGACACGGGCGCCGGACGCGGCACTTCGGCCGACATGCTGCGCACCGGGATCGGCCGCGGCGGCTGCACGGGGGCGGCAACGGGGGCCGGCGCCGCCGCCGGGGCGTCATTCAGAGTTTTTTTTTCCGCGGAGGCCGAGCCGGCCGCGTTCTGCGCAGGCTTGAACGCCAGCAGCCGCAGCAGCACCATCGTGAGCGCCGCGTATTCGTCGGGCGCGAGGCCGAGCTCGCCGCGGCCGTGCAGGCACAGGCTGTAGAGCAGCTGGGTCTCGTCGGCCGGCATCAGCAGCGCGAGCCGCGCGGTGTCGGCCGCGTCGGGATCGGTGGCGGACGTGGCGGCCTCGGCGCGCGAAGGCACGGCCTGCAGCACCGCCATGGCCTGCAGCACCGCGGTCATTTCCTCGAGCGTGGAAGCGGCCGACATGCCGTCGATGCGCAGCGCCTCGGAGGTCTCGACCACGGTCTTGCCGTCGCCCTGCGCGAGCGCCTCGATCAGGCGGAACACATGGCCGCGGTCGACGCTGCCGAGCATCTGGCGCACGCCGGCCTCGACCAGCTCGCCGTTGCCGAAGGCGATCGCCTGGTCGGTCAGCGAGAGCGCGTCGCGCATCGAGCCGCGCGCCGCGCGCGCGAGCAGGCGCAGCGCCTGCGGCTCGGCCGGCACCTGCTCGGTCTGCAGCACCGAGGTCAGGTGCTCGAGCACCGTCTCGGGCGCCATCGGGCGCAGGTTGAACTGCAGGCAGCGCGACAGCACCGTGACCGGCACCTTCTGCGGATCGGTGGTGGCCAGCACGAACTTGAGGTACTCGGGCGGCTCCTCGAGCGTCTTCAGCATCGCGTTGAACGCGGTGTTGGTCAGCATGTGCACTTCGTCGATCATGAAGACCTTGAAGCGGCCCTGCACCGGTTTGTAGACCGCCTGCTCGAGCAGCGACTGCACCTCGTCGACGCCGCGGTTCGAGGCCGCGTCGAGCTCGGTGTAGTCGACGAAGCGGCCGGCGTCGATGTCGCGGCAGGCCTGGCACACGCCGCAGGGCGTGGCGGTGATGCCGCCCTGCCCGTCCGGCCCCTGGCAGTTGAGCGACTTGGCCAGGATGCGCGAGACGGTGGTCTTGCCCACGCCACGTGTGCCGGTGAACAGGTAGGCGTGATGCAGGCGCTGGGTGGTGAGCGCGTTCTCGAGCGCCTGCACCACGTGCCCCTGACCGACCATCTCAGCGAAGGTTTTCGGACGGAACTTGCGGGCGAGCACGATATAGGACATTGCGCCCATTCTAAAAGCCGCGAAGGGGGCCTTCGGCGTCCGCCTCTTCGATGTTTCTCATCGATCGATTCACCGCCCCGGCGAAGGGGGCAACGCGAGCGAGGTTAGAATCGCCGCTGACGGGCCTCCCTGCATGGTGAAGTGGCCAACCGGGTCAGGTGGGGAACCAAGCAGCCCTAACTGCGTAGTCAGTGCCAGGGGTAAGGCTCGTCAACTTCTTCAGCGCTTTCGTTTCGGCTCGAAACGGGAGCCGCGCCAACCGCTCCTCGTTCCATCGATCACGGCCTGGGTCTCACGCAAGACCCAGCCGTGCGAGCACGCCACGCGCGGCCGCAACGCCGCTGGCCATCGAGGCGGTGAGCAGGTAGCCGCCGGTCGGCGCTTCCCAGTCGAGCATCTCCCCCGCCACGAACACACCGGGCAGCGCGCTCGTCATCAGTTGCGCATCGAGCGCCTCGAAGCGCACGCCGCCCGCGGTGCTGATCGCCTCGTCGACCGGGCGCGCGGCCAGCAGCCGCAGCGGCACGGCCTTGATCGCCTGCGCGAGCTGCGGCGGATCGTGCATCGCCTCGCGGCTCAGCACCTCGTAGAGCACGCCGGCCTTGATGCCCTCGAGGCCGAGCCGGCTCTTGAGATGGCTGCCGAGCGAACGCGCGCCGCGCGGATGCTTGACCGCGGCCAGCACCTGTTCGGCGCTGCGGTCGGGCAGCAGGTCGAGCAGCAGCGTGGCGCTGCCGTGGGCGGCGATCTCGTCGCGCAGCAGGGCCGAGACGGCATAGACGAGGCTGCCCTCGATGCCGCCCGCCGTGGCGACGAACTCGCCCTTGCGCGCGAACTGCCGGCCGCGGCTGTCGGTGAACGACACGGCCACCGACTTGAAGGGCTGGCCCGCGAAACGCTCCGAGAAATGCGCGCTCCAGCCGCTGCCGTCGAAACCGCAGTTGGCGGGTTGCAGCTCCGCCACCGCCACGCCCTGCGCCTGCAGCCGCGGCGCCCAGGCGCCATCGGAACCGAGCCGCGCCCAACTCGCGCCGCCGAGCGCGAGCACCACCGCGTCGGCCGAGGCCTCGACCTCGCCCGTGGGCGTGTCGAAGCGCAGCACGCCGGGCGAGACCACGGCATCGCCGGTCCAGCGGTGTCGCATGTGGAACTGCACGCCGGCCTCGCGCAGCCGGTGCAGCCAGGCGCGCAGCAGCGGCGCAGCCTTCATGTCGGTGGGAAATACGCGGCCCGAGCTGCCGACGAAGGTCTCGATGCCCAGGCCCGCGGCCCATTCGCGCAGTTGCGCGGGATCGAAGGCCGCGAGCATCGGCTCGAGTTCGGCGCGGCGTTCGCCGAAGCGGCCCACGAAGGCCTCGAAGGGCTCGGAGTGCGTGAGGTTGAGCCCGCCGCGCCCCGCGAGCAGGAACTTGCGCCCCACCGAGGGCATGGCGTCGTAGAGGTGCACGTTCGCACCGGCCGCGGAGAGGATTTCCGCCGCCATCAGGCCGGCGGGGCCGCCGCCGATCACGGCGACGGTGGGAGAAGAAGTCATTCGAGGTTCACCAGTTCGCCCTGCCCGGTCAGGAACGCGGCGCGTACCGTGGCACCGGGATGGGCCTGCTGCACGGCCGCGCGGTAGCGCTGCATCTGTGCGATGAGCGCGGCATCGCGCTCGGGCCTTGCGGCCGATTTGTAGTCGAGGATCCACCAGGTGCCGCTGGCGCGCTCGCGCACCAGCCGGTCGATGCGCAGCGTGTCGCCTTCGTGCACCAGCGTGACCTCGTTGCCGTGCCAGTCGATCCGCTCGAGGTCCCAGGCCCAGGCACCCGCGCCGGCGCGGATGCGCGCGGCCAGCGCCGCGGCGCCGCGCGCCTGCTGCGCGTCGAGCAGGAACTCCTGCGCCGCCGCGCGCACATGGGCCGCGGCCAAGGGTTCGCCGGGCACCGACCATTCGAGCAAGCGATGCATCGCCTGGCCGAAGGCCGCGGCGCGCGCGTCGAGGGTGGCCGCCTTTTCCTTGCGCGCGACGGACACGGTCGGCGTCGCGGAAGCGAACACCGGCAGTTCGTGGATCGCGAAGACGGCCTGCGCCTGCGCCGCGATCGGGGCCACCAGCGGCTCGTCGGCAGCTACGGTCTCGCAGGCCTCGGCCAGCCGCGCCCACCAGCTGCCTTCGTTGGCGCGCGCGGGGCGCACCGACGACAGCACCAGCCGCGCGCGGGCGCGCGTGGTCGCGACATAGAGGCCGTTGAGCTCCTCGCGGTGGCGCGCGCGCTGCTCGTCGAGCAGCAGCGATGCCGCGCAGGCCGGCGGCGTCTTCTCGCTCGCGAGGAAGACGAAGCGCGTCGGCACGCGGTCGCCGCCCTTCCACTCGACCAGCACGCCCATGGTCTGGGCGCGCGGCGGCGGCGCGTCGCAGTCGAGCATCAGCACGGTATCGGCCTCGAGCCCCTTGGCGCCGTGCACCGTCAGCAACTGCACCGCCTCGGGCGCGGCCACCGACGGGGCGCGGACGCCGCCGGCGCGCAGCGCGCGGACCAGCGCATAGGGCGTGACGAAGCGCGCGCCGTCGATGTCGAGCGACGCGGCCAGGAGGCCGCGCAGGTTGGCCAGCGCGCCCTGGCGCAGCGCTGCGGGCACGGCCGCACCGAACTTCGCGAGCACGTCGCCGTCGTGGAAGATCGCATCGAGCGCATCGTGCGGCGGCAGCGTGGCCAGCCAGCGCTGCCAGCGCTTGAGCCGCGGCGCGGCCTCGGCCAGCGCGGCCGGCAGGTCCTCGCCGGTCTGCAGCAGCCGGAACCAGCTCCAGCCCGGCAGCGCGCGCTGGCGCAGCGCCAGTTGCACCAGGTCGTCGTCGCCGATGCCGAACAGCGGCGACTTGAGCGCGCGCGCCAGCGAGAGATCGTGCGCGGGCGAGACCAGCGCGTCGATCAGCGCCACCATGTCCTGCACCTCGGGTGCATCGTGCAGTTCGTTCTTCTCGGGCTGCTGCACCGGGATGTGGCGCTGGCGCAGCGCGTCCTGCATCGCGGCGAGCCGGCTGCGGCGGCGCGACAGCACCATGATCTGGCGCGGCGGCGTGCCGTCGGCGATCAGTTGCGCGATCCAGCGCGCGGCCTGTTCGCACTCCTTCTGCAGCAGCTGCTCCTCGGGCAGCACGCGCGGCGTGACCAGGCTGTCGCGCCAGTGCAGCATGCCGTCGTCGGCCGGTGCCGCCTCGGCCGCGGCTTCGGCGGCATCGCGCTCGATGGCCGGCAGCTTCAGCAGCGCGCCCTCGTCGCTGCGCTCGGTGGTGTGGGCACGGAAACCGTCGAACTCGCCGGCCTCCTGCGCGGCCAGCATGGCCTGGTTGACCAGGCCCACGACGGCGCGCGCATTGCGGTGCGTGTGGTCGCAGTTGAGCAACTCGCCGCCGAGGCCCTCGCGCACGAACTTCTTCGCGGCGATGAAGACCTGCGGCTCGGCGCGGCGGAAGCGGTAGATGCTCTGCTTCGGATCGCCCACGACGAACACGCGCGGCGCGCTGCCGCCCGCGCCCACGTAGGCGCTGAGCCAGCCGTAGAGCGCCTGCCACTGCAGCGGATTGGTGTCCTGGAACTCGTCGATCAAGAGGTGCGCGATGCGCGCATCGAGCCGCTCCTGCACCCAGCCCGAGAGCGCCGACTGGCCCAGCAGCAGTTGTGCGGCCTGCTCGACGTCGTTCATGTCGACCCAGCCATGAGCCCGCTTGACGCCCGCGAAGGCATCGATCAGCAGGCGCGTGAGCCGCGTCATGCGCTGCTGGTAAAGCCAGGCCGCGTGCTGGGCCTGCGCGGCGCACAGCAGCTGCAGCTCGGCCTCGGCCTCCTGCGCTGCGGGGTACTTCTGCAGGTTCTTGTTGAGCCGGTCTTCGGTTGCGACGAAGAAGCTCTTGCGCAGCAGCGCGAGCGCCGCCGGCAGCGCGGACTCGGCCGGCTCGCCGGTGCCGAAGATGTCGATGACGGCCTCGGCCGCCTTCTGCGGCGTCTTGTTGGTCTCGCGGCCGAGCGCGGCGGCGCGGTCGAGCCAGCGCCGGCGCACGGCCTCGCCGCGCAGCGCGTCGGTCGGCGTGTCGAAGCCGGCCAGCGCCGGATGCAGGTCGGCGAAATGCCGCACCGCCTCGGCCGGCTCGGCGAGCGAGAACTCCACGCGCCGCGTGAGCGCCTCGCCGAGCGCCTTGGCGGTCTGCGAGCGGCCGTAGGTGGCGACCACCGCGTAGTAGTCGGCCAGCGCATCGGGGTCGGCGGTCACGGCCTCGAAGAAGGGGCGCCAGGTGCGCGAGCGCGCCTCGGCATCGTCCTCGAGCAGTTCGTAGTTCGACGGCAGGCCGAGCTCGCGCAGCACCGCCAGCGGCGCATTGCGCAGCAGGCCCGCGAACCAGGCGTGGAAGGTGCGGAACTGCACCGGCCGGCCGCCTTCGAGCAACTGCCGGTACAGGCCCTTCAGGCGCGGCGCGGCGGCCAGCGCCTCGGCCGGCGGCATGCCGCGCATCACCAGTTCCTTGACCAACTCTTCGGGCTCGCGCTCGGCGAAGGCCTCGAGCCACTGGTCGAGCCGCTCGCGCATCTCGCCGGCGGCCTTCTTGGTGAAGGTGATGGCGAGGATCTCGTGCGGCTGGCAGGCGTTGGCACCGTCGTCGAGCAGCGCGCGCACGATGCGCGACACCAGCATCCAGGTCTTGCCCGCGCCCGCGCAGGCCTCGACCGCCACCGAGCGCCGCGGATCGCAGGCGACGGTGTAGAAGGCCTCGCGCGGCACGCGCTGGCCGTTGTGTTCGTAGGCGGCGCCATTCATGGCGTGCTCCCCTGCAGCACGGCGGCGCCGGCATCGTCGCTCCAGAAGTCCTTGCGGCACAGGCCGCGCGCGGTGCAGTGCTCGCACACCGTGCCCTCGCCCAGCGGCGGCAGCGGCGTGCCTTCGGCGATGCGCCGGAAGTCGTCGAGGATGCCGGCCACCAGCGCATCGCGCGCCTGCACCACCACCGGCTGCTCCACCGTCTGCGTGCCCGAGGACTTCTCGCCCACGTTGACGTAGGCCGCGCGCAGCGTGTCGTCGGCCACCAGCGCGGCATAGAAGGCCAGCTGCGTGTCCTCGGTCGGCTCCTTCACGCGCTCCTTGGTCACGGCCGAGGATTCGGTCTTGTAGTCGATCACGAAGGGCTGGCCATCGGGCATGCGGTCGATGCGGTCGAGCCGGCCCACCAGCTGCAGCGCGCCCAGCGGCTGCTCCTTCCAGGGTTCGGACTCGACGAAGACCGCGCCCGCGGCCTCGTGGCCCGCGAGCCAGTCGAGATAGCCATCGCGCACCGCGGGCCAGGCCGCGGCGAAGGGCAGGAACTCCGCGTCCGACAGGCCGTACTCGCGCGTGGCGCGCACGGCCGCGTCCTCGATGAAGTGCAGGCGCTCGCCGGCGTCGCGCGTGGGCATCTCCCGCAGCGTCTCGTGGAAGTGGCCGAGCACCGCATGCAGCCAGTTGCCGAAGTCGCGCTTGTCGACCTCGGCATCGAGCTCGTCGGCGCTGCGCAGGCCGAGCTGGCGCAGCGCGAAGAAGCGGTAGGGACAGCGGCGCAGGTCCTCGTAGACGCTGGTCGACACGTTGCGCAGCGGCAGCAGCGCGCCCGAGGGCATCGGATAGAGGGTGGGGCGCACGGGCACCTCGCGCCGCGTGCGCGGATCGTCGGTGAACGCGAGCGCATGGTCGAGCTCGAGGCCCTGCACCAGCGGGCTGGGCCGCACGGGCTCGCCGCTGGCATCGGCGCTGCGCCACAGCAGTTCGCACCAGGGATTGCACAGGGCCGCGTTCCAGGCCGCGCGCTGCGCCGCCTCGAGCGCCTCGCGCGAAGGCAGGCCGAGCTCGAGCCGCTGCGCGGCGCTCCAGTTGCCGGGCGGCTCGGGCGATGCGGGCAGGCGGCGGTCATCGCAGCCCGGGATCACGATCGCGCCGAAGGCCCGGCCCAGCAGCTGGTGCAGCGGCAGCACGATCACCTGCGGTATCTCGCCATTGACGGGCGGCACGAAGCTCGCGTCCTCGAGCACGTCGCGCACCCAGGCCGTGAACTCGGACAGCGTGTGACGACCGCCCGGAAAAGCCTCGTCGTCGCCGTGCGCGCCGGCATCGAGCCACAGTGCCGAGATCACCTTGCCGCCCGCGAGGTCGGCCTCGAGCGGCTCCCACTGGCCGGCCGCCTCGAGCAGCGCGCGCAATGCGACCAGCCATTCGGCGAGCGGGCGCGCCCGCGCCATCGGCGCGCGGCGGGCCTCGATCTCGTTCGTGAAGGGCATCAGCGCGACGTCCTGCGGCTTCTCGCTGTGCGCGGCCTGCGCGCACCAGGCCGACCAGTCGCGCACGCCCTCGCGCCGCAATCTCGACTCGAGTCCCTGCACCGCGAGTGCATCGCCGTCGTCGCCGCTCTTGAGCCAGTCGAGCACCTGGTCGCTGCCGGCGTCGTGCGCGCAGGCGCGCAGCGCGCTCATCAGCATGGCGGCCGCGCGCGTGGTCGAGAGCTTCCAGCCGGTCTCGTCCTGCGCCGTGACGCCCTGCCCCTTGAGCCGCGCGCCGATGCGGCGCGTGAGCGCGCGGTCGGTGGCGACCAGCGCGACCGGGCTACGGCCCTCGGCCAGGTGGCGCAGCGCGCAGGCCGCGGCGAGTTCGGCCTCGTCCTCGGGATCGATCGCGACATGGGCCGCGGACTGCCCGCGCGGCGCGATGGCCGGCACCAGCGACAGGCGCACGGCGCGCTCGCCCCACAGGCCGCACAGGGTCTGCGTCAAAGGGTCGGTCTGGAAGCCCTCGAGCACGATCAGCACGTCGATCTGCGCGCGCGCGGGTTCGCGCAGCAGCACATCGGTGGCATAGCTGGCGTTCGCGGCCCAGGCGACCGCGATGCGGATCAGCGCGCTCTCGATGCGGAACCACTCCGACTCGCTGCCCGCCTGGGCCACGCCCGCGGCGCGCTCGGCCCAGGCGCTGCCGCGCTCCTCGGGCGCGACCGCGGCCGCGAGCGGCGCGAGCTGGTAGGCCAGCTCGACCACGCGGCCCGCGAGCGCGAAGCGTTCGGCGCCGAAGCCGGTCTGTGAGAGCAGGCCCTGCGCGGTCACGAGGTCGCGCGCCATGTCGAAGGCGATGTCGTAGCCCGAAGGGACGAAGCCGCCCGCGCTGCGCGCCCAGTTGCGCGTGGTCTCGAAGCGTGGCACGAAGCCCGGCGAGCCGCAGCGCGCCCACATGGCCTGCGCCACGCCCATGAGCTGCGCATAGGGCACCAGCACCATCGTGCGCGCCGCATGCGCCTGGCGTTCGGCGAGCACGCGCACGATGCGCGCGACCACACCATCGGCAGGGTCGCACCACAGGGCCTGGACGGGATGGCCTTCGTTCATGTTCTGTCGCGGGGGATTCGGTAGCGGGGCCGGGTCGCGGCGAGGGCTCTGGCTATCGGCGCCATAGCCTTCGTGCATGCCACGTCACCCCTTGGTTTCTGTCACAATGACCCGCACTGTAGCTGCACCGAAACTCCCCGCGCACAAGGACTCCATCATGGCCAGCGAGCTGATCAAACACATCTCCGATTCCTCCTTCGAAGCCGACGTGCTCAAGTCCAGCCAGCCCGTGCTGGTCGACTACTGGGCCGAATGGTGCGGCCCCTGCAAGATGATCGCCCCGATCCTCGACGAAGTGTCGAGCGCCTACGAAGGCAAGCTGCAGATCGCCAAGCTCAACGTCGACGAGAACCGCGACATCCCCGCCAAGTTCGGCATTCGCGGCATCCCCACGCTGATGCTGTTCAAGGACGGCCAGCTCGCCGCCACCAAGGTCGGCGCCATGAGCAAAGCCCAGCTCACCGCCTTCATCGACCAGCAACTCGCCTGAGTGCTTTCAAACCGGCCAGCGCGCAACGCGTTGGCCGGCGCGTTTTTCCTGTCATAATCCTTAGCAGATCGCCGGCCCTTTCAGGTAGCCGGTTCGAGTTCCCCGGTCAGTGAGGCAGTTCTCGTCTCACATCGAACCACCCCCCTGTTCTCCGTTTCCCCTCGATTGCCCCCGCAAGGGGTCGTTCCATGCACTTAAACGAACTCAAGGCACTCCACGTGTCTGAAGTCCTCAAGCAGGCCGAAGCCCTTGAGATCGAAAACGTCGGCCGCATGCGCAAGCAGGAGCTGATGTTCGCGATCATCAAGAAGCGCGCGAAGGCCGGCGAACAGGTCTTCGCCGACGGTGTGCTCGAAATCCTGCCCGACGGCTTCGGCTTCCTGCGCAGCCCGGACACCAGCTTCACCGCCAGCACCGACGACATCTACATCAGCCCGAGCCAGGTGCGCCGCTTCAACCTGCACACCGGTGACATGATCGAGGGCGAGGTCCGCATTCCGAAGGACGGCGAACGCTACTTCGCGCTGACCAAGCTCGACGCCGTCAACGGCGGACCGCCCGAGCAGAACAAGCACAAGGTGATGTTCGAAAACCTGACGCCGCTGTTCCCCAAGGAACAGATGCGCCTCGAGCGCGACGGCATCAAGGGCGAAGAGAACATCACCGGTCGCGTCATCGACATCATCGCGCCCATCGGCAAGGGCCAGCGCGCCCTGCTCGTGGCACCGCCCAAGAGCGGCAAGACGGTGATGATGCAGCACATCGCGCACGCGATCAGCGCCAACTACCCCGAGGTCCACATGATGGTGCTGCTCGTCGACGAGCGCCCCGAAGAAGTGACCGAAATGCAGCGCACGGTGAAGGGCGAGGTCATCGCCTCCACCTTCGACGAGCCCGCCGCGCGCCACGTGCACGTGGCCGAAATGGTGATCGAGCGCGCCAAGCGCCTGGTCGAGCTCAAGAAGGACGTGGTGATCCTGCTCGACTCGATCACCCGCCTCGCACGCGCCTACAACAACGTCGTGCCCTCGTCGGGCAAGGTGCTGACCGGCGGTGTCGACGCCAACGCACTGCAGCGTCCCAAGCGCTTCCTGGGCGCGGCACGCAATGTCGAAGAAGGCGGCTCGCTGACCATCATCGGCACCGCGCTGATCGACACCGGCAGCCGCATGGACGAAGTGATCTTCGAAGAGTTCAAGGGCACCGGCAACTCCGAAATCCACCTCGACCGCCGCCTCTACGAGAAGCGCGTGTTCCCCTCGATCCAGCTCAACCGCAGCGGCACGCGCCGCGAAGAGCTGCTGCTCGCGCCCGAGATCCTGCAGAAGACCCGCATCCTGCGTCAGCTCATGTACAACATGGACGAGATCGAGTCGATGGAGCTGATGCTCAAGAACATGAAGGCGACGAAGACCAATGTCGAGTTCTTCGACATGATGCGTCGCGGGGGTTGAGCCGGTCTTCGACCGAAGCTCGCCTCCCCAAAAAGCGCGTTGCATCGCAAGATGCAGCGCGCTTTTTTCATGGGCGCGCGACGGGCAGCGCGCGACCTTCCTCGGCACTGCGCCGGCCGAGATCGAGCAGTTCCATCAGCGCCACCGCCTGCGCGGGCGGCACGGGATTCGGCCCCTGGCCGAGGATCGCATCGCGCACGGCCGCGTAGTACGCGACATAGTCGCCCGCGCGCGTGGGCCAGGCGCGCTTCGCCACCGTGCCGTCGGCCGCGGGCAGCACGAGCTCGCCATCGAGCGGATCGACGCCCCACCCCACGATCGGCGGCCGCTGGCCGGCGCGCAGCGCGTCCTCCTGCGGATCGACGCCGTGCTTGACGTAGCTGCCGCGCGTGCCGTGCACGAGGTAGCGCGGCGCGGCATGGGCCGCGAGCGTGGTCGAGTGCAGCACCACGCGCAGCGGCGCATGCGGCCCCGACTCGTAGCGCAGCACCGCGTGGAAGTAGTCCTCGACCAGGGCCCCGTCGCGCAGCACGGCGGTGTCGAGCTGCAGGGTGTCGGGCATGCCGAACAGCTGCACCGCCTGGTCGACCAGGTGCGCCCCCAGGTCGACCCAGATGCCCGCGCCCGGCACCTTCTGCTCGCGCCAGCGCTCGCGCACCTCGGGCCGGTAGCGGTCGAAATGCGATTCGAAATAGACCGGGCGGCCCAGCTCGCTGCTGGCCAGCAGTTCCTTCAGGGTCAGGAAATCGGCGTCGAAACGGCGGTTCTGGTAGACCGCGAGCACCCGATCGTTGCGTTCGGACAACAGCTTGAGCTCGCGCGCCTCCCCGGCATCGAGCGTGAACGGCTTGTCGACCACCACGTGCTTGCCGGCCAGCAGTGCCGCCTTCGCGACCGGATGGTGCTGGGCGTTCGGCGTGGCGACCACGACGAGGTCGATGTCCTGCCGCGCGACCAGCGCCGCCGTGTCGGGCACCACGGCCACGCCGGGCCAGTCGGCATGCACCTTGTGCGGCTGGGAACTGGCCACGGCCGCCAGCTCGAGCCCGGGCACGGCCGACAGCACGGGGGCATGGAAGGTCTGGCCGGCAAAGCCGTAGCCGACGAGGCCGGCGCGCAGGGGTCTGGAGGTCATGGGAGGCCCGATTTGGCTGGGGACGGGCCGAAGTGGCCGCCATCGGCCCAGTATGCGATAATCGACGGCTTCGCGAAAAGTGCGGCCGGCGTCCTGCCCGCCAGTGGCTCTCGCATCGACCCCCAAGGAAAGACCATGGCAAAAGAAGGCATCCACCCGAATTACCGCGAAGTCCTGTTCGTCGACATGTCGAACGGCTTCAAGTTCGTGACCCGTTCCTGCGTGAACACGAAGGAAACCGCCAAGGCGGACGACGGCCGCGAGCTGCCCCTGTTCAAGCTGGACACGACCAGCGAATCGCACCCGTTCTACACCGGCACCCAGAAGTCGGTCGACAACATGGGCGGTCGCGTCGAGAAGTTCCGCAACCGCTTCGGCAAGACGACCGGCGCCGCTGCCTCCAAGTAAGGCACGCACCCAGGCTCAGGCCTGGCGTCGAGGGCAGCCCGGTTTACCGCGCTGCCCTTTTTGTTTCCCCCACCCGTTGCCGCCCATCGCCCTTTGAACCAGCCCACGCCCGCGATCGTTGCCCAGAATGCCGTGCGCCGGCTGCCGCGCATCGCGCTGCTGCTGCTGTGCGCCGCCTATCTGCTGCCGGGGCTGGTCGGCCGAGGGCCCTGGAAGAGCGCCGACATCACGGCCTTCGGCTACATGGCCGAACTGGCGCGCAGCACCGAGGGCATCGCCCGCTGGTTCGATCCGCGCCTGCTGGGCATCGCGCCCGAAACGCCCGCGCTGGTGCCGTACTGGATCGGCGCGCTGGCAATCAAGATCGCGCCCGCCTGGCTGCATCCCGACTTCGCGGTGCGCATCGTGTTCGCGCTGCTGCTGTGGGGCACCTTCACCGCGACCTGGTACGCGGTCTATTACCTGGCCCGAACCGCGCGCGCCCAGCCCGTGGCCTTCGCCTTCGGCGGCGAGGCGCGGCCGACCGACTACGCGCGCGCCATGGCCGACGGCGCCCTGCTCGCGCTGATCGCCTGCCTGGGCCTGGCGCAGCTCGGCCATGAAACCACGCCCGCGCTGGCCCAGCTCTACTTCGCCTCGCACCTGTTCTACGGCGTGGCGGCCCTGCCCTACCGGCGCGCCGGGCCGGTCATCGCGCTGGTGGTCGGCACGCTGGGCATGACGCTCAGCGGCGGCCCGACCGTCGGCCTGGCTCTCGCCACCGGCAGCGTGCTGTTCATCGCCTACGAGCGTCGCCGCATGCGCCGCGCCGCCGAACCCGCGAGCACCGGCTGGTCCGGCACGGGCGAGGACGAAGGCCCGGGCTACACGCGCGGTGCGCTGTTGACCATGGCCGGCGTGACGCTGCTGGCCGCGGCGCTCGCGATCGGCCTCGGCCTGCTGCAATGGAAGATCGACCTGCCCGGCGCCCATCCCGGCACCTCGATCGCAAGCGACATCCGCAGCCAGGCCCGGCTGCTGCTGTGGTTCACCTGGCCGGCCTGGCCGCTCGCGCTGTGGACGCTGTGGCGCTGGCGCCGCCAGCTCGCGGCGCGCCACGTGGCGCTGCCGTTCTGGTTCGCGCTGGTGCCGCTGGCCGCCACCTGGACCACCGACTACTCCGACCGCTCGCTGATGCTGGCGCTGCCCGCGATGGCCACGCTCGCGGCCTTCGCGCTGCCGACCTTCCGCCGCAGCGTGGCGGCGCTGGTCGACTGGTTCACCCTGCTCTTCTTCAGCGGCCTCGCGCTGCTGGGCTGGATCTACTGGATCGCGATGCAGACCGGCTACCCGCCCAAGCCCGCGGCCAGCGTGGCGCGGCTGGTGCCGGGCTTCGTGCCCGAGTTCTCGCCCATCGCCTTCGTGCTCGCGCTCGCCGCCACCATCGCCTGGTGCTGGCTGGTGCGCTGGCGCACCGGCCGCCACCGCGCGGCGCTCTGGAAGACGCTGGTGCTGCCGGCCGGCGGCACCGCGCTGTGCTGGATGCTGCTGATGACGCTGTGGCTGCCGCCGATCGACTATGCGCGCAGCTACGCGCCGCAGGTGCGCGCGGTGAGCGAGCGCGTGGGCCATCCCAAGTGCGTGGCCGAGCTCGCGCTGAGTCGCGCCCACATCGCGGCGCTGCAATACCACGGCCACTTCGAGCTGCAGCCGCTGCTGCTGGGCACCGATTGCCCGTGGCTGCTGGTGGCCCCCGAGACCATCGAGCGGCTGCACACCATCATCTCGCTCGACCAATGGCGCTTCGCGGGGACCCTGCGCCGCCCCAGCAGTCCCTCCGACGACCTGCTGCTGTACGAGAAGATCGCACCGCGGTGAGGGGCGAACGCGGACTGATCGCCCGCCACGCGGGCACGGTGCTGGTCGGCCAGCTCGCCGTGATGGCCTTCGGCGTGACCGACACCATCGTGGCCGGCCGCTATTCCGAGGACGCGCTGGCCGCCCTGTCGGTCGGTGCCGCCATCTTCGTCAGCGTCTACGTCTCGCTCATGGGCGTGCTGCAGGCCCTGCTGCCGGTGTGGGCCGAGCTGCACGGCGGCGGCCGCGGCGCCGAGGTGGGCCGCTCGGTGCGGCAGTCGCTCTACCTCGCGGGACTGGCGATCGTCGTGGGCATGGCGCTGCTGCTGCTGCCGGGGCCGGCCCTGCAATGGACCCAGGTGCCGCCCGCCATGCGCAGCGAGGTCGAGGCCTACCTGATGGTGCTGGCCTTCGCGCTCGCGCCCGCGCTGCTGTTCCGCCTGTTCAGCACCCTGAGCCAGAGCCTGGGCAAGCCGCAGCTCGTGACCTGGCTGCAACTCGCCTCGCTGGCGATCAAGCTGCCGCTGTCGGTCTGGTTCACCTTCGGCGGCGCCGGGCTGCCGGCCATGGGCCTGGTCGGCTGCGGCTGGGCCACCCTGGTCGTCAACTGGGCGATGCTCGGCTGCGCCGTGTGGCTGCTGCGCGCCAGCCCGTTCTACCGCGGCTACCGGCTCTGGCAACCGATCGAGAAGCCCGACTGGGCGCAGATTGGCCAGTTTGCGCGCCTGGGCGTGCCGGCCGGCCTCGCGGTGCTGGTCGAGGTCACCTCGTTCACGCTGATGGCGCTGTTCATCGCGCGCCTGGGCACGACCGCGGCCGCGGCGCACCAGATCGCCGCCAACCTGCTGGCCGTGGCCTACATGGTGCCGCTGTCGCTCGCGATCGCCACCAGCGCGCGCGTGAGCTTCTGGCTCGGTGCCGGCGATCCGGCGCTGGCGCGGCGCGCCTGCCGCACCGGCTTCGAGCTGACCGTGCTGTGCGCGCTGCTGTTCGCGCTCGCCATGTGGGGGCTGCGCTTCCAGCTCGCGGCCGTGTATTCGGACAAGCCGGCCGTGATCGCGCTCGCGGGCGCGCTGCTGCTCGTGGTGGCGCTCTACCACTTCGCCGATGCGCTGCAGACCCTGTGCGTGTTCGTGCTGCGCTGCTACCGCGTCACGCTCGCGCCGCTGGCGATCTACTGCACGCTGCTGTGGGTGGTGGGCCTGGGCGGCAGCTACCTGCTGGCCTACCGCGGGCTCGGCCCCTGGCCGGCCATGCAGTCGCCGCTAGCGTTCTGGATCATGGGTGCCGCCGCGCTGGCCGTCACGGCGCTGCTGTTCGGCGCGCTGCTGCGCTGGACCATGGCGCACCGCGTGCGCGGCTGAGCTGCTGAGTGGTGACAGCGGCGCGGCCGTTCAGGCCTGCAGCCGCGCCAGCACCCGCGCTTCGCGCACGCGCGTGGCCGGGAACAGCAGCGCGAAGCGCGAGCCCTTGCCCACCGTGCTCTCGATGCGCAGCTCCGCGCCATGGCGCTGGGCGATGTGCTTGACGATCGCCAGCCCGAGCCCGGTGCCGCCGGTCTCGCGCGAACGGCTGCGGTCGATGCGGTAGAAGCGCTCGGTCAGCCGCGGGATGTGCTCGGCCGCGATGCCCGGGCCGGTGTCCTTCACCGCGTACTCGCCGCGGCCGTCGGGCAACACGCGCCAGCTCACCGCCACCTCGCCACCGCCGGGCGTGTAGCGGATCGCATTGCTCAGCAGGTTCGACATCGCGCTCTGCAGCTCGGTGGCGGCGCCGGACATCTCGGAATCGGCATCGATGGTGAACGACAGCTTGTGGCCCAGCTGCGGCGAGAGCCGGCCCGACAGGCCGCGGCCCTCGTCCTCGCACTGCGCGAGCAAGGCGCGGATGCGGGTCCACTGGGTGCCGCCCGGCGCGGCACTGCCCTCGAGGCGCGACAGGGTCAGCAGGTCGTTGACCAGCGTCTCCATGCGATGCGACTGCTGCCCCATCAGCCCGAGGTAGCGCGCGCGCTCGTCGGCATCGAGCGGCAGGTTCTGCAGCGTCTCGACGAAGCCCGCGAGCACCGTGAGCGGCGTGCGGATCTCGTGCGAGACGTTGGCCACGAAGTCACGCCGCATCGCCTCGGCCTGCTCGAGCGCGGTGATGTCGCGCGTGAGCAGCATGCGGCGGTTGCCGGCATAGGGATGCACCTGCACCGACAGCCGCACCGTGTGGCTGCGTTGCTGCGAGCCCGGGCCGTGGCCGTCGATGACGACGTCGCGGCTGTAGTTCCATGACGCGAGGTAGGCGACGAAGGCCGGATCGCGCACGAGGTTGGCCAGGTGCTGCAGCAGGTCGCGCTCGGCATCGATGCCGAACTGCGCCGCCGCGGTCTGGTTGCACCACTCGATGCGGCCCTGCTCGTCGAGCAGCACCACGCCGTTGGGCGAGGCCTGGATCGCGGCCAGGAACTCCTGCAGCCGGTCCTCGGCCTGGCGGGTCTGCTGTTCGCGATCGCGCAGCAGCTTGCGGATGCGCTCGGCCAGTTCGCCCCACATGCCGACGCCGCGGCTGGGCAACCCGACCGCGTCGTTGCGCAGGATCTGCAGCAGCCGCTTGGCACGCCAGCCGTCGAAGGCCAGCCAGACCACCGCGCCGCCCCAGGCGCCGATCCAGCCGAGCTTCCAGCCGAAAAAGGCTGTAACGCCCGCTCCACCAAGGAGAGACGCTATTAAAAAGGTAGCAATGCGAAACGGCATGGCGGGCGATTATCCGCGCCCGCGGGCGGAGACGCTCACGGCGGTCAAACGGTGGCTTGGGCCGTCAGTCGGTAGCCGGCGCCGCGCACCGTCTCGACCATCGGGGACGCCGCACCCAGCGATTCGCGCAGGCGCTTGACGTGCACGTCGACCGTGCGCTCCTCGATGTAGACGTGGTCGCCCCACACCTTGTCGAGCAGCTGGGCCCGGCTGTGGACGCGCTCGGCGTGCTGCATCAGGTAGGCCAGCAGCTTGAACTCGGTCGGGCCGACCTTCAGCGCATTGCCCTGCCAGGTCACGCGGTGGGTGGCGGTGTCGAGCGCGAGCTCGCCGATCTCGACGCGCTCGGTCACCACCTCGGGCGCGCGGCGGCGCAGCACGGCGCGGATGCGCGCGAGCATTTCCTGGGTGGAGAAGGGCTTGGTGATGTAGTCGTCGGCGCCGGCGTCGAGGCCGGCCACCTTGTCGGGCTCATCGCCGCGCGCGGTCAGCATCAGGATCGGGACAGCCTTGGTACGGGGGTCCTTGCGCCACTGGCGCGCGAGCTGCAGGCCGCTCTGGCCCGGCAGCATCCAGTCGAGCAGGATCAGGTCCGGCAGGAAGGCATCGATCTCGCGTTGGGCCGCCGCGCCATCCTCCGACCAGATCGGCTCGAAGCCGTTGTGGCGGAGGTTGACGGCGATCAGCTCGGCGATCGAGGACTCGTCTTCGACGATCAGGACTCGGGGTTTTTTCATGCTTTCTTGGGAGTCTTGCCGCAGTCGTACTGGTGTCGTTACTGCAGCGCCGACTCGATTTCCTGCATCGAAGTGTGCCGCACATCGGCACCCTTGACGATGTAGATGATGAACTCGGCGATGTTCTTGGCGTGGTCGCCGATGCGCTCGATGGCCTTGGCCAGGAACAGCAGGTCGAGGCTCGCGGAGATGGTGCGCGGGTCTTCCATCATGTAGGTGACCAGCTTGCGCACGAAGCCGTCGAACTCCTTGTCGATCAGGTCGTCGTCCTTGAGGATCGACAGCGCCGCGGCGGTGTCGAGGCGCGCGAACGCGTCGAGCGCGGTGCGCAGCAGGTTCGACGCCAGGTCGGCCGCGATGCGCAGCTCGGTGGTCGGCAGCACGCGCGAAGCACCGCTCTCGATGATCGACTTGACCATGCGCGCGATCTTGTTGGACTCGTCGCCCACGCGCTCGAGGTTGGCGGTGGTCTTGGAGATCGCGATCAGCAGGCGCAGGTCGCGCGCGGTCGGCTGGCGACGCGCGATGATCGACGACAGCTCGCGGTCGATCTCGATTTCCATCGCGTTCACGCGGTGCTCGGTTTCCATCACGCGGTCGGCCGCGTCCGAATCGAACTGCAGCAGCGCGTAGATCGCCTGGTGGATCTGCGACTCGACCATGCCGCCGAGTTCCATCACGCGCGACGAGACGCCGTTGAGTTCGCTGTCGAACTGGCTGGAGAGGTGTTTTTCAGTCATGGTGTCGTCCTCTTTGCATCCGTTGTTGCATCAGCCGAAGCGGCCGGTGATGTAGTCCTCGGTCTCCTTGCGCTGCGGCTTGAAGAACATCTGCTCGGTGGCACCGAACTCGATCAGGTCGCCCAGGTACATATAGGCGGTGTAGTCGCTGCAGCGGGCCGCCTGCTGCATGTTGTGGGTCACGATGACCACCGTGTATTCGTTCTTCAGCTCGGCGATCAGTTCCTCGATCTTGGCGGTCGAGATCGGATCCAGGGCCGAGCAGGGTTCGTCGAGCAGCAGCACTTCGGGCTTGATCGCGATGCCGCGCGCGATGCACAGGCGCTGTTGCTGGCCGCCCGAGAGGCCCGAGCCGCTTTGCTGCAGCTTGTCGCGCACTTCGGTCCACAGGGCCGCCTTCTTCAGCGCCCATTCGACGCGGTCGTCCATGTCGCTGGCCGAGAGATTCTCGAACAGCTTCACGCCGAAGGCGATGTTGTCGTAGATCGACATCGGGAACGGCGTCGGCTTCTGGAACACCATGCCGACCTTGGCGCGGATCAGCGCCACGTCCTGCTTGCTGGTCAGCAGGTTCTCGCCGTCGAGCTCGATGGCGCCCTCGGCGCGCTGCTCGGGATAGAGCTCGAACATGCGGTTGAAGGTGCGCAGCAAGGTCGACTTGCCGCAGCCCGAGGGGCCGATGAAGGCCGTGACCTTGTTCTCGGGGATCTCGAGGTTGATGCCCTTGAGCGCATGGAACTTGCCGTAGTAGAAGTTCAGGTTCTTGACCGAGATCTTCGCGGGCGCTGCGGCGGCGGTGGGAGCGGTGATGGGTGCCATGTTGCGTTTCTCTTGTTCGTTCTGTGCGGGTTGCGTGGAAGCCGCTTCGGGTTCAGTGCTTGGAGCGCGTGAGGACCCGCGCCAGGATGTTGAGGACGAGCACCGCGACGGTGATCAGGAACACGCCGGCCCAGGCGAGCTGTTGCCAGTTCTCGTAGGGGCTCATGGCGAACTTGAAGATCGTCACCGGCAGGCTGGCCATCGGCTGCGTCACGTCGGCGGTCCAGAACTGGTTGTTCAGCGCGGTGAACAGCAGCGGCGCGGTCTCGCCGGCGATGCGGGCCACGGCCAGCAGGATGCCGGTCACGACACCGGCGCGCGCGGCGCGCAGCGTGATGCTCAGGATCACCTTCCACTTCGGCGTGCCGAGGGCGTAGGCGGCTTCGCGCAGGCCAGGGGGCACCAGCTGCAGCATGTTCTCGGTGGTGCGGATCACGACCGGGATCACGATCAGCGCGAGCGACAGCGCGCCGGCCAGGCCCGAGAAGTTCTTGAAGTAGGCCACGACCACCGCGTAGACGAACAGGCCGATCACGATCGACGGTGCCGACAGCAGGATGTCGTTGACGAAGCGCGTGACCGACGACAGCATGCCCTTGGGGTTGTACTCGGCCAGGTAGATGCCGGCCATGATGCCGATCGGCGTGCCGACGAAGGTCGCCAGCAGCACCATCACGAAGGAGCCGAAGATGGCGTTCAGGATGCCACCCGGCTCGTTCGGCGGCGGGGTCATCTCGGTGAAGGCCATGATCGACAGGCCGCCGATGCCCAGGCGCAGGGTTTCCCAGAGGATCCAGACGAGCCAGAACACGCCGAACACCATCGCGGCGAGCGACAGCGTGAGGGCGATCTTGTTGACGCGGTTGCGCGAGGCGAAGCGGGCCTGGCGGGTTTCGGCCAGGGTCTTGGCGTTGATGAGGGATTGGCTTGTGCTCACGACTTCTTTCCTTCGCTCTTCTTCATCTGCGCCAGCAGCACCTTCGACAGCGACAGCACGACGAAGGTGATGAAGAACAGCACGAGGCCCAGGTACATCAGCGCGGCCTGGTGCAGGCCGGCGCCGGCTTCGGCGAACTCGTTGGCGAGCGCCGAGGTGATGCTGTTGGCCGCCTCGAACACCGAGAGCGAGTTCAGCTGGTTCATGTTGCCGATCACGAAGGTGACGGCCATGGTCTCGCCGAGCGCGCGGCCCAGGCCGAGCATGATGCCGCCGATGACGCCGGCCTTGGTGTAGGGAAGCACGACCTTGGAGACGACCTCCCAGGTGGTGGAGCCGAGGCCGTAGGCCGATTCCTTGAGCAGCGGGGGCGTGACCTCGAACACGTCGCGCATCACCGAGGCGATGAACGGGATGATCATGATCGCGAGGATGATGCCGGCCGAGAGAATGCCGATGCCCACCGGGGGACCGGACACCAGCGCGCCGAGGTAGGGCACGCCGGCCAGCAGCTTCTGCAGCGGCTGCTGGACCCAGCTCGAGAGGATGGGGCCGAACACCAGCAGGCCCCACATGCCGTAGACGATCGACGGCACGGCCGCCAGCAATTCGATGGCGGTGCCCAGCGGGCGCTTGAGCCAGCCGGGCGAAAGTTCGGTGAGGAAGAGCGCGATGCCGAAGCTCACGGGCACCGCGATCACCAGGGCGATGGCCGAGGTGGCCAGCGTGCCGTAGATCATCACGAGGCCGCCGTATTCGTTCTGGACCGGGTCCCACACGCTGCTCGTGAGGAAGCCGAGGCCGTACTTGGTGATGGCAGGCCAGGCGCCGACGATCAGCGACAGCAGGATGCCGATCAGCATCGCCAGCGTCAGCAGTGCGGCACCCTTGGCGGCCAGGCCGAACAGGCGATCGACCATGGGACCGGAGCGCGATGCCTTCATCGGCGGCGGTGCGGTGGTGCGGCCCTGCTCGGCGGAAAGATCGAGCGCGGTGGCGGCGGCGGGGAAAGTGGATGACACGTGTCGCTCCGGCAAGGACGAAAGCGGCGCGCCATCGAGCGGATTGCTGCTCATTGGCGCGCCGTGTTTTCTTTTTCTATCGGGAAGAGAAAGGCTTACTTGAAGGCAACGGGCTTGCCCGAAGCGTCCTTGACCTCACCCCAGGACTTGGCGATCGTGGCCTTCACGGCGTCGGGCATCGGCACGTAGTCCAGTTCGTCGGCCGTCTTGTCGCCGCTCTTGTAGGCCCAGTCGAAGAACTTCAGCACGGTGGTGGCATTGGCCGGCTTGTCCTGCGTCTTGTGCAGCAGGATGAAGGTGGCGCCGGTGATCGGCCATGCACCCTTGTCGGCCTGGTTCGTCAGCACCTGGTAGAAGCTCTTGTTCCAGTCGGCACCGGCGGCGGCGGCCTTGAAGGCGGTGTCGTCGGGCGAGACGAAGTTGCCGGCGGCGTTCTGCATCTGGGCGTACGTCATCTTGTTCTGCTTGACGTAGGCGTATTCCACGTAGCCGATCGAGTTCGGCAGGCGGCCCACGAAGGCGGCGACGCCTTCATTGCCCTTGCCGCCCGCGCCGGTGGGCCAGTTCACGGCCGTGCCTTCGCCGACCTTGCTCTTCCACTCGGCGTTGACCTTCGACAGGTAGTTGGTGAACAGGAAGCTGGTGCCCGAACCGTCGGCGCGGCGAACCGGGGCGATGGCAGCGTCGGGCAGGTTCAGCGAACCGTTCAGGGCCTTGATCGCGGGGTCGTTCCACTTCGTGATCTTGCCGAGGTAGATGTCGCCCAGCACCTGGCCGCTGAGCTTGAGTTCGCCGGGCTTGATGCCCTGGATGTTCACGACCGGGATCACGCCGCCGATGACGGTGGGGAACTGCATCAGGCCCTTGGCCTGGAGTTCGTCGTCCTTCAGGGGAGCGTCCGACGCGCCGAAGTCGACGGTCTTGGCTTCGATCTGCTTCAGGCCGGCGCCCGAACCGACCGACTGGTAGTTGATCTTGACGCCGGTGGCCTTGTTGAAGTCCGAAGCCCACTTGGCATACAGCGGGGCGGGGAAGCTGGCGCCGGCACCGGTCACGTCCTGGGCGAACGCGGGAAGAGCGAAAACCGCGGCGACGAGGCCGGCGGTTGCAAATTTGAACGTCGTTTTCATGAAGCTTCCTTTAGAAGTAAGAAGTAGTCCCCTTTCGGGCTTGCGACGGACTCTAGAAAGCTTGTGTGACATCGATGTGACACCCCTCTGTCGAGGGAAAATGGGGCTACGGAGCCCTCCGGCTCTGTGACGCTGTCACACAACCGTCATGCGCCCGAACTAGCCTCTCGAACCTCGCTGCGGTGGGGTTTGGAGGCGGTGGGGAAACCGTCAACGACATACGAATCAGGCTCCGCCTTCTTTACTACAACATGCAAAACGGCACCCGCCTCGCAGCGGTCGATCTCGGTTCCAACAGCTTCCGGCTCGAAATCGGCCAGGTCGATCACGGCCAGATCCACCGCACCGAATACCTGAAGGAGACCGTGCGCCAGGGCAACGGCCTGGACAGCGCACGCAACCTCACGCCCGAAGCCATGCAGCGCGGCTGGGACGCCCTCGCCCGCTTCGGCGAGCGGCTGGCCGGCTTCAAGCGCTCGCAGGTGCGGGCCGTCGCCACCCAGACGCTGCGCGAGGCGCGCAACCGCGAGGAATTCCTGCTGCGCGCGCGCACCATCCTGGGCTTCGGCATCGACGTGATCCCGGGGCGCGAGGAAGCCCGCCTGATCTATCAGGGCGTGGCGCACATGCTGCCGCACAACGACGCCTCGGACCGCGAACGCCGGCTGGTGATCGACATCGGCGGGCGCTCCACCGAAATGATCATCGGCCGCGCCCTCGAGGCCGAGCTGATGGAGTCTTACCGCGTCGGCAGCGTCGCCTGGTCGATGAAGCACTTCCCCGAGGGCCAGTTCACCGCTGCCGCCTTCCGCGCCGCCGAGGTCGCGGCCAAGGCGGTGCTCGACGACGCGCTCGGCAGCTACACGCGCGACCAGTGGGACGTGGCCTATGGCGCCTCGGGCACGATCGGCGCGGTCGGCGACGTGCTGGCCGCGGCCGGCGGCGAGCCCGGCGTGGTCAAGCGCGAGGGCCTCGACTGGCTGCTCGACCGGCTGCTCAAGGCCGGCGGCGCCGACAAGCTGCGCATCGAGGGCATGCGCGAGGACCGCAAGGCCGTCATCGGCGGCGGCCTGAGCGTGCTGCGCGCGGTGTTCGACCTGCTGGGCATCGAGGAGATGAAGGTGGCCCAGGGCGCGCTGCGCCACGGCGTGCTCTACGAACTGCTGGAACGCGACGAGAGCGTGGCCGACATGCGCACCACCACGGTCGCGCGCCTCGCCACCCGTTTCGCGGTCGACCCGGTCCAGGCCCGGCGCGTGGGCGACACGGCCGCCGCCCTGTTCGTGCAGCTGGCGCCGGCCGCGCGCGGCGGCAGCACCACCAGCCGCGCCGGCCGCGCGCTGCGCAAGCTCGGCTGGGCCGCGCAGCTGCACGAGATCGGCGCACTGGTCTCGCACAGCGACTACCACAAGCACGGCGCCTACATCCTCGACAACACCGACGCCCCCGGCTTCGCGGTCAACGAGCTCCACACCCTCGCCCAGCTGGTGCTGGGCCAGCGCGGCAAGCTGCGCAAGCTCGAGGGCTCGCTCGACGACGAGACCTTCGTGATGCAGCTGCTGGCGCTGCGGCTCGCGGTGATCCTGTGCCACGCGCGCCGCGACCCCGCGCCCGAGGCGCTGCACCTGTCGCCGCTCGGCACCCGCACTTTCTCGATCGCCTGCGCGCCCGACTGGGCCGAGGCCTTCCCGCAGTCGGCCCACCTGCTGCGCGAGGAGGTGCTGGCCTGGCAGAAGATCAGTACCTGGCGCGTGGACCTGGCGGGCTGCTGAGCCGCCCGGCCGGATGGCCGGCGGACAGCCGGCACCGCTGCCCGCGGCGACACCGTACGAGCGGCATGGCCGCGCGCAGGCTCAGAGAAGTTCGGGCGACTGCACCGTCACCACGACGGTCTGCACGTCGCCATCGCGCTCGCGCGTGCGGATCCACCACAGCGCGCCCTTGCGCACCGGGCAGCTGTCCTGCTTCAAGCCCAGCAGCAGCGAGATCGCCTGCCCCAGCGACGGCTGGTGGCCGATCATCAGCACCACCGACTTGCCGTTGGGCCAGCCGGCCGAGGCCAGCAGTGCGTCGGCGGTGGTGTCGGGCGCCAGTTCGCTGCGCAGCTTGTACTTGCGCCCGAGCGCCAGCGCGGTCTGTTCGCAGCGCCGCGCGGGGCTGCTGATGATGCGCGTACCGTCGGGCAGCTGGCGGTCGAGCCAGCTGGCCATGCGCTTGGCCTGCTTCTCGCCGCGCGCGGTGAGCGAGCGCTGCATGTCGTCGCAGCCCTCGGTCCAGTCATCGGCTTCCGCATGGCGCCAGAAGATCAGGTCCATGGTCATCGTCTTTCGAACTTCGGCTTCATTCGCCGGATGCGACGTCACGGGGCCCTCGCGCTGCATAGCGGTTCATCAGGGCGGCCTGCGCGCCGTGCGCCTCGATCGCACGCGACGCACCGGCTTCGCCCGGGTGCGTGTCGTGGTCGATGCGGGTGTAGACGCCATCGGCGCCGAGGTCCCAGGCATCGCGGCCGTCGTGCAGGTAGGCGACCAGGCACTCGTCGATGAGTCGCTGGCGCAGCACCGGGTCGGTCACGGGCCAGGCGAGCTCGATGCGCCGCATCATGTTGCGGTTCATCCAGTCGGCGCTCGAGAGATAGAGCGACTCGTCCTCGCCATGGCGGAAATAGAACACCCGCGAATGCTCGAGGAAGCGGCCGATCACCGAGCGCACGCGGATGTTGTCGGTCAGCCCCGGCACCTGGGCCGGCAGCGTGCAGGCACCGCGCACGATCAGGTCGATCTTCACGCCCTTCTGCCCCGCATGCACCAGCGCCGCGACCAGTTCCTCGTCGGTCAGCGCATTCATCTTGGCGACGATGCGCGTGGGCTCGCCGCGCTCGGCGGCCGCGGCCAGCGTGGCGATCTGCGCGCGGATGTTGCTGTGCAGGTCGAAGGGCGCGAGCCACACGCGGTTGAGCTTGGGCAGCTTGCTCTGGCTCGCGAGGTGCACGAACACCGCTTCCATGTCGGCGGTCAGCAGCGGGTCGGCCGTGAGGTGGCTGATGTCGGTGTACAGGCGCGCGGTGCGCGGGTTGTAGTTGCCGGTCGACAGGTGGCCGTAGCGGCGCATCTGCTTGCCCTCGCGGCGCGTCACCAGCAGCATCTTGGCGTGGGTCTTCAGGCCCACCACGCCGTACACCACCTGGGCGCCGATCGACTCGAGCATCTCGGCCCAGTTGATGTTGGCCTCTTCGTCGAAGCGCGCCTTGAGCTCCACCACCACGGTGACTTCCTTGCCGCGGCGCACCGCCTCGCGCAGCAGCTCCATCAGCTCGGAGTCGGCGCCGGTGCGGTAGATGGTCTGCTTGATCGCCAGCACCTGCGGGTCGTGCACCGCCTCGCGCAGGAAGGCCAGCACGCCCTCGAAGCTCTCGAAGGGCTGGTGGATCAGCACGTCGCCGCGCTGCAGCCGCTCGAAGAAGGACTGTGCGGGCGACAGCGTGATCGGGTAGGAGGCCTGGTACGGCTTGAAGCGCAGCTTCGGCTCGTCGAGCAGGTCGGCCAGCTGGGTGAAGCGCGCGAGGTTGACCGGGCCGTGCACGCGGTACAGCGCCTCGGGCGGCAGGTTGAACTGCTCGAGCAGGAAGCTCGCGAGCGACTCGGCGCAGCTGGCCGACACCTCCAGGCGCACCGCCTGACCGAAGTGCCGGTGCTGCAGGCCCTGGCGCAGCGCGGTGCGCAGGTTCTTCACGTCCTCCTCGTCCACCGCGAGGTCGGAATGGCGCGTGACGCGGAACTGCGAGAAATCGCCGACCTCGCGCCCCGTGAACATCGAGGACAGGTGCGCGCGCACCACGCTCGACAGCGCCACGAACAGCGTCTTGCCGTCCGACACCTTGGCCGGCATCTTGATCAGCCGCGGCAGCACGCGCGGCACCTTCACGATCTGGATCGGGTTCTCGCGCCCGAAGGCGTCCTTGCCGCCCAGGCGCACGATGAAGTTCAGCGACTTGTTCGCGACCTGCGGGAACGGATGCGAGGGGTCGAGCCCCACGGGCAGCAGCAGCGGGCGCACCTCGCGCTCGAAATACTCGGCCACCCACTTGCGCTGCGCCGGGTTGCGCTCGCCGTGCGAAATGATGTGGATGCCGTGCGTGCCGAAGGTCGGCATCAGCTCGTCGTTGTAGAGCGCGTACTGGCGCGCCACCAGCGTGTGGACCGCCTCGGCCAGCCGGCGGAAGGACTCGACCGTGTAGGTGCCCTTGTGGTCGTCGGCGCTGCCCGCGATCAGGTGCGGCGCGGCGCGGACCTCGAAGAACTCGTCGAGGTTCGACGAGACGATGCACAGGTAGCGCAGGCGCTCGATCAGCGGCACCTCGGGGCGGTGCGCCCAGTCGAGCACCCGCTCGTTGAACGACAGGATGCTGTGGTCGCGGTCAAGCAAAGTGAATTTCGGCGTCTCGGCCACGGAAGGCAGCGAATCGGCCGGATCGGAAGGCATGGACACGGATTCTGGAACAAGCGGCACCATGGCCGTGCTCGATAAAGGGAATGTGACAGTGTCATGCGGGTTTGTGACATTTGCATGACTTTCCCGTGACGCCGTCAACATGCCTACTTTCGACTGCTCTTCCCCGTCCGGCGGCAGGACGGACGACCCGTTCGCGGGTCGGACGACCGCTGGTTTCATGCGCCCAGGAAATGCTTGCGGTAGCGCGCCGGCAGATCGTCGATGCGCATCAGCATCGGCAGGTCGGCGGTGTTGAAGTCCGGATCCCAGGCCGGCGCGCCGAGCACCTTGGCGCCCAGGCGCAGGTAGCCCTTGATCAGCGCGGGCGGTTCCACGTCGAGGCTGCCGTCGAGGCGCTCGACCGGCAGCGCGAGCCGCGGCTGCACCTGGTACTGGATCGGCGCCATGTGGCTGGCCGAGAGCTGGCGCCAGATGCTGGCCGCCGCGTCGCCGCAGGTCACGCCGTTGTGCGACATCGGGATGCTGGCGCAGCCGATCATCGTGTCGAGCTTGTTGCGGTGCATGAAACCGGCCAGCGCGCCCCACAGCGCCAGGATCACGCCGCCCTGGCGGTGCTCGGGGTGCACGCAGCTGCGGCCCAGCTCGACCATGCGCTCGCGCAGGTCGCGCAGGCGGGTCAGGTCGAATTCGGTGTCGCTGTAGGTGCTGCCCACGCGGCGCGCCTGGGCCGGCGTCAGCACGCGGTAGGTGCCGATCACCTGCTGCGTCAGTTCGTCGCGCACCAGCAGGTGTTCGCAGAAATCGTCGAACAGGTCCACGTCGTGGCCGGGCAGCGAGGTGGAGATGCGGGCACCCATCTCGCCGACGAATACTTCATAGCGCAGGCGCTGGGCCGCGCGAACATCGTCCTGGTGACGTGCCCAACCGACGGTGATGCCCTGCTTGGCCTCGATGACGGGGGCCGGCACGACGACCGCGGGGCTGACGGCAGCGGGGACCTTGGGCGTCGCGGTGACGGCGGCGGCGGTGCCGGCGACAACGGGCGCGGGCCAGAGGGCTGCGCGGAGCCCGATCTGCGACAGCGGAAATGTCGGGTTGGGCAGTTCTTTCATGTGGAAACCCTTTCTGCTGGGCGAGTCTCGGCACCCGTGGTGAAAAGCGCGTGTCATGGCCGTGGCAATTGCATGACGATGTGACGGGCCGCCGGCCTTCCTTTCGGGGGTGCTCCGCCGCCGCTTCTTTGACGTCTAATGGCTTTCATCGCCGAACCCGCACCGACCTGGAGTCCTCGCCCGATGGCCCTCACCGACGCTTCCACCGCCGCACCGGCTCCCGCCGGCGGTAACCGACAGTTGCAGACCTTTCCGGTGCTCAACGACAGCGAGATCGCGCGCATCGCGCGTTTCGGCAGCGTGCAGCACTTCGCGCGCGGCAGCCGGCTGTTCACCGCCGGCGAGGTCGGCGCCGGCATGTTCGTGCTGCTCAAGGGCGTGGTCTCGGTCACCCAGCGCGACGGCCTGGGCCACGTGGTGCCGATCGTGCGGCAGGGGCCAGGCGAATTCCTGGCCGAGGTCGGCCAGCTCAGCGGCCGCCCCGCCCTGGTCGACGGCCATGCCGAGGAGGACGTCGAGGCGCTGGTGCTGCCGCCCGCGCAACTGCGCGCCCTGCTGGTGGCCGAGGCCGACCTCGGCGAGCGCATCACCCGCGCGCTGATCTTGCGGCGCGTGGCGCTGATCGAATCGGGCGCCGCCGGCCCGGTGCTGATCGGCCAGCCGCAGTCGCCCGACATGGCGCGGCTCGAGAACTTCCTGCGCCGCAACGGCCATCCCTATCACCTGGTCGACGCCGACCAGGACCCCGACGCAGCCGCGCTGCTCGCGCAGTACGGCGGCCACCAGCTGCTGGCCGTGTGCCCCAACGGCTCGGTGCTGGTGAACCCGGCCGAGGACGCGCTGGCGCTGTGCCTGGGCATGGTCGATGCCACGGCGCACGACGAGCTCTACGACGTGGCCGTGGTCGGCGCCGGCCCGGCCGGCCTCGCGACCGCCGTCTATGCCGCCTCCGAGGGGCTGCGCGTGATCGTGCTCGACTGCCGCGCCTTCGGCGGCCAGGCCGGCGCCAGCGCGCGCATCGAGAACTACCTGGGTTTTCCCACCGGCATCTCGGGCCAGGCACTGGCCGGCCGGGCCTTCGTGCAGGCGCAGAAGTTCGGCGTCGAGATGCTGATCCCGGCCAAGGTGGCCTCGCTCGACTGCGCGCGCACCAACCCCGACGGCAGCCTCGCGATCGCGCTGGCCGACGGGCGCCGCATTTCGGCGCGCACCGTCGTCGTCGCCAGCGGTGCGCGCTACCGCCGGCCCGGCGTGCCCAGGCTGCACGAATTCGAGGGCCGCGGCATCTGGTACTGGGCCTCGGCCATCGAGGCCAAGCTCTGCGCGCAGCAGGAGGTCGCGCTGGTCGGCGGCGGCAACTCGGCCGGCCAGGCCGCCGTGTTCCTCTCGCACCATGCGGCCAAGGTCAACGTGCTGGTGCGCGGCCCCTCGCTCGCGGCCAGCATGTCGCGCTATCTGATCGACCGCATCGAGGCCACGCCCAACATCTCGCTGCAGCCCCATACCGAACTCGTGCGGCTGCACGGCGATCCCGACGACGGCCTCACCGGCGCCACCTGGCGCTGCCACAGCACCGGCGCCGAGCATGACTGCCCCGCGCGCAACATCTTCCTGTTCGTCGGCGCCGAGCCCGAGACCGACTGGCTCGCGGGCTGCGGCGTCGCGGTCGACAAGCACGGCTTCGTGCAGACCGGCCCCGACGCCAGCGCCGGCTTTCCGGCGCGCCCGGCCACCGCGCTCGAGACCAGCGTGCCCGGCGTCTTCGCGGTCGGCGACGTGCGCTCGGGCTCGGTCAAGCGCGTGGGCGGCGCGATCGGCGAAGGCGCGGCGGTGGTCGCACTGATCCACCAGCACCTGGCCTCCAACTCGGCGGTGGCCTGAGTCCCCGATCCCTCCACCATTCATCCAGGAGAACCCGCGCATGCGCATCAAGCCCTGCGAACACGTCCCCGCGGAGATCGCCGCGCCCCACACCCTGCGCGGCTGCGAGGAATGCCTCCAGACCGGCGACAGCTGGGTGCATCTTCGCCTGTGCGTGCACTGCGGCCACGTCGGCTGCTGCGATTCGTCGAAGAACCGGCATGCCACGCGCCATTCGCAGGCCGAGGGCCATGCCGTGATCCAGTCGCTCGAGCCCGGCGAGGACTGGATGTGGTGCAACGCGCACGAGCGGCAGGTGGGCTGAGGCGCGCGCCGGTCATTGGCCGTGCTGCGCACGTCCGCGCGGCCGCCTGTATATGCTGGCTGCCGCGTCGAGGAGCCCCTCTTCGCCGCCCCATCCAGACCGGAGACTCGACAACATGCCCGAACCGAAGACCATCGAGGTCTATTCCTGGCCCACGCCCAACGGCCACAAGATCCACATCATGCTCGAGGAGTGCGGCCTGCCCTACCGCGCGCACCCCATCGACATCGGCAAGGGCGACCAGTTCGCGCCCGACTTCCTGCAGATCAGCCCCAACAACAAGATCCCCGCCATCACCGACCCCGACGGTCCGGGCGGCGCGCCGATCTCGCTGTTCGAATCGGGCGCCATCCTCGTCTACTTGGCCGGCAAGACCGGCCAATTTTTGCCCCAGGGCGACCGCGCGCGCTACGACGTGCTGCAGTGGCTGATGTTCCAGATGGGCGGCGTCGGCCCCATGCTCGGCCAGGCGCATCACTTCCGCCTCTACGCGCCCGAGAAGATCGCCTATGCCATCGACCGCTACACCAACGAGGCCAAGCGCCTCTACGGCGTGATCGACAAGCAGCTGTCGAAGCACAGTTTCATCGCCGGCCCCGACTACAGCATCGCCGACATCGCCATCTTCCCGTGGCTGCGCAGCTGGCAGAACCAGGGCATCACCCTCGAGGACTACCCGCGCCTGAAGGACTGGTTCGACGGCATCGCCGAGCGCCCCGCCGTGCAGCGCGGCGTGAAGGTGCTGGCCGATCTGCGCAAGCCCATCACCGACGACAAGGCGCGCGAAGTGCTTTTCGGCAAGACCCAGTACGAGAAGCGCTGAGACCGCCTCATATTCGGGCTAGAATAGAAGGCTTGTCGGGGTGTAGCGCAGCCTGGTAGCGCATCTGGTTTGGGACCAGAGGGTCGAAGGTTCGAATCCTTTCGCCCCGACCAAGAATCTTCTTTCCTGCTTTGCTTTCTGTTCCGCCTGGAATCTGCCCGTAGCTCAGTTGGATAGAGCACCTGCCTTCTAAGCAGGTTGTCGGGGGTTCGATCCCCTCCGGGCAGGCCAATCTCAGCCTGCTTTCTTCTTGCAGGAACTCCCTCTCCGAGCGCAGCGCCCTGACGGCCGCCTCGAAAAGCTACCGCTTTCCGCAACGTTCCAATGCCGACTGAACCAAGGCGCGAGGCCCTGGCGGCAGGGGATGATCCATGCGAAAGCTCATTTCGTAGGGCGTCCCGAAGCCATCGCTCGCCACGGGCGTTTTCGAATCGGCGCCCGCTGCGCACAGCATCTCGATCAGCTCGATATTCGGCCAGAGCGAGAACGCAGTGATATGAAGCGGGGTCATTCCGTATAAAAGCCTGTGGGCCCGCCTCGGGTCCGCACCGCGCTCGAGCAGAAGTGCCACGATCCGATTGGCACCCCAGTCGCTCCCTGACCATCCAGCCCAACTGACAACGTTCAGCAGCGGCGTGTTTCCATACTCGTCCTCGGCTTCGATGTCGGCACCCGCGTCGATGGCTTGGCGCATTCTTTCGAGGAAAGCATCGACGGTTTCCGGGTTGGTCACTGTGCCTGGGCGATCGAAATGGAGATCGATCAATCGCGGCCGGCCTGCGGCGCCCCCTGGTCCTTGAGCGTACGAATCCAGAGCGGTACACACCGCGGCAATCGTGAAGATGAGGAGCGCGACGACGAACGGCCACGGTCTGCGCGCTCTACGCACCGAGGGACACGCATTGGCCGATATCGAAGGAATCACTCTGCGCCCCTGGCAATGAAGAGCGTCCAGTCTATGAATGACGCCAGCAACGAACGCCAGCTTGCTCGACAGGTACCGAAAGCCGGTACCTCGGGTTGCGCCGCATGATCCAGCGCCCTCTCACCTCCCGGGTTGAAGCATGTGGCCACGCTACGATGAAGCGATGCCCCTCCACCGAAACCGACACGCCATTGCCCTGTTATCTGCCGCGGCCCTCGTCAGCGCCTGCAGCACGCCTTCCGATCGTCAAGCCGATCAAACTGTGGGCACAACGAAACCCCAAACCACCACCCTCTCCCCCGCCCAAGCCCTGACACCCCAAGCCCAAGGCCAGCGCATCCACTGGAGCGGCGGCATCAACGCCATCGAGCCACAGGAAGGTTCTCGCCAGTGCTTCACCCTGCTGCACGCCACCTTCGATGCGCAAGGCGTGCTGCAGTGGCCCCGCGACGAACAGCAGTTCATCGCTTGCGGCGCGGGGGACTACGACCGGGACCTCGTGGCCCTGTACACGCTGGTGAGCTTCGACGGCCGCGTGGTCGGGCAGCGGATGTTCCTGGGCAAGCCGGTGCCTGTGATCGAGATCGAGGCCTTGTACAGGCACTCCGACTGCGTGCAGGGCGACGAAAAGATTCCCGCGTGCTACTCGGGCTTGCTGCAGCCTCGAAAGCCCTGACGGCGCGCCGAATCCGAAACGGGCTTGCGCGCGTATCAATGGCGCGTCATGGCAACGAGCATTCCCGCTCCGCGCGGACATCGAAGACGCGGGAGACCCATGAAAGCTTCGATTCGCCTCGCGCGCCAACCCTGGATGTTCGGCGCCCTGCTCGGCAGCGCCGCGGCCTGGGCCCAGCCCGTCCACCTGCCCCCGATCGAGGTCAGCGGCCCACGGGATGCGGCCATCGGCACCGCCGACAGCGCGAGCGAAGGCGCGGTGGAGAAAGCCTCGTTCCAGGCCCGCCCCAAGCTGCGCCCCGGCGACATCGTCGAGGCCGTGCCCGGCGT